>NZ_BAAJLR010000001.1:0-890128 GCF_057542855.1 Alteromonas sp. 4NS20-0143
TTCCAAATATGGGGCGCATACATGCAGGCGACAATGGCGAAGCCGCCTGTATGTTTGCGTCCCAGCGAGCGATAGCGAGTGCCATAATTTGTTTGTTATACGCCTTACTCAATAGTAAATACAACATAGACAGTCGCAGACGCTATCATTTCACCTATTTCAAATATCGCACCTGGTGGAGGTGGTGGTACACGATTTCTTGTTTGAACAGATGCATAATTTGATGATTGGCCATAAATTCCTTGAGTAGGTATCAAGTCATATGAGCTTTCGTCCCTCGTTTTGAACTCTGAAACAGAGTGAACGTCCTTAATTTTTTTTCCATTCAAATTCGCAAGTTGTTCTGCTTTTTCTCTGGCATCTTTTAAAGCTTCGAACAAAACTTCTTTTTTAACTTCCCTAGGATTAACAACTTTGACTTCAGCATTCAGCTTACCTGATATACCAGAGTCTACTAAAACTTGATTAAGTTGATGATATAAAGATATGTCTCTGAGTGTTATATCGATATTTCTTGAGACACTAGTGCCTTTGTCAATTCTTTCTCTGTCCTTGTACTCATAGTGTGGAGAAATTTGTAAAGGTGTGGTTTTGATATCCTCTCGCAAGATTCCAATCTCTCTTGCTGCAGTGATGAGGGTTTTAGACTTTTTGTCCACTTCCGACTTAGCGAGCGATGCGTCTGCATCATGGTGCTCGATGTATGAGCTAATGACTATGATCTCGGGTTTTACTTTCTTTTCTGCATACCCTTCGACATAAATGTGAGGGCTTGCAGGGATAACAGAACCCCATGAAGAAAAGCTTATTAGTAGCAATGGGAGTAATCTTTTAATCATACAAAATTCCTTTTAAAACTTTGATTTATCTAGAGGCGTATAACTTTCCAATAACTGGCGCAGACATGTGGGGCATAATGGCGAAGCCGCCCCGCATGTCTGCGTCCCAGCGAACGAAGTGAGTGTGTTGATTGGGTTGTTAGGTGCGTTCATGAAACGACAGTGTTTTCTTTTACATCTTTTTTAAGAACCAACACAATTAAAAATATTAGTGCTATGGGCGGGACGAAAGCCGTGAAAAAAGCAATCACGGAGGTTAACACAGGTGTTGTGGTTTTACGCTTTCCTAGATAATAGCCAGCTATTGCCATCAATATAGCTAAAATGATTACGATTTGACCGAAAAGTGTCGCGTTGATATTCATGAATAGTTCCTTCTACTTTTGATTATTTTGGTAGCACATAACGCTAAGCTTTGGGGCGCTAGCACGTGGGCTAAAATCCGAGCGAAGCGAGCCAGCCCACGTGTTAGCGTCTCCAGCGACCGGAGGGAGTGCCAACAGCGTTTTGTTAGGCGTACAAAGAAACGTACGCAGCATTGCTGCCACCACTAGCCAAATAGACCGCGTGTTTAAATTATTGAATTTAAGATAAAACAACCCTGTGCGAAATGCCAGATGTTAAAGATATTGCTGGATAAAAGAACGAGTTTAGAAAGCTGCGGATGCAGAATGTTGGCGTTGCGGTGTTGATGAAAAGCGCGTTGCTAAAGCCGTTGAAACTGCCGAAAAAGCAAGCTGCAAAGACAACCTAGCGAAACAACCTTGATGCTGGAGTGTCACAGTTAAACCTACTTTTTTATGCTGTAAGAAAATGACGCCTAACTTTCCAATAACGGGCGCAGACATGTGGGGCATAATGGCGCAGCCGCCCCGCGTGTATGCGTCCCAGCGAACGCAGTGAGTGTGTTAATTGGGTTGTTATAAGTCATTTTTGAAAACAACCTTCCTAGATTACTCAAGTAAAAGCAAAATTTTAGTTATAGCAACGACAATAAAAAGAACTGTAAGCGAAACCACTACAGCGGTATGTTTTGATTTTAACCAAATAACACTTGGTGATTTTCTGGAAATAGAAAAAAGGCCATTGATGTGAGCAGTGGCTAAACAGCATATAACCACGACGAGGATTGTATTAAAAAGCTCTGACATCAAAAGTTATTCCATTGACTTATAACTTTAAGCTAAGGGGCGCTAGCGCGTGGGCTAAAATCCGAACGAAGTGAGTCAGCCCGCGTGTTAGCGTCCCAGCGACCGAAGGGAGTGAACTTGAGCGCTTTGTTAGAAGCAGAGCCTGTTCCCTTGGCATGTTTAAAAACTAATAAAGCCAGCATACGACTGATTATTAACACAAACAAGCAAAATGCCAATGAAGTGATGTAGGTGATTTGACTGAAGCAAACCGCCACACGAACTAACAAACGCAATGGCGCTTGCTGGCCTCGAATAAGAACTTGGCGGTAAAGCGCCTATTGCGCAACCTTTGAAGTAAGCGCGGTGACATTAAAACTACCAGTGCTCGGGCGATGTTGGAGACAACAGGTGAGGGTAGTTGAACTGGTATTTTTATAAAGCCAAACGCAGTTAAGGCTGACGCCTTCTAACTTTCCAATAACGGGCGCAGACATGTGGGGCATAATGGCGAAGCCGCCCCGCATGTTTGCGTCCCAGCGAACGTAGTGAGTGCGTTTATTGGGTTGTTAGGTGCGCTCACGCCAAGACCCCATTTAACAGCATACTAGGCATAAAAAAGTAAAAAGCCAATAAGCCCGAACTTGTAAATAGAAGTGCTACGGCACAAAAAGAAGCTTGAACAAAAAAGACGGAAGGTTTAGCAGACGCACTATGCCTAAAAGCTACTACTGATGTTTTTAAACATTCATTAGCTGCTTGGTATTTAGTTGAGAACCAAGAAATGAGTGGAGCAAGGCTAGCAAAAACGAGAGCAAATGCGACTTCCATCCCGCCTAATTGAACTAAGAAGGCTATCTCTGGCAAAAATGCCGCCGCAACAACCATTGCGATGCCGATAACTGCGCGTTGTAAATTAGTTAATTCATTCCATGATTTCATAATTTTTCCTTTTAGCACCTAACTTTTAAATAAGGGGCGCAGACGCGTGGGCTAGAATGCGAAGCAGCCCACGTGTATGCGTCCCAGTGACCAACGGGAACGACTTAATTTTTTTGTTAGGTGCGTATGTCATTTCTGCCGCTCCAGCAAATTTTTACGAAAACAAATAAGGAAAACAATGTTGATATAGGAAGTAATAAAATTAATGGGATAACTTTGATTTGCTGAATGGCCCAGAGGATTGCTAGTAATCCTACAACACAAGCTAAAAAAATAGCTTGATATAGAATACTCTTAAAACAAAACTTACCTACAGTTTTGAAGTTATACTTTCCACTGTTAAAGAGTGAAACAATAAAGAGTAAAATACAAACAACACAAGCTAGTAACGGTACTGGGGCTAAAGTAAAAATAGCAAATGCAATATTTTTCGAAGATGTGATATCCATATTTTCTCCAAGCACCTAACACCGCATTAAGCGGCGAAAATCGCTCTTTATTTTTGTCCGCTTTAATGCTTTGTTATTTGCCAATTCTCAAACGCCCAAAGAATTTAAACGACTATTCAAATCTAAGATTTCTGACTCAGACACTTCCAATGGATACGTTGTGAGTTCATTTTTAATAGACCTTAAAACCGTTAAATTACGTCCACTCACGCTAGGGATTGATATCATCAGATTTAGGTGTTCTAAAAGCTTTTCGTCTATTTCTTTTTGAATTGAGATAAAGCCTTCATCAATAGACGAACGCCTTATTTGCATTAAAGTTGTTACAGAATCCAACTGAATTCCAAAAATGTAGTCTCGAACATCCTTTTTGACTTTAGATTCATAAGAATCGACTTCAATCATGCAAGACTCACTCAAATTGGGCAATGGATAAAACGTCTCTGCAGACACACCTATACTGCTGAAGGCAAGTAATAGATACATAGTAGGTTTCAAAATATCCTCCTTGGCAAATAACTTTTAAATAAGGGGCGCAGACGCGTGGGCTATAATGCGAAGCAGCCCACGTGTATGCGTCCCAGCGAACGAAGTGAGTAACTTAATTTTTTTGTTAGGTGCACTCATTTAAAACTGCCATCCCTAAATCAATGTGCGCGACAATATAGCCATATTCTTTGTTTGAAAGGTAACCATCTTTAAACTGCTTCTTCGCGATGGGATGCGTCCAAGCTTTACCGCATGGAGCATCGGGTATAGATGTATCAACTGATAGCAGATGAGTGTCGTTTATTGTATTACCTTTTTTAACAATACTTTTTGCACATAAGCTCAGTGCGTATTCAACAGCGTATTTATCGACGCTTGGTAAACCAACGAACTCAACGTCACAACCGAGTATATTATTACCTTGGGCATCAACATAATAAAGTTGACCGGTGGTGCATCCAGTCAGGGATATCAAAGTAGATATAGCTAAAATTTTTATTGAATTCAAAAGTCTTTCTTGGGCACCTAACTTTTCAATAACGGGCGCAGACATGTGGGGCATAATGGCGAAGCCGCCCCGCGTGTATGCGTCCCAGCGAACGTAGTGAGCGAATTGATTGAGTTGTTATATGCGTTGCTCATTTAAACCACTCGTCTTTGTGGGACTTGATGATAACTTCCTCAATCTCTGGAAGTTCGCTTAACTTTAAGCCACATGAATTACATGAGACAGCCCACATTCCTGATTTTGAATAAAAACTACCGTTGAATACGATGTTTAACAAGGAATAAAAACGTTTATTGCAACGCGGGCAAGTAGATAACGACAATCGAAACATTAAGAAGGAAAACAGGTAGATAGATAGCGGCGCAATTAAGCCTAATGGTGGAAATAAAAGACCAAGAAAGATTCCAATTGATGCCATATAAAAGCAAGGCCAACGAGCGGCGTGCACGTTGTCAGAACGAAGCTTGATTCTTCTTAGGCCAGCGAAATATTCTTCCATGAGTTAAACACCATTTAGCATATAACGCCTTACTAAGCGGCGTGAAATAGTTGGCTAAAATTGCAAGGAACGAAGCTAGCCAACTGTTTAGCGTCCGTTTGAGTTACTTGTTATACGTGTTAACACACAACCTCAAAAACACTTTCTACGACAAATTGTTCTTTTTCTATCTCGAAATAAACAGATAGTCCATGACACTGTATACCGAAATCAATTTGAGCACTATACACATTGTCATTCATTCGATTTGTTATGATTTCTAAACTGGAAACCTTTAGTTTATTGGCTTTTAAATACGCTGTAAAAACAGGATGAAGTTTAGGTTTCTTTAAAAGTGCACTCTCAACTAAAGCTGTTTTATTTCTCAAAATATTAAATAGATCTCGTTCAGGTATTAAATTACTCGCTATCGTTTTTTTGCCATATGCATAGCTTTTACAGGCACTTTCGTTGATATCAAGAATCCATACCATGGTCGATTTAAGATGGTCCTTAGGGTACTTATAATTGGGTACATCGTTTTCGAGATATTCAAATTCTAAATCTGCGATATTACTCTTACATATTCTTTTCGTCGAAAGTCGAGGATTAACCATTACTCGCACATATGTATTCCACTTTCCATCAACTAGGTGCTTTTGAGCATTTACCAAAGAGAAAGCGGTTTTACTTTTCAAGTATTGGGAGTTGAGTAAATCTAGCTCATAATTATTTAGCTTTTCTGCATTTACACAAGTACTGAAACTTATCAACAAAAGGGCTGCGAATAATCTATGAGGCATCATTGACTCCAATTACACGTATAACACTAAGCTTTGGGGCGCTAACATGGGGCTATAATCGCGAAGCGGCCCCGTGTTAGCGTCCCAGCGACCGAAGGGAGTGCCAACAGCGTTTTGTTAGGCGTACAACTGAACGTACGCAGCTTTGCTGCCACCACTAGCCAAATAGACCGCATATTTAAATTAGTGAATTTAAGATAAAACAACCCTGTGCGAAAAGCCAGATGTTAACGGCATTGCTGGATAAAAGAGCGAGTTTAGAAAGCTGGTGATGTTGAATGTTGGCGTTGCGATGTTGATGAAAAGCGCGTTGCTAAAGCCGTTGAAACAACCGAGAAAGCTAGCCGCGAACACGACCTAGCGAAACAACCTTGATGCTGCAATGTCACAACTGAACCAACATTTTAATGCTGTAAGTAAATGACGCCTAACGCTAAGCTTTGGGGCGCTAGCACGTGGGCTAAAATCCGAGCGAAGCGAGCCAGCCCACGTGTTAGCGTCCCAGCGACCGAAGGGAGTGCCAACAGCGTTTTGTTATGTTCGTTTTTCACGAAGAGATATTTCACCCCTGTTGTTCTCCATAATTTTGAGGAACAGTTTTCTTGCTAGAGCTGATGGGTCATTTAAGCAATTTGAAGGATATTTATTCCAGATCTTGTTCAGTAACCAATTTGGTAACTCTGTACCTTCTCCATCCCACTCTTCCGTTAACCACCTAGCCAATATTCTCTCATGAGGTGCCATGAGGTTTTGATATTTGGTTAAAACAATTAGGTGATGATTTTTCATAGAAGAACATAACACTAAGCTTTGGGGCGCTAACATGGGGCTATAATCGCGAAGCGGCCCCGTGTTAGCGTCCCAGCGACCGGAGGGAGTGCCAACAGCGTTTTGTTAGGCGTACAACTGAAAGTACGCAGCTTTGCTGCCACCACTAGCCAGATAGACCGCGTGTTTAAATTATTGAAATTAAGATAAAACAACCCTGTGCGAAATGCCAGATGTTAACGGCATTGCTGGATAAAAGAGCGAGTTTAGAAAAGTGGTGATGCAGAATGTTGGCGTTTCGGTGTTGATAAAAAGCACGTTGCTAAAGCCGCTGAAACTACCGGAAAAGCAAGCCGTAAAGACAACCTAGCGAAACAGCCTTGATGCTGTAATGTCACTGCTGAGACTACTTTTTAATGCTGTAAGTAAATGACGCCTAACTTTTAAATAAGGGGCGCAGACACGTGGGCTAAAATGCGAAGCAGCCCACGTGTTTGCGTCCCAGCGAACGCAGTGAGTGACTTAATTTTTTTGTTATGTTTTTAGCTAAAAACAACCTGCTTTGTTACCGCGACGGCATCACAACCTTCACCACTATAATCTACTAAAATATATTGTTTTCTAATTAATTCTCGTTTTACCGAATACCAAGCTACATATTTTCCGTCCACTTGATTGGCATAGAGCATAGTAAATAATGTTGGATCATCCATACTGTCGATAAATAACCCAATCATTTTAAAGGGAAAGCTTTCTATCTCTAAAGGTGCTTCGATCTCGACAGTGTAGCTTTCTGGCAATGAATAAGCAGTTACACTAACGAGATGTGAATACTTTTGATTCCAAATAAAGCTCTTATCTTCGGTGTCAATGCAGGTCGAAGAAAGGGCTTGAAAAGGTATTAATAATATTAAGAACATCCATCTCATTTAATTTCTACTCCTGAAACATAACCTTTAAATAAGGGGCGCAGGCATGTGGGCTAAAATCCGAACGAAGTGAGCAGCCCACATGTTTGCGTCCCAGCCCGCGCAGCGAGCGAACTTAATTTTTTTGTTATACGCCATACCTAAAGCTTCAATTCTTCATCTACCGGATCTTGGTAAGTAATAACACTAAATCTGTTCTCTTTAGCATAGTTAAAGGCTTGCTGAAGCAAAGGTTTTGTAATTTCTGCATCACTTGCCACTTTTCCAGTTTTTTTAACGTCAATTTCATTCCAGCCCAAATCGCCAAGATAAAGCGCAACATCCTCGATTATTTCTTTTAAATTCTCATCTCTGGAAAACATATTAAATGCATATCGTTTTCCCTTTTCGAAACGTCCATTTTCTTCTGTAAACTCAGCTGTTCCGTGTAATAAAAGCATCAGGTTCCAATCTCTGGCGTATAACAATTTAATGTACGGAAAAAGTCCTTTATGCAAGGTGGAATATTTCCGTCTATCACTCAAGTAATTATTCCACTTTCGCACGTAACTGCATTTGCATCAATATCCTACGCTTTCTTATAAAACGCTCATGGGCGAAAAACGGAAAATGCCCCTTTTATTTTCCGTTTAAATCAAATTTGCATTAACTGTGTTTGTATACAGTTAAATTTTTTGCCTTGGTACGCCTTAGTTTGCTATTTCAAGTTTCAGGCCTAACGCTTTATATTCTCGCTAACACCGCGCAAACGCTCTTGAAACCTGCGTGATACGGAGAAGGGCATTATATCAGATTCGTGTGTTTTATTTAAAATGTGCTTACACGCGTGGCTTATTTCAAACTCAAAACCACTGCCTTTGCGTTCATCCGAAAAGTGCGCTTCTACCTCTAATCCTTTATAGAGTATGCACTCTGTTGCCTTCCAAAAGTCCGGTATCTTTATGGTTCCTTCAGTGCCTATAAGAAGCGCGTCATTTCCTAAGTTGCTTTTAAAACTGCTGTGTAGCACCGACACAACTTCGTTATATCGATACATCCAAAGTACATCGTTGTCAGCGCCATTTGGTGCTACATCGCTGTTTAGCACAGCAGGGGGCGCATCATCTGTATTAAAAAGCGCATCCAAAGCAATAGGGTATATCCCCATATCTAGCAAGCACCCGCCTCCTAACTCACGGGCATACTCTCGACTTGTAGCAGAGTAGGGCATGGTAAATCCAAAGCTAGCTTTAACGTGAAGCAGTTTGCCTATTCGGCCGGCGTTAACCCACGCTAGCGCCTCATTAATTGCTGGTAAGAAGTAGGTCCACATTGCCTCCATGAAAAACCGATCTTTTGTTTTCGCCACGCTTATAATACGCTCTAACTCTTCCGGAGACGTAGTAGCTGGCTTTTCACATAACACATGTTTGCCCGCCTTAAGTGCGGCTATCGCATTGTCTGCATGAAGGGTATGAGGAGTGGCAATGTATATGGCATCAATATCTGGGTCGTTGAGTAAACCTTCGTAACTGCCGTACGCATGAGGTATATCGTGTGCTGCTGCAAATTCTTGCGCGCTATCGAGGTGCCGAGAGCCTACTGCCACTAACTTGGCGCTTTCACAGTGCGCAATGTCTTTTGCAAATGTATGGGCAATTCTCGCTGTTGATAATATTCCCCAGTTAACCGTTGTTTTTGACATTCGTTAAATCCTTTATTGCCTGTATAAGCGTTGAAATTCCACTAGCGATAGAATTCGCTTTGCGTTGGTACCATAACAACATGCTTGTTCAGTATTGCCAATACAATACTAACGCAATGTGCTGTGTGACGATGTTTTTGTAAAAGCTTTGTTAAGAGGCTTTGTGATGAAGTTTTACTAAGAGGCTTTGTAATTCTATTCTGTCTTTGCGTCTTTTAGGCGGCAAATATCTTCCGCTAATCAGTTCCTTTTTCTCCGCTTTTTTGTTCACTTCGATGTCGCTTGGCGAATAGTCATTACCATGGCCGCCCTTTATCCCACTCACTGCATGTCATTTGAGCCAGTTCACACTAACAAAAAGCGTAAAAACCTTGGTGTAAAACTTGCTACACAACGTTAATAGTAGGGTATTACGTACTGATTTAGTCCATCCTTGCCGCTTTTTTGACGGGCAGGTTGATAACACTAAAACCTGGCGTTATTCGAAACCGCGCTTTATTTGGAAACGTATTATGTTTAAACCGCTTAACATCAAGGCATACAGAAGTGCTGCGCTAGTTGTTGCAATGAGTGCTGCAATAGCCGTTGCCGTCACGGGGTGCTCATCGTCAAGTAACGACAATGCACAGAGAATACAGTCAGACCCCTCCATTTCTGCGTTAGGCAATGTGGAATATTACACATACATGCTGGCCAACGAGCTGTTTTCAGATGTGCGCACACCCCGTCAATCTCGCTACGCAGTTGTTGGTTTTGTTCCGGTCGATACAATGAAATATAACGCTGAACACCAACATCCTCTAATGTTGCTCGGCCATCAGCTTGAACAGGGAATGATGACAGAGGCCACAAAAAGAGGCTTTTCTACTCAAGAATTTAAGTTATCGAACGATATAATTGTTAGTGAAGAAAGCGATAGGATCCTGACACGGGATATCGAAAAGCTCTCGGGTATTGAACGGGTCGATTTTTACATCACCGGCACTATGGTGTACCAAGAGTCTGGCGCCATGGTAAATGCCCGCGTTATTGATGCCCGAAATAAAGATGTTGTTGCTGCTGCTACACGCTTCTTTCCTGCGGAAATTTTTTGGCAAAAAGAGCAAGTCACAACCCGCAATGGAAAGCTGTACAGAACTGAAGGTGTAAGGTAAGCCCATGAAAAAATTTAATAGCTCGGTAGCCTATATTCTATCCGCATCGTTTTTAAGCCTTAGCGGCTGTTCTATGATGATGGGCGACGAAGAAGTAGCAGAACAGGTACCTGCGCGTCCAGCAATGAATGTTATTGATATTACGGCTGAAGATCGCGCGCCTGTTGCGTCGCGCAAAGCTGATGACGAGACACAAGAGCAGGGGATGGATGCCTACGGCGCTATTGGTCAACCGCCACTGTACTCAAGTGTACAGGGTGCATATAAAGGCCGTCCGTTAACCAAGCATATCGGCGATTACGTAAAGAATATGACGCAAGATCTCATTGCTAATATGGAATACGTAAACAACAAAACGGCCATTGGCGTTACGCATTTTGCGCTATTAGACACAGACCTTCAGCAAACGGATTTACTTGGCCGACAAATGGCTGAGTCGTTTGTGCATGAGCTGCATAAGTTTCGCGTGCCGGTTATCGACTTTAAAGCTACTGAGTATATTCGCATTACCGAGGGTGGCGACTTTGTATTAAGCCGCGATTATCTCGAACTCAGCAGTAGCCTGCCTATTGAGTATGTATTAACGGGCACCATGACTAAGCATCAAGGCGGTGTATTAGTGAATGCTCGCATCTTGGGAATGGAGTCTCGCGCGGTTGTGGCGAGCGCACAAATGCTTGTGCCATTTTATGTTGTCGATGCCCTTATACCCAGCGATGGTAGTGAGAGTAATTCCATGCGTGATGGTGTGAAGTTAAGCCGAGGCTAATGATGAAGCTAACAGCGTTTTTTTATATTGCAGCTGTATCAAGCGTTTTAGCACTAACGGGGTGCTCAAGCACGGAATCAATCGGTTCATTTTGGTTAGGCGAAGACGGTGAAATTACCCATGATGCTGAGCCTGTTTCGGTACCAAGTCGCTCTGGTCTGGTTTACACCCCAGACTCTAGAGACAGAGAGTATCAGCAACATGTTGCGGTAAACCCCGGGTATAAAGATCCTATTCATTCAGGTTTCTTTCCTGCTAAAACCCACAAAGCATTAAACGATTACGCGTCGCAGTTGGCGATGGAGCTAATGGGCAACGCCACAAGACTCACTCAGCAGCACACTGTGGGTATTGCGAGTTTTGTACGTTTAAATGCGGGGCTAAGCGACAGTACAGTGCTGGGCAACCAATTGTCTGAATACTTAATTACTGAACTGCAAGATTTTGGCTTAGCCATCGTCGATTTTAAATTGACTGATGGCATAACAGTGACGCCGCAGGGCGACTTTGTAATGTCGCGAAGCGGTAATCGTTTGGCCAAAAGCGTTGAGATGGACCATGTAGTAACGGGCACCATCATCGAAGACGACAGAGGCGTTAGAGTGAATGCCAGGATCGTTTCACTGCAAAATAAGCAAATTGTTGCCAGCGCAAATGTGTATATTCCAGCGTTTATCGTAATGGATCTAAATAAGATGGCGCGGGTTGAAGCGCCATCATCCATCAACGAGTAAATTTAAAACTCGCCTCGCACGGCCTCACGCACCATAAAGCGTGAGGTGTTAACCGCATTAAGTAAATCGTTGTTCAGCGGCAGTGGCTCTCTTAATAATGTGCTTACCAATACTTCGGCTAACAGTGGGGCAGTAGTGAGGCCTCTTGAGCCTAAGCAGCTTAATGTAGACACATTGCTTTGCGGTAACGTACTCACCTGTTGAAACGGTTTTCCTACGCCTAAATCGGCATACTCTTGCTTTAGCGTTTTAAAATTATGCAGTGCGCCAACAACAGGCTGATGATCTGGCGAGCCAAGACGCGTCGCCGCTCTCGCCGTACCGTCATGCTTTAATTGGCTCACTATATCCGTATTCGCAAGGGCCTGTTCATGAGTAGCGAGGTTTTGCTCGCTTTCGTCTTCGCGAGGCTCAACGGCCAAATCATTTTTCACATAGGTAGAGCCCAGTGCATGGCGTCCTTCCATTGCAGGAGTCATATACCCTTTGTGGCAAAGCACTGTTTTTAATGCGTCAATAGGTTGTTGTGATGCAATGGCTTCAACCTGTCCTCGCACAGGCCGCAAAGGAAGACTATCGAATGCATCTGTGCCCACGGCGCCTGCGCCTAATGCAAGCACCACATGATCTGCCTTTATGCTTTTACCATGCGTAAATTCAACGTTTCCATCGCTAGTATGAGACACATAACAATGGTTGGGTTTTAGCGTTAGCTTTCCTGTTGCCTTGGCCAAATCGATAATATCGCTAACAAGTTGCGGGGGCGACAACCATCCGCCTTTGGGAATAAACAAACCTTCATAGGGTAAATCAACCCCAGCGATACGGCGTACTTCTTCACTGTCTACGTGCCTAATAAGCGCTGAAGGCCACACGTCGTCGTTTACCAATTTCGCTTGTCGTACACCCACTTTGTCATTAAATCTAAGCTGAATAACGCCACAAAAATCGTATTTATTTTCTTCTTTTGTGGGCTCTTGCTCGTTTACTTCGATGTTTGTTTTAGTGATGGTTTTGGTGCTGGTTTGCAATTGAATGTTGCTGTTAACGCTGTCGTAATAATCTCTTGCATATAAGAAGCAGTGAGCCTGCAAACGACTAGCGATACTCGCTTCACTATGAAGCTGAGGATAAAAGCCACCCTGAGGATTACCCGAAGCGCCTTGCGCTAGGCTATCGCCGTCAAAGCAAAGCGTTACGCGAATATCGCGCTTGGTTAGCGCCAAACACATTGTTGCAGCCGCAAGCCCAGAACCCACCACAACCACATGGTGTTCTTCTTTAAGGGGCGCGTTGTTATATCGATAGTAAGGCCCCTCTGGCAGTCGCAATTTCTGAGAGTGCTTCTTTTGTGTAGCTTTAGGTAAAGACTGGGGTGAGAGTTGTAACTCAGACTCAGGTGAGGACCGTACTGCCGTTTCTACATTATTGTTTTCATTTTCACTTGCCGATGTAAGTTGAAAATAACCGGTAAGCATATCTCGTTTGCGACCAAATCCTGCGCGTTTGTTTATCACAAATCCAACATTGGCCAACCCACGCTTTACAATACCCGCCGCCGTGAAGGTACCAAATGTGGTGTCATTTTTTGACAGCCTAGCCATTTGTGAAAACAAGGCATCGGTCCACATGTCAGGGTTTTTACTTGGCGCAAACCCATCTAAAAACCATGCATCTACAAGACCTTCTTCTGGTGAATGCCATTGCCCAAGTAACTGATGCACATCGCCTATCCACAAGTCTAGGGTGGTATCAAATGCAGTAAAATGCAGCCG
The DNA here is from genome assembly GCF_057542855.1 of Alteromonas sp. 4NS20-0143. Lineage (NCBI taxonomy): Bacteria > Pseudomonadati > Pseudomonadota > Gammaproteobacteria > Alteromonadales > Alteromonadaceae > Alteromonas > Alteromonas sp. 4NS20-0143. The sequence continues at coordinate 13,452 of NZ_BAAJLR010000001.1, forward strand.
ATGGCACCCATCAAGCCCTATCGGATACAGCGCTATTAATGCCTCTGTTTCGGCCTGTAGCGACGGAAACGTTGATAACGCACGCTGAATATCGGCCTTTGGTAGCGGGTATTTTTCGGTAGTGATAAAAAATAAGCGCTTGAGAGGGTGGTGAGGGTTTGCCTGCCTAAACTGCTTAAATTCATGCATGGCTACCAAGAAGTTTAAACCAGTACCAAAACCGGTTTCAGCAATAGTAAAGTGTGGCTTATCCCATAACGCCCAGCGCTGATGAAGGTCATTACCTTTTATAAAAACATGCTGGGTTTCATTAATGCCACTGTCGTTAGAAAAATAAACGTCATCAAAATGATCGGCAATGGGTATGCCGTTTTCATTAAAATGAACTTGCGCATGTTTAGACTTCACTACTTATCTAACCTCTTCTTAAGCTATGTATTTCGTTGTGTTTCTACGTGTCATATTGGCGTCACTTGCCAAGGCTATATTCTACAAGGCCTCAAAAAACTTTACCGTAAAAGTTTTTAATTTATCTAAAGCGCGTTAACCATTGCTGAATAAATTGTGATGTGCAGCGTGTATAGAAGCGTTAATGAAAGCTTTTTCATTTTCTTAAAGCGTTGAGGCAGCGCGATATTCTAAGCCGAAGTTTCATGCTACCTTAAGAACAAGCTGTTTACACAGCGACAGCGTTACCGATAGAAGTAACGCATTAACAATCAAGGTGCGGGGGTTTGATTTAACCGTTACAGGTGTTCATAAAAAAGGGTTTTGTGTTGAAGTGCAAAGCAGACCACTTTATCTCGTAAAATCGTTAACATATGCCGCATCAACGCAAAGGGTAAACTATGAGAAGAGCAGTTATCACCGGCCTCGGTATTGTATCGAGCATCGGCGTAAATAAAGAGGACGTACTTGCATCACTAAAAGCAGGTAAGTCTGGGATCACATTTTCAGAGCAGTTCGCCGAGATGGGCCTGCGCAGTCAGGTGTGGGGTAATCTTGATATTGACTTAAAAGAGCACATCGACCGCAAAGCCATGCGCTTTATGGGTGATGCGGCTGCATACGCGTATGTTGCTATGCAGCAGGCTATTGCAGATTCTGGCCTTGAAGAAAGTGATATTTCAAATGATCGCACAGGTATTATTGCCGGCTCTGGCGGTGCGTCTTCTGAAAACCAAGTGCTATCTGCCGATATTCTTCGCGAAAAAGGGGTTAAGCGAGTAGGGCCATATATGGTTCCACGATGCATGGCGTCTACGGTGTCTGCATGTTTAGCCACACCGTTTAAAATTCGCGGTGTTAACTATTCAATCGCATCAGCCTGTGCCACAAGTGCACACTGTATTGGTAACGCACTAGAGCTTATTCAGCTTGGTAAACAAGATGTAGTGTTTGCCGGTGGCGGTGAAGAGCTTCATTGGTCACTTTCGAGTCAGTTCGACGCTATGGGCGCACTCAGCTCAAAGTACAATGACAACCCATCGGTAGCCTCTCGTACCTATGATGCAGCGCGAGATGGCTTCGTTAGCTCTGGTGGCGGCGGTATGGTTGTTGTTGAAGAGCTTGAGCACGCTCTCGCTCGTGGCGCGACAATTTACGGCGAAGTAACCGGCTACGGCGCTACCTCAGATGGCTTCGACATGGTCGCTCCTTCCGGTGAAGGCGCTATTCGCTGTATGAAGATGGCAATGCAAAACGTAGACGGTCCAATTGACTACCTAAACACTCACGGCACGTCAACGCCTGTTGGTGATGTAAAAGAGTTAGCGGCTATTCAGGAAGTGTTTGGCTCATCGGGCGTGCCCATCAGTGCAACGAAATCTCTCACTGGCCATGCGCTAGGTGCTGCTGGTGTCAACGAAGCTATTTACAGCCTGCTTATGATGCAAAACAACTTCATCGCGCCATCAATCAATATCGACACGCTAGATGACGCAGCCAAAGGCCTAGATATTGTTACTGAGGCAAGAGACGCTCAGCTAAATACGGTTATGTCTAACAGCTTCGGCTTTGGTGGCACAAATGCTACCTTAGTTATGCAGCGCTACAACCGCTAAAACGGTTTGTGCTTTTGATAAAAGCAATGTTGTAGTTCAGACGCCTTAATAAAAATCCCCCAACGAGCTTAATCGGTCTTGGGGGATTTTTTTATGCACTATTTTTCATGCCCCATTTTTTATAAACCATAAAAAACTGCGTTATTTAGCGACTACCTAAACCTGTAGTCGTGAAACAGTTTGTCGGGGTTGGGGATAGTTATCTTACCGTAGTGTAGTAAAACGAGGCCTTCTTGCTGCAGCTCACCTAAAAGCCGATTCACGGTTTGCCGACAGCTATTTATCATTTGCGCCAATGACTCTTGAGATAGTGTTAATGTAATGGCGCTGTTTTCAGGCACGTGTTGCCCGTAACTGGTGGTTAACATTAACAGTCGCTTTACCAATTGATGCTTTAAACTAAGCCCGGTGCTTGAATCGATAAACTGAAAGGCACTTCTTACCCTAGCGCAAAGTAGCCTAGCGAAATAAGGGTACAGTTCTGGAAATTTTTTCAGCAGTTCGTTAAACGCATTTTTAGGGATAACGGCAATGGTACTGTCGGTTTCGCAAAAATTATCGTGGGTGCGGGGAAGGTTGTCAAACATAGAAATTTCGCCAAACCAGGTTCCTGGGCCTAAAAGTGCAAGCAGCATCTCACTGCCATCTACGCCAATCGTGGTCACACGAAGTCGACCTTCGCATATTCCGTAAAAACCAACGCCGTCCTCGCCTTTAGCGTGCAGCTGTTGACCGGCTTTAAAGTGCTTAAGTCGCACTTTGCCTAATAGCTCATTTTGCAAATATTCAGGTAGCGAAGAAAACCAAGAAGAGCTTATCAGTACAGGTTTAAAATGTTCCATTTAACAAAATTATTACAATGTCGTTGTTACGACAGTCTATACCGGTTTTCAGGGGTAAGGTAGCAAAAAATTACAACACTATTTGAGGTGAGTTATGAGTGAATCTGTAAAGTCTCAGGTGAGCGAAGAAGAGTGGCAGGCCCGTGTAGATTTAGCCGCATGTTATCGTGCTGTGGCCATGTATGGCTGGGACGACCTTATTTTTACTCACATATCTGCTCGGGTACCCGGACCAGAGCATCATTTTCTTATTAATCCATATGGAATGATGTTCGACGAGGTAACGGCATCTAGCTTGGTAAAAGTAGACCTTCACGGCAATAAAGTGATGGACAGTGAGTACGACATTAATCCTGCAGGGTTTACCATTCACAGTGCAGTGCACGAAGCCCGTGATGATGCAAAGTGCGTCATGCACCTTCACACTGCTGAGGGCGTGGCTGTATCGGTACTCGAAGACGGGCTTCAGGCCTATTCACAGCAATCGCTATTTCCGCTTGCGTCGCTGTCTTATCATTCCTATGAAGGCGTCGCCTTGAATCCCGATGAAAAAGTACGCTTGGTGAGAGATTTGGGCGATACCCAATTTATGATCCTGCGCAATCATGGTTTGCTAACTTGTGCAGACAATATTGCCGACGCATTTCTGTTTATGTTTATTATGCAGCGAGCCTGCGAAATTCAGTTAAAAGCCCAGGCCACAGGCCAAAAGCTTATTCCTATCCACTCTGCAATACTGCAGGGGATTAAAGCTCAGGCAGCCCAAGTCACTAAACAGGCTGGTGGTTCGTTGGCATGGCCTGGTATAAAGCGCAGAGTAGAAAGGCGTTTCCCAGGCTTTGACGCCTAAATAAAGAAGCACAAAAAACGACGTTTTTCTGATTAAAGCAAGCCTTGAGAAAAATGTTCGATTAAAAAAACGCCTAGCGCATGCAGTGCTAAGCGTGAGCACAAGTTTACCCGTCTAATTGGGTTACTATCGCCCTATTTTGGGGTAAACTTGTAACCATGAAAATACTTCTTGAAGACACTATCCCATTTGGCGAGAGTTACCTTGACAACGTAGGCGAGGTAATCACTTACGCATGGCAAAATTTAGTGGCAAGCGACCTTGCTGATATCGATATTTTAGCCCTTCGCTCTACCACAAAGGTAACGCCCGAGCTGCTTAAAGATGCAAACAAACTTCAGTTTGTTACTACCGCCACCGCTGGAACCAATCACATCGATAAGGCCTGTTTAAACGCTAACAATATAGCGCACAGTTCAGCCGCCGGATGTAACGCCGTTGCGGTGGCCGAGTATGTACTCAGCGTTCTGCTGCACGCCCAAAAAAGCAAAACGCTGGATTTATACTCGGCAACGGTTGGTATTGTGGGTGCGGGTAACGTGGGTACTGCGCTTTCTGTATTGCTTGACGCTGTAGGCGTTAGCTATGTGCTGTGCGATCCGCCGCTTCAAGAAGCAGGAGATAAAAGAGCGTTTGTAGAAATGGATGACATTGCACGTTGCGACGTGATTACGCTACACGTACCGTTTGTACGCGGTGGGCCTCATCCAACAGGTAAATTAATTGATAGTGCATTGCTAAACCAACTTAATGAGCATCAGTTACTCATTAATGCCTGTCGCGGCGAAGTCATAGACGAACTCGCTTTACACGCTCGTTTAACTTCACCCTACGCGCCAACCGTGGTACTCGATGTTTTTGATAACGAGCCAGGTATCGATACCCGTCTCTTTGACCACTGCTGGTTTGTTACGCCTCATATTGCCGGTCATTCGGTTGAGGGAAAAGTGCGCGGCACACAAATGATATACGAGCAAATTTGCCACCGCACAGGCCAAAAAGCGACCAAAACGTTGTCTGACTTTTTAGAGTCAATTCCGCCTATCAAGGTATCTTTGCAACACCCGACACAAACGCGATTATCCGTAGATGATTTAATGGATGTGTTCCACCGAATTTACGATATCGCCATTGACGATATAACAATGAGGCAGTCAGTTAAACAAATAGAAAACGCTGACGCCCATACCCACGGTGAAAGTGTGGCCTCGCAGTTTGCAGCATTGCGCAAGCGGTATCGGGTACGAAGAGAGTGCAGTGCACACACATTAGTGGTGCCACATAATACCAGCGAAGAAATTGCGAAAACCCTTAAGAACCTAGGGTTTTCGGTACAGCGTGAGCAAGCGCAGTAGTTATTGTTTCGAATTTAGAGCCAATCACTTGCTGTACGCGCGGCCTAACTGGCAGTAATGCGAGTGAAGATGGCGTTATATCAATATTTTAAATACCCCATTAGCTAAGCGCGTAGTGTGCTTACTAAAATTTAGGAGAAGAAAACATTATGTCGCAAGCGTTTGACGTTGCAGTTCTTGGCGCAACAGGTTTAGTTGGGCAAACGATGATTGAGTTATTGGAAGAGCGCGGCTTTCCCATAAACCGTTTATACCCTTTAGCTAGTAAACGCTCTGCAGGCAGCACGGTTTCATTTAAAGGCGAAGATATTGAAGTTGAAGATGCTGATGAGTTCGATTGGTCACGTGTTCAATTTGGATTTTTCTCTGCAGGTGGCAGTATCTCTGCGAAATTTGCGCCGCTAGCGGCCGAAGAAGGCTGTATTGTTATCGACAATACCTCAGAGTTTCGATACGACCCCGATATTCCATTAGTGGTTCCAGAGGTAAATGCTCACGCGCTCGCCGATTTTCGCAATCGCAATATCATTGCTAATCCTAACTGTTCCACTATTCAAATGATGGTGGCGTTAAAGCCTATCCAAGACGCAGTGGGCATATCACGCATTAACGTATGTACGTATCAATCGGTATCTGGCGCAGGTAAAGACGCTATGGAAGAGCTAGCAAAGCAAACAGCTGGTCTGCTGAATGCGCGCGAAGTAAAACCCGATGCCTTTAGTCGTCAAATAGCGTTTAACGCAATTCCTCAAATTGATGCATTTCAAGATAACGATTACACCAAAGAAGAAATGAAAATGGTGTGGGAAACTCAGAAAATAATGGGTGACAATAGCATTTTAGTGAATGCCACAGCAGTACGTGTGCCTGTGTTTTATGGTCACGCTGAAGCTATTCATTTAGAGACGCATTCCCCCATTGATGCAGAGCAAGTTAAGCAGTTGCTTGCGGATGCACCAGGCGTAACCCTGTATGAAGGTGCAGAGCAGTTTCCAACTCAGGTAAGCAGTGCCAGCGGGAATGATATGGTGCATGTGGGCCGCGTAAGAAATGATATTACGCATCCTTGCGGCCTAAACCTTTGGGTAGTGTCGGATAACATTCGAAAAGGTGCTGCAACTAACAGTATTCAAATAGCAGAAACGCTCATTCGCGACTATATGTAACAGCACACTGCTATCACAAAAGCATCACAGCAGCATCACAGTATCAGGGTGGCCGCAAGGGCTAGATAAGGGTAAGCCCTAGATAGGTTGTTGTATCGGTAAGTAAATAATAAACATTTTTCACTACTTGCCGATATGACACTATGAGAAGTACACGTTACTCGCGATACAGGTTGTTTCAAACCAGCATGTGACAAGCGAGTGGTTTCGAACAATTAGGTTAGTAAAGGGCACTCAGCACGCATTTAGTGAAAATGGCGCTAAAACGGCACCGCTCACTAGATTGCCCTGGTTAACTGGTTTATAGTCTAAAGATTGGGCTTTTAAACTTGCGAAAATTAGTATTCAGTCAGACACTTAGCGAAGCCATTCGACTTTTTTTGTATTAGGCGGATGGTCAAGGCGATGTGTACATCGCTATTCACTATGAATGACGACACGAAATTGAAAATAAAAATAAAAGCCAGCACGTTTTATTTGGAATAAGCTGGCGCAAAAATCCATCAACCTAAAAGGGTGGTAAAGACGCTTGAGGGCATATAGGACTGCTATGAAATTGCATTTGACGGGCTTACTTTTACTTACATTTTGTTTGTTTGCCCCTATATCTTCAGTAAATGCGCAAGAAACAGCGACCTTATTGAAAGGACCAAAAGACGCTAGCGATCAATTCTCTGGTCTTGAGTACGGCCCCATCGACTCTAGCGATACGCTTTGGCGCATAGCCGAGCGCTACAGACAGAACAATAATCTTAGCGTGTATCAGGTTATGACAGCTATTTACGAGCTGAACCCCGATGCATTTGAAAACGGTAACCTCAACCTGCTAGTTAACGGCGCAACGCTTAAACTTCCCTCAGAGCGATACATTGCCCGCATCAGTAAAGAGCAAGCGCAATTGCGTGCCGAGCAGGACGAACGTGAATTTGCTGAAGCCCTTAATAAGCCAGGCAGCAGTATCAAAAATATCAAGCCGTCTTCACCGCTTGTTAATCAAAACGACCTTTCACAAACGCAAACCGACATCGAGAAAAAAATAACTCGATTAGATGCAGAGCAAACTCGACAGTTTGACGAATTGCGTATGCAGTTCGCAGCGTCACTCGACAATGTTCAAGAAATATTGAACGAAAATAGAAAGTTGTATGAGCGCGTTGATGCGGTAAATGGCGAGCTTGAATCGTTAAGAGGGCAAGTAGAGGGCGACGTAAAAGAACAGCTTGATATGCAAGTGGCACTGCAGCAAGAACTGCTTGATATGATAAGAGCAGAGCAGGCAGAAAGAGCCGCAGAAAAGCAAGACTCTATTTTAAATAAATTAATGAGTCCAATTAGCTTGATAATAGGCACGGCAGTGTTGTCTTTGCTACTAGTTGGTGGCCTTATTACATGGTTGCTTAAGCGCAACAGCAAGCCTGAAGATGCGCCAGCAGCGCCACCTAGTGCATTGGGCGACGATGATGATGTACCGGTTCCAGACAGCGATTTAGGCGACCTATCAAGCGCGCTAGCGCCCGATTTAGACAATAATAACGAACTCACTGACGACGACTTGTTTAACGATGACGACTTGCTCGATGACGTATTAACATCAGACCTTGAAGAAAGCTTAGACGATGAGCTTGAAAACTTTGCCGACCTCGAAGACGATCTGTTGGTACCAGATGATGATACAGACGACTTATTCGAAGCGGGTGATGATGAGCTCGACCAGAGCGAGTTAGACAGTTTATTCGACGACGATGATTTGTCTGACAAAGTGCTGAATGAGAATGAAACTGAAGGTTTAGACGGTATCGACTTATCTGAAGACGATGATCTGTTTGATGAAAGCAACGACAGTGATAACGACTCTGACGATCAAGAAGGTGCTGAAGCAGAAGAAGACACATCCGCTTCAGACGATGATTTTGATATTGATGATTTGTTAGACGATGTGCAAAGCCAAGACTCTTCAGATGAAGACTCATCAGAAGAAGTAGACCCTGACGATATATTAGACCAGTTCGGCGAAGACGACTCATCCGCGAACGAAGATGTGGATGTAGATGACATAGATGCGCTGCTTGAAAACAGTGGGGGCGATGCATCACAAGATGATATTGACGATTTATTAGATAGTGCCACAGAAACGGCGTCACTACCTACTGTTGACGATGAAGACGAAAAGCCCGAAATCAGCATTGACGATCTGCTAGAAGAAAACGCGCCAGATACGGCACTGACTGACGAATTAGACAGCAAAGATGATCTTATTGATGAAGAAATGCTCGAGAAACTCGACGACGAGATACATCAACAAGACAAAGAAATAAGCAAAATTACCGACGATTTACTCAATGAAATTGAGCAAATTGAAATGATGGGCGGCCTTGATGACGATGAAGACTTTGACGACGATGAATTAGAAGAAGAGATCACTTCGGCAGCACCTTCGCCTCAATCAATACAAAACTTCGATTCCATCACTGACGGCCTCGATGAAATGTTAGATGATGAAATTGAAAGCGACGATATAGAAAACGCTGACGATTTCTCAGATCCCTTGTCAGATGAGCTAATTGCCGAGCTGCAAAGTGAAATGCCTGATGAGGATGAGTCTGCTGACGCTGCTCCCGCAACTGAAGAACCAGTAGACGAGCAACCTGAAGATGCCGCTCAACAAGAAGACGACTTTAATGACTCTCTTTCCGACGACTTATTAGCTGAGCTAGAGGCAGAACTTGAGCCAGAAGCTGAAGAAGATATAGAAAGCGATGAGACTGATGAGGACGTTGAGGGCGAACAAGACTCTGCCAACCCAGACTATGAAGACGCGGCCTTTGAACAAGAAGTAAGCGATCCTTTAACTGATGAATTGCTTGCAGAATTGCAAAGCTCAGACTCTGATGATATTCAAGAGCCTCTAGCGGAAGAAGAGCCATCAGCGGATGGGGAGCCATCAGCGGAAGAGGAGCCATCAGCGGAAGAAGAGCCTTCAGCTGAGGAAGAGCCATCAGCGGAAGAAGAGCCTTCAGCGGAAGAAGAGCTTTCAGCTGAGGTAGACGCATCCTTTGATGAAACTGCAGAATCTGACGTTTCCGAAGAAGCTGGTGAAGAGCTTGCTCCTGAAAAAGATGAAGAATTAGATGCGCCCGAAGATGTAAGTGAAGCACTAGTTCCGGAGGATGATGAAGAGCCTTCAGTGGAAGAGGAGCCTTCAGCCGAAGAAAAAACCTCTGCGGAAGAAGACTCATCCAATGATGAAACAGCGGAACCTGATGCTTCCGAAGAAGCTAGTGAAGAACTAGCTCCTCAGGAAGATGAAGAGCTAGATCTAGAGGAAGAAGAGCTTTCAGCTGAGGTAGACGCATCCTTTGATGAAACTGCAGAATCTGACGTTTCCGAAGAAGCTGGTGAAGAGCTTGCTCCTGAAGAAGATAAAGAATTAGATGCGCCGGAAGATGTCAGTGAAGCACTAGTTCCGGAAGATGATGAAGAGCCTTCAGCTAAACAAGAGCCTTCAGCAGACCCATTAGATGATGCGTTAAACGACTTCGAAAAAGACATGATGGATGATATTCCGTCGTTTGGAGACGCCGAGCCTGATTCAACAGAGCCTGATTCGACCGAGAGTGAATCTGTTGAGCCCGAGGCATCCGAATCGGATTCGTCAGAAGAGCAGGACGAAAATGACTATGACGATAGCATCCTCGATGATGCATTCGATGACGTAGACGCTTTTTCGCTAGAGCAAGAAATTGACGGCGAAGAGCCAAACAAAAACAAAGAGCCTGAGCTTCAGCAAGAACCTGAACAACAAGAGCAATCAAACGACTCAGCTGATTCAGAAAAAAGTGACGACGATATTAACGAGCTGGGCGATGTACCAGGTCTTGATGATTGGCTGTCTGGTGAAAGTGATGACGATATTGAAGATGAAGAGATTTTCGATGAGTTAGATAGTGCCGAGTTTGACGAGTTACTTGAAAGCTTAGAGGCAGATACACCAGCAGATTCAAATACTGTTCAAAGCAGCGATGAATCTACCGTTAAGCCGGAAGAATCAATAGATCCGCCAAAAGAAGACGATACCTTCGAGCTAGATGATGACGCATTTGAACTAGACGATGATGACAGCGAGCTGGATGACCTATCATTGCCTGATATTGACGTCGATGATGTTGACGGAAATGATAGCTCGGACGAGGCGCAAGAAGCTTCTTCGCAAGAGGAGCTTGAGCAGGAAAATAAAGAAGAGCTAAAGTTAGATAATCCAGACCTTGATTTAGAAGCCTTACTTAACGATGTGCCTTCCGTTGAGATGGGTGGCGATAGTAACGGCGCTGAAGACTTCTTAGATGTAGAGGCGCTAATGGATGACGGCGATGATACAACGTTTAACGATCCAGATAGTCAGCCTCTTGATTTAGATGTGAGTCTGTCCGACTTTACAGGCGTTAACGATACAGATTCCGTTATCGATATTGATAAAGACGCAGGACAAAATGCGAACCTAGATTTAGCGCGTGCGTATCTTGAAATGGAAGATGTAGATGCTGCAAAGGAGCTTCTCGAAGAAGTCATGCGTGAGGGAAGTGAAGAGCAAAAGCAGGAAGCTGATACTATTTTGAAGACCATCGACTAATCCGACTATTTGTATGTTACGTGCCATCTTATCTGTCATCTTATCTACCACATATTGCATGTTAAGTGCCATATGACTAAACTTGGCGGCTTTTAGTTAAGAGGTAGCAGAATCATGGGGCGAATTGCCTTAGGGATTGAATACGACGGTGCTTCTGTTTTTGGTTGGCAACGCCAGCGAGAAGTGCCCAGTGTTCAAGAGTATCTTGAAAAAGCGTTATCAAAAGTGGCTAATCAGCCAATTCAAGTTCAGTGTGCAGGTAGAACCGATGCCGGTGTGCACGCCACAGGGCAGGTGGTTCATTTCGACTGCGATGTCCCTCGCGCTGAACGTGCCTGGACTCTTGGTGTTAACGCCAACTTGCCAGACACTATCGCCGTAACTTGGGCACAAGGTGTCGATGATAATTTTCATGCGCGCTTCTCAGCTACCCATCGCCGCTACAGATACATTATTCACAACAGTAAAATGCGACCCGCAATTCTGAATCACGGTGTCACTCATGTTCACAAGCCCTTAGATGCTGCGAAAATGCATGAGGCAGCTCAAGCGTTACTCGGCGAGCATGACTTTACTTCTTTCAGAGCCTCTCTTTGCCAAAGCAAAACCCCTTTTAGAAACGTGACAAGCGTGAGCGTTTATCGACAAGGACGCTATGTTGTCATTGATATTAAAGCCAATGCATTTCTACATCATATGGTGCGCAACATAACGGGCTCGCTGGTTGAAGTTGGGGCGGGAGAGCAACCCATAGAATGGATTACGGAATTACTGGCGCTAAAAGACAGAAGCAAGGCGGCATCTACAGCAAAGCCGAACGGTCTCTATCTTGTTGATGTGACTTATCCCGGTGAATACGGGCTTCCTAAAGGGCCGCTTGGTCCATTATTCTTGCCAGAAAGCTAACGTTAAAACCTAGTGCTTGCCTCTAGCGCTAAAGATTAGCGCTGAAACTTAGGTCCAAAGCTAAGTTTAAAATGTAAGTTCAAAGCCAGAGTTCAAAGGCTAGGCCCAAACTTGCGCTTCAATTTCATACAGTAAGCTAACTGCTTAAACACAGCTATCACACAATCAAAACTGGTCCGAGTTAACTTCTTAGACCAGTTTTGTTTTTTCCATTTCGTTGTATTGTGGTCTAATAGCGCGCTATATTAGATAGCTGCTTTTTCAGGTTACGCATTTTTTCTTGTAACGTTGTCAAAGACATAAATTAATGTATTGCTGGTACTCAAGATTAAAAACAAATACCGGCAGTCAAAACAAAGGATTCAATTTCCATGAGCTGGATTCAAAAAATACTTCCACGCACACAAACTTCAACAAAGGGCAATGTACCTGAGGGAATTTGGACAAAGTGTGGCTCTTGTCAGGCAGTATTGTACAAAACTGAATTAGAAAAATTACAAGAAGTCTGCCCTAAGTGCGACCACCACATGCGTATAACAGCCCGCCGTCGTATTGATGCGTTCTTAGACGAGGGCGATCGCGTAGAGCTTGGTGCCCAGCACGAGCCTCAAGACTTATTAAAATTTAAAGACTCCAAGCGTTATAAAGATCGTATTGCCGCGGCGCAAAAGTCGACCAATGAAAAAGACGCGCTAGTGGTTATGCAGGGAAAAGTGAAAGGTATGCCTGTTGTGGTGGCGTGTTTTGAATTTGCCTTTATGGGCGGCTCAATGGCCTCTGTAGTTGGTGCGCGTTTTGTTGCTGCAGTGAATGCATGCCTTGAAAACAATACGCCGCTTATTTGTTTTTCTGCCAGTGGCGGCGCGCGTATGCAAGAAGCCCTTATGTCGTTAATGCAAATGGCGAAAACCTCCGCTGCACTGGCCAAAATGAGCAAGAAAGGTTTGCCATATATATCAGTACTTACTGACCCAACAATGGGCGGTGTGTCTGCAAGTTTAGCAATGCTAGGTGACATTAACGTTGCTGAGCCTAAAGCCTTAATTGGTTTTGCGGGTCCTCGCGTTATTGAACAAACCGTTCGTGAAAAACTTCCTGAAGGGTTTCAGCGCAGTGAATTTCTCGTGGAAAAAGGCGCAATCGATATGATTGTTGACCGCAGAGATATGCGTGATAAATTACACGGCTTGTTGACCAAGTTGCATTACAAAAATTAGTGAATAACGAAAACAATAAACACAGCGGCTCAGAGCAAACGCCATCTGGTGATAAAAAAAGCCTGGGCCAATGGCTATCCTACCTAGAATCAATTCATCCTAGCGCCATTGATATGGGGTTAGAAAGAGTGAAGGACGTGGCAAACGCCATGTTGCTTAACCTCAGTGAATCACTTGTCATTACTGTTGCCGGTACCAATGGCAAGGGCACAACATGCCGCCTTCTTGAACAGTCGTTGCTGTCGCAAGGAAAAACGGTAGCAGTGTACAGTTCTCCCCACCTTATTGATTATTGCGAGCGCGTTCGTATTAATGGTGAACTTGCTCAACAGCAAACCTTTGTTGAGGCGTTTGAATTTATAGAAAATGCAAGGGGCGACATAACGCTCACTTACTTCGAGTTTAGCACCCTTGCCGCAATGAAAATGATGCAAGACTGGCAGGTGGATATCGCCATATTAGAAGTAGGCTTGGGTGGAAGGCTAGACGCCACAAATATTATCGACCCCGATTTAGCTGTGATTACCACCATCGACCTCGACCACCAAGATTGGCTTGGCAATACGCGTGAAAAAATAGCCCGAGAGAAGGCCGGCATAATGCGGTTAAACGGCAATGCAGTTATCGGGGATTTGTTCCCACCGTCAACATTGTATGACGTTGTCGATGAGTTACAGGTGAACGCTCGCTGGGCAACAAAAGATTTCACCGCTGCTGTAGAAGCTGATCATAGTGAATGGCAGTGGAAAGGGGAAAAGCATACTTTTGCAAAGCTTCCTTACCCAAATATTCCGCTTCAAAATGCCAGCACAGCATTAGCGGCCCTGGAAATGCTTGGTTTATTACCCGATGAAGCCGCGTTGAATACCGTTATGCGCAACACAACCATGCCGGGGCGACAGCAACAAATAAGCGAGCAACCTCTTGTGGTTGTAGACGTGGCGCATAACCCTCAAGCCACTGCGTCAATGCAAGAGTGGCTATCTCGGTATAAGGTCGATAAGTATCGCGTTGTGGTAGGCATGTTGAAAGACAAATCAATCGCTGAAACGCTAGCACCCTTATCGTCACTCAATGCTTCTTGGTACGTTGCAAGTACCCAAGGTTTTAGGGGCTGTGAAGCGCAGGTTCTTGAAAATGCCCTTGTGAATGCCGGCACAACCATAGAGAATATAGCCACATACGACAATGTTACCTTAGCTTATGAAAGTGCACTTGCAGATTATCAGGCAAATGAGCTTATTTTAGTGTTTGGATCATTTGTTACCGTGGCAGACGTGCTTGTAAAGCAAAGCCAATAAATCGCGAATTCGCCCTTTCAATTTTTAAAAGGGAACGGGCGCAGTCATTCAAGCAGGAGACAGCAGTGACATCGGCATTAAAGAATAGATTGGTAGGAACCATTATCATAGTGGCTCTTGCCGTTATTTTCTTACCTGACTTTCTCGATGGCAAAAAACAGACGAACCGAGAGCCTTTCGTTTCAGTGCCTGCAAATCCACCGATAAAGCCAATAGTAGAGCCTGAGCCGTTTCCTTCTGAGCGCGTTGCACGAGCCGCCGTGCCAGAAGTAGAAGTTGAAGAAGCCGAAGCGCTTGACGATGTATACGAGTCTCAAGAGAAGGGCGAGTTGCAGGCAAGCGAATTGCAAGCAAGCGATGACACGCAAACGACTTCAACTTCTCCTAAGCCCAAAGATGAGCTTGCCAGCCAAACCGTAATAGAAGCTAGCAATGATCTTGCCGAAGAAGATGCAGGGTGGGTCATTCAGCTGGGAAGCTTCAGACACGAAAAAAATGTAAAAAGCTTACTGGCGAAGCTTGAACGCGCTGGTTATCGAGCGTTTAGCCGTAAAATCCAAACCAGCTCAGGGTTACTGAACAAAGTTTTTGTCGGTCCAGATTTAGACAAACAAAAGCTTGAATCGGCACTGCCGCATTTAAAGGAACTCACTAAGCTTAAAGGCAAGGTCACGACCTTCAAAGTAGAATAACCTGAAAAATTAAAGGCGCGTTTTTATACTAATGGAGGAGCTAATTTGTTACAGACTGTTTACTACAGACTAGTAATATTTTTGGCTTCTGTTAGAATGCGCGCCATCTCGCCAACGGCAGTTTGTCTAGCATAGGTTAGGCAACATCAACGCAATAAAGAGACAATGAACTGGGTTGACTTCTCCATATTGGGTATCATTGCGGTATCGACCTTAATAAGCCTTATCAGAGGGTTTGTTAAAGAGGCCATTTCGCTTGTGGTGTGGTTTTCTGCACTCTTCATTTCCAGTAATTTTTATGCCGACCTTGCCATTTACTTTACTGCCATAGACGATCCTTACATTAAAAATGGCGCAGCTATTGCGGCATTATTTGTCTCTACACTTATACTAGGTGGCATGGTTAACTATGTGTTTAGCCAGCTAGTTCAAGCCACAGGCTTATCAGGCACCGACCGTGCACTAGGCATTGTTTTTGGCGCATTGCGCGGTGTTCTCATTGTTAGCGCTTTACTCTTTTTTATGGATACCTTTACTGGTGCTGCAACCGCATTGTGGTGGCAGGCGTCAGTACTAATTCCTGAGTTTGGTGTCATTATTGAGTGGTTTTTCACGTATGTGAAAGGCTCATCCAGTTTCTTAAATCCCGTTTAAAATAGGTAACGCACATGTGTGGTATTGTCGGAATAGTTGGTAAAACCCCCGTAGCTCAGTCTCTTTATGACGGTTTGACGGTTATTCAGCACCGCGGGCAGGATGCTGCAGGTATAATGACTATCGATCAGAATATGTTTAACTTGCGCAAGGCCAATGGTTTGGTGCGAGACGTTTTCCACACCCGCCATATGAAGCGTTTAACGGGCAATATGGGGATTGGGCATGTTAGATACCCAACAGCGGGAACATCAAGTTCAGCAGAGGCGCAGCCTTTCTATGTAAACTCACCGTTTGGTATAGCCTTTGCTCACAACGGTAACTTAACTAATGCCCACGATCTTCAGCAGGAAGTATTCCGCATTGCCCGTCGCCATATCAACACTACATCCGACTCTGAATTACTGCTTAATATCTTAGCCCACGAGTTACAACAAGTTGCTGGCTTAAGCGTAAGTGCCGAGCACATTTTTGAAGTGGTCACAAAGGTACATAAGAAAATTCGCGGTGCCTATGCGGTGGTTGCAGCCATCATTGGCCAGGGTATTGTTGCTTTTCGCGACCCACACGGCATTCGCCCGCTTGCGTTAGGTAAGCGAATGACAGAAGTGGGTGAAGAGTGGATGGTAGCCTCTGAAAGTGTCGCTATTGATGCAGTAGGCTTTCAATTTGTTCGCGACGTTTCGCCTGGTGAAGCTGTATTTATCACCGAAGAAGGCCAGTTGCATACTCGTCAGTGTGCGGAAAACCCAATCACCTCTCCCTGTATTTTTGAGTTTGTATACTTTGCGCGCCCCGACAGCTTTATCGACGGCATCTCAGTGTATGCATCACGTGTAAATATGGGCCGAAAACTCGGTGAAAAGATTAAGCGTGAATGGTCTGACTTAGAGATAGACGTAGTAATCCCAATTCCTGAAACGTCGATGGATGTAGCGCTGCAAATTGCTACTACCCTTGATTTACCTTACAGACAAGGTTTTGTGAAAAACCGCTACATTGGTCGCACCTTCATTATGCCGGGCCAGACGCTACGTAAAAAGTCGGTTCGCCGAAAGCTAAATGCGATTTCGTCTGAGTTTAAAGGTAAGAGTGTACTGCTAGTTGATGACTCTATCGTTCGCGGCACGACGTCAGGCCAGATTATCGAAATGGCAAGAGAGTCGGGAGCCAAAAAGGTTTACTTCGCTTCAGCAGCACCTGAAATACGTTTTCCAAATGTGTATGGCATAGATATGCCATCAGCTAACGAACTCATTGCTTATGGTCGTGAGATTGATCAAATAGCAGACTTAATCCAGGCAGATGGTCTTATCTTCCAAGACATTTCAGACCTAGTAGAAGCAGTTCGTGAAGAAAACGAAAGTATTCAGCGTTTTGAAACATCAGTGTTTGACGGAAACTATATTACTGCAGACATAGACCAAGAATATTTAGAGCGAATTGATATGTCTCGTGGTGAAAAATCGAACCAAGCGCCGACCATGCAGGCTGAGCTTAGCAATTTAGATGTTCACAACATGGACTCTAACTAGTTGATGCAATCACGAGTACTTTGGTGAATGCTGTTTTGAACACTATTGTGCTTACTATTGCGAAGGTCAGTGTGCAGAGATGACACTTTGGAAAAGAAACCATTAAAAATGCCGCTTTCAAAGCGGCATTTTTGTGTTTATTACTAATACGATAACGTCAAACCCGTTAACATCACCACGTTAGTGAATAAAAACAGGCCCACCTGATAATCCCCATACTAACACCGAGCCGGTCATTAATATGACTAACAACACAAGGCCGCAGGTGACCACCGAGCTAGAATAAATAAAGCCCTTGTCTTCATGCATGTGCATAAGAATGGGAACACCAGAGTAAAGCAAATAAACCGAGTAGCTAATGCCCACTAAAAGTGCCGTCATCACCACCCATAATTCAGGGTAAAGACCAGCTAAGCCCACCATAAATAGGGGAGTGGCTGTGTAGGCGGCAAGCTCAAGTGATTGTGTATAGGTAGGAGTGCTATCAAACGCCTTTGCAAGCTCATGAATTAAAAGCGCAAGCGCAACCACTCCAGCTATTAAACCGAAGTACATGCCTATACCCATCATAATAGCGCTGTTTTCGCTAAGTCTTATAACGTCGCCTGCACCAATACTCCAGCCTGTATGGGCGCTAGAATAATAAGCAACGACAGAAGGAATAAGTGCAATAAATGCAATATGGGTAAGCGCGTAGAAATAGTTTTCGTGTTTAGTATCAATTGTCTGCCACTCTTCTCTTGGATGAGTGTAGATACCGATGAGGTGATTTAAAATCATAGTCCCTGCCTTCTTAACAACGTTATTATTATAAAACGAACGAGTGTATTGTTTTGGCAGTGAGGTTTTACCCTTAAGTGAACGCGGTATAGCGGGCACAAAAGGCGAACTCGGTAAGGCAAACACAGCGGTTTATTTGTATGTAAACCAGTGACCGCCTGTTATTGACTCAAAATACATAAAGCGTGCTTGCTGTTTCTCAAGTTTTCCAGCTTTAGAAGCTGTAAGTTCCAAACTTGCACCTCTCTAACTTACATTGGCGCTTACATCAGAACTTACATAAGAACTTAAATTAGCACGCTGCTAACTGCCGTTAACAATATTTTTACAATTTTAGTGTGCAGTAAGATCATACGGGCGTCAATGAATATTGACTAAATAATCATCTGTTTGGCGGGGCAGTGTTTATAACGTTTTGAGTTTTTCGGCCAAGGCTATATATCTGAAGACTGAGTTTATTCAATCAAACTTTTAAAATCAGTACATTTTTACAGCGTTATTGACAAATACACACCCAACGGTAAATACTAAGCTGAACAATGATAGATATGGACATAATCATTAAAGCGCTCGTATTGTATTTTATAGCATTTGCTGAAAGTCGGCATTGGGGAAGACTAGGGTTATGGATTCGCTCTGCAGCGCTAGTATTCTTAATCCTTCTCGATCCGTTCAAGATAACCACTGCGACTGACAATGCATCTGCAGATATCCTAAATAGGGTAAATGCCCTTTACTATAGCAGTAAAGGGCAAGACGAAATTGTCGTGGTGCTCATAAATGATGATTATCTCAATAACAATGGATTGAGTTGGCCCCTCTCTTACGTTCAGCAAGCCGGTTTATTTAAGCGAATTTTATCATACGAGCCAAAAGGGCTTTTTGTTGATCTACTTTACACACATGATAGGTCTGCGCGGGGAGATTCCCCCGAGCCATTAGCCAATATTTTCGATAGGTACAGCTCAAGAGTACCGATCTATCTTCCACGTGTTAATAATTCGGCGCTGTCCGGCTCCAATTTCTTTTCAAGTACTGATCCAGTTATAGTTCAATGGGACGGTTATGACAGCTACTATCCCTCACAGATTGACTCTTTATCTACCCCTGCCTTTGCCCTATACAGCCAATATTGCAACGGCGACTCTCTGTGTTCTATTCCTGAAACACCACCGCCAATTGCTTTGCAGTGGGGAATGGAACTATCTAGCGCCCAGTATAGCTTGACGAATAATGCAAGCTGCATGACAGAGCAACATACGCTGACAACAATGTCGCAAATTCTTCTGTCAGAGGTATTTTGGAAATTTGTTCCAGAGTGGCGTCAACGTTGTGCTTACTCCACTACATTGCCACCAGACTATCTATCTGCCACTAAAAGTGAGGATAAAAAGATTCTGAAAGATCTTTTAAAAGACAAGTTCGTGATGGTTGGCGCATTAATTCAAGGTGCACGTGATGAAGTATATTCACCTGTACATGGAAAAGTAGCCGGAGTTTATTTTCACGCAATGGCACTTGATAACTTGATAACGTACAAAGAGCATTATTTCAGACCTGCACCAACGGTTTTGGGTAATATCGATTTGGCAGATATAACCGATTGTTTATTGTTTCTGCTGGTCTTTATGTGGCGAGAGAAGGTTGCTGAAAGGCAGTCTGAAAATAAGAATATTGGTGCAAGCGATAAAAGGTTTATAGCGGTCTCGGCCATAATTCTTATTGTACTTCTCTTAGCTGTCGTTATCGTTTTTTCATATCTACTTAATTTTGAACCAATCAATTGGGTAGCACAGTTAACACTTATCCTCTCTATTTTTGCAGTAAAAATAAGGTTATTCACACCGTTAAAAACATCTATTACATACCTTAAAGGTCTTACCAAGGAGAAAATCGTATGATGAAAAAATATTCTGCCGCACTAACGTTACTCATGACGTTTAGTGTAATAGCAAATGAACCGTTAGCCATTACAGGCTTTAGTGTTGATGAAATTGAAACACTCGATGCAAAAGGGAAGGTAATTGCAACAGTCGCCGTAGACACTCTTCCAAGTACTGACATACCCGTACTTGAGAGAAACGATGTACTCGACCTCGTTAAAATAAAGAATTCAAAGGGAGAGGGAGTGTGGCTGGATACATATTTCGTACAGCTGAATAAAGGAAAGGTAGTCGATTTACCCTGTTATAAAATAAGTGAGACAGGGGCAAAGGATAAAAGAGAAACCGGCACCATGGGTTTTGGGGGAGCGTGTGAAGATGCGAATTAATTCTACTTTTACTAAGCTAACCATTATTTTGGGCTCTTTATGCGCGATCAGTGCTTGCCAAAGCACTATTGAAGGAATGGGCGATGCAGTGGGTAACCTCACTGGCAAGAGTATTCACAATAGCTTCGATGGAAAGTACATCTCTCAACCACAAGTTGCTGAATACAAACAGCGAGAAGATGAATTTAGTGGCACTGAAGGAGTGATCAGTTACTCTGGAAAGGATATCCCAAAGCAGCAAATTCGGCAGTCTCACGTCGTTCATTCTCCGAGATTAAAAAAATACCTAGACGGTATTCTTGATAACCTCATGGCTCAATGGGATGGCAGTCCAGTAAACGTTCAAATTCAAGTGGTTCATTCTCAGTCTTTTGCGCCCTATGCTGATTCCTTCGGTATGATAAGCATTCCCATTGGTACACTGAACAATGTGGAAAGCGAAGACGAGTTAGCTATTCTTATTGCGCATGAGGTTAGCCACATTCTTATGCGTCATCACGAGCGGGACGCTGTAGTTCAAGACAATAAAGAAAACGTTAATATGCTAGCCAGCGCAATCGTTATGGCAAACGTTGCGAAAGACACGAGCTTTGTAAAACAGGGTAAATCAAGAACACTTGAATATAATCCAAGCGAGCAGGGCAGTGACAATATTTCAAAGGCAATGGTTTACAATGCTGTGATACAAACGGTGTCTGATAGTGTTTGGAATACGGCTTGGAAGAGAACTCAAGAAGATGAAGCGGATTTGTTAGGGTTTGACCTTGCAATTGCTGCTGGATATTCTCCGCGAGCTCACTCTCATGTGCTAGAACGGCTAGAAAACTTTCAAGGAAAGCAAGAAGGCATGCTGTCTGCTTTTTGGGAAAAGCAGCAAGAAGCTCTAACTGGAGCCTTCAAAGCAGGAGATTTAGGAGGGATCAGCCAGCAGTTTAACGCATTCCTAGTAGAAGGACTAAGCACATCTCTTTCAACTGCCGCTGATTACTTTCAAAAACGCCACATGGCGCCTGATGTGAGAGAAGAAAATATAAAGTCTTACGCATTAAGAGTGTATCGTGATGAGGTAAGGCGCAAAGTAGATCGTCAGAAATGGAATGAAGTAAAAGAAGTTCCAGAAGTTGCAACGGTACTGAGTAGTTATAAGGTAGCGTTTGAAGCCTCTAATGCTTTGTCTGCGGGCGATATTGATACAGCGATGTCGCTTGCTCGTGAATCACAAACTTCACTCACAAAAAACCACCCCTATATGCGAGAGCTTATGTACAACATACGTATGGCCAAAGGTGACAGCATCAAAGCAATGCAGAATTTAGATTTAATTGAAAGATGGCAGGATGCGTCTCCCTCTCTTGTAGAAATAAGGGTTGAGCGTTTAATGAAGCAACAAAAATTTGAAGATGCTCTTGCTGCTATTGAAAGTGCGGAAAATACATTCGGTAATGAAAGCTTATTTATAATACAAAAAAGTATCGCTCTTTCGAATACTGGTAATAATGAGGAAGCTCTTTCTACTCTCGATAAATGTGAAAAATACGACGAGTTTAAAGTAAGCTGTCAGTCGTTAAGAGAAAGGATAAGTTAATTAGTGATTATAAAGTTGGAAATACTCACTAGGTAAAAGCTGTGTAGATTTAATTCAGTTCTTCTATCGCAAAAAGTTTCTAAGGCTTTTAACAATAAAAAACGGGCTGCGCTTAATTCAAGCGCGGCCCCTTTTTTTAAATAAAATGAGGTCGATCAACTAGTTTACGATCGTAGTTAAGCCATTAAGCTTTCAATAGCAGGGTGTCCACTATGAAATCTAAACACTTCATCTGGCGTTTCGATAAGTACTGCTTCTGCATCTCCGAACAATCTTATACGGTCTGAAATGTCTTTACCCGCAATTGTTTCGGCAAGGGTCAAATAGTCCTCAAAATGGCGTGCTTCTGAGCGTAATAACGACACATAAAACTTGCCGAGTTCATCAGACACATGTGGAGCAAGCTTGGCAAAACGCTCACAGGAGCGCGCTTCAATGTAAGCACCGCAAATGAGCTTATCCACCAACTTCTCTGGCTCGTAGGTGCGAACGTGTTTAAGTAGTCCGTTAGCGTAGCGACTAGAGGTTACCGATTTATACTCAAACCCAAGGCGATGCATTATCTCAAGCACTTGATAAAAATGGTGAAGTTCTTCTTTAATCAACATGACCATTTTATCCAACATGTCTTTTTTAACGCTGTCTAAGCCATCAACATTGAACACGCTCTTTGATAAATGCTTCGTGTTTAGCGACTGCCAGTCGCCAACGTGTCTATACGTAAAGTCTTCATAAGGTTTAAGCCAGCCTAGTAGTACTTTACTGGTTTCTTCATCTGCTACATAACGGCGAAGTAAGTACATTGCGCTCTGGGCAGCTTTCAACTCACAAATTAAATGGTCGGTAAGCAGCATACGAAGGTTCTCTTCTTTCTTTGCTTCATCTAACCATGCGTCTGGTGTATTACATTGCAAAAATGCATTTACTGGCTCAAGGAGAGAAGATATTTCTGAAGATGATATTGCAGACATTAATGTACTTACCTGATGAAATGACGTGAAAACTGTTACGATTAGCATTCTTGTAATAATGCTGGATGCATGTACTGACAGCATAAGCGCTGACTACTTGGCAGCGTTGCTGACCATTTTTTATAAATTTTACCTGATGGCCCCTGTTACACACAACCGAAATAAGAACCAAACAACATTATGAATTATTTAGCTCATCTTTTTCTCGCTAAACCAACGGCAGATTCCCAATTTGGTAATTTGCTAGGCGACTTTCGTCGGGGAGTCGATGTCACTTCTTTCTCATCGGATGTGCGGCGGGGGCTTGAGAATCATTATGTAGTGGACAAATTCACTGACCAACACGACTTAGTGAAAGAAGCGAAAACACTGTTTCATCAAAGCAGGCGTCGATACGCTCCCGTCGCTATTGATATCTATTTTGATCACCTGTTAATTAAGCATTGGGCTCGTTTTTCTGACCAGTCATTTTCATCATTTTGCTCTCAGCGATTTGAACTGCTAGAAATGCGGCTGCCGCAAATGCCACGCACAATGCAGCATAGCGTTGGTCATATGATCACTCATAACTGGTTCGACGATTACGCAAGAGAAGAGGGAATTGCTAAGGCCATTACGGTGGTAGCAAAACGCATTCGCTTTAAAAACGACTTTCATAAAAGTGTGGATGATATTGCAAGCAATAAAGCTAAATTGGAGAGCTTGTTTCTCTCGTTTCTTCCTGAGCTTATTGAGCATGTTAATGAAAAGGCGATAGAAAATTAACCGCCCTTAGCGGAACCGCATTCTCTTCGAGCATATGTGTGAATAAGCCTATACAGAGGTATATCGACTAATTTCGTTAACTTATCGTTCTAATTAGAGAGAATAAGCCACTAGGGTTATAGTGTTTGTGTCAATAATCCAAACAAAAAGAAGCGTGTATGAAAATGACAATATCCTACTCAAGCACTCGTAAAGCGGCAGCGACGTATTGCCTGCTGTTTCTTTCACTATTTACGTTTAACACTATTGCACAGGAACACGACCGTGCTATCGAAATAGACAGTAAAGTTGTTACCGAACATGAGACCAAAATTTTAGGCAAGCGCGTTAAATACAGCGCCACTACTGGCACCCAGCCAGTGTGGAATGGTAAGGATGAAGCTGTCGCAACGCTTTTCTATACTTACTACAAGCGCACAGATATAAAAGATGATGCCAAAAGACCCCTGATCATTTCATTTAACGGCGGGCCTGGTTCTGCGTCAGTATGGATGCATGTAGCGTATACAGGGCCTCGTATTCTCAATATCGATGATGAAGGCTATCCAGTGCAGCCTTATGGCGTACAAACCAACCCATACTCAGTATTAGATGCCGCTGACATTGTATTTGTTAACCCGGTTAATACAGGCTATAGCAGAGTGTTGCCAAATGCCGAGGGCAAAATGCCGTCACAAGAAGAGCAGAAAAAAATGTTCTTCGGCGTTAATGCCGATATTAGCTACCTTGCAGATTGGGTAAATACCTTCGTTACCAGAAACAATCGCTGGCGCTCTCCTAAATATCTCATCGGCGAAAGCTACGGTACTACGCGGGTGTCAGGCCTTGCCCTTGAACTACAAAATCGTCAGTGGATGTACTTAAATGGCGTTATTTTAGTTTCTCCAACCGATATTGGTATTGAGCGTAATGGCCCGGTAAAAGCGGCTAACCGCTTACCTTACTTTGCTGCTGCAGCGTGGTACCACAATAAGCTTGATTCAGAGCTTCAAAGCAAGGACCTGCTTGAATTACTTCCAGAAGTAGAAGACTTTACTATTAACGAGCTAATACCGGCATTAGCGAAAGGTGGCTTTATCGAGCCAGAAGAAAAGCGCAAGGTGTTGGCAAAAATGGCTCGTTACTCTGGGTTAAGTGAAGATGCCGTTTCGCAGAATAATTTAGATGTAAGTACCGCGTTTTTCTGGAAAGAGTTGCTGCGCGATGAAGGCAAAACCCTTGGCAGACTAGACAGTCGTTATTTAGGTATTGATGCTAAGCAAAGTGGTGATAGACCAGACTACTGGGCCGAGCTTACCTCTTGGTTGCACTCGTTTACGCCGGCCATTAACTACTATCTTCGCGAAGAGCTAGCGTATAAAACCGACATTAAATACAACATGTTTGGTCCAGTTCGCCCGTGGGACAGAAGTAATAACAATACGGGAAGCAATTTGCGCCTAGCGATGGCTCAAAACCCCTATTTAAATGTCATGATTCAAGCTGGTTATTACGATGGTGCAACCAATTATTTTGATGCCAAATACACCATGTGGCAGCTAGATCACAGCGGTGCAATGAAAGACCGTTTAAGTTTTAAAGGCTATAGAAGTGGGCATATGATGTACCTTCGTCGTGACGATTTGAAATCATCGAATCAAGATTTACGCGAGTTCATTAAAAACAGCACGCCTGGTGAAGGTATGCCTGCTATGTATAAACGTTAATTAAGGAGTTGATAATGAAGGCCGTAGGCTACACTCGCTCGTTGGCGATAGTTGATGACAATGCGCTAGAAGATATCGAAGTTGAAAAGCCCAGTGCAACAGGCACCGATCTACTTGTAAAAATTAGTGCCATCGCCGTTAACCCAGTAGATTGCAAAATTCGGCAACGGGTTGAGCCACAAGGACAACCAAAAATACTTGGTTGGGATGCCGTTGGCGTAGTGGAGGAGGTAGGAAGCGATGTCACGGCATTCGCGGTGGGCGATCGTGTGTATTACGCAGGAGACCTTACTCGTCAAGGCACCAACGCAGAGTATCAATTGGTTGATGAGCGCATTGTAGCACTAGCGCCAAAGTCGTTGTCTGATAGCGAGGCGGCAGCGCTGCCGCTGACTACCATTACGGCTTACGAATTACTGTTTGATCACCTGTTGCTAAAACAGCAACAAGAAAAAAGTGATGAAGTGGTGCTCGTGGTTGGAGCCGCAGGCGGAGTAGGCTCTATTATGCTGCAGTTACTGAAGGTGCTAACTGGCGCTACAGTTATCGCCACAGCGTCTCGAGATGAGACGAAATCGTGGGTTAAATCCCTCGGCGCTGATCATGTAATCGACCACAGTAAACCGATGGCCGAGCAAATAAAGGCACTTAATGTAGGGCAGGTCACTCACGTTGCCAGCTTAACTAATTCCGAAGCCAATATAGAGATGTTTGTTGAGGTAATGAAACCGAAAGGCAAGCTAGCGTTAATTGACGACCCTGAAAGTATTGATGTATCGAAGCTTAAGCAAAAAAGCTTGTCGCTGCATTGGGAGTTTATGTTCACTCGCTCCATGTTTGAAACCGACGATATGATTGAACAGCACCGTCTGCTAAAACATGTCGCCGATTTGGTTGATAATAAAAAAATCAAAACCACAGTGGGTAAGCATTTAGGGAAAATAAATGCCGAAAACCTTATTACTGCGCACAAGCAGCTTGAGGCCGGAACCGCTGTCGGTAAACTCGTGCTAGAGGGTTTTTAAAAAATACCTATCACTAAGTGACAAGAAGGGCGTTTATACGCCCTTTTTTGTGCCTTTTTTCGTGCTCGACGAGTGTTTCATTAATGCAGCATGAGTGGGAGTATTTGAATTTTTGCGCTAACCGACTATTTTTTAGAAGTGGTGATTTCTAAAAATAGAGCGGAGTAGAGCTTGAAGAATGTGAGCGATATTACTGACGGTTCAAAAGATTTCAGTGGTTTTGAACAAGAAAAAGAAAATATCGATAAACCATCAATTCTCTGCGTAGACGATGAAGTGTTTATATTGCACGCTTTGCGCCGCCAGCTTCGCTCTCTTGGCGACATTCACATTGAAGAATCTTGTCTCAGTGCACTTGAACTTATTAAGTCTCAAACCTTCGATATTATAATCACCGATATGAAGCTACCCGACATGACTGGTGCTGAATTTTTAGCAGAGGTGAACGGGTTGGAGCTTGATGATGTGCCAGAGTGTCTTCTCATTACAGGGTATTCAGATAGTGATTCGTTGGAATTTGCGATTAATACCGGTTTAGTTCAGCGGTTTCTAAATAAACCATGGAAACAGAGCGAACTAATCGTTGCCGTTCAAGATCTTCTTCAAAAACGAAAACTAAAACAGGAGAACCGAAAGTTAAGCTTTGAAATACATCAACGCAACCAGCAATTAAATAGCACAAATAAGCGGCTCACTCGCGCTCAAGTATTGGTCGATAAGCATGTCCTATCTGCCAATATTAACGCAGACGGACGTATTGCTCACGTGTCTACTGCGTTTTCTGAGCTTACCGGTTTTAGTTCTTATGACCTTGTTGGAGAGACTCATAAAGTGCTTTGTGAGCAAGATACACCCTCTGATGTGTTAAAAGATATGTATTCTACCCTTTTGAATGGCAAAGCGTGGTCAGGTGAAATTACTGCACGGTCAAAAGATAACACGGTGATTTATGTGGATGCGTCCATCGAGCCAGAAACTGATAGTACGGATGAATTACTAGGCTTCACTGGGTTCTATCAAGATATTACCGATAAGAAGCGCATTGAGTTGCTGTCTGTTACCGACCAGCTTACTGGAATTTATAATCGTCGAAAATTTGAGCTCGAACTAGAGCATGAGTTAAGTAGGGCGAATCGCTATGAAAATAGCCTAACGTTAATCGTTATTGATATCGATTTGTTTAAACAGGTTAATGATACTTATGGTCACCAAGTTGGTGATAAGGTTTTAGTGTCAGTGGCAAATCTTATAAAAGACAATATTCGGCGCTCGGATATTCTCGCCCGCTGGGGCGGGGAAGAGTTCATTATTATGAGTACGCAAACTGCACTGGCCGGCGCGTTAAAACTAGCTGAAAAAGTGCGAGGCTTATTAGCGTCTTGCAAGATGGATGTAGTTGGCTGCATTACTGCTAGCTTTGGCGTAGCAGAATATCGACAAAATGAATCTACAGAGAGCTTGTTTAAACGAGCTGATACCTTACTTTATAAAGCGAAAGAAGCGGGTCGTAATCGAGTTGAAGGTGAATCACTTTCACTTGATGAGAAAAATCATCTCGATGGCTGAATGTGTGCATAGTAGATATAACTACCAAGCTGACGATATCACCTTGATGAAATCCATTAACACTATTTTTTAATCTATCCCTCCTCAAATCAGTATAAATAGATGTTATTACAAGTTTTATTTAGCCTGATATTACTGCTATGCTGGTTTTAATATAACGTTTACAACCCTCTGTAAATGTTCTTCCTAATGAGTGAGATGAGTTTGGCCTTAACTAATTTTAGTAGCGATCATTACCTCTTCACTGAATTGAAAGATTTATTAAAAAGTGATGACCGCTTGTTTAACTTCATTGAGAGTTCTGCTCTTGATGGGGTTTGGTTTTGGGATTTGGAAAATCCTGAAAAAGGCTGGATGAGTCCCACCTTCTGGAAAATACTCGGTTACGACCCTACCAGTAAACAACACCTTCGGTCGGAGTGGCAAAATATTGTCAATCAAGACGACGTTAAAGTAGCCCTTCAAAATCTAGAAAATCATTATGCCGACGAGGACTCAACCTTCGAGCAGGTAATGAGATACACACATAAATCGGGACACACTATCTGGGTTCGCTGTCGAGGCGTTGCTATCAGAAACAGTGAAGGCAAGCCTATTCGGATGCTTGGTGCGCAAACGGATGTTTCCGATATTAAAGAGCAGGAACGGGCGCGAACAGAGGATGAGGAAAAACAGAAACTTGCTTTTCAAAAGCAGGCTACGCTGCTAGATGAACTCGAAAAAACCGCCAATATCGGTACGTGGGAAGTCAATTTACAAACAAGCAAGGTAGTGTGGAGCGACCAAACAAAACGCATTCATGAGGTGCCGCTCGACTACGAACCGAATCTAGAAGAAGGCATCAATTTTTATAAGCCAGGAGAAAGCCAAAGGCTTATTACTGAAGCGGTAGAGAAGGGGATTAGCAAAGGTGAGCCTTGGAACTTGGAGCTTGAACTTGTTACTGCAACTGGGCGAAACATTTGGGTAAGGGCTCAAGGTAGGCCTCAATTTGAAAATGGCGAGTGCACCGGGCTATTTGGCGTTTTTCAAGATATAACGCCGCAAAAGCAGATAGAGGCACAGAAACAAAAAGTTCGCGAGCGGGCGGTAGCAGAATCAATACGGCTAAAGGTCGCTAACGATGCCCTTGGTATGGGAGTGTGGGAGTTCGACCTCATTACCGAAGAGCTGCTTTGGGATAAGTGGATGTATTTGCTGTACGGTGTGTCTGAAGAGCACTTTACCGGTGCTTTTGAAGTATGGGAAAACACCATACACCCAGATGACATTGATGATGCAAAAGCATTACTCGACTATTCAATAGAAAACGATATTAAATTTGACACCCAGTTTCGTGTGATAATGCCAAACGGTAACATTAAACACCTTAAGGCCAACGCTATTATTCTTCGTAACGACGCAGGGGAGCCAGTTAAAGCCATTGGTGTTAACTACGATATTACCGATAAAGTCGAAACTATGAAGGTGCTTGAGCAAGAAAAGCAGCGTGCAGAGGCGGCAGCAAAAGCGAAAAGTGATTTTCTTGCCAATATGAGCCATGAAATACGCACACCTATGAATGCCATTCTTGGTGGTCTTCAGTTGTTGAGAAACTCAGATATCCAAGGAAACCTTCGTACCATTCTCGATAACTCCGCATTCTCAGCACAAAGTTTGCTCACCATTATCAACGATATTCTCGACTATTCAAAAATTGAGTCGAATAAACTCAGTATAGAGCTTGCGCCTTTTTCGTTACTAGAGGTACTTAGCGCCGTTAAATACGACATGGATGAAATGCTAAGCAGCAAGGGCGTGGCCTATTCTGTCGATATAGATGATAACTTTGAAGATGGCTGGATTGGCGACATTGTTAGGGTAAAACAAATAATTTTGAACCTTGTTTCAAATGCAGTGAAGTTTACCAGCAAGGGCTCAGTGAGAATAAAAGTTGCCAATCGCAAACACAAAGGCAATCAAATGATAGCCATAAAAGTTATCGACTCTGGCATAGGCATGAGCAAAGAAGCCCAACAGCGGATATTCGAACGGTTTTCACAAGCCGACGCCAGCACCACACGGCGCTATGGTGGCACAGGACTTGGAATGGCTATTACATTAAGCTTAATAGACTTGATGAATGGAGATATTAAGCTCAACAGTATTGAAGGTACAGGCACAACAGTAACCGTGTTTTTGCCACTTGAGCCAACACAAATCGATACGCAAACTAGAGCCAAAAAATCATTGTCTGCCCCATTGATGTCTAACAAAAAGATACTGATTGCTGAAGACAACGCTATTAATCAAGTTGTTATTCAAACCATGCTAGAAGATACGATGGCTGCAATAACCATGGTAGATAACGGCAAGCAAGCGGTTGATGCGGTACAAAAAGAAGACTTTGACCTTATTCTTATGGATATACATATGCCGGAAATGGATGGTGTGGAAGCCCATCGACAAATAAGCGCAATGAAAAAGCATATCCCTGTTATTGCGCTTACCGCTAATGTGATGCCTGAAGACGTAGCCTATTATTTAGAGGAAGGGTTCGACAGCCACTTAGGTAAACCAATAGACATGAATCAACTGTTTGGCATGTTAAAGCAATACAGTCGATAGATTGCCTCTAAGCGGTACAGTTATTATTTTCGGCTGTAGGCCTTTAAATAACTCACATCTTAAAAAGTGCATTAGACTCCTGTCTTTTGCACTTTCGCCTTTTGAACCCTTGGCTACAGGGCTAAATTTACAAGTGTACGACCAGACAACTGACCTTTTAAAATAGCGTCAATTTTTTCGTCTAGCTGAGATAAACCGACCTCAGTGGTTAATGCTTCAAGTTGATTGAGTTTCCAATCACCGGCAAGCTTATCCCATAGCCTTATTCTAGGAGGCATAGGGCACTGTACTGAGTCTATGCCTAGTAATGACACTCCGCGCAATATAAAGGGAAATACGCTTACATCAAGCTGAGCTGAAGCGGTAAGCCCGCAACAGGTAACAACACCACCGTATTGAGTCGACTTAATTGCCTGAGCAAGAAACTCACCGCCGACTGTATCCACCACACCAGCGTATTGCTCTTTAAGCATTGGGCGCTCTTTATTCTCTAGCAAGCTATCGCGATTTATCACACGGGCAGCGCCTAGAGACATAAGGAAGTCGGCCTGTGAGTCTTTACCCGTGCAGCCTACCACGCTAAACCCTGCTTGGGCGAGCAACGCCACGGCGACGCTTCCAACGCCTCCCGTTGCACCCGTTACAAGTATTTCGCCGTCTTCTGGCGTTACATTGTTTTCAACTAGCCCTTGTACAGACAACCCAGCGGTAAAGCCTGCAGTGCCTAATACCATGGCTTCTTTTAACGACAGACCGTCTGGTTTAGCAACCGCCCATGACGAAGGAATTCGAATATATTCTGCAAACCCCCCAGAAGTATTCATACCCAGATCGTAGCCCGTAATGATGACATCATCACCCTCGTTAAACGCGTTATCATCGCAAGACACAACAGTGCCTGCTGCATCAATACCTGGAGTGTGAGGAAAGTTTCGGCTTACGCCAGGGTTGCCTGAAGCAGAAAGTGCATCTTTATAGTTAAGCGAGGAGTATTTTACTTTTACAAGAAGCGCCCCTTCAGGAAGTTCATCTACATGTCGCTCAACCACAGAACGTGAAAAGGTTTTATCTTCAGATTTCTCTACAAGCAATGCTTGAAATGTTGTCATTGTAGCTTTCCTTAACTGTTAATTACTTGCAGCCCATTCTGACGGTAAATTTATTTTGTGCAAGTATGCACTTTTTAGTAGGGTAGTACCCAAAATGATACTATTGAGCTTTATTGAGGGTGCAACATGGCGCAAGTATTAAAAACGGACAGTGCTCGCTTAAGTGAGCATAAGACTGAGCTCGAAGTAGAAAAAGAAAGCGAGCGTGAGAGCAATCAAGACACTCCGCAATATATTTGCGGTGTGGCTGTCTCACTTGAGATTATTGGTGGTAAGTGGAAAGGCGTAATTTTATGGCATTTATGCCATAAAACACTTCGATTCAGCCAGTTAAGACGCCGATTGCAAGGGGTGACACAAAAAATGCTCACCCAGCAGCTGCGAGAATTAGAGAGAGATAAACTCGTAAATCGTAAGGTTTATGCCGAAGTGCCGCCGCGGGTAGAGTATTCGTTAACTGAACTAGGACGAACATTAGAGCCCACGTTACGTCAGTTATGTGAATGGGGGAAACAATACAATGATGACCATCGCTAATGAGCATCGTTAAACGCCGGTTATCCAGAGTAACTGCTTTGAAGACGTAATTTTTGGAAAAGGTCAACAGCATAAAATGCCGCCGTAGCATGGATGTGACACTTGGACCCTTAAATTAAAGAAAGGCCCGAAACAGAAGTTTCGAGCCTTTCGTATTGACGGAATCCGTGGTGTCTTCGCTGTAATTAACCTAACAGCTCTCTAATTTTTATCGTAGACGCTTTTTCTGCGTCTTTTATATGGATAGCGGCATCCACAGCATTAATATCAGTAGTATTAAAGTCGATTTCAAGACGAGCGCTATCTCCCTGATTTTCCCAGTTCAAAGCAAGCAGGCTTTCTTCATACGACACAGAAAAATCACCATTAAAAGCGTTGCTGTGATTTCGTAACTTAATGAGCTCAAACAGCCCTTTAACAACCGGCTTTTCAACGGCTTCTTCTACTGTTTTAGTCGACAAATAGGGGCGGTTTATATCGCGGCCTACATTCGTTTTAGCCAGAAGCTCCATGTCGTTATCGGCGGCGAGTAGCCCTCCGTAATAAACTTGTGGAATACCAGGGCTGAAGAATTGGATGGCGCGAGCTAAAAGATAGCTAAAATTGTTCTTACCCAGTGCATCGTAATAGGTACAGTTTACCTGATATAAATCCACATTATTCGCTGCAGCCCCGGTGGCTTTTCTCGACTCGCCGTTTGAATTTGCATGTATTTGTTCGACAAGCGCGTTTATCGCCTCGTTTTCAAGGAGCCCGGGCTTATCACCATTTGCACCAACATCAACAATGCCAATACCGTCGTGGGTGTCTAAAACAGTAAAGCAGTTGCGTGGAGAAATAGATAACCAGTGGGCTAGGGCACTCGCATCTTGGGTAAACAGGGTATGCAACACCAATGGTGGTAATGCGAAGTCATATACGCTGTCGCAGCGTGCAGCAATATCAATTTGCGTTTGATAGTGACTGTGAATTTCGACAAGACATTGCATGTTCATAGAGCGCGCACGGGTGCTCAATTCTTCAATAAACGCAAAAGTCTCTTCAAGCATAAAGCAGTTAGTACCAGCTCGTTTAATTGCATAACCCGCAGCATCAAGGCGAATCAGGTCCACATTACTTTCGGTAAACGAAGTAAGGATAGACGATAAGTAGTCTTTCCCAAGATCAGACTCAACATCTATATCAATTTGGTTTGACGTGAATGTCGTCCAAAAAGGTACCGTTTCATTGCCTGCAATATCATAGTCGCTAAAAAACGGTGTTGGGCGAGGTCTAAAAACCTGTGCAATCTGCGCATCAGTTTCAGCGTCGTCGTTGCTGGTGAAAACGTCTTGTTTAGTCAAAAAGAGAGGCCAGTATGTTGAGTCTCTACCGTGCTGTAGTACATCACGAAACTGCTGACTCTGCGCTGACATATGATTAACAATAAGGTCTGCCATAATATCAACAGATTCACCCATTTTCTTCACATGGCCCCAATCACCAAGGCGTTTATCGACACTTGTATGGTCAATAGGGTCGAAACCGGCATCTTCACCATCGTAGGGATAATAAAATGGTAATAAGTGCACACCCTTAAATAAGTTCGCCAGTGCACCATTTAAAAGGCTATTAAGGCTTTCGATACTGCCATCGCCCAATCTATCTGCATAAGTAATTAACTGAACGCCGTTGCTTATAGACATTGAAATTCTCCGAAAATACGGTTGTTACAGTAGGCGCAGTCAGTACGCCTTGGTATGTAATGAATACCATTAAGCAAGAACCGCTTTATTAAAGTCACTTTCAATAAGGTAGAGGTTTAGCTTAACAATCAGTGACACGAGAGTAGAGTCGTTAATCCTAATGACTTAACAACTCGAGCCTTTCTTAATCGATTAAGTTGCTAAGAAGGAATATAGCAATGGATTACTGATTTGTAAATGAGATGTTTATTTGTACAAGGCAGGGTTTGGTAGAAAAAGATTAAGCTAATCAAAAAACCGTAACTTTTTATGCAGGGACAATACTATTAACCAGTTAGTGCACGGTTTTATCCAGTGCACCTGTTGAATATAGATGTTTTTCAACGGCACTTACGTTATTGCTTCGAATCGAAGATGTCTTTTCTATGTTTCAGCAAGCTAATTTCATTTTGAGAGGCGACAAGAAACGCATCAAAATCTTTGATTATTTCTGGGTGAGTTATAGTTGATAGAGCATAGGTGTATTGAATACTGGGCGCTTCGGTCGAGGCCACAAAGTCATCTTTGTTATAGCCCAATTCTTTAGCATGATGACGCACAACGGTAAGATTAACATCAAGTCCGTCAACCATCCCTCTTTTAAGCAAACCCACTAAAACAGGCATTGAGCTTTCAAATACAAACTTAGTTTTGCCGCTATTGATACGGTTCTTCCAGTGAGGACCAGGCATAAAACCATACAGTGAGCCAATCACTTTCAACGTCGACAACGGTTTATGTTGGTTCTTTTTCAATACAACCGTATCTGCGCGTAATTCAATGATGTCACCGCTAAACACCAGGTTTTCCGTGTTTACATTCCAGATGGGGTTGTCGGGTAGGCGAAAATCAATGCTGTCTTGTTGATACCACTCTTCAAATCGAGTGATGGGGAGATGAATATATTCAAACTTTACGCCGCGCTTCTGTGCAAATAGCTCCATCACGTCGATTAAAAAACTGGTTTTATACCGACCGCCTTTTTTTGTGAACATAGGGTAGTAATCAACATCTTCAACACCCACGCGATAAATTGGCTTATCCTCCGCTTGAACGGAAGCACTAAAAACCGCCACTAACAGAAGACTACTTAATATTATTTTTATTAGACTAATCATAAACCCCAACACACCAAGCGACAGCGTTGTTAATAACCTTATGTATATTGTTTAGTAAGTATACACACGGCGATTAGATATGGCGCCTTTTTATGATTAATTTGTCTTCTCTTGTTCTTGTTCAATTTTTTTTACTTTATCTTTCCACTCGTCTAGCTTTTCAAAATAGGCGTCCCAAACGCATGGGCAGCAGGAGCCGCCGCCACAGCAATCGTCTTTTAGCGGTTTTTCAGGCTCTGGAGGCAAGTTGTTTTCGGTGTGCTCACTCATACATTGTTAACAATATGTAGGCTTTGGCTGATTATGTCGTGCTGTGAAGGGGAATTCAAATAAAAGGCCTCCATGCTAGGCATAGAGGCCTTGTTTATAGGCTAATGGATTAGACTAGGTGCTTTGTGGCACGTGTTTATTTCACGCTCAGGCTCATGCCTCAGGTGTCGTACTGCCGTTTAACTTCGTATCGTTTGCGTTGGTTTGTTTTGGCGACGTTGCTGTGCCCGCAAGTAACTCACTGTTTCCGGTTATTAAGTCGCTTAACGTACCTTTTTCACCATCAACGAGACCCACTTCTCTTAGCATTGAATCTACTAATGGGGCGTTGGCGCGATAGTTAAGTGCAGCTTGAGTGACTTGCTCGGCCAGCCCACTGCCCGATGTGGCAACTGTATGGCTTCCTGTGCTAGACGTGCCTCCTTGACCATAGCCTTGAAGAATTTTAATGCCTTCGATATTTTCAAGAGGCTTCACAGCTTGCGCAACCAATTCAGGCAGTACTTTCAGCATGGCTAATGATTTTTGTAGCTCTATTTGCTCATTTTTCAGCGTATTTTCAGCTTCATATAGCGCTTGCTTACCTTGCGCTTCAACTGCAAGCACTTTTTCATCGGCTTCAGCTTGAAGCATTTTGGCATCTGCCGACGCTTTTGCTTCTGTCAAAATGGCCTGAGCGCTGTTTTCTGCGGCTTCTTTTTTAGCTTCTGCTTCAACAGTAATACTTACCGCTTCGCGCTCTGCTTCTTTGCGCGCATCAATAACTTCAATTTGCTTCTTACGTTCGGCTTCAGCTACCGACCTGGCGGTTAATACCGCTTCTTCTTTTTCAACTTTTTGCTTTTCGGCTTCCGCTGCTTTTGCTCGTGCAGCAGACTCTTCCTCTGATTTTGTAGCAACAGCAATTTGCTTAATTTGCTCAGACACTTCAACTTCTTGTTGTTGGCGAATTCTTGCTTGTTCAAGGGCTTGGCGTTTGGCTATCTCTTGGGTTTCAATCTCTCGAGACTTTTCAATTTCAGCGGCTTCAATCGCACGATTTTTAGCAATTTCTGCTTCCCGTTCTTCACGCTCTTTCATTTCACGCTGTTTAGCAATTTCCGCTTTTTGCTCCTGACGCTTAAATGCAAGTACCTGCTCTTGAGTAAGACGCGCTTCTTCTTCGTCACGTTTAACATCAAGAGACTGCTTTTCAGCAGCAAGGTTACGCTGCTCTATCAAAATACGGTTTTCTTGTTGTATATCGTTTGTTTCTTTGCGCTTTTCTTCAATTATTTTGGCTAAGCGAGCTCGGCCTTCGGCGTCAAAGGCATTATTTTCATTAAAAAACTCAAGGTCAGTCTGGTCAAAGCCAGTCAAACTTACCGACTCTAGCTCTAGTCCGTTTTTCTCTAAATCGTTCGCCACACTTTGCTGCACTTTTTGCACAAAGTCGGCTCTTTGTTCATGCATTTCGGTCATGCTCATTTCTGCGGCAACGGCACGCAGTACATCAACAAATTTAGACTCCATTAGCTTTTTAACTTCCTCTGCACGAGTGGTTCTCGTACCTAGGGTTTGCGCTGCCATTGAGATCCCACCGGCATTAGGCGCCACTCGCAGATAAAAATCTGCTTTCACGTCTACGCGCATTCTGTCTTTCGTTATTAATGCGTCTTTTTGGGTTTTCTCTACTTCAATGCGAAGGGTATTCATGTTCACGGGAATAATTTCGTGAACCACAGGCAGTACTAATGCGCCGCCATCTTTAATCACCTTTTCGCCACCGAGTCCGGTTCTGACAAAGGCCGTTTCTTTAGTGGCTCTTTTGTATAACTTGGCAAATATTAAACCTATAACAATAAGTCCAATAACAATAGCGCCGGCAACAAATATAATCGACGGCATATTAGTGGTTTGAATTGTATCCATACTTCTTCTCTTTTACGTTATTGATAGCGGGTAGCAAACCAGCTGTGGGGGTTCTTCTGAACCAATATTACCCGTTCGCCTTTATCAAAAAGCTCCTCCGGTTCTAATGGCTCAACTAAAACAAAATGGGGTTGTGAAAAGTTGTCAGTAAACTTGGCTTCTGCAGGGTTGCCTCTCGATGCTCGCCCGATAGTAATTTGTGCAACGGCTCCTACGAAATCGTCGCTGTGCATAGCACTTGTTTCTACACTTGGGAGAAGGAGAGCAATGATAAATACAGATTTTGAGGTGATAAAAAGGCCCAAGACTACTGCGGCAGGCACTGATATAAGTTTAGGCAGTGCCGTATTGAAAGTCAGTGAACTTATGCCGTTAATCGTAATACCGCTTAGCCCGAAGCAGGTAAGAAAAACCACTAGCCATACAAGAAACGGCACTTTGTTTATGTTCAGCCAGCTTGCCAACTCAGTTCCCATAAAACCGTCGGCATTAGTCTCGCCAATCTCATCGCCAATACCGAGTAAGCTTAACCCAAATAGCATGCTTACCAGTTCCAGTACGGCTATAAAGGCTATGGCGGTTAGGGCTATGCTGAACCAAAGATTTGAGGGGGATAAAAGAAGGTCTGTCATGTACATCATCCGTGATCGTGTTGACTTTTTATACCACAGCCTAAAATATATTCCAGTAATAAAAAGCAACAGAATGTAAACGACAACATGGTGAGCAAGCAGCGGCATGCTCACTCACTAGGCTAGTAGGGTATTAACGTGAGTTCGACATTTCCTTAATGGTTATGCTCTCCTTCAAGTGCACGGCCGTGTTGATCGTAGAAGCCACTTGCACCAGCTTCAATGAAGCCTTGAGTGACCATTTTTGTGAGAAATGGATCGGTATGATCGTCACCAATATCAGCATAATCAGTTGACTGATAATCAACCCGACGAGCGAAAAAGCTGCTTACGTCTGCTTCATAATCTGCATTGGTTAGTGTCCAAGTGCGATGCATACTGCCTTGCTCAATATCAAAGCGTTCTATCAATCGTTGCTGTGGTAGCCAAACTAATGAGAAAGAGCCTGTCGCGGTTTTAAGCGCGTAAGTGTCTTTTTGATTGCAGTGTTTACCTTCAGAACTGACAAGCGTCATAGTATCGATAAACGTGTCGCTAATAAGCTGATAACGAAAAGAGAAATCAGTCTCTTTTTTGCCATGAATGGTCTCACCAGGTTGATATTCGATAGCGCGCTGGTGGCCATCAAAGTAACGAACGGGTTTAATCAGTTTATTGCGAACCAATGTGTAAACTTCAGTAATTTGGGTCGACGGATATTGGTGTGCCACCTTGTTGTCCATGCGCCACAACGATAACGTGCTCTCACGCACGCTGTTGTGCACATCGCCACCCATGTCGATATGTTGAGTACTTTTAATTGTATAGTCAGCTTTAACCTGTTTACCGTTTTCTTTGCACATTGCAGAAGTGTCATCGGCATTTACCGCGTGCGCAGTGGCAGTAAAGCTAAAAGCAGTGAGAAGAATGAGTAACTTTTTCATTTTCGCTCCAGTTTCGCTCAGATAACGAGAGGAACGGCTGGCTCCTCTCGTACATATAAATGGAAATACAAATGGCCCTAGCTGGTAAGCTAAGGCCATGTTTTTATTTTATTTTTATTTAATTAAACATTGCTTAAATATTGCCTAAAAATGACTTGGACAATACTTATTCCAGCGTACTTTCTGCTTGCGACACATAGTCACCCGCAAAGTCCATCACATGGAAGATGATGCTTTGCTCATTAGTACCATTCACTAAGAATGCACCTGGGCCTTTGGCATAAATGCCAACGTCTTCGCCCGAGTGTGTTTCTGAGCCAAGTGGCACTAACGCTTCTTGGTGATAACCCGGAGTCGTCGTGTCTACGTCGGTGATATCTTTACGACCGGTGTCGGCTGCAGCTAGGTAAGATGCGTCTGAATTAGTCACGTCGCCCAAGTTTCTGTAGCCAAGACCATTGGTGTAACCCAAAGTCGTGTAAGGCGTACCGTCTGCGGCAGTTGCTGCCTCATCAGAGCCTACGTTGACTACTTTTCCAAGAATGGGGTTGCCGCGTTTTGGATATCCTGCAATGGTGAACACGTGGCCGTGGTCAGCGGTAACAATGATAAGCGTGTCTTCATCATTAGTTAGCTCGTCTGCCGCAGCGACTGCTTCAGCAAATGCAATCGTATCGTGCAGCGCACCGAAGGCATTTCCAGCGTGGTGAGCGTGGTCAATACGACCCGATTCAACCATTAAGAAGAAACCTTCATCGTTGTTATCGAGTACTTTAATGGCCGCGCTTGTCATTTCAGCAACCGATGGTTCACCTGCAATATCATTACCGCGGTCAGCTTCATATTGCATATGCGATTCGTTAAATAGTGCGAATACGCGCTCGGTAGTTTCTGTGTCTAAACCATCAAAACCTGACTGGTCAAAAACGTAGACACCGTTGGTGTACAGGTCTTGCCATTCTGCCGTTAAGTCGCGTCCATCTGTGCGGTCGCCTTCAGTGCTGCTTGCAGCATCAGGGCTATTAAACGCAGCGTCACGTGGTAAGAAGTGACGACGACCGCCACCCATTACTACTTCGATACCATCAACGTCTAAACCGTCAAATTTAGCTTCAAGGTTAGCCTCAAATTTTACCAACTGATCGGCAATATCAGTACAGCCTGCCGTAACTGCTGCTTCAGGCATATCTGAAATGTCTTCCCAGTTGCGATCTGCAGATTTAGCATAAGTAGCAGCAGGTGTGGCATGGGTAAT
Organism: Alteromonas sp. 4NS20-0143; assembly: GCF_057542855.1. NCBI lineage: Bacteria > Pseudomonadati > Pseudomonadota > Gammaproteobacteria > Alteromonadales > Alteromonadaceae > Alteromonas > Alteromonas sp. 4NS20-0143. The sequence goes on from NZ_BAAJLR010000001.1 coordinate 53,416, forward strand.
ACGAGCTGTAGAAATGATACCCGTAGATTTCCCTGCAATTTCAGCAAGCTCTAGTGCAGTAACCAACTCGTTACCTGCTACAGTAGTGCAATCGCCGCGCTCAATGTCTTCATCAACGCCAATTACACCCACATCGGTCTTAATACCGCTCATCATCGCGGTCATTGTGCCCGCGGAATCTGGCGTTTGTGCATCAACGTTATAGGTTTTTGATAAACCAGAGAACGGGAACGCATCGAAGCTCAATTGATTCTCTTCTCCCTCTAGCCCTTTCATTTGGCCGTCGAGAATACGTGCTGCGGTAACGGTTGAAACACCCATGCCGTCGCCAACGAAAAGGATAACGTTTTTGGCTGTGCCTCGAAGGCTCTCAACCATAGCGTTAAGCTCTGCTTGGGAATTAGCGGTTGCAACACTGACATTGGATGAAGAAGCAGCACTACCAGAGGTTGCATTCATCCATACGCGTTTGTTGTTCTCAACTTCTGCCTGCCCATCAACAAACCAGTCGTTGTTTAAGCTGGTAAGAATTTCACTGCTACCTACAGAGTCGACCCCTGGCACACAAACAAAGCTTGTCGATGTGATTTCAGCTTCTGCAAGCGTGCCATCGCTATCGCTGTCTAAACCAGAGTCGATGCGAACACCACTATTAGGGCAGTTTGCATCGCCCACAGCTAATTCGGTTTGTACAGTAAGGCTGTTTACGCCATTACTTCCGTCAGCACCCGCGGCGCCATCAACGCCGTCTTGGCCGTCGTCGCCTTCTAAAGAACACGCAGACAAACCTGCGATAGCTACTGCAATTAAGCTTAATTTAAATACATTCATTTTCTTATCTCCACTTATTCGTTAACAAGGCCAAGGGCTTGATTAATTAAGTGGAAAACAACGTTTTGCTCTACCACGCCTTGTGCAAGTTGACTTCCAGGTCCTGTTGCATGCAATGAAATGTCTTCACCCGAATGCGTTTCAGAGCCCAATGGAATGAGTGCTTCTTGGTGAAATCCTGGAGTTGTTGTGTCGATATTGGTTAAATCTACACGGCCAGCGGCATTATCTAACGCGTAGGTGGCGTCTGAATTCGTTTCATCGCCTAAGTCGCGGAAACCAAGACCATTTGTGTAGCCTAGGGTAGTGTAAGGTGTGCCATCTGATGCAGTTGCTGGCTCCTCTGAGCCTACATTCACAACTTTGCCTAAGATAGGGTTACCACGCTTAGGGTAGCCTGCAATAGTAAATACGTGGCCGTGGTCGGCAGTAACAAGAATAAGCGTTTCTTCTGGGTTGGTATTTTCAACGGCTGTCATTACTGCTTGTTCAAAAGCAAGAGTATCGGTAAGCGCGCCTGCGGCGTTGCCTGCATGGTGGGCGTGGTCAATTCGACCAGACTCAACCATCAAGAAAAAGCCATTGTCGTTGTTATCGAGAATATTAATAGCGGCTTCTGTCATTTCTGATACTGAAGGCTCGCCTGCAATGTCGTTACCGCGGTCTGCTTCATACTGCATGTGCGATTCGTTAAACAAGCCAAATACGCGCTCTGTTGATTCAGTATCGATAGCGTCAAAGCCTGCTTGGTCGAATACATAGACACCGTTTTCATAGGTATATTGCCATTCTGCTGTCAAGTCGCGCTCATCAGTACGATCGCCTTCTACATCGCTTTGTGCATCAGGGCTGTTAAAAGCCTCATCGCGGGGTAAGAAGTGACGACGACCGCCGCCCATTGCTACTTCAATACCGTCAATGTCTACGCCTGTATAACGGCCTTCTACATAAGATTCGAAGTTAACAAGCTGGTCAGCAATATCTACACAACCCGCTGTTACAGCCTCTTCAGGCATATCTGAATTGTCTTCCCAGTTACGATCGGCTGATTTCGCATAGGTAGCAGCTGGCGTAGCGTGAGTAATACGAGCAGTAGAAATAATACCAGTAGATAGGCCTTTAATTTCTGCAAGTTCTAGCGCGGTAATCACTTCGTTACCTGCCACAGTAGAGCAGTCGCCCCGTTCTATGTCTTCGTCAACACCAATCACGCCTACGTCTGTTTTAAGGCCTGACATCATCGCTGTCATGGTGCCAGCAGAATCTGGAGTCTGTGCATCTACGTTGTATGTTTTCACAAGCGCAGTATGGGGAAAAGATTCGAAGCTTAAGTAGCCTTCTTCACCAGGGTTGCCAGCTAATTGCCCTTTGTGAATACGAGCAGAGGTAAGAGTAGAAATACCCATACCGTCACCAACAAAAAGAATAACGTTTTTGGCTTTGAATTTATTATTCGTTGCTAGTTTCTCAGTCAATTTCGATTGCGCATCGGTGTACCAAGCGCTATTTGTTTGATGCTCTGGCAATACTGCAGCCTGTAGCCCAGCGGATACCGCCATTGCTACTGCTGTGCATGCTACTTTCCAGTTACGATTCATGGTTGTTTCCTAAACGTTTTATTAAAATCGGTTGTGGGTAGGCGTGTTGTAAAGCAAATAGCTATTTTCCATTGTGCCTTTGCTTAAACGCAGGCTGGAGGTTAGGCAGGATTAGTGACATTTATTTGACAGATATATTGCTAAACTGTCACAACTGTCACATTACGTTAATAGAAAGTGAGCATTAAGAAAGGAAGTTGAAAAATTCTATATATTTATTAACTGTTTGCGAGAATGTGCAAAAAAGAATGATTAACAAAAATTTTTTATAGGTTGTGGACTGACCAGTTTGTAAGTGTCAGATAAACTTACATAAAATTGTGATGTTGTAACATAACTTCAGATGGAGTGACCTTCAAAACACTGCCTTGGTCATACCAATCACCAAGTACTATTCGCGTTGCAGATTTACCGTTTGCTTGAAGTGAGTGGATCTTAGGACGGTGCGTGTGCCCGTGGATCATTCGCTGCACATCCCATTTTTCGAGTGCATCAACCACTTCAGAGGGGGTTACATCCATTATCTCTGGCTTGAGGCTTTGTTGGTTTACTTTGCTCTGGGCTCGGCCATTGCGAGCAACTCTGCGTCGATACCATAAAGGGAGGGCAAGCATGAGTCTTGGCCACCACCATCCGCGCGATTTTTTGCGAAACTTTTGGTAAGCCACATCTTTTGTGCAAAGCTCGTCGCCATGAGTGAGCAGTGTTGGAGTGCCGTACAGGTCGACAACTTCCTGTTCATTTAACAAGGTCATGCCTGCTTTATTTAGCCAGTTGTGCCTTATCGCAAAATCACGATTGCCGTGAATAAAGTAAATAGGGCAATGCTGACTTACTTGCTTGAACGCTTTTGCCACTGCCGTATTGAATGGGTTTACGTCATCATCGCCAATCCAGACTTCAAAGAGGTCGCCCAACACATAAAGCGCATCCGCGTTAATAGCGTCTTCTTCTAAAAAGCGCATTAAACAGTCGGTAATATCAGGTCTATCGGCGCTAAGATGAAGGTCGGCAATAAAGTAAGTGAAAGGCATAGTGTGTCTTTTTTAGATTAAACAGGCCGCACCTAAAAGATGCGGCATTCGCTTTATTTATGAAGCTGTTCTAACAATATAGCGGCCGAAATCAAAGCGGTTATTTCACCATTTATCTAACCGCTAATTGATTAGCTTATACAACAAACGCTTTTTCAATAATTACTGGCTCTACCGGTACATCTTGGTGATAACCGTTGTTGCCTGTTTTCACGGCTTTGATCTTTTCTACCACATCCATACCTTCAGTTACTTTACCGAACGCACAATATCCCCATCCGTTAGCACTTTCGCTAGTGTGGTTAAGGAAGTCGTTATTGTTAACGTTAATGAAAAACTGTGATGTAGCTGAGTGTGGGTCTTGCGTACGCGCCATAGCAACGGTACCAACTTCGTTTGCTACACCATTGTTAGCTTCGTTTTCGATAGGAGCCTTAGTGTCTTTTTGCTCCATGTCTTCTGTAAAACCGCCACCTTGAACCATAAAGTTGTTGATTACACGGTGAAAAATAGTGTTATCAAAGAAACCGTCTTGAACGTAAGAAAGAAAGTTTGCAACGGTATTAGGCGCTTTGTCTTCGAAAAGCTCTAGCGTGATATCACCATAATTTGTTTTTAACGTAACCATTGAAGATGTCCTATATATTGACTGTAAAAATGTGCGCTAATGGTAGCGCAAAAGCGTTGTTTGGGGAAATAGCGACGCATAATTAAGCGGTCACAGGATGTTATTACTCATTTAGGCCAGTTTTGGCTTTTTATGCCAGTGAAATAGGGGGTTAAAAGCCTTACCATTATTTTTATACAGTGCTAAACTTTGCGCCCAAAATTGATATACAGGAAGACTCTTTATGCTACATCTTTACAATACCCGAACCCGTGAGAAGGCTAAATTTGTGCCGCTTGAAGAAGGGAAGGTGGGTCTGTATGTGTGTGGTATTACTGTATACGACCTCAGCCATATGGGGCATGCCCGCACCTATTTAAGTTTTGACGTGTTGGTGCGCTATCTGCGCCACCTCGGGCTTGACGTAAAGTATGTGCGTAACATTACGGATATTGACGATAAAATTATTGCCCGTGCAAACGAGAACAATGAAAGTTTTGAAGCGTTAACCAAGCGTACAATTGGCATGATGCACGAAGACTTTGCAGCAATTAATCTGCTTGAGCCCGATGTTGAGCCTACGGTGAGTGGGCACATGCCCGAAATTATCGACATCATTGAGCGCTTAGTTGAAAAAGGCTACGCCTATCAAGCACAAAGCGGCGACGTACTATTTGATGTCAGCAAATATGAAGACTACGGCAAGCTAAGTAAACAAGATTTAGACCAGCTGAAAGCCGGTGCGCGAGTAGAAGTAGCGCAAGGTAAAGACGATCCCCTCGACTTCGTATTATGGAAAACCACTAAGCCCGGCGAGCCAGCATGGTCATCACCGTGGGGCGAGGGTCGACCTGGTTGGCATATAGAATGTTCGGCAATGAACTATAAGCATCTAGGCGCCCATTTTGACATTCATGGGGGAGGTTCAGATTTAACCTTTCCGCACCATGAGAACGAAATCGCGCAGTCATGCTGCGCCCATGACAGCGAGTATGTAAACGTGTGGATGCATGCTGGAATGGTGCAGGTTGATGACGAGAAAATGTCAAAATCTCTCGGCAACTTTTTTACTCTTCGCGATGTGTTAAAAGAGCATGATTCAGAAACCTTACGTTTCTTTTTAATGTCTGCTCATTACCGCAGCCAGTTGAGCTATTCGCAGGACAACATTACCCAAGCTAAAGCAGCGCTTGAGCGTTTATATACAGCGCTTCGCGGTGTTGAGATTGATGAAACGGCTGAGTTAACACACGGTGGTTATTTAGCGCGCTTTGAAGCTGCTATGAACGATGACCTTAATGTGCCAGAAGCGTTCTCAGTGCTATTTGATGTGGCTCGTGAAATTAACCGCAAAAAAGATGATCCTGCTGAAGCGGGCAAGTTAGCGTTTGTGTTAAAACGCTTGGGCGGTATTTTAGGCATGCTGCAAAGTAACCCTGATGCGTTTTTAAAAGGCGGCAACGACAACAACGATGAAGCTGTTGAAATTGAAGCGCTGATAAAACAACGTAACGACGCAAGAGCCTCAAAAGACTGGGCTGCTGCCGATGCAGCGCGCGATGCGTTAACGGCAATGGGCGTAGTGCTAGAAGATGGCGCGGGTGGTACAACCTGGCGTAGAAGTTAGTATAGTTACCCCTTAGTCAGTTTGTAGTGTACTCAACGCATGATAAGGGGTACACGAATTTAAGTATGAAAGCCTGCTATTTAGCAGGCTTTTTTGATCGCTTTCGGTGAGTATTGTCTAGCGTTCCTTAAGACAGTCTTAAGTTTTGGGTGTTATACTTAAAAAAAAGCAATAAACAGAGCACTATGCGAATTCTCCTTGTTGAAGATGATAAGCCTTTGTCTGACGCCTTATCACACTCTCTTCGTGCAGCTAATCATGCTGTTGATTGCGTTTTCCGTGGTAAAGATGCCCTTAGCGCAGTGCTTGATGAACAAACAGACCTAATAGTCTTAGATTTAGGCCTACCCGACATGGACGGGCTCGACGTGCTAAAGTCTATTCGACAGAAAAGTAAGTCTATGCCTGTCATCATTTTAACTGCCAGAGATAAAATCACTGATAAAATATTAGGTCTAGACGCGGGAGCCGACGATTATCTGCCAAAGCCCTTTGAAATGGACGAACTGCTTGCTCGGTTGAGAGTTATTGAGCGCAGGCAGGGGACAGCCGCCACGTCGCTTGTCTCTGTAGGGCGAGTGTCTCTCAACACGCAAACATTAGAACTTTCTGTTGGCGACGTCATGGTTACCCTTCCACGGCGTGAATTAATGTTGTTGAAAGCGCTGATGGAAAACGCAGGGCGTATTCAGTCTAAGCAAAAACTAGAGTCGCGTTTGTATGAATGGGGTGAAGAAGTGGCAAGTAACACCATTGAGGTTCACATTCATCACCTACGTAAAAAACTACCTGATAAGTTTATTAAAACCATTCGCGGCGTTGGCTATTCAATACCGCAGGTAGAGAACAAATAGTTGCGATCGATTAGGCGATTCCTCACTCTTATACTGGTGAGTTCATTGATACTCATCATCTTTAATGCGGCTATACATGGATACCGCTCGGCCATGTCTGTGTCTGCATCCTTGATGGATAATGAATTAAAAAGCGTATTGCACGCTTTAGCGTTAAGTGAAAGCAAGTCAACAGGCGACTTAAAGGCAAATGAACTTGCTTTTCAAATATGGCGAGGACAAAAGCTGGTTTCACACAGCGGCCTATCGGAGCGCTTGCCCATCGCACGTTTTAATGATGGATTTTCAGACCAGAATTTTAGCGGGCAACGATGGCGAGTTTTTAAGCAAGCTATTGATGGCGAACTTACTATTATAGTTGCTCAGCCTTTGCAACACCGTGTGCTGTTAACTGAATCATTAACGATATCAGCAATCACGCCCTTTCTTTATGCAGTGCCGTTACTCGCCATCATTATACTGCTGGTTGTTACTCGAGGCCTATCGCCGTTAAAAGCGTTATCCAACAAATTATCTGTTCGACAAGGGAAAGACTTGTCGCCAGTGACACTTTCGTCAATTCCTACAGAAATGATGCCGGTAATGGATACGCTGAACACCATGTTTGCAAGGCTTAACAGTGCGTTTGAGCGAGAACAACAGTTTGCATCCAATGCAGCACATGAATTGAGAACGCCATTAAGTGTGATGAAGATAAACCTTCATAACCTTGCCGAGTCGATGGTAGATAAAAAAGACGCCTTGCAAAATATTCAAAAAGACACGGACAGAATGATTCACGTTGTTAACCAGATACTGCTGCTCAGTCGCACCAGCCCCGAGCTATTTAAAATGCAGCTCGGCAACGTGGATGTCGTTGCCATAGCTCAGAAAGTTATTACCGACCTGTACGGTAAAATTGAAGATAAACAACAAGACATAAGCCTCGACGGCGAGTCTGCTTTTTTAATGAGTACGGAATTTACGCTGTACACGCTATTACAGAACCTCATTGCTAATGCCTGCGCATACTCACCTAACGAGGCGGTTATTAAGGTATCTGTTTCACAAAATGAAAAAAACACTGTGATATGTGTAGATGATTCAGGGCCTGGTATTGACGAATCAGAGCGAGAAAATGTCCTTAAACGTTTTTATCGCGACCAATACCAAGACAAGTACAAATCTACAGGCAGTGGACTCGGGCTTGCTATCGTGGGGCAGATTGTGACCATGCACAAGGGAAGGATAGAATTAGACACCGCCCCAATAGGGGGCTTACGCGTTCAAGTAATGCTACCGAATCTGAGTAATACTGAATGACAATTTTCTCAAAGCGCTCGGTGCTACTTTCTTGGTTTTTCGTGAATGGATTGGTGTGCGGTAATGCAAAGGCCGCGCTACCAGAAGCGGTTATCGAGATTCGAAATCATCTTTTTATTCCTCAAAGCGTTACTGTGCCTGAAGGGCAAAAAGTACGCTTGGTGTTTATTAATCATGACAGTACACCAGAAGAAATTGACAGCTTTGATTTAAATCGAGAGAAAGTGATTTTTGGTCAAAGTCGAGGGGTTATTTTTATCGGCCCATTGCCCGCAGGAGAGTATGGCTTTTTTGGTGAGTACCACCCTAACTCAGCAGTAGGTAAAGTGATTGTCACCAATAGTGTTGACAACGCTATTGACGGCACTAGCGAGGGAAAGGCCCATGATTAACTCTGTTATATTGTTTATTCGCGACACCTTGCCCATATTTTTACTAGTGAGTTTGCTGTTAAGTCAGTCCGGGATACGGCTGCTTCCTTTAGGCCTAGGTATACTTGTTGGACTTTTGTTTGCCTGTGGTTGGTACGTCAATCTCTCTTCGCTGGCAACAATAGCAGACGGCGCAGGGCTTGAACTGATTAAAGTCGCTCTACTGCTTTTTGAATTGATGATGGTGTGCTTTTTTGCCAGAGATCTAGTGGCCCAACATCAAAGAGCGAATTTGTGGGCCGTATTACTGGTGGTGGCCATCACCTCAGGCAATGCCATTCACTTTTTCATTTATTCGGTAGCTTATTGGTCGAATGAGCAAACAGATATGAGCCTAGTAATGGGCAGTATAATTGGTTTAGGTATTAGTTTGAGTTTAAGCATACTGCTTCATGCGATGGTTAATTCGATTAGATACTCATTACCTAAGCTGATTGCTCTGTGCGTGTTTTGTGCCGGGCAGTTTGCCGGCATTGTCACTCTATTAGAGCAAATCGACTATCTCAATGTATCTGCAAGACTTTGGAATTCCTCAACATGGGTGGCGGATGGCAGCGAATATGGTCATTTGCTCAATGTCTTGTTTGGCTACGAGGCTACGCCCAGTAGTGCGTATATGATTGCTTACTTGACTGCGGTTTTTCTACCCACTTTATCCGCTTTTGTGTTTCAAAAAGACACGGGCATGAAAAAATACGAGGCACCATCATTATGAGAAGCGTTATTGAAAGTGCCATTCGATTTGCGATGGGTTGTGCAATGAACAAATCCGCTAAAAATTTCATGAAGTCCGGGGTGGCACGGTCACTTTTAATTATGCTTTCTTTCAGTCCGTTTGGCACGGTAATGGCAGATAATTTTGTGGTAGATAAAGTTTATCATCCCTATGTGTTGCCATTTGAACGTGAGTTTGAGTGGCGCCTGACATCTCGTCAAAATGACGAAGGTAACCTACTGATGCAGCGAATATCTGCTGGGCATGCACTCTCTGAACGAACAATTTTAGAGCTCTACGTGGTGGGCAGCAGGGACGAGAATGATGACTTTTCGGTTGCCTCTTATGAGCTTGAATTACGTTCTATGTTGACAGAGCAAGGGCAATACTGGGCAGACTGGGGCGTATTATTTGAATTGGAAAAGCAAAATGATAGGAATGATTGGGAAATAAAAAGCGGTATTTTAACGGAAAAAGAATTTGGGCGTTTTTCGCTTACTACTAATGTAACCTTAGTTTACGAGTGGGGCGAAACCATTAAAAACGAATTCGAAGGCGAATTTAAAATGAAATATCGCTATCGCTGGATCCCAGAAGTTCAGCCTGCAATAGAATTCTACGCCGCTGAGGACTTTATTGGCGTTGGCCCCGCATTTATGGGAATTCGTCGGTTCGACGGGCAAAAGCAGCTTAAGTGGGAGCTTGGCTTTATCGCTGGGCTAAATGGTGACAACAAAGACCATACCCTACGTATGGTTTTAGAATACGAGTTTTGATTTCCATAACGCCTAGCTGTTTAAAATAAGTGACAAATATTATCAAGTCTTAAGTTTGACTTAATATTCATATCTCATAATCGGACTTAACAGTTAACAGAGTAGTTGTTTATGTTAAGTACCGCACTATCACCAAAACGTCGCTCTAGCGCACGTTTCGCTAGGCACATTTATCCTCGCAATACGCTTACTGAGTTATTCATCGGCGTCGACTCATCTTTGCAACGCAACGAGCTTCAGCGCCTTATTGCCAAGGGTTTTTGGCGCTCTTATCACGCTACACTTCAACATTTTATGCCTGTATTGCTGGGCGTAGGTGGCAGTAAGCCTTTTGCTGCGTTAGGCGCGCGGAGCGCAGCGTCCCCTTTGTTTGTAGAGTCTTACATGCCGGCGCCAGTAGAAGACATATTGGCGCAGGTAAATCTAAACGTTGCGCGCAATCAAGTTGCCGAGATTGGCAATTTATACAGTCGCAACGGTAGTTTTACGCAACCGCTACTACTCCTTACAGCGCTTAGCCTGCAACAGCTAAATTATTCGGTAATTGTGTTTGCCGCAACATCATCATTACGAGATTTAATGACAAGCATTGGCCTACCACTCACCTATTTATGCGATGCGTCAAAGCACCGCTTGCACGATGAAGGTAAAGAGTGGGGGACTTACTATGAGACGAAACCCCAAGTGGTTGCGCTTCGCACCAGCGAAGTATCGAAACTCGTCGCCAGCAGTCAACCAGTGGCAAAAATGTTCGATTGTATGGCGCCACTTCTGCCTGAAATAACAAATGTATTTGAGGCCCATTTATGATCTTAGATCCCCATGTGTTTCAAAATGATGATACTGCACTGGCGTACAGTGGTGGCAGCATGAATTATCGTGAATTAGTTGAAAAAGTAGCGTTAGTTTCTGAATGGTTGTTGCAGCAGCCAGAAATGCACCTGGCATTAATCGCTGATAATGGCGCGGAGTGGGTTATTTGCGATTTAGCGGCCCGAGAAGCGAATAAAGTGCTTACTCCCGTGCCGGTTTACTTTTCAAAGCAACAACGTCAGCATTTGCTTAACGAGGCCGGCATTGAATTATTAATAGCTGATAGCGGCAACATGAGTGAATACGCTGAGCACAAAGGCGTAAGCCGAATTGAGTGTCCCTTTGAAACCCTGCAGGCTTATAAAGTGAAGCCTAATGGTCATCCTTGTATCCCTCGGGGAACGGGGAAAATCACCTTCACCTCAGGGTCTACCGGCCAGCCCAAAGGGGTTTGTTTATCGAATACTTCCCAGCGTAACGTAGCGAAAAGCTTGTCCAATGCAGTGGCGTTGAAGCGAGTTAAACATTTATGTTTATTGCCATTGCCCACATTACTAGAAAATATTGCGGGCGTATATGCGCCGTTATTAGTGGGCGGTTGCATCGTTCTGCCTTCTAGCACAGAGCTTGGGTTTAGTGGTGCAGCACTCACAAATCCAAACGCCATGCTCTCTCAAATTAATGAACATCGGCCCGAAACGCTTATTTTAGTGCCGGAATTATTATTGTTACTGGTTTCAGCCTGTAAGAAAGGCTGGGTACCACCAACCTCACTTACCTTTATTGCCGTAGGAGGCGCACATGTAGCACCTTCCTTACTCAAGAGTGCACGCGCTTTGGGACTTCCTGTCTTTGAGGGGTACGGCCTCTCAGAGGGTGTATCGGTAAATACGTTGAACTTACCCGATAAACATTGCGATGGCAGTGTCGGTGAATCACTTGGGCATAACACGCTATCTATTGAAAATAACGAACTTATCGTAAAGGGAAACATCTTTCTTGGTTACTTGAATCAGCCAGACTCATTTTATCCTTTTGAGGTGAAAACCGGTGACTTAGTGTCTGAAGAGGGGGGCTATTTTCACATTCAGGGGCGCAAGAAAAACCTCATTATTACTAGTTTGGGGAGAAATATCTCACCTGAGTGGATTGAGAGCGCGCTCACCTCAACAGGCTATTTTCAATATGCATTGATCGTCGGTGAAGGAGAAAAAGCCTGCAGTGCAATTTTAGTTAAACGAGACCGTACACTCACTGAACAGCAGATTGTACAAGTCATCGCATCTGTTAACCATTCCTTACCTGAATATGCGCGTATCGCCAAGTGGCATGCGCTCGACGCGTTACCAGAGAGCGCATTGTTACTTACTGCTAATGGCAAGCTCCGTCGAGAGCAGGCGCTACAGCATTTTCAATCAACTATTAGCAATTTACTCAACCAACAGGTTGCGTAATTAAGGAGATACCATGAAATTATTTGAAAGACTTGAAAGCGAAACACAAAATGAGCGTGCTTATTTAACGTCATCGCCTATTATCCGTCGCTGTTTCGAAGGCAATATTTCAACCGAAGACTATACCGCATTTTTGTCGCAAGCTTATCATCATGTAAAGCACACAGTTCCGCTGCTAATGGCCACTGGCGCTGCTTTACCAGAGAGTAAGGAATGGCTGCGTGAAGCTGTGGGAGAGTACATCGACGAAGAAATGGGCCATCAGGAGTGGATTTTAAATGACTTAGCGGCCTGCGGTGTTGATAAAGAAACCGTAAGACATAGTGCACCCGCTGCGGCGACAGATTTAATGGTGTCTTATGCCTATGATGCGATACGCCGCAAAAACCCGCTGTGCTTTTTTGGGATGGTATTTGTGCTGGAAGGCACAAGTATTGCGCTGGCCGATAATGCTGCGGCATCAATTCAAGATGTGCTAGGGCTCCCTAAGTCGGCATTTAGCTATCTGCGTTCTCACGGTTCGTTAGATCAAGAGCATATTGTGTTTTTTAAAGACCTGATGAATAAAATTGATGATAAAGCAGAACAAGATCTCATCATCCACTCTGCCAAAATGTTTTTCCAACTTTATGCGAATATATTTAGAACGTTGTCGTGTTCTGACTTGCTTACGGAGGCAGCGTAATGGCCATTGCTTTTGAAAAGCAGGTGTGCCTATTAACCGGCGCATCGGGTGGGATAGGAGAGGCCATTGCCAAACAGCTAGCAAGCCTTGGAGTCTCACTGATACTCACAGGACGAAATACCGGCAAGTTAGGGAAACTTGTAGAAGTCTTGCCAGGTCAACACACCGTTGTATGTGCCGACCTGACGCAGAGCGACGATATGGAAAAAGTGATAGCACTGTGTCGCGTCAAGTCGGTAACAATGCTAATTAATAATGCTGGAATCACTGAAACAGGCGCGTTTACCGACGCTTCGAAAAGGGCTGTAGACTCTGTAATTACAACTAACCTAGTGGTTCCTATCACGCTTACACAAAAACTGCTCCCCATATTACAGCGCGCACCTGACGCTCACATTATTAATATCGGCTCTACATTCGGCAGTATTGGTTTTGCGTGTCACTCTTTATATTGCGCCTCTAAGTTTGGTCTGCGGGGGTGGACGGAATCGTTAATGAGAGAGTATGCAGGAACAAATCTGCATTTTCATTATTTTGCACCCAGAGCCACGCAAACATCAATTAACTCAGCGCAAGCTACGTCGATGAATCAGGCGTTAGGCAATGCCATGGATGCCCCTGTTGATGTAGCTCAAGCGCTTGTTGACATGCTTTATAAAAAGCAGTCTCGACGCTTTCTTGGCTTTCCAGAAAAATTGTTTGTAAAAATTAATGGTGCGTTTCCCAGCTTGGTGGATGCAGCGCTAAAAAAGCAGCTTCCCACCATCCAACGCTATATGAAAGCACGCCACGAGGAGAAATTATCATGAGATTGTTTAAAATTACATTGGCATCGGTTTTAGTTCTGCTCAGCATGGCAAGCTATGGCGATGATGGGTTGTTGGCTATTCAACATGAATGGGCAGAAATAAACTATTCCGAGTTAGAAGACGAAGACAAAGTTGACGCGCTACTAGCGCTTGCAGATAAGGCAGAGTCTTTAGTAAAGCTGACCCCAGGAGGGGCAGAGCGCTACATTTGGTTGGGAATTGTTCAATCAACCACCGCAGGTGCGAAGGGGGGCCTCGGTGCGCTAAAATATGCAAAGGCAGCGAAGAAAAGTTTTGAAAAAGCACTGCGTCTTGATGAAACAGCGCTTCAGGGATCGGCAATGACAAGCTTAGGCGTGCTTTATCATAAAGTTCCGGGGTGGCCGATTGGGTTTGGTAGTGATAAAAAAGCCGAAATGCTGCTGACAAAAGCGCTTTCGCTCAATTCTGATGGAATTGACCCAAACTTCTTCTATGCAGAATATCTTTTTGATGAGCGTGAATATGACAAAGCGATGAAGTACCTAGCAAAAGCACAAGCAGCAGCGCCACGCCCAGATAGACCTCTTGCTGATAAAGGTCGCCAAAAAGAAGTAGAACTATTAAAACAAAAAGTACTGGCAAAGATGAACTAGCATCGCGAGTGAGCCACATGGCGACGCCTTTAATACCACGCAGGAAACAGCGCTAACTGAGCATGAGGTGCCGCACAAGTAACCGGAAAGTTCGGCTATTTTGGGGCACTTCAGCAAGGCTAAGCTAAGCTTTACTAGCTTACCCTTTGTTCTCAAGCGACTTGAGGCCGATTTAGCGTTTATGCCGACCCAATACATTTAGCATTCTGTTGTTACCGAGTAGGGCTATTTTACTTCGAGCAATTCCACTTCAAATATCAGCGTCGAGCCCGGTGCTATTTTTCCAGCGGCGCTGTCGCCATAGGCTAGGTGTGATGGAATAAAGAATTTATATTTATCTCCCTCAACCATAAGTTGAACGCCTTCCGTCCAGCCTGCAATAACACGGTTTAGTGGAAAACTAATGGGCTCACCACGCGCCACCGAGCTGTCAAATACAGTGCCGTCAAGTAACGTGCCGTGGTAATGCACTTTTACTGTTGATGATGCCGTTGGGTGCTGTGTACCTTGCCCTTCTTGAAGTATTTCGTACTGAAGGCCTGAAGATGTCTCTTTTACTGCAATATTGGCTTTATTTTCTGCTAGAAACACGTTGCCGGCTTCGATGTTTTCAGTTGCGATTTTTTTGTTCGATGTGTGGCGGGTAAATAAGAAAATGGCTAAACCAATTACGATAGCTAAAATAATAAACTTCATTAGTAGTCTTCTTTTATTTGTTGTTGTAAATAGGCGTTACAAAAGGAGGTGCTAAATAGTGTAACACTCGTCATCGTTTACGCGTGTTATTTCTTATAAAGTGAAAAAAGCCCGTAACATCGACCTATAGGATAGGTTTTATAAACTATTTGCTAAACCTATCTATAAGTAATCCAAACTGACTGCGGCTTCCTATTATTGTTACGTATCCCTTCTCAGGAAGCTTATCGAGCTCTTGTTTAGATAAGCAAAGGTAAGTGTCTTCAAACTCCCTTGTCTCAATAATTTCAATACGGTGTCGGCAGCGTTTTTTACCGTCTATCTTTTTAAATGCCATGCTTTGGTTAACACTGTCTTCGCTTAGAATACTATGCAAACTAAGGGGAACGGATTGGTCTACAAACACTAAGCTGAAAGCTAAAAATACGAGTGGCATTACTGAGATGGCGAGTTTGCCCCGCCAGTCTTTCGTCAAACGTTGGGAAAGCGTTTTGTCCATCCCTAAGGATAAAAACCATAGCGTTATTAATGTAAGAGACATCAGCCAGAAAAAGGCACCGGTATTTTCTGTCCAACTTTTTGCCACCATAAACTCAGAAAACATTGGGATGATAACTGCAAGGAGTAAGGTAATGAACGATATAAACATTACTCGTGTTATGAGCAGTTGTTCTGACCATTTCACTCTTGTGTGAGATGAACTTACTTTGTCATCATCAACAGCTTGGTGTTGCTTAGGCTGTAAAAGCCGTTTTTCAGAGAGTGCAGCTTGCGCCGCTTTGTAGCGCTCAGGAAAGCGGGCTTTATCGACATTGGCAACAACGTCTTCAAGTTCTTCCACAGTATAAAGAGCATAGTCTGGTGTGTTGTCGAGCATGTTGATATATCCGTATCCTTGGAAAACTTCTTCAAGGTGTCTTTATTATTTACAACGTATTTATTTACAGGTTCTCTATTTACAAAGAGTCATTTTCATTTGAAGCTGGGCCTGGGGAGGGCACGGTCGATTCTTTTTCCATCAAATGGGATTTCCAGCGCTGTTGCGATACGTGGGCTTTAACAAGTTCTAGGCATTCGTTTACTACATTCAATACTTCTTCATCGAGAGCATCAGCCGTGGGGGTGTAGTCGTGCATGCCCACAGAAATAAAGTGGTCAATGCGATCAGAGTCTAGGTCGCTTAACAAATTAACGAGGGATGAGGTAACAATGTCAGTAACCGACTGCTCCAGTGTATTTTCAATGGTTTTACCTATAATGGGCAAGTAATTAAGAGACGATACTTGCGCGTTGCCTCGCACGGCCTTACCAACACTCTTTCGAACGTGCTCCCTTATTACGTCACCGTGTTCATCGTTACTGATAGATTGCCCTAGGTGATTGATAATGCCGGCCATCCACTGAGTGATAACAGGGCGTCGTGGTGCAAGCACTTGGTTAGTAATATCATCAAGCAGCGGAGAACCCGCCGAGATATCTTTTTGTGCATCGCTTAGCACTTTTACTACTATTCTGTCGCTTAACTCTTCCACAAAAACATCGTAGTAGAAGGTAAAGAATCGAAAGATTGCGGTTTGATTTAAGTCGATAATCTCGTATTTGTGCAGGCGGTGCAAAATAGACAATATGCGGAGAAAGCGAAACAGACGCGTGCCGCCGGTTGGGATAAGCCCAACAAGATCGTACCAATGTAAAAATGGGAAGAAGTACCAGCGTAGGTGTTCTTTTCTTACTATTGCTACCGCCCAGCGGAAACAAAATTCAGTAAAAAATATGCCTATGAATACTAAGTCGACAAGTAAAAAGTTGTTGTGTATGGGGTCGTAGGCATCAATAACGGCGGGGAAGTGCACGCCAAGCTGCTGATACACAAAATTAGTTGCGTACAGTGCATCAAATATGAGCCATGCTAAATTTATAAACAATAAACCCAGCATGACCAAGTCTAAAATTAACCAAGGCGTTTCATGACTGTTTCGCAGGTTTTCTCGGTTAATTTTTAACATGTCTCTATCCTGTAGATGTTAGCCTGGTTACGTCAACATAAAGCTTTAGTTTTTGTCCAGGTTGCAAATAGCGCTTAGCATTAAGGCTATTCCATTTGCTAATATCGCTTACTTTAACATTGAACTTACTGGCAATTCGAGAGAGTGAGTCGCCGTTACGCACTGTGTAAGTCACCTTTTTGGTTACACCAGCGTCGCTTTTACCCTCTAGCCACACCACCAAGGTTTTACCGGGGCGCAACATGTCGCCAGGTGCCATACCGTTCCACTTTGCAAGCTGTCTTGTCGATACTTTGTATTTTCGAGCAATGTCCCACAGCGTATCACCAGACTTTACGGTATGGCGAACCTTTTGCTTCGATTTATTGCTACTTTGAATACTCGCTAATCGCTGCTCTTGAGAAAGGGCATAGTCATCTAACGCTTTAAGTGCAACAGGTACCATAATAGCTTGGCCAATGCGTATCATTGACGAATCCAGTTCGTTAACCTGCTGAATGACCTTTATCGTAGTATGGTACTGATTGGCAATTTTCCCTAGGCTGTCTCCGCTTTTAACCGTATGACGCACCCAATTTAGGCGCTCTTTTCTGTCTATTTGAGCCAATGCTTGTGAAAATGACGCTGCTTTTTCTACCGGCAACACAAGGCGGTGAGGCCCATCTGGTGACGTAGCCCAGCGGTTAAATCCTGGGTTGAGGCCGTGCAGCTCCTTCAATGACATATCAGCAAGTTCTGCGGCAAACGCAAGGTCTACCTGAGAGCCGATATCCACCACTTCAATAACCGCTACATTTTCAACTTCTGGCCATGCGTAGTCAAAGGCCGTTTTATTTTTTAAAATATCCGCAAGGGCTAAAAGCTTAGGAACGTAAGCACGGGTTTCTTTTGGCAAACCTAAATGCCAAAAGTCGGTGGGTTTGCCCGCCCGTTTGTTCGCGCGAATTGAGCGCATAACGCGCCCTTCGCCGCTGTTGTACGCTGCTAGCGCATGCAGCCAGTCGCCATCAAACATGTCGTTTAGATAGGTAAGGTAGTCAAGGGCACCTTGAGTAGAGGCCACTACATCGCGTCTTCCGTCATACCACCACGTTTGCGGCATGCCAAAGCGTTTACCCGTACTTGGAATAAACTGCCACATTCCTGCCGCGCGGCCATGGGAATAGGCAAAAGGATCGAAGGCGCTTTCTACAATAGGGAGTAAAACTAACTCCATTGGCATATTGCGCTTTTCAATTTCTTCAACAATGTAAAACAAGAACGGCTTTGCGCGTTTTACCACGCGGGCCATGTATTCTGGGTGCTTTAAATACCAATCTCGCTGCGCAGTCACGCGGCGGTCATCCGGTATATTCAGTGAAAATGTATTGCTGGCTCGCTGCCATACGTCGGTAATTACCGCAGCCACTTCTACGTCTTCAGGGGCCGTAATTTCCGCTGTTTCTTCTAATACATCATCTTTTGGGTGGATAACATCAATAACGCCGTCTCTTGCTACCTCGCAATCGGCAATGTCTTCTTCACCTAAATAGGTTTCAGCACATGCTTCAAGTGCTGCTTTCTCGTTTTGCTCTACGGCTACATTTTCACTTTCATTTTCGGTTAACTGACATCCTGAAAGCCCTAACGCCAATAGAACGGACGCAAGTGGGAACAACTTCGACTGCATATTTTGAAGAAACCTCTTTGTGTACTGCAAGGGCGTAATACTACGCTAAATGGCAAATATATTCACTAAAACTCATCTTTCCAATGTCGAACTGCGGCGAAAACAGCGGCATCATCCGTCAGCTCAGCATCAGCAAAACGCTGTGCAGCGTCTTTTACCACAGGCTCATGTGAGCGCAAGAAAGGGTTTATCTGTTTTTGTTCGTCTAGAGTACTGGGCAAGGTCGGCTCGTCGTGAGAACGCTTCGTTTTTACCCAAGCATCGTAGTCTTGCAATTCGCTGTTGTTAGGCTCTACCGCGAGGGCAAAGTTTACATTCGCCTGCGTATATTCGTGAGTACAATATACCGCAGTGTCATCAGGCAGGCGCTTGAGCTTATTGAGTGAATGCAGCATTTGCTCTGGTGTGCCTTCAAATAATCGGCCACACCCGGCTGAAAATAGAGTATCGCCGCAAAACAGTGCACCGTGACCGAAAAACGCGATGTGGTCGAGGGTATGCCCCGGTACTTCCATCACTTGAAACGACATATCTACAACCGGCAGGGCTACCGTATCGCCTTGCGCCACGGTTTTAGTTAGCCCTCTTATATGCCCGCCTCTTGGGCCAATAACGGGTAAATCTGCAATAGCCGAGACCAATTTGGCAATGCCACCTGTGTGGTCGCGATGGTGATGGGTAATAAGAACGGCAGCTAAGTTCAATGCGTGTTTGGCCATGTATTTTAACACTGGCTCAGCATCGCCGGGGTCTACAACAACCGCATTTTTACCGTTGTGGATACACCATATATAGTTGTCAGTAAAGGCGGGAATTGGATGGACTGTTATGCCCGAAGGCAATGTGTCGATGCGCATAATACACCTGCTTGTTTAGCTTCAATTATGCGTTACTATAGGGGCATGTGGTTTACAGAGCAACCGATGAGCGTGTGAAGTGATAATGAAAACGGCGTTTAGGTCAAAGCCACCGCGCTATCCCGGTAGCTGGGATGAGTTTCCCGCAGGAGAAAATATTAAGTTGGCGGTGGAGCAGGTTTGCAATGAATATGCAGAGCGTATCTTTGGCTATCACTTTGTAAAACTAGGCAACTTAAGCGCACAAATTCAGCTAAACGATAGTCCAATTCATCATCGCATTAATCATACCCCCGACTTTACCTGTAGCGAACGGGCTAAAGACGACATGTTTAACGCTGTCGCAAATGGTGCGGCTGAGGAAAGAACACACTCTGCAAACGAAAACTTCATTATTGGCCAAGCGCACAAACTGCCGTTTTCAGAAAACAGTATTGATGGGCTATTGTTGGCTAACGAGCTCGATTTTGCCCAAGATCCTCACGAAATTTTGCGTGAAGTAGACCGGGTGATCACCCAAGACGGGCACGTTATTATCAGCGGCTTTAACCCGCTTAGCTTAGCTGGGGTCGCCAAATACTTGCCCGTAAAACGCGATAATATTTTGCACGATGCCCGATTTTTTACCACCTACAGAATGAAAGACTGGCTTCACCTTCTAGGGTTTGAAGTAATAGAGCAGCGGCAAATTCTTTTTTCCACGTTATTTTTTCAGCAGCGTTGGGAGGGAGCGGCCAAGCTTCAGCACTATTTATCGTCGTATTTTCCCTGGTGTAGTGCGGTGTATGTCATTTTGGCTAAGAAACGCGTATTCCCCATGACGGCCATTAGGCCAAAACGGGCATTGAAACCTCAGTTTTCTGCCGTGGGGGCTAGTGCGCGTACCACATCACAGAAACAAAAAAGCCACGTGTAGCAACTACTTTGTAGTTATCTAACCGTGGCTTTATCTTGTGTGGTTGCGAGACTACAGCAACACGTTGTGGTTACTTAACGCGCATTCCAGGTTTAGCACCTTCATGAGGCTCTAGAATGTAAAGGTCGTCGCCACCAGGTCCTGCGGCAAGTACCATTCCTTCACTTAAACCGAAGCGCATTTTGCGAGGTGCCAAATTCGCCACCATCACAGTGTGCTTACCAATTAACGCTTCTGGAGCATAGGCTGACTTAATGCCAGCAAACACTTGCTTAGTTTCGCCGCCTAAATCTAGCTCTAAACGCAGAAGTTTATCTGCTTTTTCCACGTGCTCGGCATTGGCAATACGGGCAATACGAAGATCGATTTTTGCAAAATCTTCAAACGAGATAGTGTCGCTGATAGGGTCTTGCGCTAGCGGGCTATCTGGTGCAATAGCTGGCTGTTGTGGCGCTAGGCTCTCTTTAGAGTCGTCAATCATGGCGTCAATTTTCTCCATATCTACACGCTGCATCATAGGTTTAAACTTGTTGATAGCGTGGCCTGTAAGTACTGTTTGTAGCGAAGCCCAATTGAATTCGTCATTCAAAAAGCTCTCCGCTTTTTCCGCTAAAATAGGCAGCACCGGCTTTAAGTAAATCGTTAATAGACGGAACATATTGATGCCCAACGAGCATACGTCGTGGGTAAATTGCTGCTTAGATTCGTCTTTTATCGTTACCCAAGGCGCATTATTATCAATAAACTGATTCGCTTTGTCTGCTAGGGCCATTATCTCGCGTATTGCTTGGTGGTAGCGACGCTTTTCAAATAGCTCGGCAATACCATCTGCGGCATTTTGAAATTCAGCAATAAGTTCTGGCTCAATGACGTTGTCTGACAACTTGCCATCGAAGCGCTTAGTAATAAAGCTAGCGCAGCGGCTTGCAATGTTGACAACCTTACCTACAAGGTCAGAATTTACTTTCTGCGCAAAGTCGGTGAAATTAAGGTCGATATCAGTGACCCCATCGCTTAGCTTAGACGCAAAGTAATAACGTAAATATTCTGGGTTCAAATGGTCGAGATAAGTACGGCCTTTAATAAAGGTACCGCGAGACTTAGACATCTTCGCGCCATTTACCGTAACAAACCCGTGGATGTTAACCCCAGTAGGCTTGCGGTATCCTGCGCCTTCTAGCATGGCCGGCCAAAACAGGCAGTGGAAATACGTAATGTCTTTTCCGATAAAGTGATATAGCTCGGCGGTAGAATCGGCCTTCCAGAAATCATCGAATTCTAGGCTATTTTGGTCGCAGAAGTTTTTAAAGCTGGCCATGTAGCCAACGGGTGCGTCTACCCACACGTAGAAAAACTTGTTTGGCGCGCCAGGAATTTCAAACCCAAAGTATGGAGCGTCGCGGCTGATATCCCACTGCTGAAGGCCTTCTGTAAACCATTCTTGCAGCTTGTTTGCCATTTCTTCTTGCAGCGCACCAGAGCGTATCCACGTTTTTAGCATATCTTCGAATTTGGGTAAGTCGAAGAAGAAATGCTCAGATTCTCTTAGTACTGGCGTAGCGCCAGATACCACGCTGCGCGGGTTTTTAACTTCTGTTGGGCTATAGGTAGCACCGCAAACATCACAGCTATCGCCGTTTTGATCTTCTGCGCCGCAACTTGGACACGTGCCCTTTACAAAGCGATCTGGAAGAAACATTTCTTTTTCAGGGTCGAAAAGCTGATTGATCACGCGTTTGCTAATGTAACCTGCGTTATCAAGGCGAGAATAAATCTCTTCACAAAATGCCTTGTTTTCCGGTGAATGGGTTACATAGTAGTTGTCGTAATCCACATGGAAATCAATGAGGTCTTGGTGATGTTCTGCGCGGGTGCGGGCAACCATTTCTTCTGGCGTAATACCAAGCTCTTGCGCTTTAAGCATAACCGGTGTGCCATGTGCATCATCGGCACAAACACTGTAACATTCGTTTCCGCGAAGACGCTGAAAACGGGTCCAGATGTCTGTTTGAATATGTTCAAGCAAGTGCCCTAAATGAATAGAGCCATTTGCGTATGGCAACGCACTGGTTACCAGAATTCGGCGTTTTTCTGACATAATGACGTTATTGATTCTTTGCGTTTCAAAATGGCTGCAAATACTAGCGGAAAACCGCGTTTTTTGCATTACGTAATTCAAACAAATCTTTAGGTTGTAGGGCAATTTATGTTCTTTTCTCGCAAAGCCGAACCGGTAACCCAAAAGGTTGCTGCTATTTTAGCCAGCTATTTCAGTATGGATGTAGCCGAAACGGCTTCTTGGTGTAAAGCGACGTCTGCCGATGACAACGCCGAGGGCGTGCATGTCACATTGCCATTTTGTATCGATAGCCAGTTACCTGTGCTAAGCGATTTGGTGCTTGCTAAATTAAAAGCAGATTCAAAGCATGCATTAGCTGAGTCGCAGCTGTCTTTTTCAACCGAGATAACAAGCCAGCAAACGGCGTTGCCGCCAATCACTAACATTAAAAATATTATTGCTGTTGCCAGCGGTAAAGGTGGAGTAGGGAAGTCTACCACCAGTATTAACCTTGCCTTTGCCTTGATGAAAGAAGGCGCCAAAGTTGGCATTTTAGATGCCGATATATACGGGCCGTCTATCCCTATTATGCTTGGTAATACCTCTGCGCATCCAGAAAGCGAAGACAATAAACACATGCAGCCGTTAATGGCACACGGATTGGTGGCAAACTCTATTGGGTACTTGGTACCACAAGACGATGCGGCTGTATGGCGAGGCCCCATGGCAAGTCGAGCGCTTACACAATTGTTAAACGAAACACTGTGGCCAGTGCTTGATTACCTCATTGTTGATATGCCGCCAGGCACGGGAGATATTCAGTTAACCATGGCGCAGCAGGTGCCGCTCACTGCCGCCGTTATTGTTACCACACCCCAAGACCTCGCATTAGCCGATGCACAAAAAGGTATTAGCATGTTCGAAAAAGTCGACGTGCCGGTACTTGGTCTAATTGAAAACATGAGCTACTACCAATGCCGAGCATGTGGAACCAAAGACTACGTATTTTCAAAAGACGGGGGTGAAGCGTTAGCCGAACGCCACGGCTTGCCTTTACTCGGACAATTACCACTGGACATTCACATACGTGAACACGGCGACGCCGGAACGCCCTTGCTCATAAGTTCGCCAGACAGCCCAATATCAGCAAGCTATCAAGAGGCCGCACGGGCGCTATCAATGCAATTAGCCCTTACGCTTTCACCACGAGAAGAGGGCAATAGACACATAAAGGGCGATCAAATAGGCATAGTAGGTAATTAAACAAGCTCATTATTTAAGCTAAGTGGTTCCTCTTTGTGGGTTTTATTTGCTCGCATTACCTGTTGTGGGTTACCGCAGTGCCAACCGACGCGCTTATTACCAAAGCGATAGCCATCCAGTGCCACAGGGTTAATAGCTCGCCTAGTATCATAAAGCCGGCTAGTGCGGCAATGGCAGGCTCAACACTCATTAAAATACTGAAGCTTTGATACGGCATTTTTCTGAGGGCAATCATCTCTAGGCTGTAGGGTAAGGCGCTGGATAACAAAGCAATACCTATTCCAGCAGGAATAAGCGCAACATTAACTAATTCATCAAAGTGAATTGCAATACCAAACGGTACTATTGCAACGGCGGCAACAAGCATGCCTAGCGCCACGATTGCACCCGAAGAGCCATTCTCCCCAGTTCTTTTGCCAAATAAAATATAACCTGCCCAGCAGGCTCCTGCGCCAAGTGCCAAAACAAAGCCCAGTGGATCAAGCCCGTGAGTTGCCCTGAGGTCGGGGAGTAATAAGATGAGACCGACTATCGCCAGTGCCGCCCACAAAAAATCCACTCTTTTTTTAGATGACAGAATAGCAACCAATAAGGGACCAACAAATTCTAACGCCACGGCTATGCCAATAGGAATACGCTCAATGGCAAAATAAAAAGCGGTGTTCATTCCACCTAGACACAAGCCATAAATAACAATGGATTTAAGCTGTTCAGGCCTATTGCGCCATGGCTTAAAAACGAAACACAGTATAAGAGCAGCAAAGCCAACTCTGTAAGTTATTGTGCCTAGCACGCCTACTTGCTGAAACAATTGTTTTGCCAAAGAGGCGCCAGATTGAATGGTGATCATGGCGACAAGCACACAGATTACGGCGATAAAATAGTGTCGACTAGTGACAGACATAAAGGGTGTCGGAGAGTGAAAAAGCAATGATAGCCAATACGATAAAGATGGCAACATGCTTATTTATTTAAAATTTAAAAAGTTGAGATTGAGAAAACTGTACAAAACAAGCTCTCTAGCAGTTGATTGGACCGCGCGACATACGCATAATAGCCGGCAAATGAAATGAGGAATACAGCATGCGTTTGTGCGACCGCGACATAAATCAATATCTGCAAGACGGGAACATTAAAATAGATCCCACGCCCAACTACGACCAAATTAGCGGCGTAACGGTAGATATTCGTTTAGGGAATAAGTTTAGAGTGTTTGAAGAGCATCAAGCGCCATACATTGATTTAAGCGGCCCAAAAGTTGAGGTTCAAGAAGCACTCGATCACGTGATGAGTGACGAGATTGAGCTGGAAGATGGCAAGGCATTTTTCCTCCATCCCAAAGAATTAGCGCTTGCTGTTACGCTTGAGTCGGTGACCTTGCCAGATAACATTGTGGGCTGGTTAGACGGTCGTTCTTCACTGGCTAGATTAGGGCTTATGGTGCATGTAACAGCGCACAGAATTGACCCCGGTTGGTCTGGCAATATCGTACTTGAGTTTTACAACAGCGGAAAACTGCCTTTAGCACTTCGTCCAGGAATGAAAATTGGGGCGATAAGTTTTGAAGTATTATCTAGCCCAGCTGAAAAGCCTTACAACGCTAGAGTGGATGCCAAATACAAAGGGCAAGATGGCGCTATTGCAAGTCGCATAACTTCAGACGACCAACATAAGTAACTCGAAAACCACGATTAAAGTGGTAAAGGGTAGTGCGTTTCCCGTCATTTACTGGTAGAAATTATAATAGCGAATAAAAGCAATTATAAATGCGACAGGTAAATGGGAAGCGCAATGAATACCACGCCTCAAAGCGAAATTACTAAAAAGCAAGAAACTCATAAAAAACTATCCAATAACAAAAAGCCCACGCCCAAAAACCTCATTATTTTACTGGCGTTTGTTATTGCCAGTGTCAGTGGTTTAGCGTTGTGGTTTGTTGGGCAGCCTAAAGATATTGTCTTTACCGCTGCCATTACTCTATTTGTCGCCATTTTATGGGTAACTGAAGCACTGCCAATTCCAGCAACCTCATTACTGCCCTTCGCACTATTCCCATTGTTTGGTGTGCTGTCTCACAGCGAGGCGGCATCATCACTTGGTAGCCATGTCATTATTTTGCTAATGGCGGCGTTCATGCTTTCAAAAGCATTAGAACGTGCCAACCTTCACAAGCGCTTTGCTATTTATATGCTGCGCTTAACTGGCAGTGGTAGCCCTATGAAGCTGATTTTAGGCTTTATGATAACCACCGCAGTGCTGAGCATGTGGATAAGCAACACCGCTACCATTTTAATGATGTTGCCCATGGCGATTGCCATTATTAACGCGGTGGATAACCCTCGTTTTGGCGTGGCGCTTATTTTAGGTATTGCCTATTCTGCGAGCGTTGGCGGGGTAGGCACACCAATAGGCACGCCGCCCAATATTATCTTTATGAGTGTTTACGAAGAAACTCAAGGCATGGAATACAGCTTCATCGATTGGATGAAAACAGGCATTCCTATTGTCATTGTTGCGGTACCTATAATGGCATTGTGGCTTGCCCGCGGTATTAGCGTTGTGGGTAAAATAAACCTTCCTATGCCCGGTGAATGGTCTCATGCAGAAAAGCGAGTTTTAGCTATTTTTGGCACGGTTGCTATGGCATGGATTTTTCGCCCTTTTTGGACTGCATGGCTAGGAGTTACCACCATCAGCGACAGCACTATTGCCGTAGCGGGTGTTGCGGCCATGTTTTTGACCAATAGTGGTAACGATAGCGGGCAGGTTGATGCCAAAGGCAATCGCGATAAGTTATTAAACTGGAAAACAGCAAACGATATTCCTTGGGGAATGTTACTGCTTTTTGCAGGTGGTATTTGTATTGCCAAAGCGTTTACTGCATCTGGGCTTAGCATTTTAATGGGCACCTGGTTAACAGGCCTTTCAACGTTACCGATAATTTTGCTAGTGCTAGGTATTTGCTTGTTTGTTACTTTCTTAACGGAAATCACCTCTAATACGGCAACGGCAACCTTGTTAATGCCTATATTAGCAGCCGCCGGTGTAGCGGTAAGCGTAGACCCCAAGCTACTTATGATCCCCGCTGCGATTAGCGCAAGTTGCGCGTTTATGTTGCCAGTTGCGACAGCGCCAAATGCCATTGCTTACTCAACAGAAAAGTTTGATATAAAAACCATGGCCCGAGAAGGCATTGTGCTCAACGTTATTGTGGCGTTAGTGGTTACAGGAGTGTGTTTCGTTACGTTGGCATAGTCGGTTTTCAAAGAAGTGGTTAGCAATTAAGCGCTTGAGTACCTTAATTGCTAATTGTCGTTGCATTGTTGATTATTTTGAGTAGACTTACACGCTCTTTCGGTCGGTGTGTGGCGCAGCTTGGTAGCGCACTGTCATGGGGTGTCAGGGGTCGGAGGTTCAAATCCTCTCACACCGACCAATCTCTTCTATTTTTCAATGGCTTACCCCACCCATTGATTGCGCGTGAAACAAGCGTCCCAAAACTATTCCATAATTGTCACAATACAGAGCAGACAAGTTTAGTTTTCCCATCTGTTTAATCATTATTAATTGTCCGTCTCTAGCTTGGTGCTCTGGTATCAACCTTGAAAATTCTCCCCACTCGCAACTAGTTAATCCTGAGGTTTACCAAACAGGACATAACTATGACAAAATAGACTCAGGCGCGTGTCTTGCAAATCACGTTCATTCATCAGTTTGAATTGACCATACTTCTCTAGGCACTTAATTGCTTTATAATTATGTTTACTAAGGAGAAAGGATGTCTCAGCGATTTACAGAAGAATTCAAAATTAACACGCCATAGAAAACTTCTACAATCTGACACTTAAATAAATCAATCTAGTCAACAAGACAGCTGCTACAAAATGTAGCGTATAGCGTTAGTTTTTCTCTTACTTTATAAGCTACTTTTCTACCTTATATGGGCTTTTTCTGGAGTTGCTTGTGTTGCTCATTCACTAGCATTAAAGCCGCTGAGCTATACATTTTATATAATTCATAAGATAGTAAACCAGCCTCAACTGCTGGATCAGTTTTTACCCAAGATTCCGCTGTTTCTAAGTTATCGGTATTGAAAATAAAGACACCACGCTTCGGCTCAGCATCTCCTAAAGGGCCAGCCACAACCAATTTTTTCTCTTCCGCAAGCTGACTCATATTGGCAAAGTGACCAGCAAAGGCTTCGTTTCTTTTAGTCTTATCTTCGACGACTTTGTCTCCAGTCACCAATATGACCATCACATAAGGTTTCATGCCATAATCATCAGCACCCACCGACTTCGCTAGCTCTTCGTCGTATTCAGCAAAACTGTGAGCACTAAAGAGTAAACCGAGTAGCAATAAGTAGTTCATTTTCTTAATCATTTTCATTATGGTCCTTTAATTGTTCTCTTGCCTAAACTAGCGTGTCTAGCTGAGGAATGCTTTAACACTACATATTACAATGCAAAAATAAAAATTCGAGATGAAATGACAGTTAAAAATAAAAACTTCAAAGGATCATTGGTTTGCACTTTTTATTAGGAGCGACAAGCTGATTGCCTTAGCAATAGTTGCATCTAGACAGAACTAAAGTAAGTCGTCGAATATGTTGAGAGGTGATCTTTTACGCTTCATTTTCCCGTAGTCACAATGGTCTGACGTATTTGTAATCGCATTTCAAATACTCTGCATTGGTATCTATTTTACTTTCTAAATAGTTTCCACACATACGCCAGCATAATGCCGGCGCAAATAAAAACCCGATGGAATATGCCGCTTTCTTTATTCCATATTGACTCCACACCATGGAAATTATGAGCAGGGATTATGATTAAAAAAGTAAGTATCGCGTTGATGTTTGCCGCTCTAGCAACGTTTGGTTGTAGCGATAAAGACACTGCCTCATCACAAGCTCAAGACTCTGCTTCATCGAAACAAAGTGATGCAAGTGCTAAGCAAAAACAACCTGCAACGCCGGTGGGGTATGTAGATCTCACTTTGCAGCAAATTCCTACCCTAGCGAAAATTCCAGGCAGAGTGGTACCATACCAAGTCGCTCAAGTAAGGCCTCAGATAAGCGGCATTATTCAGTCTCGTCTGTTTACCGAGGGGGCGTTAGTTAAAGAGGGCGACCAGCTTTACCAAATTGAACCTAATCGCTATCAAGCCGAGGTGGATTCTGCACAAGCAGACCTTAATAACGCCCAAGCGAGAGTGAATAATGCCCAGTCCGTTGTTGAGCGTTACGACAGCTTGGCCGAATCTGACGTGTTAAGCCAGCAAGTTTTTGAAGATGCGCAAACAGAGTTAATGCAAGCAGAAGCCGCGGTAATGCAGAGTGAAGCCCAGCTTAAGCGCGCAAAAATAAACCTCGCTTATACCAAGGTTTACGCACCAATCACCGGCTACATAGGGCCTTCAAGTGTAACCAAGGGCGCGCTGGTGTCGCAGCAGCAAGAACAAACCCTTGTCACCATTCGTCAACTAGACCCTGTTTATGTTGATTTCTCTGTCTCTGCTAGCGATAGACAGTTGATAGGCTCGCAAGGTGATACTTCGCAGAGCCAATCGGTAAGCTTGTTTTTAAACTCAGGAGAGCGGTATCCTCAGGTTGGCAAAATAATAGCCACAGATTTTGCGGTTGATAATCAAACAGGTACCATTCAGGTTCGCACCGAGTTTGCTAACCCTGAAACTGCTCTTTTACCTGGATTATTTGTGCGCGGTGCAATTAATGACAGCACTGCAGACCCGGTTATTATTGTTCCTCAAAAAAGCGTAAAAATTGGGGCGAACGGTAAAAAGCATGTGTGGGTGATAGACGCCGACAACAAAGCGCGCGAACGAGAGGTTACCACGGGCACGGCGTTTGAAAACAAATGGGTTATTCAAGAAGGCTTGAAGCAAGGAGAGCGGTTAATTGTTGAGGGCACCATGACATTAGCCGACGGGCAAAAGGTTAAGCCGCAAAAAATGAATCAGGAAAGTGACCGAGAAGCTAATCAAAAAACTAAGCAACAAGCTAATCAAAAAGCTACACAAAAAGCCAACAAGAGCGCTGATGACCAGAATGCACAGTCGACAGGGAAGGCACAATAATTATGTTTTCTCGCTTTTTCATCAACCGCCCCATTTTTACCGCCGTAATCGCACTTCTTATTATGGGAAGCGGCGCATTTTCAGTAATGAATCTTCCGCTAGAGCAGTACCCGAATATTGCGCCACCTAAAGTTTCTATTAGCGCAAGTTACCCCGGTGCATCGGCAAAGACCATGGAGGTTACGGTTACTCAAGTTATTGAGAAGAGCCTCACGGGTATCGACAACTTGCGCTACATTCAGTCGCAAAGCTCTTCTGCCGGCACGGCGTCAATTACCTTAACCTTTGAACCAGGTACCGACCCCGATATTGCGCAGGTACAAACCCAGAACAAAGTATCCCAAGCGCAATCTGCGTTACCGCCCATTGTGCAGCAGCTTGGCATTGCAGTAGAAAAGGCAGGCAGCAGTTATGCGCTGCTAGTCAGTTTTTTCTCAAAAAGTGGCGAGATGAACCGCAACGAGATTTCAGACTTTCTAGTGTCGAATCTTGAAGAGCCATTAAGTCGGGTTAATGGGGTGGGGCAAATACAAACCTTCGGCCCTGAAAACGCCATGCGCATATGGCTTAATCCTAACGCCATGAACAATTACAACATTACCGCACTCGATGTCACTAATGCTATTGAGCAACAAAATGTGCAGTTAGCAACGGGTGAAATTGGCGGAGCCCCATCGGTAGAAGGCCAACAATTAAATGCCACTATTACTGCGCAGTCGCTGCTAACCACGCCTGAAGAATTTGAAGCTATTTTATTACGCTCAGATTTGAACGGCGCGAGTTTAACGTTAGGCGATGTTGCTCGTATTGAAGTGGGTGCAGAAAATTACAGAGTGCTTGGACGATGGAACGGAAAACCCGCTTCCGGTATTGCCATTGAGCTTGCGCCATCGGCTAATGCGCTTGCCACAATAGAAGCCTTGAAAGCGCGAATTGATGAATTTAGAAGCATCATTCCAGATGATTTGGATATTGCTTATCCTGTCGATACGTCGCCTTTTATCCGCGCGTCTATTTTCAACGTGCTTGAAACCCTCGTGATTGCGGTGGTGTTAGTGGTGCTAGTGATCTACATTTTTCTGCAAACACTAAGAGTCACTTTAATTCCGGCTGTTGCCATACCTGTTGTTTTGCTAGGTACCTTTAGCTTTTTATTGCTGTTTGGTTATTCCATTAACGTACTTACCATGTTTGCCCTTGTGTTAGCGATTGGCATGTTAGTCGA
Organism: Alteromonas sp. 4NS20-0143; assembly: GCF_057542855.1. Taxonomy (NCBI): domain Bacteria; kingdom Pseudomonadati; phylum Pseudomonadota; class Gammaproteobacteria; order Alteromonadales; family Alteromonadaceae; genus Alteromonas; species Alteromonas sp. 4NS20-0143. The sequence goes on from NZ_BAAJLR010000001.1 coordinate 84,377, forward strand.
CGATGCGATAGTGGTTACCGAAAATGCCGAAAGAAAGCTTGAGGAAGATGAAAGCCTGTCGCCTAAAGAGGCCGTAAAAAATGCGATGGCAGAAATTTCTTCTGCACTGGTGGGCACAACGGTAGTCATTTGGGCGGTATTCTTGCCCATGGCGCTATTTAGCGGCTCGGTTGGCGTTATTTACAGGCAGTTCGCTATTACGATATCAGTTGCAATGGGGATATCACTGTTTATTGCCCTTACCTTATCGCCAGCGCTTTGCACATTGTTGCTGCAATCAGGTGGAAAGAAACAAAGCACAAAGGCACTGCAGTGGTTTAATACTGGTTTCGACAAGATCAAAAATAGTCACAATTCCCTGTTAGAAAAATTGCTGAACAATAAAATAATTTTACCTGCTGTGTTCATTGTATTAGTGGCTGGAAGCATGTGGATCTTCGGTCGAATTCCGACTTCGTTTTTACCTGAAGAAGATCAAGGCCGAATGTTTACCTTGGTGTCTGGGCCTCCTGGCTCAACGCTTCAGCAAACTCGAGAAAAGATGGCCAAGCTTGAAGACTTTTATCTCAACGAAGCGAGTGATGCAGTAGAGGGTTTGTTTACTGCAGCTGGTTTTAGCTTTGCAGGGCAAGCGCAGAATGTGGGTATTGCGTTTGTACAAATGAAAGATTGGGAAAAGCGTGGCGAACAAAACAGCGTCTTTAACATCAAGCAGCGCGCCGCAAAGGCGTTGGCACCGGTGAAAGACGCTATGATTATTCCCCTTGTACCGCCGCCTGTGAGTGCGTTAGGTAACGCCAGTGGCTTTCAGTTGCAGCTGATTGACCGCGAAGGAGCAGGGCACGAAGCAATGAAGCAGGCGACTCAGCAATTACTAAAAGCTGCCAACGAAAGCCCATTGCTGTCTCAAGTTCGTTTTAATGGCCTTGCTGACAACCCTCAATACAGCTTAGATATAGATACGCCAAAGGCGCTGGCGCTAGGGGTACCAATATCAACAATAAATCAAACGTTAAGCGTTGCCTTAGGCGGTCGCTATGTGAATGATTTTGTCGATAGCGGTCGCATTAAACGGGTTTACGTTCAAGCCGATAATGAATATCGAATGCTGCCTGCCGATATCGATAATTGGTATTTGCGCAACAGCAGCGATGGCATGGTACAGCTTAGCCAAATAGCAGAAGGTAAGTGGTCTTATGGCCCTTCTAAGTTAACGCGCTTCAATGGCGGGTCTGCAAGAGAAATACAGGGCTCGACGCCACCAGGAGTGAGTTCAGGCGAAGCGCTAAAAGAATTAGAGCGAATTGCAGAATCACTCGATAACGGCTTTGAAATTGCGTGGACGGGGTTATCTTACGAAGAAAAAGAAAGTGGTAGCCAAACGTTGCTGCTTTACAGCATTACCGTGGTGGTGGTGTTCATGATTTTAGCCGCTTTGTATGAGAGTTTGGTGATCCCCGTTGCTATTATATTGGTGGTGCCGTTAGGTATTTGCGGTGCTGTATTAGCAACGTGGTTAACCGGTCAATCAAACGATGTGTATTTTCAAGTAGGGCTGTTAATGACCATTGGTTTAGCGGCTAAAAATGCTATCTTGATTGTGGAGTTTGCACAGCGCAACTATAAGCAAGGGATGAGCGCTTACGACGCTGCCATCAACGCCGCAAGTCAGCGCTTTCGCCCCATTATTATGACATCGCTTACTTTCATTTTAGGCGTAATGCCCTTAGCGTTTGCTTCCGGCCCGGGCTCAGGTGCACAAAATGCAATTAGCATAGGCGTACTTGGCGGGATAACCATGACCACAGTGTGCGTTGTGTTCTTTGCTCCGTTTTTGTTTGTGTGGGTACGTCGCATCGGTAAAGGGTCTGACGATAACGCTGAAAAGGCCAGCTAGAACTGTATCAAATGTCTGACGCACACAGTTTACAGGATTAACTAACGCGCCTTCATTTAACATGAGGGCGCACACCAAGGATTAAGGTTATGTTTGCATTATCATCAAAAGCCATGCTGCCGAGCGGTGCGGGATCAAGTAGCAGTCTATTAATCAATAAGCTACAACTCACAGCGTCTTCTTTGGTGCAAAGCACTGATGGTGGAGGCGCTATTTCTAGTCTATCTAATGCGCAATCGCTTTTAGCCCAGCTTTGGGAGAGCTTTGTTTATCGCTTGCCCGGTTTAGCCCTTGGCATTGTTGTGATGGCTGTCTTTATCTTTTTAGCCCCTCATGTTGCCAGCTTACTTGTAAAGCCTATGACGCGAGCGACAACGTCGCCTTTACTACGCTCTGTTATACAACGAAGCATCAGCTTAGTGCTTATGTTGCTCGGAATTTATTTGTTTCTGTTTTTGGCGGGTTTAACGGGCTTTGCCATTGCCGTTGTCAGCGGGACGGGGGTCGTAGGGCTTATTTTAGGTTTTGCGTTTAGGGACATTGCAGAAAACTTTATTTCAAGCCTACTGCTTACCATCCAGCGGCCTTTTCGCATAGGCGATATTGTTCAGATAAATGATTTTACGGGCATTATTCAAAAAGTGACGGCACGTGCCACCACATTGGTAGATTTTGACGGTAATCACATTCAAATACCTAACGCGACAATTTATAAAGGCGTGATAAAGAACTTAACGGCTAACCCGCTAATGCGAGGACATTTCGTCATTGGAGTAGGGTACGACGCTGATATACAGCGAGCACAACAAATAGCGCAAAGTGTTATAGCCGAACAGCAAAACGTGCTGACCGATCCAGAGCCTCAAACGCTTATCGATACGCTAGGTGCCTCTAGCTATAATGTGAAAGTGTATTTTTGGGTAGACGTAGAGAAAACCAGCGTGCTTAAAATGTCGTCGGTGCTCATGCGCAACATCACCACTGCTTTCTTAGATGCCGATATTAGTATGCCTGACGACGCAAGAGAGCGGATATTTCCACAAGGCCTTAGGGTTGAAACGGTGCCAAACCAAAGTGAGGTTGGTGGAGATAGAAAAGTTAGTGAGGGTAATGATGCTTCAAATAACAGTGAGGGTGAAGCATCAAGTTCTAGCTCTAATCAAGCCAAACATAATCATAACGTGTTACAAAACAGTCGCTTCTCAGATGATGATGTAGCGTCTGAAGCTCATGAAATTAGAGAACAAGCTCGCAACTCGAGAGATCCAGAGGGAGGCGAGAATATTCTTTAAGTAGTTACAGCGGTAGCAGTAAATCAAATAAAAAAGCGCCATACCTTGGCGCCTTCTATTACTAATCACTCTCAATAAACCTGCTGGGAGAAGTTATCACCCAGCAGATTTCTTTATCTGTTTTCCAACCGGTTAAAGTCTAGATACCCAAACTCAGTCGGGTAGGTTTCTTTAAAGTAGCTGTGCATGTTGTCAGCATAGTCCCAAAATTTAGGGTTTGTGCGTCTTACGCCATAGGTGTCTAGCAATGCTGTATAATCCGGTTCTGACCCCATTTTATTGATGCGTGAGGCGAGGTCTTGTAGCTCGGATATTTCAACCTGTAAAAATGCATTTGGGTGAGAGGTCATAAATCCACTGGCGATAGTGACGGTGTCTTCTTCTGGTAAACGTCTGTCTTCCTCATTAAACAAATGAGAAATATTGGTGTGGGCGCTGTGTCGCAGCATAGTATAAAAGTGTTGTTCATCGTTTGATTTGTCATAAACTCGCACTATGGTTGACTCAGGAAGAAGCGAAATATTTTTGCCCTTAAGCGAGTTTATCGTGTTAAAGCTAGCGATAGCCTCTTTACCTTTAAACCCATTATTTAGGTAATGTCGCTCGCTGATTGTGCCTGTGAATTTACGCTTCATAGTATCGAGTAATTCTTGATAAGGGTTATCAGTTTTGTACTCAATATTAGTTTCTATCTTTGATGTATTGCCTTTATACACAAATTCTTCAACTTCACTCACCGAGCCGCGATACCATTTGCTTCTAATCTTGTCTCTGGTTTCACTTGGTAGCAACGCTAAAAAGTTGAATTCGCCTTCCATGCGCAAAAAGTCCATATACATTCTACTGTTAAGCTGGTGGCCAACGTTGCCGTATACGTCGTAACCCGCCACGAGTAAATAGTGAATGCGCTCAAATAGTGGGTAAGTTAATACCCACGCTGTTTGTGGCGTATCTCCAACAAGCCCTTTAACTACGCTTGCGGCATCTTTATGCCTAAAGATAGTTAACGCCATATTTTCATTCTCGCCATCACCGTTCCACAGTAAATCAAGATCGATGTTTAACTTGTCTTTTATTTGGGTATTGATGAATTCAGATTTCGCATTTAAATATTCACGCTCCATCGCGGCATAGTTCATCCATGCCGTGGGTAGGGCATTGCTTTGCTCTTCAGCAGGCAGCTCAATATTTTGAAGTGCTTGTTGTATAAATTCGCCGTTATTTTGAACCAAATCTAAATCTGGCTCAGAAAATACAACCCAAAAATGATCGTTTATTACGTTTAGCGCCATTTGCCCGCGACACACTGGGCCTTTGATAAATTGCATGATGGTGTTTTGCGCCTCATCAAGCATATAGTTGTATCTCGCGTTTATAGGTAATTGGGCAAATGTAATAAAGGGGTTAGAGGCCTCTTCAGGCTTATACGACGGCATTGAGGTAACCTCGTAATCGTCGTTCAAAAACCAGTCTTCGTATTTATCCATGCGATCGCTGGTAAGTAATACTGGCATATGCGACTTGTGCACTCGCGTTTGTTTTAGCGGCACTATTCTGTAATACACCCGCTCTACGCCTGGGCTGTCGAAGGGCCGACGGGTATGAATACTTTTAATGGGTTGTCCAGGGGCAGTTGAGGAGCGAACCAGCTTGAAAAACTGTTGAGGTTGCTTAGCGTCAAAGTGCAGGTGCACAAGAAAGAGGTGTTCAAATAAATAACGGCTCATTAATTGAGACTTTAAACTTTTGCCGTTTAAAAAGTCTTCCCACGCCATAATGTGCTGCTGATTTTCTTCTGTAATAACAACGTCGTCGCTACCTTTGCCGCCTTGGGCTATCCAGTTGAGAATGAGCGCGTTTTCTTGTTTGTCTAATGCTGGCAACGCATAGGGCATTCCCCATAAAGGGTAATCTTCTTTGAAGTCATCGATATCGTCGACGGTAGGGCATTGATATGCTCTGTTGATATTCAACGGGTAATCTTCTTTATTAAGAAGCGCCGGTGTTTCACTGGCTGTTTTTACTGGCGTATCTTGTTTTAATTGCAGCAGGTGGGCAATAACGCTTGATGATAAGTTTTCATTGGCTGCGGTTTGGTAATCTGTGGATGACAAGTCATGTGAGCTCATTTTGGGCGTGTCAGAATTAACTGCGAAGAAGTCTTTGTCTCGCCATTGAGCTAGCGTATGGCCGTCTTCGAATAGCCGAGTTAAGTTAGCTTCTATAAGTCTTTCACCATCGTAAACCCGCTCTTTGCTCGCGCCTCGTTCAATACCGGAATAAGAGCCCATTTTAAGTTGGCAAGGGGCATCATAACAGGCATGGCAAACCACACAGCGCTTGTCTAAAACAGGCTTAACGTCGTCGTGATAATTAACCACTTCACTTGTAAGCGGCACTGAGACAGGTAGCGACTTTGCTTTGATGGGCGTTTGGAAAAAATGATAAATGCCTGACCCAGCTAGTAGCACAACGATACACCAAATGGAGGTTGTCCATTTATTCATGCAAAAACTCTCTTTTAAATTATTTTGTTTAGACTGTACTGTTTTACCGTACTTTTTAGCTGTACTTTCTGACAGGCGTTAGCTGTACTTTCTGACAGACGGAAATCACATGAACGTTGCGTCGAGATAACATCAAGATAACCCTATTCGCGAGTACGAACAGCCTTAGTGTTACCACTATACAGTAGCCAGAGTGCAGGTGGTAGAAAAGAGGAGAAATGTGTATGCGCAATCGCAAGAAGGGTTCCATTTCTCCCATATCGTTGACATTTTCCTCTCATCTTCTCCTAATGTAAGCTACTCCTCATTTGAGCTAAACAGGAGGTAAATCAAACCAAAGCGCCTCAATAGGGCTAGTTGCTACTATGTTAACTTGCTCATTTGCGCCAATAGCAAAGGCGTCTCCGTTACTGAAAGTCTGATTATCGAACGCCTCTGTGCTTGTGCTATTAATAGTAGCGTTATTGGTATCAGCGGCTTCCGTGCTAGAGCTTAAAGTACCAGGGTTTAAAGTACCAGAGCTATTCACTTCAGCGTCACCATTGATAATGTGCAAATAGCCCGTTCGATTCGCGGTGTTTAAGCTATAGGTCTCTCCTTTATCTAACATTAGCCTAGAGATACTGGCATCTTGATTTATTGACAGTGTTCCATCGTTGCCCTGGGGGGTAACTAAAGGAGTAAGCGCGCCTTTTTGTGCCACTGCGTTTTGTTCATAGCTTGGCTCAATTCCTTTTTTATCCGGTAAGATCCAAATTTGTAGAAATTTTACTTTCTCATTTTTTGACGCATTGAACTCTGAGTGGGTAACGCCTCGTCCTGCGCTCATGCGCTGAATATCGCCTGCTGGCACTACATATTTATTGCCGCTGCTGTCTTCATGTTTTAGTGCGCCCTCAATAACGTAAGACACAATTTCCATGTCTCGGTGCCCGTGGGTACCAAACCCTTGCCCTGGCATGACTTCATCTTCATTGATCACCCGTAACACCGAAATACCCATATGCTGTGCATCGTAGTAGTGTCCAAATGAAAAGCTATGCTTACTTTTTAACCAGCCTAAGTTCACGTCGCCTCGTTCGTCTGCTTTTCTAATATAAATCATTTGAATGTCCTCACTTCATTTCAATAAGGTTACTGTAGTCCTAACGATGAATTTAGAAAATTGCTTTAAAAAGGTTGTTTCATTCTTTTTATTAGAATGTATTGCGAGCCCTATATTAGCGGCTGTTACTCTTCCTTGTTTTTCTATGAGTTCTTCTTGTTATGTGGTGTAGTGCTTATCAAATAACAAAATAGTAATTGCGGCGTATTTTCTTTTTATTCGTTTTATTGGAATGAATGATGCGTTTTTAACATATTTATTTTCTTGCGCTTTCATTCAATACTTCGACTTAGCATTTGTGATGTTTCACTAAGTCAACACGTCCTAATATTGAAGGAGAAAACGAATGAACACTATTTTACTACTGAAATCGTCACTTAATGGTGACCAAGGAAATTCATCTATCTTAGCTAACGCGCTGGTAGAAAGAATCAAATCCCAATCTGAACAAAATAGCCAAGCAGATAATGGTGTAACGGTGATAGAAAGAGACCTTGCTGCTGATGTATTACCTCACTTAACACACGCTGAAATGGCCGCGTGGGCTAATAAGGGTGGAGATGAACTCGCCACATTATCAGATACCTTAATCAACGAGCTAAAAAGTAGCGATACCATTGTTATTGCTATGCCTATGTATAATTTTGGCGTGCCCTCTACCTTTAAAGCATGGGTCGATCGCATAGCGCGTGCTGGCGTTACCTTTCAGTACACGGAAAACGGCCCGGTCGGCTTGTTAGAAAACAAGAAAATAGTGGTAGTTGCGGCGCGAGGCGGTATATATGAAGGCACACAAAAAGACACCCAATCTCAATATCTAAAGAATTTTTTCGGGCTGATTGGCCTCACTGATGTTTCTTTTATCTATGCAGAAGGCTTGGCTATGCCAGACGGCGAAGCACGAATGAAAGCAGCTGAACAGGCCGTAAATGCGTTTAGCCTATAGTTATTAAATTTAGGATTAATTCAGGTAGGCGAATGATTGCGTTTAACCGAACGCAATCAGCGCCTTTCAGATACAGCACAAAAAAATACATCATTTGCTTGTTCGATAATTGTACTGCTGGTGTTTATCTATTATGGTGGGTTTATAAAAATAACTGGCAGGACGCATGAAGATTTTTTCCGAGTTTAAACGTCGCAACGTATTTAAGGTTGCTAGTGTTTATTTGGTGACATGCTGGATTATTTTGCAAGTAGTTGCTGTCCTTTCTCCCGCCTTACATTTGCCAACACTGTTTAGCACGATTATTACCGTCATTCTCGTTATAGCATTTCCTTTTGTATGCATTTTTGCTTGGGCATTTGAATTAACCCCTGAAGGGCTAAAGCGCACTCACGAGGTTGATATCAATGAGTCAATTGGTAAGCACACTGGCAGTAAAATTAATTACCTACTCGCTATCTCGCTCACGTTTGCCCTTGGTTTCATTTCCTATCAAAACTGGTTTATTGACTCTGCGGATGACAGTGCAGAGCGCTCTATTGCAGTTCTGCCGTTCGAAGACATGAGTCCAGATAGTTCACAGAGTTACTTCGGAGATGGCATAGCCGAAGAGATTTTAAATTCACTGGCGCGCTTAAATAAATTAGTGGTAATAGCCCGTACCTCGTCATTTAACTTTAAAGACAGCAATAGTGATATTCGCGAGATAGGGAAAAAGCTAAATGTAAACTATGTACTTGAGGGCAGTGTTCGAAAAGATAAAAATCAACTACGTATTACTGCGCAGCTTATCGAAGTCAGCAGTGGTGCGCATATTTGGTCACAAACCTATGATCGGACGCTAGACAGTATTTTTGCGGTACAAGATGAACTGACTTACGCTATCACACAGGCTCTAAAATTAAATTTACTGCCTGAGCAAGTTGAACAAGAAGCTGGAATGACGAAAAATCCAAAGGCCTACGAATTATTTATTAAAGGTAGAGAATTTTCTTATCAACGAACCTCAGAGTCGTTGCAACAAGCCGCGGATATATTGCAACAAGCCATTGAGCAGGATCCTCAGTTTCACCTCGCAAAAGCACAGCTATTTATGGTGCACGAACTGGCCTCATATTACGGTGGATTTACCAGCGAAGAATCTCAGGCAGAAAAAGATCGTTTATTTTGGGAATTAACAACCGCGCCAGATTTTCCGCTTAAAACACTGGTAACAGCAGTACAGGCGGAGAAAAACTATAAACTTGAAATAAGTATGACGCTGTATCAAATGGCTTATGAGCAGTCACCTAACGATCCGCTTATCCAAAACGTTAGCACGCTTATTCTCGATGATTATCAAGACATGATTAAGCGGCGGGAGCAGATTCTCAGAACAAATCCACAAAGTCAGATAAATGTGGCGAACTTAGTCTATTTGTATCTTGTCGCTGAACAGCCCCAGCGAGCAGAACAGCTTTTATCGACAATGAATACACAATTTAAAGAAAGTTCGGCGAATTTTATCGCAAGTTTCTATTATTACTACGCTTATAAACAAGACATTAAAAAAACGTTGGAGTTAATTAATACCTATCGTGGTGAGCCTAATGCAGAGTACAGAAGGGTAAAGTCCTCAGTTAATATACTTAGTGGGAACATTAATGTTGCGCTTGCTTATATGAGTGACGAGCTTGACCAATTACCAGACACTTCAGAGGATTTCTTTAACGCTTATTTACTCCTCCTCGACTTAGAAACGAAAGGCAAATTAACCGAAAAACAGCAAGTTCGCTATCGTCAATTACCAGTTACCGAGGAGTTTCAAAATAGAGTGCAAGCATCCTATAAGCTGGAGCAAGGAGATGAGACGCTGTATGAAAAACAGCAGCAATTAGCAGGCGCAACTTCAGCTGAGTTCTCTCAACAAGTAGATCTTTACAAGTCTGAACCTTATTCCTACGCGGCAATTAAAAAATTTAAGGGAGACGATAGATATGCTCGGGAACTAGGAAGCGCCATAGAGCCTGCGGCCTCGGCATGCCAACAAACACAAAATAAGCTTAGCTGGACTTGTGCAGGCTATATGTATCTAGTCAAAGACGATTCAAAAATAAATCCAAAAAGTATGTTTAACCGCCAACCGCTTCTCGATTATGACTCGATAGGAAGTGAGACATTTTTACTCACCTCGCCCCGTTTTTATGGACTAAGTCAGCACCCTGATTTTAAACCCATTGCCACCTCGTTTATCAATAGCACCTTCGGAAAATGGAATCCTGATTTCGCGATAGATGAAACTATCGTGTCTAATCCACAATGATGAGAGAGACATCCATTTTCAAGCACCGCTGTACGATACATTTAGTAAACCTATTGCAGCATGACTAATAATTTTTGATTACGTGCTTGTAACACACTGAATTTGCGTTTATCGCACTCGATGTCTTCAAATTAATTTGTCATTTTTAATTTTCTAGGAATATACTTTTGTCTAAGTGAAGTGGTTTTATGCCAAGTTATGGTTCAACAGAGTATGGTCTTAGATAATGCACATGGAAGTTATTCGCTGTCTTTACAATTCGAAACGGTATATTGCGATTATGCCGATGGATTTAATTTAAGTGGCGTTCGAAAACTTACCCTCGACATTCTTTCATTAACCGCCTCGTTAAATGCCTGGGTGCTTTTTCAACGTCCCACAGAAACTGCGGGCATAACCCATGATGCGATTGGCGAAATGATGGCGGGATACTTTGCTTTTCAACAGGCCGGCTGCAAAGCGGTAGGTATTGTCGAAAACAGTATATTTGTTCACGCAGGTTCCCCGCATCGACCTTCAAATCTCACCATGCCGTTCATGATTGATAAAGACGAGGAAAAAATTCAGCATTGGCTTTCGCAGATACGCTTATCATCCCGCTAAATGTTTATTTTGTGTTAAACCTTCTTTTTCGCCTTTTTATCGATTATAGCAGTCCTAAATTTTTAAAACGCCGTATTCTATGTCGTAGAAAACTGATGTAGTGCGCGTGCTGCGCGGAGTAAAAATATGGTTAACACCGATAATAACAACAAAAATCAACAAACCACCTATAATAAAAAAGTACCTTGGGTAGTTCATATCATTGTCTCTATCGTTATCCTCATCATCGCTGGGCTAATAGTGAAAGCGATGTTTTCCAGTAAGCCAGAGGCAAGGAAGTGGGGAGGAAGTCAAGCTGCTCCCACCGTCGCCGTTGATGTCATGGATCTCACTATCGATAACTACGAGGTATGGATTGAGTCTTACGGCACGGCGCAACCGCTCACACAAACCGAGCTTGTAGCCGATGTTTCCGGTCGCGTGGTCTCGGTTGCTCCTAACATACGAGCCGGGGCGTCATTTAAAAAAGGTGATGTTCTTGTTCGATTAGAAGACAGGGACTTTCGCATTGAAGTGGATATTGCGAAATCTGCGGTTGCAGAGGCCAACGTAAGCTATCTGCAAGAGCTGGCTGAAGCCGATTTTTCAGCGCAACAATGGAACAAACAGCCTAAAGGAGAGGCCGCTAAACTTTTGGCATTGCGCAAACCTCAGGTTGCAGCTGCCCAAGCGGCGCTTCGCGCGGCAGAGGCAAGGCTAATGGGCGCCCAGCTAAATCTTGAACGAACTGTTATCAAAGCGCCCTTCGATGGCATGGTGTTGAGTCAGTCTATCGATGTTGGACAAGTTGTGACGCCGTCACAGACTATCGCGTCTATTTACAGCACCGACGTTGTTGAAGTTAGGTTGCCCATTAAAACCGCAGAGCTAGAATATTTTTACTTAGGTGAAAACGGCTCGGACTCTTCTCAAAACCCCCGCGTTAGACTTTACGGTGACTTAGGCACTAAAACGTATCAATGGGAAGGCGAGATTGTGCGAAGTGAAGGCGCATTCGACCCTACCACCCGCATGCTTTTTCTTGTGGCTCAGGTAGAAGCCCCTTTTCAAGCTACTCAACAAAGGCCAGCGCTACGAGTAGGTCAATTTTTAAGTGCTCGTATCGAAGGGCAGAAACTCAATGATGTATTTGTCATTCCTCGTCAAGCTGTGTCTCAGAACAATATGGTAAGTGTGGTGGACGAAGGAGTCTTAAGAAAAAGGCCCATCACTCCGTTATGGACCGACGACAAAAACGTGATTGTTTCTGCCACTAATCGTCAAGTTACTGGCAATGCCAGCAATGTGTTAACGCCAAACGATCAGTTAATTCTTACCCCTACAGCCAACATTCCCGATGGCACCAAGGTGAAGTCACTGGCCGATAGCTTGCCAGAGACGTCGTCAGCTAAAAAATCGCTTCAGGCAAAGACTGCTGACAGTGCAAAAAACACTGAACAACAGTAGGAGATGCCAACATGATTGCATGGTTTGCTAAAAATGATGTGGCGGCGAATATCTTACTTGCCGTAATTTTTATCTCAGGGCTGTATGTTGTATCAAACCATATCCCCGTTGACTTGTTTCCCGAATTTGAACAGCGCAGTGTGCGCGTCACTATGTCTTTGCCTGGCGCATCGCCTCAGGAAGTCGAAGAGGGGATCACCATTCGTATTGAAGAGGCGGTTCAAGACTTAGAGGGAATACGAGAACTTAACTCATCAAGCAGTGAGGGCAGTGCATCTGTCACCATCGAAGTTGAGGAAGGATACAACGTACGGGAAGTGCTTGATGATGTAAAAATAAAAGTGGACGCTATCAATAATTTTCCGGTTGATGCAGAGAATTTACTTATTCAAGTACCCCAATGGCGACGAGATGCCATTGGGGTAGTGCTGTATGGTGATTACGACCCCATAACGCTGCGCCGATTAGCAGATACAGTGCGCGATGAATTGGCTGCCATTAACGGTATTTCTCAAGTTGAAGTGGGGGGAACGCTTCCCTTTGAAATTTCTATCGAGATCCAAGAGTTGGTGCTTAGAAAGTACGACTTAACGTTGGAGCAGGTTGCTACCGTTATTCGTCAAAACGCAACCGATGTGTCAGCAGGTAACCTAAAGACCGAAGGCGGTGATATTTTCATCCGTAGCAGAGGCCAAGCCTATAACGCTGATGAATATGCAAATATTCCTATAGTCACCACGCAAGACGGCACAATGATTAAGTTGGGCGACCTGGCGAATATTGTAGATGCTTTTGAAGAAACGCCGCTTAAAACACGGTTTAACGGAATGCCAGCTGTGGAAGTAGAGGTATTTCGCACCGGTGATGAAAGTATTATTGAAGTTACCCAAGCGGTAAAAGATTACGTAGTAGCAAAACAATCGCAAATGCCTGAAGGGTTAAGTTTAGATTTTTGGCGAGACAGAAGTGAGCCAATTAAAGCCCGTCTTGCAACGTTATCGACTAGTGCGTGGCAGGGGGCGCTATTGGTGATTACCTTACTTGCCCTATTTTTGCGACCGTCGGTGGCGTTTTGGGTGTGTTTAGGCATTCCCATGAGTTTTATGGGGGCATTCTTACTGATGCCTGTGTTCGACGTTACGCTAAACCTAATGAGCCTATTCGCTTTTATTCTGGTACTAGGCATAGTGGTGGACGATGCCATTGTTACCGGAGAAAATGTTTATGCTCATTTAGAGCGTGGCGAAAACCCTCTCGATGCGGCCATTAAAGGCACGCAAGAAGTTGCGGTACCGGTTACGTTTGGTATTTTGACTACAGCGGCGGCTTTCTTGCCACTCGCTTTTCAAACAGGCAGAGGAAGTTGGTATGCGGCTATTCCGTTTGTCATCATCCCAGTATTGCTGTTTTCATTAATTGAATCGAAATTTATTTTGCCCGCTCACTTAAAACATGTGAAACCCCGTGGCGATAAACCAGCCTCTAAGCTGTCAGAAATACAAAAGAAGGTTGCTCGCTCTTTAGAAGTTCTTATTGAACGAGCGTATCAACCTGTATTAGCCCGCGCAATGCAGTGGCGCTATGCATCGTGGGTGCTCATGTTTTCAGTTCTGGTGATTATTATAGGTTCTATCGCCAGTGGACAAACCAAGTTTGTTTTCTTCCCAAGAGTTCAAAGTGAGGTGGCAACCGCCACCTTAGTGATGCCTGCGGGAACGGCATTTGAAAGCACAGATCGCATCGTAAAATCTATCACGGGTCATGCTCAAGCGCTTCGCGAGGAGTACCTTGATGAAGATACCGGTGAGTCAGTCATTCGAAATATTTACTCAGTGAGTGGTGGAAGAAATTCCACCACAGGTAGAGTGCAAATTGATTTAGTGCCGCCTGAAAAACGCACGGTAGACGTATCTACACGAGAAGTGGTTAACGAGTGGCGTAAACGCGTTGGCCAAATTGCTGGTGCAGAACAGCTTAACTATCGCGCTGAAATTGGTGGATGGGGCGGCTCGCCCGTGGATGTTGAGCTTAAAGGCAGAGACACCAATGCACTTAACGAGCTTGGTGAAAAGCTGAAAACAAAAATGGCGGAATATGCGGCTGTTTTCGATATCGAAGACTCATTGTCAGATGGTAAAGAAGAACTTCAGCTTGAATTAAAACCCGAAGCTCGACTGCTAGGGTTAGACCTTAATACTGTGGCAAGGCAAGTTAGACAAGCGGTGTTTGGGTTTGAAATTCAGCGCATTCAGCGAGGCCGAGAAGAGGTACGCGTGATGGTGCGTTACCCATTACAAGCTAGGCAGTCTATTGAGACCCTCGAACAAATGATGATCCGCATTGGACCGAACCAAGAAGTGCCACTTTGGCAAGTAGCAGATGTGATCCCCGGGTTTAGCCCAGACAGCATTTTGCGCGTAGATAGACAAAGAACACTTTCGGTTACCGCAGACTTTGATAAAAAGAATGGCGATTTAACCCTTGTGCAAGCAGAGGTAAACGATTGGTTATCTGAGCAGTTAGGTCAGTACCCTGGCGTTAGCTTTGAAATGGCAGGTGAAGCGCGAGACCAAGAAGAGTCGTCTCAAGGGCTAATTGTAGGAGGAGTGGGTCTGGCAATACTGATTTATATTTTGTTAGCCATTCCGTTTAAGTCGTATTCTCAGCCGATAATTGTAATGTCTGTTATACCTTTTGGCCTTGTTGGCGCTGTTATTGGTCACTGGATCATGGGTATGGACTTAACGCTTTTAAGCTTTATGGGCATGCTCGCGCTTTCGGGGGTTGTGGTGAACGACTCATTAGTATTAGTCGACTATATAAATCAAAAGCGTCTTGAAGGCGTTGCTCTTAAGAAAGCGGTTTACGATGCTGGTGGTCGACGCTTCAGGCCCGTATTACTTACATCGCTTACGACTTTCGCGGGGCTGATGCCGCTGTTATTTGAAAAGTCGACTCAGGCTCAGTTTCTTATTCCAATGGCAGTAAGTCTTGGTTTCGGCATTTTGTTCGCGACCGTGATCACCTTATTTATTGTGCCGCTAAACTACCTCATTCTTGAGGATATAAAGCGGTACTTTAGAGGCTACGGTAAAGACATGAAGGGGCTAGTGAAAGGAAAAAACGCGCAAAGTTAATTCAATGATATCGCCAGAGACGGGGCTTCAACACGTGTGTAATGCCGTATAGCATAAAAACACGTGTTATTGTAAGCATATTAGCGAGCCCCGTCGCTTTCTTACCTTTAAGGTGCAAAGCCTGAGCTATTGCCCAAGTTAACGTCTAAACTAACCCCTATGCTCGGCTTTACTTCTTACCTTAATACCAGCTTAAAGCTGCTGTTCAGATGCTATAACTATTTCGATAATTATCTCGATAACTATTTCGGTAACTAAGTCGATAAAGAAAGCGAGAACTCCGCAGAAATTTCACAAAATCTTCTCCCATACTTACGAAAATCCGTCTTTACTGATATGGTTATTAGTAAACGCCTTCCGTGGTGACCATTGCTTGGTAACCCCGTTTAACGCAACGCAAAGAGAAATGGCAGATGAAAATAAGAAGTAAGCTGATAACTGCATTTTTAGTAGCGGTAACCGTTCCTATCATTGTTTTAGTTGTAACAACGACAGTGCAAACTTTTACACAATCTCGCAATTACTTCGTTAATAGTGCATCCCAAGAAATAAAACAAATAGATAATGCGTTTGAATTGTTTTTTGAAGGAATGAAAGAGCACGTTCGCTACCTTTCTGACGACGTGAGAGTAAAGTCAGCGGCAAATACCTCAATTACCAACTACATCAACCGCTCTGCAGACATGACCCCCTTAAGTAACGGGGATATAGAGAGAAACATTTATGAGTTTCACGGTCAGTTTCGAGAAAAGCATCCCAATTTACTGAATGTCTACATGGGAACAGAGACGGGGGGCTTTATTCAATATCCTGCTGAACCTATGACCAATTACGATCCTCGCAAGCGGCCTTGGTACGAGCAAGCAAAGCAAGCGGGGGGCGAGGCGATTATTACCTCACCTTATCAAGGGGTGTCTGGCGGACCGATGATTTCTATTGCCACCACAATAGAATCTGACAGCGGCAGTGTAATAGGTGTTCAGTCTATTGACGTGACCTTAGATACGCTAACGCGACTGGTTAACGATGTTAAAATTGGCGAGTCGGGATACGTCATCTTAGTTGACGATAATGGTGTGGTACTGGCTGACCCACGCAATAAGAGCAATAACTTTAAAAACGTGAGTGAGTTGCAAAATTTAGCCATGTACAAAGCGTTGCAAACACAAAGAGACAATACGTTTTCTGTCGATACTAAAGAGGGTGAGGTGACGGTTACGAAATACAGCTCTCCTAACTTGAAGTGGCAGTTTATTGGGGTAATCGAAAGTTCGGATATTGAAGCGCCGGCAAGAAATATTGTGACCACCATGATGATTGTACTTGTTGTAATGCTAGTGCTTTGCAGTGTGCTTGGTGTGCTGCTCGCCGATAAAATTGTTGCGCCTATTTTGCATATTAGTCGAAGCTTAAAAGGTATCGCTGATGGTAAAGGAGATTTAACCCAGCGTTTAGACGTTAAAACACGGGATGAAATTGGTGAGCTTGCCAATTACTTTAACCAGTTTATGAACTCTATTGGTGATTTGATCAGTCAAATAAAAGCCCAAGCGCAAACGCTGCACAGTTCGTCTCAAGACTTTAAAGCGGTAGCTGAGTCGCTTAATCAAGCAAGTGAAAAACAGGAACAATCAATCGAGCACACCGCTACTGCCACCAATCAAATGGCCGCGGCAGCGCAAGAAGTAGCCAGAAGCTGTGTATCAACTCAGGATGCGACAGAGCAAACTGATAATGCAAGTCAAAACGGTCGCTCTATCATTAAAGATACAGTGGTGCAGGTTGAGCAATTGATGACATTGATGCGTGATGCTTCATCGGCCACTGATGAGCTTGAAAACGAAAGTGGTAATATCAATAAAATTCTTAATGTCATTCGAGATATTGCTGAGCAGACAAATTTATTAGCGCTAAACGCCGCCATAGAGTCCGCCAGAGCCGGTGAGCAGGGTAGAGGCTTTGCCGTGGTCGCCGATGAAGTTAGAACCCTTGCAAAGCGCTCACACGGTGCAACAGAAGAAATTGATAGCATGCTCAACAAGCTTGTAGAGCGAACGCGATTTGTATCAGCGAAAATGACGACAAGTCTTGAGCAGTCAGAGCAGGCTACCACGCAGTCAAATGAGGCAAGCGAAACTTTTGAGAAAATTGGGCTGCTGGTGCAGCAAATTATGAATCAAATCACGCAAATTGCCACAGCAGCTGAACAGCAATATCAAGTGTCAGAAGAGATAAGCAAAAACATTGTAGGAATGCAGGCCTCAACCTCAGAGGTTAGCAAGGCGTCACAGGGCCTATCGAATAACGCTGAAAACTTGCTGTCGTTATCTGATGATCTTAACGACCTAGTCGGACAGTTTAAGCTGTAGGGTGGGTACGGTAAAAAAGCGATAGATATATATAACTATAATCAATCGTTTGTGTGTGTCTTTTGCATTGCATCACGGGATGGTCAGCGTTTACTCTATGTTAATAATTTGTAATAACATAGAGTAAGCGAGAGTCTTATGAATTTTGCAGAATTTGCCGCTTCAAGAAAGAGTGTCCGCGGCTTTACTAAGCAGCCTGTGTCAAAAGCAACCGTAGATTCTATTATCAACGCGGCTAAGTGGGCGCCTTCTTCTTACAACACACAAACGTGGAAGATACACGCTGTTACTGGCGATGTTTTAGATAAAATACGCGAAGGAAATACAGAAAATACCCTTGCGGGAAAGCCTCATAAACGGGATTTTCCCTACAAGGAAGACTACGAGGGTATTCACCGTCAGCGACAAATTGATGTAGCCGTTCAGCTGTTTGATGTTATGGGCATAACTCGCGAAGACAAAGAAAAGCGAATGGACTGGATGATGCGCGGTTTTCGTCAGTTTGATGCACCTGTATCGTTAGTGCTGACTTACGACAAAACGCTAGAGCCCGCAGGAATTACTCAGTTCGGTTTAGGCTCTTTGGCTTACGGTATCGTGCTGGCCGCGTGGGACTTAGGCTTGGGGTGCGTGATTAACGGACAGGGCATTATGCAGTCTGACGTGGTGCACAAGCATGCCAATATTCCAGACGATGAAGCCATTATGATTTGTATAGCGCTTGGCTATCCAGATCCTGATTTTCCTGCCAACTCTGTTCGCTCTACCCGCGCAGACAACGCAGATTTTGTGACCTACCACGGCTTTGAGTAAGAACTAAACAGCTAGGCAGCTAAACAAAAGCTACTCGTTTTTATCTACTCAACTTTTTCCTGCCGCATGATCATTACAATGATGATAGTGAGTAACAATGCGGTAGGTACCCCCACCATTAAAAACTGCTGTTGACGCACGAAGTACCACGCCAGCGATATCAAAGACACAATTACTGCAGCCGCAAAGCCTAGTTTAAAGAATTTCATAATACTTTCCTGATTTTAATTAATAAGTGTGTACGAAAATACAGTCTAAACATAGTTCTTATTAATGTTTTTTAATATTAGCAGAAATCAGAGTGATGTTCTGATCCCAAAAGTTGTTATTCAATTACCTAATGATACGTTAAGTAATTGTTAAAATACTCAACGTCAACCTAAACTCAGTGATGAATGTGAGAGAAAAATAATGAAGATAAACTTTAGCTCCATCTCAGAAATGTGTAAAAACGTGGGTAAACTCGGAATGAAAGGCAAAATGCTCGCCACAGGCGGTTTATTGCTTTTAACTCCAACGATGGCCCACGCGGCCGCCAACCTTGAGCCTGATGATTTCGTTGGAATTTCATTCTGGCTAATTTCCATGGCACTTATGGCCTCAACCGTGTTTTTCCTATGGGAAACTCAAGCTGTAACGGCGAAATGGAAAACATCCTTAACCGTGTCGGCGCTAGTAACGTTTATCGCCGCAGTGCACTACTTCTACATGCGCGACGTGTGGGTAGCAACGGGTGAAACACCAACAGTATATCGTTACATAGACTGGCTACTAACAGTGCCACTGCTAATGATTGAATTCTACTTAATATTACGTGCTATTGGCGTAGCAACAGCCGGCATATTCTGGCGCCTGCTTATTGGTACACTAGTCATGCTAATTCCAGGGTATCTTGGCGAAGCAGGATATATGGACCTCACGCTTGGCTTCGTAATTGGTATGCTTGGTTGGTTCTACATTTTGTACGAAGTATTCCTTGGTGAAGCAGGTAAAGCAGCAGAAGCCCATGCAAGTGATGCAGTAAAATATGCATATGGCGCAATGCGTTGGGTTGTAACTATCGGTTGGGCAATTTATCCAATCGGCTATGTGATGGGTTACCTAGTGGGTGCTGCAGATGCAGATTCGCTTAACATTATCTATAACTTAGCAGACGTAGTTAACAAAATTGCATTTGGCCTCTTGATTTGGTTCGCCGCAACGAATGAAAGTGACGGCAAACTAAAAAACTAAGAGAACAGGCAGCAGTTGACTAACTGCTGCTTTGCGTTATGCACGCTTGCGCTGCAAAGCAGCGCAAGCGTTACTGCCAAGGGTGTGAAAATGAACAAAAGCAAAACTAAAAGCACCAGTAAAAACAGCCTACAGGTAATGGAGTTATTAGAAAAAGAGCTCTTTTCATCTGTATCAGAAAATTCAGCTGCGTGTTACCACCTTCAAAGCGGAGGTTCGCGAACACGAGCTAAACTTTGCCTTCAAGCTTGCGAGGCATTGTCACTTAACGAGCAAACTGCTTTAACGCTAGCTAGCTGTGTAGAGCTATTACACAATGCTTCGCTGGTTCATGACGATTTGCAAGACAACGACGCACAGCGCCGTGGTCGGGCGTCTGTCTGGAGCCGGTTTGGAAAAGACATCGCGCTGTGCGCAGGTGACTTAATGCTGTCAAAGGCCTACGGCGCTTTGAGCGATATTGAAGACGTTGCAAAACTTCCTGCTTTAATTCGCTGTGTAAGCAACAATGTTTCCAAAACTATCGAAGGTCAGTGCAAGGATATCCATCAACAGGTTAAATCACTTGCCGACTTTGAAATTATCGCAGCAGAGAAATCTGGGCCTCTTCTACAGCTATCTCTAGCGCTACCGCTCGTTGCAGCTAATTATGAAAGCGCAGTCGACAAAGCCAGTGAAGCCATTCGCCAGTTTGCAATAGCCTATCAAATCGCTGATGACATGGATGATTGGCAGGCAGATTTAGCCAATGGTCAGCTCAATGTGGTTAATTTATTGGCTAGAGAATCTGATCACGACCAGGCCATTGAACTGGCTAGAACGCGAGCGCAGTATTTACTTAAACGCTGCGAACTTGAATTGAAAGAATTACCCGCTAATTGTGGCGAGTCTGCGATAAAAGCGTGTCAGCTTTTGTTCAAGACAGTGTGTAGGAGCCAAAATGAATAAAGCAGTAGTCATTGGAGCCGGGTTTGGCGGCATCGCATCGGCCTTGCGTATGAAAGCAAAAGGCTACGACGTTACTTTAGTCGACCGCCAAAATGAATTGGGCGGGCGAGCACGGGTTTTTCGTCGCAACGGCTTTGTTTTTGATGCAGGTCCTACCGTGATTACTGCACCTTTCTTATTCGAAGAGTTATTCGAACTTTTCGGGAAGAAAATTGAAGACTACATAGACATTGTGCCCGTAGAGCCTTGGTATAAGTTTGCGTACCCCGATGGCGATACGTTTAACTACGGCGGCACACTTGAAGATACGTTAGAGGAAATTAGGCGTATTTGCCCAGAAGATGAGAACGGCTACCTCGAACTATTAAAAGAATCAGAAGCTATCTTCGATATTGGTTTTAGCCAATTGGCAGATAAACCTTTCCATACACTTTCTAGCATGGTCTCCCAAATTCCCAATCTTGCCAAGCTTCGTTGTTACCGCAACGTGTGGCAGCTAGTGTGTGAACACTTAAAAAGTGAAAAGCTGCGCCAAGCCTTTTCTATTCAGCCTTTACTGGTTGGCGGCAACCCATTTGACACTACCTGTATTTATAACCTAATCCATTTCTTAGAGAGAAAGTGGGCAATTCATTTTGCTATGGGTGGCACCGGCGCATTAGTTCAGGCGCTAGGCAAGCTAATGGAAGAAGAAGGCATTAACATTCAGCTAAACACCACTATTACGGGTATCGAAACTGAAAATAAGAAAGCCACAAAAGTGCACTGCGAATCGGGTGCCATTGACTGCGATACCCTAGTGTCGAATATCGATCCAAAATACCTTTATTCAAAACTGGTTAAAAAAGAAGATCAAAAACTGTCAGCTCGGATAAAAACCAAGCATGCCAAGCTCTCCATGGGACTGTACGTTTTGTATTTTGGTACTACCAAAAAATTTGAAGACATAGCTCACCACACCATTTGGTTAGGCAAGCGTTACGAGCCACTTTTAGATGATATCTTTAATAAGAAAGTGTTAGCAGACGATTTTTCCCTATATTTACATCGCCCAACAGCCACAGATCCTAGTATGGCGCCCGAGGGTTGCGATAGCTTTTATGTGTTATCTCCTGTTCCCAACTTGTCATCCGGGACACAATGGGAAGACATTCGTGAAGAGTATGCAGAGAAAATTATAAAGGCTCTCGAATCATCTATCATGCCGGGTCTTAGCGACTGTATTGTTGAACAATTTGACATGACACCTAAAGAATTTTCTGAAGAGTATTTAAGTGTAGAGGGCGCAGGTTTTTCAATTGCTCCCACCCTTACTCAATCGGCGTGGTTTAGATTTCACAACAAATCAGAAGGAATAGAGAATCTTTATCTGTGTGGTGCAGGGACCCATCCTGGGGCAGGGTTACCCGGCGTACTTTCCTCTGCAAAAGTGGTAGAAAGCCTAATTCCTAGCGTGGTGCCTAATAAAACCCATGAAACGGCATCAACAAAAGCACCAGAGGTTAAACCTGTGTCCGTTGCACATTCAACGAATTGCAATGTTACCCAGTCAAGCTTATCCGCATCTCCCGAATTACAGGGTGGGGGCGTGAATGCAAAATGAAGAGGTGGCATTAGCAACACTCGCTAAACATGGTAAGTCTTTTCGTTTTGCAGGATATTTTTTGCCTGAAGAAAGACTTAATCAAGCCGCTCGTCTTTACGCCTTTTGTCGCTGGATTGATGATATAGCGGATGAAAGTAGCGACAAACAGCTCGCTAAGACAGAGCTGGAAATTATTCAGCGCGCTATTGAAACCGACACCGAATTATGTGCAAACACGGCAGATTTTCTGTCATTGCAGCGTGAGCTCGGCTTTTCTTCGACGCTTCCCATACAGCTTATAGAGGGGGTAAAACAAGATTTATACACCGTGGATTTTAAAGCGCAGGATGACCTTATCAGGTATGCTTACCGGGTAGCAGGCGTAGTGGGGCTAATGATGTGTCCCATTTTAGGCGCTGAAGAGAAAGGGTTGCCTTATGCCACCAACCTCGGCATTGGCATGCAGCTTACCAATATAGCAAGAGACGTTTTTGAAGATGCGCAGATGGGAAGACGATATATTCCCCACTGCTGGTGCGATGTGTCTGCTGAAGATATTGTGGAAAATTCCGTTACTACGCAGCAAAAAGTAATAGATGCCACAAAGCGGTTACTGGCATTGAGTGAGTGTTACTATAATAGTGGTTGGCAAGGATTAAGGTACTTACCTAAAAATAGCAGAAATGCCATTGCCATCGCTGCCTCAGTGTACCGCGAAATAGGCATTAAGCTGGCGGCACGTCATAACTATGCGTATTGGGAAGGAAGAACGCGGGTAGGGTTACCCAAGAAAATACTGATAGCCTCTTCTGTAATGGTGAGAGGTGGCTACCCTGTATTTGCTGAAAAGCGTGCACCAAGTATTGATGTGCTTCACGCCTCCATTACCGACCTGCAGCCCGCTAGCATAATTAATGACTAATGATAACGTAGACATTATTATCCGCGGGGCAGGGTTATCAGGCATATCCCTGCTTTTAGCGTTAACAGAACAAGGCTACTCAGGAAACGTATTAGTCGTTGAAAAGCGCGCTAAACCCGAAACACAAAAAACATGGTGTTTCTGGGGCGAGCAAAATATTTCTTCCTCCCTACATAACTTAATTAAACGCCGTTGGTTTTCATGGTCATTCTCAAATGGCTGTCAAGAACATCACCACTGTACACAATCAAATGAACACGCTTACTGCTGCTTACAGGCCGAAGATTTTTATCGATACGCCTTTGACAAGCTCAAAGGCCTGCCCACCATAGAATGGCTGTGGAATACCGATAGTGAGTTGATTGATTCTGTAGGTGCCAATGCTCATGCCGATGCTCATGCCGATACGCAGGCCAGCGCCAATAGTGTTGAGCTAGCGCTGAACGGCCGGCGAGTTTCAGCGGCCTTTGGGTTTGACAGTGCGTGTGGCGTCTCTCTGCCAGAAGGTAATACTATCAATCAGTATTTTGTTGGTGCATGGGTGAAAACGTCCACTCAGTCGTTTAACGCAAAAAAGGCCGCACTGATGTCAAACATGACCGCTGATGAAAGCTGTTTTGAGTTCACCTATATTTTACCCTTCGATTCAGATTATGCACTTATTGAGCTAACTCGCTTTTCAATGCGCGATGAATCCCTTGCCGATATGCAGTCTGCCTGTGAGAAAATAGTTAATAATGGTGATTATGGCAATGATGTGGTTATTGAAAAGTGGGAAAAGGGTGTGCTGCCAATGGATACACGAATAGCCCCCGTTAAGGTAGGCAATTGGAACAGTATTGGTGCGCGAGGCAATATGATTAGAGCGTCGTCTGGCTACGCGTTTTTAACCATTCAGCGTTGGGCGGAAAAAACAGCCCAAAGCCTCTGCAGTGAAAACAAACTATCTCTCGCCAAGCCTATATCGCCGCTATACTCTGCATTAGACTCTCTATTTTTGAAGGTAATGAGAAAAAACATGGCGCTGTCCCCAACGCTCTTCAACGCAATGGCTAAAAATGTGGGTGCTGATGTGTTTGCCCGCTTTATGACAGAGAACGCTACTTTTTCAGACGTACTGTCTATCATCAAGGCTATGCCGATTAGACCGTTTGTCAAAGCGCTTTTTACCCCTGAGCACTAATGAATACCCATCGGCTTTTTAATTATTTTGCAATTTCAAGTATCGTGCTTTGTATAGCCTGGTACGCGGCCTTTCCCATTTCAAATGATGGGATAGGCATAGCGGCTCTCATTGTAATTTTCATCATGGGAATGCCTCATGGTGCACTAGATATCCTTATGCTTAAGTCTTTAAGCAAGCAAGACATGGGAAAATTTCGCTTCAGCTATGCCGTGAAGCTCAGCCTACTTGTTTGCGTGTACACCGTATTAGTGGCGATGGCGTTTTTTGCATGGATGTTTTTGCCAACAGTGTGCCTCTTAGTGTTTTTAACTATTGGGGTTGCCCACTTCAGGCACGACTGGCAGCAAACACGTTCGACACCCGCATGGTGTCTTAGTACCGTGGTGGTGACAGCCCCATCGTTGGTGTACTCACAGCGTCTTGAAGATGTTTTTGAATGGCTTTTTTTACCCGCCTACCATGCGTCTATTATCCCGTTAGGCATGCAGGTGATAGCAGTGCTGTGCATTGCAATTGTATTGGCTTATTGGTTAAAAAACAGTATTGAGACGCCAGTTGTGAAGAACATGATTATTGTTGTGATGTGCGCGTGCGTGCTGCCGCCCCTTGTCTTTTTCACGCTGTACTTTTGTATTGTTCACTCTGTTTACCACACAGTGTTAGTGCAAAAAACAATGCAGATGAATTTCAAAAGTCTGGCTGTTGCCACGCTTATTCCCATGCTAGGAACTGTTGCGATTTTTAGCGTGGCCTATTGGTATTTTATCGAAACAGAAGCGTTGAGTGTGTACTACCCGCTTATCTTTATCGGACTATTTGCAGTAACGTGCCCCCATGTGTTGCTCACACACCTTTGTAACCACAATAGCTAGGCATCATGCGTTGGCTTTTGTTCTCTGGCACTCACAAAGCGCTTCAGTAAATCTGCAAACCAAGCAGTATAGCTGTGTGGGTTTTGTGATAACTCAGCCTTAATGTCTTGTTCGCTTACCCAGCGAGTGGCGCTGACTTCATCAGGGTTAGGTGATAGAGCAACGTCGTTGTCATTGCAATACTGAACGAAAATATGATCGTACTCATGCTCAGTAAGCCCGTTATCTAATGACGCTTTGTATGTCATTGCGCCAACGTACTCAGGGTTAGGTAAATGGGTAACACCTAGCTCTTCAAAAACGCGACGCTTTACCGCACTATCAAGCCTTTCCCCTTCTCGAGGGTGAGAACAACAGGCATTACTCCATTTGCCACCGCTGTGGTATTTATCACTGGCTCTTTGTTGTAGTAAATGTTCAAAGCCGTTTTCGGTTTTTCTCACTAGCATCAGTGAAAAGGCAAGGTGAAGAAGACCGTGTTGATGAGCTTGGAGTTTCTCACATGTACCAACCATATTGCCCATCGAATTGACTAACACTACTGACTCATTCATAACAATACTCATCTAAAAGAACCTGCCCAATATTTATTAATATATACGCGTGGGGGATAATATGGTTTTACATTAGTTGAAGTAAGTCGGCATGAAGCGCTGCTTTGCAATAACAGTGAATTTTCTACCGCTTAAATTCAAATTATGTACGAGGAGGTAAGGGCGCTTTATTGATTGGTATGATGCCTCTTTTTCATCAGGCCTTATTTCGTGAAGCCTTAACTTGTGAAGCTGTGTGTTATCAGGAGTTAAGCAATACGTCGAATTCATGTTTTGGTATGGGCTTGCTCCAAAGGTAGCCTTGTCCAATATCGCAACCAAGCTCAATCAGCTTAGCTTTTGCTGCTTCGTTTTCCACGCCCTCTGCTACAACCTGCATGTCTAAACTCTTTGCCATATTAATGATGGCAGACACTAAGGTTTCGTGTTTTTGGTCGATGCCGAGAGTAGTGATAAAAATCTTATCAATTTTTAATTTTCCGGCGTTAAACGCTCGCAGGTAGTTTAAGTTGGAATAGCCTGTACCAAAGTCATCAATAGAAAATTGAACGCCAAGCTGTTTAATGTGTACCAGCTGCTTTCTAATGTTTCCGTGATCATCTGCTAGTATGCTTTCTGTTAGTTCAAGTTCAAGAGATGCGGCAGGCAAGCCACTTTTTTGCAATGCTGACTTAACAATACCGGGAAGTGAATTATCCCTAAACTGTGAAAAAGACAGATTTACCGCCACGGATAAATATTTGTTGCCAATACTGTGTTGGTAAGCACAATATTCACAGGCTTCTGTGAGCACAAATGCGCCTAGTTGATTAATGAGTCCGCTGCTTTCGGCAACGGGAATAAATTGGTCGGGGAAAATAAGACTGCCGTCTTCTTGCGGCCATCTTACCAAGGCTTCCATAGCGCACACTTTTCCCGTTTCGAGCGCAATTAAAGGTTGGTAGTACACCGCTAGTTTATTATGTAATACGGCAGGGCGTAATTGCTGCAGTAAGTTAAACAGCACGTCACTGCGCTCATCGAGTGCGGCATTATAATACTCAAACCGGTTTCGTCCTTTGCGTTTCGACTCGTACATGGCCACATCGGCTTTACGACAAAGCTGCTTAAACGACGTTCCATCGTCTGGTGCGCAGGCTATTCCTATTGACGCAGAAACTACTATTTTGGCTTCTAATACTTCAAATTCAGTGCTGCACCACGCAATTAGGTTTGTGCAAAGCGCATCGACTTGATTTTTACCGGTTATGCCGGCTGCCAGCACAATGAACTCATCACCCCCGAAGCGAATGAGGCACTGATCATCGTTTAAATGCTGACCAATGGTTTGCGCAATGTTTTGTAAAAACTTATCGCCTGCAGCGTGGCCTAATGCATCATTAATAGGCTTGAAGTTATCTAAATCAATAAACAGTAGTGCCAGCTTAGTCTGGGATGGGTTGTTTTTTCCCAGCATGGTCGAAAAAAGTCGCTCACCATATAAGCGGTTGGGTAAATCTGTAAGGGGATCGTGCAGTGCAAGGTGCTGTACCTGAAGCCGGCTTTCTTCTGCTTTTGTGTTTTCTATTTGCAGTGACTGCAGCAGATTCCTGATGTCTTGTACCAAGATGTACACGCAGAAACCAGTGAATATAAAAAGAATCATGATAAATATGACGTGGGACCACGTCACTGACGGGGCGTGGGGAACCACCACGCCTTCAATAGCCAACCAAGCCAGCAACACACACTGCAATAGCACTGAAGTCAGCGTGGTTAAAAATAGACGTCTATCGCCAAGGATGGCAGAAAAGATGATCACGCTTGGATAGCCCAGCATGGCCAGATCGAATACACCAGCGCCAGTTATCGACAACAGGAACAGCATAAGCGAGATTGATATTAAGAATAGGTAGTTACATAGGTTCGAATATCGCCAAACCGACAAACAGGTAGTAGCCACAAGAGAAAGCAGACCGAATGAAAAAATATAAACTGCAAGCCCACGGGCAAAGAGAAGGGCGATAAATAAACTTACGCTCGCGATAACGCAGGTTTGCACTAACCTTTGTTGTTTCACAAGTATCATCTTACCGCTTGATGTTACTGAAGAGGGCTCTGCTTTTCTATCCAACATGATGATAGTCCTAACCCATATATTGATTAATACAGTAACGGTTAGGGGGCAAAAATCAAGAAAGTAATGCGACCAAAACAGATTATGAGGATTCTGCGGCTAGTATGGATTCTTGAAGACGAGGTAAAAAAGGAAGAGGAAAACAAAGGCTAGGCGGATTAAAAAGAGCACAAACCCGCGCTAATAAGCAGACTCATTTGTTCTACATATTAGCGCGTTATTGATACCTACTCGCTTTATCTACTAGCTTAGGCGTGTGCGCTACTTGTACTAGCGCTTTAGCGCACTTAGCCTAAAACTTGGGAGTTTAAGCGTTAGGCTGCCAGCGTGAGAATTTCTCTTGCCTTTACTAGGTCAATATCGCCGTGCTCACCAAGCGCTGTTAGGCCGTTGCGCTCTAAGTTATCAACCAATCCATCAATGGCTGTTTTATCGATATCATAATCAGATAAGCGAGTTTTGACCTGCATTGTTTCAAAGAAATCTTGAACGGCTTTAATAGTCAAATCTATCGCCTTTTCTTCATTTTGTTCTGAGATATTAAATACGCGCTCACCAAGCTGCAAAATCTTCTCTTTTTTGCTGTCTCGCTGCACATACATTAGTGACGGTAGCACGATAGCTAGCGTTACCGCATGGTCTAAACCGTGAAGTGCCGTCAATTCATGGCCAATCATGTGAGTGCCCCAATCTTGTGGAACGCCTTTGCCAATAAGACCATTCAACGCCATTGTCGCTGACCACATTACGTTAGCTCTTACGTCGTAATCAGTAGGTGTTGCTAGTGACTTAGGACCTTCTTCAATAAGCGTTTGCAAAATGCCTTCTGCAAACCTGTCTTGTAACGGCGCGTTAACTGAGTAGGTAAGGTACTGCTCAATAACGTGCACAAAAGCGTCTACCACACCATTTGATACCTGTCGCATCGGTAGCGAATAGGTAAATTCAGGGTCAAGTACTGCAAATACCGGCTGTACAGACTCAGATGAAAACGCGCGCTTCTGTGAGGTTTCTTTGCGATTTACCACTGAATTACCGTTACTTTCTGAGCCAGTTGCAGGCAGTGTAAGTACGGCACCAATAGGTAATGGATTTTCAAACGGTGCTTCTTTAATTAAGATATCCCAAGGGTCGCCAGCAAAGTTAACCGCAGCAGCGACAAATTTTGCACCGTCGATTACACTTCCGCCACCCACAGCAAGGATAAAGTTAACCTTGTTTTCACGAGCCACCTCAACGGCTTTCATCAGCGTCGAAAATTCCGGGTTTGGCTCAACACCGTGAAACTCTACAACTTCGGCATCGCCAAGTGCTTCTAGGGTTTTATCGTAAATGCCGTTCTTTTTAATCGAGCCACCACCGTAAAGAAATAGCACCTTCGCATTGTGCGGTAAACGAGAGGCTACTTCACTGAGTTGGCCCTTTCCAAAAAGCACTTCTGTTTGATTTTTAAATGTAAAATTAAGCATAGTCAGTTTTTCGTCCTTATTAGTCTTGTTCATTCAGTTGGTTAATAAGCTTTTCAGCGAGTAATTTGTCTGAGAAAGGGTTTTGTCCCGTAATTAGCTCGCGGTCCACAACCACGTGAGGGGCCCACATTTCTTCGTAACTCATTTCGCCGCCAGCGGTGCTCATCGCATCGGAAGGATAGTAAAGTAAGCCTGCATCGGTAAGGGTGCTCTCAAAATACTCTTCTTCAGCTTGTGAGAAAATCGTCATTTCATAACCCGCGTAAATCCAGTCGTCAGCCTCTGCATTGGCTTGGCTTTTAAGCGATGAATTAAACGCTTCAGGGTCGTTTTGTGCGGATAAAAGCGCGATTGGGCCATGGCATATTGCCGCGGTGGGCTTTTCTGCATTATGAAAATAGCTCAAAATTTTACCCACTTCAGGGTTGTTGGCTAAGTCGATAAGTGGGGCGTGGCCGCCAGGAATAAACACGCCCTTGTAGTTATTTAAACCTGCATCGATGACTTCTGAAAGCGATAGGGTATCGTCAATGCCATCAATAGAGGCAACAAAGCGTTGTATTTGCTCCATGTAGGCACTGTCACCGCCAAAATACTGCGGGATCACCGATTTACTGTCTACGGCGGGCGCATTGCCTTTCGGCGTGGCTAATACCAGAGTGTAACCGGCGTCGACCAGTGCTTTTGCGGGTACGCCAAATTCATTTAAATAATACCCCGTTGGCTCAGTTTTACCTTCTGCAAGCTGCATTCTATCTTCGCTTGATAGCAGTACCAGTACCTCGCCTTTGGTATTAGTCTGACTTTCATGACCTTCACCGCTTCCGTGCCCGTGACTGAAAGCGCTCAGCGATAGCGATGATGATGAGATAAGTAATAATATCGGTAGTGTCTTGTTCACAAAAAATCCTTATTGATTTAAGCCAATTGCTTCAATGGGCTACATCTTACGGAGGTTTAATTGGCACGAGAAGTCAGATAAGTTAGTATCAGCCATCAATAATCTGATGGGTAGGTCGATGTCATATCTTACGCAGTTAAAAACCTTTGTTGAAGTGTATCGCAGTGGCAACATTACTCGAGCCGCATCGAGGCTACATATGTCACAGCCTGCAGTTACATCGCATATTCAAGCAATGGAGTCCATTGTGGGGAAGGAGCTGTTTGTTCGAAAAGCGAGAGGCGTGGAGCCAACCCCAATTGCCGATGATTTGGCGCTTCAAGTATCTAGTCACATCGACATTCTTGAGCAAAAAGTGGCGTCCATTCGAAGTCGAGCTTCTACAGATCACGGTACACTGCACCTTGCTGGGCCTGCTGAATACCTCAGCTCTGTGGCGGGGCCAACACTTGCCAATCTGCTGCAGGCCGATAGAGTCAACCTGGTTGTCCATACCGGCAATAAAACAGATATCTATGGCCTGTTAAAAAACGACGTGGCCGAGCTTGCTATTACCGGTTCAGAGCCAGAATCGACTATGTATGAATATCAAAAACTGGATAAAGAGCGACTAATCCTTGTTATGAACCGAGTTCAGGGCAAGTTGATAGGAGAGCGCGAGGTTACAGCTTCTCTATTAAATACGCATAAAGTGGTCGCTTACGATGAACAACTTCCCCTTATTCGCCGCTACTTTGCTGATGTGTTTAATGCTAAATGCGACTCGCCTGTGGCAGCTATTTGTCCAGATATAAGAGCTATCGCGTCTATTGTTACGTCTGGGGTTGGTTATTCAGTATTGCCCGATTACCTTTGCAAGCAAGGCATAAAGCAGGGTGAGCTTATCCAGCTGGGCAAGCCTGGTCCAGAGAATGATTTATACTTAGTGTGGAAAAAGGGCGCACTTTCTAACCCGAGAGTAGATTTTGCTAAGGACGTTATCACTGCATTTACTAACTTAAATTACCTTGCCGAATATCCAAGCTAGAACGAGGGCTAGTACGAGGGTGAAAGACTCAAAACGCAGTACAGGGGGCACTGTACTGCGCATTTCTTTTAAACTGAACAGGCGAGTTAATCGAACCAAAAGCTAGAACGTGCCTACAATTTTTACTGAGCCATCAACTTTGCTCTCATCAATGAAGCCGATAGTGTTCGGGTTTGTAGCAACGAGCGTTAGCATTTCATCTTCGTTTGAAATCATTTCAGGCGGCGTCCCTCGACCCGTGAACACAAGTTTTGACCAAAAGGCTGAGTATTGAGATTCAGACTTTCCAAGTACGTCTTTGTTAAATGTATCTCGAAGTCCATTACCTGTTTCAAACGTAAGGGGGATAGCTCTGCTCCCATCAGGAAACGCCTTTGATTTACCAAGATAAATGCGTTTCACCATTTCAACGTCAATGCCCGAAGCATTGTTGGCATTAATGATGATAGCCGTGCTAGCAAATACAGGCGTTGAAAGCAAAAGACACAGTGCGAAAATAAATTTCATGAAGGTTACCTTTAATCGTTGTAAATAAATCCGTTATAGAACGCTCGTCATTCAGATGGTCTGAAAACAGTTTAGCCAATAAAGGAAAGAAACAGTGAGTCGTGTTTACGTCTGTTAAAGTATAGCTGAAAATAACACCATGCTGCGATTGTACAATGGTAGCAAAACGTAGAATGAGTATTGGCGAGGTATTGATGGCAAAACCCCGAAAAAAAGCCCCGGAAAAAACCGTTCAGATCTATTGTGCTAAGTGTAAAACCTTACTCTATAAATACAAAAAAGGCGGTAAAGGGGCGTTGGTTAAGTGTTTCAAAGAGCGAATAGTTGAGGACTTCACAAAAGAAGAGGGCATATGCCCTAACTGCGAACAGCAATTTGCACGAGATGCATTAATTCGAGGAACTCCTTCTCTAAAAATGATTGGCGGTAAGGTGAATATGAAGTAAATGATAAAAAAATTTGCTCTATGGAAAAAGTTACCTAAATTTAAGTATATGGAGTGCGTTAACTAGGGAAGGTGCCTGAATAACAATAATTAGCAACTAGCATTAACAACCTTCATGAGCGAGCGAAAATTGTATGTCGATCCAGCGTAAGTTTTTATTAGCAATTAGTTCTGTCATCGCCTTATTAGCCTTGGTTATCGCAATTATCACAGTAGTCACCACGTCTTCCAGTGTCGTAAAGCAGATAGAAACGCAAAAACAAAACACAGCAGACAGGCTCGTTAATATTCTCACCGTTACTGACGCTATTGTACTGGAGCGAGTAAAAAGCAGTATGTCGCTGCTCAAGCAGCGAGGCGAAGCGCTGGGCGTTCCTAGTCATGGTGGGGTTGTCACCGTAAAAGATACACCAGCTCAACAATTATTTCTCGGTTCTCAAGCGCAAGCTAACGACTTTTCATTGGTAGACGGGTTGACTGACGTAATGGGCGGTACCGCCACCTTATTCAGTAAAACGGGCAATGATTATATTCGGGTCAGTACCAACGTTATTAAAAACGGTGCGCGAGCTATCGGTACTAAGCTCGCTCCATCCGGTAAGGCTATAAAACAAATAGAGCAACAACAGGCCTATTATGGTGCGGTAGATATTCTAGGTAGCCCTTATCTCACTGGCTATGAGCCCATGTTCAACGCCCAAGGCCGTGTTATTGGCATATGGTATGTAGGCTATTCTGCAGATTTAAACGTGCTCGAGGATGCAATTAAGAAAAGCCACCTTCTTGATGAAGGCTTCGTCGCCTTGAGAGATGGTAAGGGCAATATTCGCATGCACTCGTCTCATGTCAATGAGCAAACAGTGCAGTCTGCACTCAGTAATAGTGATAAATGGTCGACAACGATCGTGCCTTTTAAAGCGTGGGGCTACGATATTATTTTGGTCGCGTCGGAAAGTGAAAAATCGTCGCTCATAAGCGCGGCTGTTTTTGCGGTGATTGCAAAAGTACTGGTGGCCAGTGCAGGTGTACTTATTACGATATGGTTGCTCGTTAAATACATAGTGGGTAGGCCCCTAGAGGAATTTATTGCGGTGGTAACAAACTTAACCTCTGGCGAAGGCGACCTTACTTTTAGGTTTGAAGGCAAAAGGGGTGATGAGTTTGGGCAAATGGCTAGAGCCTTTAATCAACTATTAGGCCAGCTTCAAGAGACATTGCAAAACGTAGATGCCACAACCGGCGGTATGCTGACTAAATCACAGTTGCTTAACAAAACCGCAGAGCAGTCTAGCGAGTCAGTGTCGTTACTTTCTTTAGAAACCGATAAAATTGATTCAGCCATCGTTCTCCTGCAAGAAAATACTGACAACGTCTCTGCCAGTATTACCAGTTCCAGTGAAGCTGCCACAGCCGCAGATAGCGACACCAGAACCAGCGTAAGCGTGCTTGCGCAAACTATCGATGATATTCAAGCCCAGGCTAATGATGTTGATGAGTCAGTTAAAGTCATTGATGAGTTAGCGCAAGCCAGTGAAGAAATTAGCGGCGTGATGGAAGTGATACGCAATATTGCCGAGCAGACAAACTTGCTGGCATTAAACGCGGCAATTGAAGCGGCTAGGGCGGGTGAGCAAGGACGAGGCTTTGCTGTTGTAGCTGATGAAGTTCGCTCTTTGGCAAGCAGAACGCAGTCATCGACAGAAGAAATTCGCATTACGATTGAACGTTTACAACAAGGTAGCAGAGAAGCCGCATCAAAAATGAATCGCAATAAAGATACGGCTTATAATACCCTTGAAGTCACTAAAAATGCAGGAGTCTCACTGGAACAAGCACTAGGTGCAGTGGCTCGAATTACTCGATTAAACCAAGAGGCCTCGCATACTGCACAAGGGCAAAAGGAGGTGGCAAGAAACGTTATTCAAGGGGTTGAGAGTATTAAGGCCGTTGGTGATGCCAATCGAAACTATGCCACCGAGGTGGCAATAAGCTGCAATGAGTTGGTTGATCAAATTAAACAAATGCAAGCGCAGCTTAGGCGCTACCGTTTCTAAGGAGAGGCCGCTAAGGCCTTTTCAATTAAGCCATTGACTCAATCAACTATTTGCGACGAATCTACCAATTGTCAGGCTTGAAACGAACGGTAACAATTTCATTATTGATTATGACAGCTTGGCATTGCCGTAGTCCTTGTTCCCTTTTATTCTATGCAGTGGAAAAAACATTGCAGCGGCGATATCGCACTGCTTCACACATGGAATAATTATAATGAAACGAATAACTGCGCTGTTTAATACGGCAGCGGTGCTGCTCACATTAAACATGCTATTGAGCAGTTTTGCTAACGCAGCCGATGTTGCTAACGCAGTCGATGTTGAGTATCGTCTGCCATCGTCAGTAAGCCCCACCTTTCAACGTATTCACTTAAATGTCGACCCGGATAAACCATCGTACTCGGGGACGACGGAGATTGACGTTGTTGTCAATTCACCGACTCAAAAAGTAGGTTTTTATCAGCACGATCTATCCATTACGTCTGCTGCGTTAGTCAACGCTGAGCAATCGTTGTCGCTAAGCGTTATGGAAAGTGACTATGATATTAATTGGGGGACGGCTGAGAACGTTATCAAGCCTGGCAACTACACGCTTAAAATTGCGTTTGAAGGCAATGTAAACACGTCGTCAGACGGCATGTACCTGTCTCGTTTTGAAGAAAACAATTATATCTTTACCCAGTTTGAAGACATGCACGCTAGAAAAGCGTTTCCAAGCTTTGATGAGCCTATTTTTAAAATTCCATATCAAATGACCATTAGCGCGCCTGCCCATCAGGTAGTGGTATCAAATACGCCTGTGCTTGAAGAGTCGGTAAGCGGTGGTTTGAAAACCGTTCAGTTTGAAAAAACAAAGCCTATGCCGACCTACCTTATCGCTTACACAGTAGGCCCATTTGATAGCACTGAGATGACAGGGTTGTCTGTGCCAGGTCGTATTTATGTGCCAAAAGGCTATATCGACAAAACGAAGTTTGTTATCAAGCACACCCCAGAAATACTGACGTCTTTAGAAGATTTCTTTGGCATCAAATATCCATACAAAAAAATGGATTTTGTGGCTGTACCTAACTTCACACATGGCGCTATGGAAAATGTGGGTCTAATTACCTATCGCGATAGCCTATTGCTTTTAGCTGATAACCCAAGTGTTACTGAGCGCTCTGGCCCACTTAATGTGATTGCGCACGAACTTGCCCACCAATGGTTTGGCAATTTAGTGACCATGGCCTGGTGGGACGACCTGTGGCTAAACGAAGCGTTTGCTTCATGGGTTGCAAGTCACACAATGAAGACGTTATATCCTGAGTTAAACTATGCCGATCGCCTTGTTCAAGAAGGCGCTTTTGGTGCAGATGCAAGCCCAACGGTAAAGCCCGTGAAAAAAGTAGTGAAACGTCAGCCAGACGTTATGGATGGTTTGGGGCTTAATTACTCAAAAGGCGAATCAATTTTGCAAATGATTGAGTCGCTAATCGGTACCGACAGCTTCCGTGAGGGCGTGCGTAATTACATGAAAACCCATTCATGGGGTAATACGGTAGCTGGTGATTTGTGGCGAGCGCTTGATGGCGTATCCGACTTTAATTTAAGCGCAATGATGAAAGCCTATTTAGAACAGCCAGGCTACCCCATCATTCATATTACAGAAGACGGTAAGGTCACTCAGTCTCGCTTCCATTTTGCTGGTGCATCGGTAGAAGAAAAAACGTGGGCCATACCGCTTAAGTTGACCTACCAACAAAACGGCGAAATGAAAAGTGAGGTTGTGTTTATCGACAAAACCACTACAACGCTTCCTCAGCTAGCTGAGGCTGACTGGGTGTATCCTAATGACAATGCCACAGGCTATTTTCGCTGGTCTGTCTCGCCTGCGCAGTTAGACAATTTACTGGCAAATATTGAGGTACTGAACAAGCGTGAAAAGAAAAACGTGTTGTATAACTACCAAGCGCTGTTAAATGCTGATGAGGTTGGTGTTGATAGTGTGATGAAAGTACTCAATGCATTAAGTGCTGACGAAGACCCTGCCGTTATTCGCGCAGCTGTAGGTGTACTGCAAGAATTTGATTACTTAGTTAATGATAGCAATCGCGATGCGTATGCTACCTTGCTTACTAAAAATTATATGCCGCTATTAGATTCACTGAGCCTTACTCAGGCAGATGATGATTCGACAGACATTATTCGCCTTCGCAACCAGCTGTATGGCTTTCTAGGTATGTATGCCGATAGCGATAGCTTGGTTGAGAAGAGTAACGTGCTCGCTAAAAAGTACATCGACGATACAACAAGTGTTTCTTCTGGCCTTGCCGGAACTGCCATTGCTATTGCGACAAAAAATAGTGCAGATAAAGATAACGCCAAATGGTTTAACGATGTGGTAAGTGCATTTAAAAAAGCGCAGTTGCCAAACGTAAAAAGTACGCTGATTTATTCCATGCGTTTTGACGACAAGGAATCTGTATTCAAGATGTTAGACTTGGCATTAACCAATGAGATAACACCAGCAAACACCATGTATATGGTTGCTCGGGTGGCAAGAAATCTTGATGATCATACCTTGTTGTATCAGTGGCTTGATAATAACGCTGACGCCTTGATTAAGAAGATGCCAGACTATCACGTAGCGCGCATGCCTGAATTTGTGTCTTTAAGCTGCTCTGAAACAAACCTTGCCATGGCGAACACGTTTTATAGCAAGATTCAAGACCGTTACGAAGGTATGTCGCGAGGTGTTGAAATTATGCAAGACGAATCTCAACAGTGCCTTCGCTTAAAAACAGCGTTTCAAAGTGACTTTGATAAGTTTCTTGCTAATTACGCCAAGTAGCTATATCAGAAATACATAGCAGGCAGCGCTGTTTGCTAGCAGTTAGAAAAAAGCACCGAAAGGTGCTTTTTTATTGCACGTGCCGACATGATGTCCGTCACACACTAACCGATTTACACTAACCGACCCGCAAAACCAACTCACAGTAAACACTCATTGCGAATACCCTGCCTGATTAAAGTTTATATTTACACGCGGCTTAAAATGAACCACACTGGCTAAAAGAACACGTTTCTTACAGCGGTTAGCCCGTAACGCTTATTTTGTAATCTCTATTGTGAATGCGTTAACAAATAGCTTTGCCTGTAAAAATACTCTGTCGAAAATAATGAGGCGCTTTAATGCTAGATACCATCTCTTTTTCACAACGCCAGCGACTGGCTTACATCGATTTTTGCCTCTTATTTAAAGGCGCTATTCATCGACAAGACCTTATTAAGCGCTTCGAAGTGGGGCTGTCTGCCGGCTCTCGAGACTTTACGTTGTACAAAGAGTTAGCGCCTGACAACTTGGTGTATTCAGCGCAAGAAAAGCGGTATTTTCAAACAGAATCCTTTTTGCCACTCTTCGAGCACGATGCTAGACGTACGTTAGTCAAATTAGCCAATGATATTTCAGATGGCTTTGATGCTATCGGTGATATTCATTTTCCCGTTGAAAGCGCATCGTCCCTTAACGTGCCAGATATATTTGTCGTGGCTAAAGTAGTGCAAGCTATTGTGAATCAAAAAGCCATGAGCGTGATTTATACGTCGCTTTCAAGCGGCTCTGGCGCGCGAGAGCTGGTTCCCCATAGTATTGTTGATAACGGGCAGCGGTGGCATGTTCGCGCATTTGATAGAAAGTCTCAGAGCTTTCGAGACTTTGTATTAACCCGTATTAGCAAGGTTACGGTTAAAGATACACCTAATGAAAATGAGCTCAAAGACTGTGACGAGGCGTGGCAAAGAATGATTCCCCTTGAAATTGTTCCTCACCCTAAAAATATCAAATACCCTACTGCGATAGAGCTAGACTACGCCATGGAAGAAGGCGTATTGGTACTTCAAGTTCGTGCTGCAATGGCGGGGTATTTGCTCAGAAGGTGGAACGTGGATTGCACTAAATTAGCCAGTCTGCGAACAGGTGAATATCAATTGTGGCTGAAAAATCAGGCAAGCTTGGCAAATACAGACAATCTTGCTATTGCACCGGGCTATACCAGTGAGGAAGTTGAGTATCAGTAACATGATGCTAACCATTACGCTATTGCTCTAGCTGATGTGCAAGCCAGAGCAATAGCTATAATGCTAAGAATAAAACTCTGGTAAAGGTGCAATGGGTTAATGGGTTAATGGGTTAATGGGGTAATGTTAAGCATTAAGGCTAGGTCATTCACCTAGGTACTTTTTGATGCAGGTAATTAGGGTGTCTTTGTCTATAGGTTTGGTAAGAAAGTCGTTCATGCCAGCCGCCAAACACTCCTCTTTATCCTCGGTGAATGCGTTCGCTGTTAACGCAATAATGGGTGTTTTTAAGTCTAAAGTGGCTCGAATAGATATGGAAGATTCAATACCACTCATCACCGGCATATTGCAATCCATGAGAATGAGGTCAAAGGTATGCTTGATACAGGCCTCAAGGGCGTCTTGCCCATTTTTAACGTGCAAAATAATGAAGTTTTCTTGCTGTAAAAGTGCTTTGACAATTTCCGCGTTAATCTCATTGTCTTCCGCTAGCAGTATGCGTTTTTTCTTTACCTTAGTTTTTGGCGTTTCAGAAATAGGAGAAGGGCTGGCAAGTAATTTACGCAAATCTTGTTCTATTTCACGTCTATTGATGGGCTTAGCGTGTGAACGCCATATCACTTCCGTAAGCGTGTCCTGACCGTTTAGCCTTTCTAATTCCGCGGACACTACAATTATCTTAGGCAGGGCACTGTGCTTACTGTGTTTCAATTGTTCAATGAGGTCTAAACCACTTACGTCCGGCATTGCTAAATCGACGATAATAGCGTCGTAGTCAAAAGGCGTGTGGTTTAAAAAGTCGCTGGCCGAAGAATAGCAGGTACCTTCAATATGCAGAGAAGCCAATATATGGGCCAGATATTCTCTACTCGTTTGTAAGTCGTCGATGATGGCACAGCGAATATTTGCTTTAGACTGAACGGACATGGGCGGTAAACGGGCCTCCTGTGTGTTCATAGTAAATGAAAAGGTCGTCCCTTTTCCTACCGCTGAGCGCACGTCTATATCGCCACCCATCAGCAGCGACAGCTGTTTTGCGATGCTTAAACCAAGCCCCGTTCCGCCAAACTGGCGGGTAGTGGTTTGGTCGGCTTGTTCAAACTTTTGAAAAATTTTGTCAATGACACCTTCTTCTATGCCAATCCCAGTATCGATAATATCAAACGTGAGTAAAAGTGAATCGCCCGACATGGCGTGACTCACATTCAATGAAACGCTGCCGGATGAGGTAAACTTAATTGCGTTGCTCAGTAGATTATGAAGAATTTGTGAAATACGAGTCACGTCGCCCTCGATAATGGGGGGAAGACTAGCCTCTTTATGGTAATGAAACTCGAGCCCTTTCTTTTGGCAGAAAACACGTTGCAACGACACTACGTCATCTAACACTTGAAGCAGATCGACAGGCACTTTTTCTACTTTAATTTTGTTTGCTTCAATCTTTGAAATATCGAGGATATCGTTGATAAGAGAGAGTAGCTGCCTACCTGAACTCTTCGCTTTTTTAAGGTAGATATTGCTTTTACTAGGCGTATCAATGGCGAGTTCAATCATCCCAAAAAGCCCGTTCATCGGCGTTCGCAGTTCATGGCTCATGCTAGAAAGAAAGTCGGACTTTGCTTGGCTTGCCCGTTTTGCGTTCTCTGCTTCTTCCATAGCCACGTTCTTCAGTTTAGTGAGACGGGCTAATGAACGACGTATTTGCTTTTCCATTGGCGTAAAAACAAATACCGCCTCAATAATAAGCAGTAGTAAGGTTACTAACCAAAGATACAGCGCAAAATTTTCTGCATTGTTCACACGGGCGTTGGCCTCGTTTTCAAATAAGGTGACGGCCATATCTAAGTGCTTAAGAAGTTGCGTGGAATCTGCAATTATCGAAGATGAAGCAGATAGTTGAACTGATGCGTTTAGCAAAGGTGCTGTGGAGCATTCTTTATTGCTTTCACTGACTTCACTCATTGCATTGGTTGTACTAGATGCATTCGCAAGTTTGTTTCTGCCGCTTTTTACATAGGTATTAACGGCTTTATCGAGGTTTACATTCCCAAAATATAAGTCTTTGTGTGCGGCTGATAAATTATCAAGGGCGATGAGTTTTGCGTGGTTACTTTCGAGCTTATCTAATGAGGATGCTAAATAGCTTTTGGTCTGCGTGCTGCCACACAAATTAGTGGCTGACTGTAACAACGCAATTCTTTGAGAAAGCATTCGCTGCTGGCCGGCAATATTGATTATTTCTGCATCTTGACGCTGGTCGCTCAATAAATCGTTAATGATAAAAAAGGATAGAGAAACTGCGGTGGCAGTAAGCAAAAGGGCAAAAATATACTGAGACTTTATGGTCATTACAAACGCATTCGGCAAACCTTACCTTACAATGTAATAGACACACATTTTATGTGCAACTTGTCAGCTGTTTAATCTTATAGACAAGCTTAGGAAATTAGAGAAAATCGGAGAAAAAGTAGGGGGAATAACACTTTAACTATTTCTGTGTACGACTCAACTAGGCAGACTTCCTCTCTGTGCCATGTAAGAACCTCAAAGCCCTCGACTTACCTTTAGGTCTATCAGCTGGCGATGCAAAAGGCGCTTTAGACTCAGCAAGCACCTTATTAAAGGGCTTTTTTACCTTGCGCTCCAGTTTTTTAGGTTTATCAATTGGTGCTAGCGCTTTTTTGCTTTCAAAGAGTTCATCTTCGCTTGGCAAGCGAACCACACGAATACTACTGTGTTCAAAGTCTTTATTGATTAATCCTTTATCGGCATAGGCACAAAGAATATCTTTACGGGGATAAAGCCCCCATTTTTCACGAAAAACTTGTGCGTTATGGACAAAATCTAATAGATGGTTAACGGGGCATCGTGTGAGGTCACGTGCGGGAGAGAAAGCAATGGAAGGATGGTCGGTAAGTGATAAT
The DNA here is from genome assembly GCF_057542855.1 of Alteromonas sp. 4NS20-0143. NCBI lineage: Bacteria > Pseudomonadati > Pseudomonadota > Gammaproteobacteria > Alteromonadales > Alteromonadaceae > Alteromonas > Alteromonas sp. 4NS20-0143. The sequence goes on from NZ_BAAJLR010000001.1 coordinate 125,596, forward strand.
CCCACATTGCGGCACTGGGTGAAGAAGTCTTCGTCGTTTAGCCCGTAACCGTCGTAGGTTTCATCGAAGCCGTTGGTTTTTTCAAAGTCTGCCTTACGTATAAAAAACATTGCAGAAGCACTGCTATCGTTACTAAATTTTCCATGATTATTGTCCTGTTTGTCTACTGACCCTGTATTTTTTAGCAAACTCGCTTTCGGTAAAGCGTCGTTAAATGAAGTGTCGCTTGTTTGTGTTACAGAAAAAGGTTTATCTGTACTAATTTCGTTTTTGGTATGTAAAAGCTCAGCATACGGTTGATTGCGAGAGGTGATTGGAATAAAGCGCACCGGAGCTCTCATAATTGATGATGGAGCGAATGTTGATACCGCCTCTTTAAGGCATGCCGGCGAAAAAATAGTGTCGACACTGATATACGCTAACAGGTCGTTTTTCGCATCGAACATTCCTTTATTCCTTGCCTTCGCAATTGGGAGCTCTTCCTGGTTGACAAATTTATGTTCAATGTTGAACTTGTCGCTTGTGATTAAAGATAAATCAGACGGTGGTGTCATCCATACAATGAGTAACTCATCAGGAGTAGGGCTGCATGCCTCAAGCTGATAAATGAGGTTGCAGAGCTTTTCGGTTCTGTTCTTCACTATCGTTATCACACTTACTGGTGCATTCATTTAAACTATCCTTTTTCATCGCTATAAGAGGAGGCTTTTACCGGATAAGAGCGTGAACTGGATGTGCTCTTATACTTTCGTCTTAAACGACTGATTCTTAGCACTAGATAAGCAATAGTCGATCCATTGTTTAATTAATTGTTTTATATGGTTTTTTGTCTTTTTTTGCTTTGAAGTGTAGAGATGCGTTGCGCATCTTTGTAAATAAAAGGGTAAAAATTACAGGCAAATATCCACATCACTACAGGATAGGGTTTTTCACTTTATTTACACGATTAACGCTATGCGATAGAAGGGTTATTTGGTAATCTAACAACAATGGTTAAGTAATTATTTTTCAATAACTTATTAAAGTTATTTTTTTAGATTATATGCATTTAATACCAGTGTAATACCCATGTATTATCGATGTATTATCGATGTATTAGCCTTTTTTTAACCTTTAGCTATGCCTCACACGTAAAACTAAAGGGTCATCTTTTTTACTTTTATTTTCTTATTAATGGTGGTTAATTCTGTGTCATCCCAGTCCTCTGTAGAACTTCGACACTACGACAAGCAAACGCTACGCCTTGTCGATGTTATTTCAGGTATTTCACCTAACGCCATGCGCAGAGTGTTTGGCGGTTGGATATTCTTTGCTGCGGTGGTTGCTGTAATTGTTATTGTGGCCCCAGACCTGAGTACCCAGTTTGTTGGGCTAACACTTTTTGTATTGGTTGCCTTTACGCTTATCATGTTCGGCCAAAGCCGAATTTCAGAGGGGTGGCCTGCAATTATCAGCGACGACAACGTTATTGGCGTTGTTCGCGACCCCGTTAAACGAGAATACATATGCGTTGATAAATCATTAATTGTGGATGCGATACCCACATTAATAAAACCAAACAAAAAAGCGGTAGAAATTCAGCTACGCAGTGAACACCTCACTGTTGAAGATAATGAAGTTTTAAAACAAGCAGTGTGGCCGCGAGAAGGAAAATTGGTAGGACTCGCACATTTTAAACGCCGTGAAGATGCGTGTGAAAGCGTTATGTGGTGCACGAAAAAGTCGGCCTCAGCGAAGTCATAAGATGTAAATCGGAGCGCTTTCCCATAAGCCCTTTCACACAAGCGCTGCCAGCACGCAACGTTACTTCACTGACAGGTTGTAATGAGTGAGCCCCCAAATTGGGGGCTTTTTTGTATGCGAGCTATTTGGTTTGAGCTTGGCTTTAGTCCTTGTAACCGCTTTGGTCCTACTTTTCATTCGCCTCTTTAAGCACAAGCTCGGTGTAAAGTGGGTAATGATCTGAGCCAATATCAGAGAGCCTCTCTAGGTCTACTAGCGCAAAGTGTGAAGAATGAAAGACGTGATCTAGCGGCCATTTTATTAACGGGTAGTGAGCGTGAAATGTGTTGTAAAAGCCGCGTCCTTCCCTAGGATCTAAAAGTCCGCTTATCTTTTTAAATTTGCGAGTCGTAGGCGACCATGCCACATCGTTTAAATCTCCCGCAACGATGATAGGCCCCGCCGTCTGCGCCACTTCTTGTCCTACTATATTAAGTTCAATATCTCTTGGGCGAGCATATTCATTTTCTGTGGGGCTAGGCGGTTTGGGATGAAGAAACTGAAGAATGACACGCTCACCATCAACCTTTATGGCTATTTTTACCGACGGAACATCATCTTCCACTATAAAGCGAAGCGTGTGCTCATCAAATTCATACTTGCTGTACAAATGCATACCGTAAAGATTCTCCAAGGCGCAAAACTGCGTGTATGGGTAGTCTTTTTCAATAGGCTTTAACGCACGCTCCCACTTTTCATTTGATTCCAGGGTGACTACAAAGTCGGGCTTTTTATTGTTGATATGGTCGATAAGTTTTTGATAATTGCTGTTAGGCATAAAAACGTTACTGGAAAGAATGCTTATCGTACGCTGCTTTTGCGGGTTTCTTTCCCAGTGTACTTCTTTGCGATAAAGCCCAGTGTAAGGAAAAATCCAAATAGCCTGATACAGTAAACTTATGCCTAACCCTGCGACAAGTGCAGCATGCAGCCAAAAAGGCAGTGAAAGATCGTTATAGCAGAGTAGGGTGATAAGTACCGCAGTAATTAACACCGCGAGTTGTAACCTTGGAAATTCCCAGACCCTTACTAGCCAATGAGACGATGGCAGTAAAGGTGCAGCGCTAACTGCTATAAAAAATACCGAAAGTGATACAAGAAAAATGTCCATTAAATATCCATATTAACTGTTTAAGACTCACATAGGCTTAAGGCTGAGGTAAGCTATGTCTGTTCTATGCAAAGTGATGCAACTTGTGCAAGTGCTCAACCGCACATGCTAAATGCGTGCCTTTGAGTGTGAACATCCGCAAAAAATGCGTTTGGTTAAATTACTCTACTGGGTTCATCTTACCAGTACAACTGTGATAAACCCTATAACCACACTGACTAATGTCGAAAACATCTTATCTCTATGAACAGATCCTTCGGCGACTTGATGTACTAAGAACTCTAATACCTCAGTGCAATATTCAGAATTCAACCTGTACACCCAACACTCATCTATATTGAAGGATATGCTTCGCTATATAGGCGCTTGAGTTCGCTATATAAGCGCTTATATAGCTGCTTGAGATAAATAGGTGAGTTTATCAACTCAGCATTAATCTAAATGAGAATCAGTAAAAATTGCTTGAAAGTAAGCAAACTTTGCAAATATATCGTTCCTATTTGTAATTGGATTTAAATAAAGCCATATATAACAAGTGCTTACTGCGTTGGCATGAACTTAGCAACATATCTTGTGAGTTTCAACAAAGGAGAAATGTTATGAAACGTACAATACTATCTATTATTGTTGCTACATCATTGTCTACTGCTGCTGTTGCAGGTGATATGAATTCAGATAGCCAAACAGATAACGCATGGGAAAAAGGTGCCAAAGACGCATGGATTGATGGCAAAGCGGAAGCTACGCTGCTGTTCAATGGTAACCTAGATTCTTTTGATATTAATACCGACGTAAAAAACGGAGACGTTATTTTAACCGGTAAAGTCGATAACTCAGTGGACAAAAAGCTCGCTGAAGAGTTAGTTGCTAATATCGACGGCGTCATGTCAGTAGATAATAAGCTTACAATTATCGAAGACTCTGACATGGATTCAATGACCTCAGATATGTCTGACGACGTTGAAGACGGCGTCGATGAAGGTACAAGCGAATTGACTGATGCGAAAATCGCCACAGTAATTAAGACTCGTTTGCTGATGGACTCTGATATTTCAGGTTTTGACATCGACGTAGACGTTGAAGACGGCAATGTTGTGCTTACGGGCACCGTAGACTCTGATGCTGAGGAAGACTTAGCGGTAGAGATTGCGAAAAACGCCTCTGACGTGAAGAACGTTGAAAACAATCTCAAGGTTGTAACAAAAACAGCGATGAACTAATTACTTAGTTATATTGATAAAAAAGGGGCTTGCGCCCCTTTTTTGTGCTAATTATTTAGCTATTTAGCTATTTAGCTATTTGGCAAAATACTCATTCATTGCCGATTTCTTAAGGCCGCTTATTCAAAACGGGCGTTAAGCTTGTTTCTCTAGAGTTAATCTTTCTAGTTATTCAACATCTACAATTTTAAGTGTATTCGTCGCACCGACTTTTTCCATTTCATCGCCGTAGGTCAAAATAATACTATCACCGCTCTCCACTAAGCCTTTTTCTTTTAAACAAGCTACAACGTCGTGCTTAAGTTTGCCTGGCTCGCTGTTAGACGAGTCGAAAAATACTGGCTTAACACCGCGATAGAGGGCCATTGCGTTCAGCGTGCCCTCATGACGAGACATGGCGATAATTGGCAGTGATGTAGTAATTCGAGACATTAATTTCGGCGTGGTTCCGCTTTCTGTCAATCCTACAATTGCTTTTACGCTTGGCAAGTGATTCGCAGCATAAACCGCAGATAGCGCTATAGACTCACTCGTCGATGAAAACTGCTGATCCATGCGATGTTTGGAAATTTTTACGCTAGGGTGAGTTTCAGCTCCCTCGCAAACACGTGCCATAGCTTGAACAGTCTCAATAGGAAAACTTCCCGCCGCTGTCTCAGCTGATAGCATAACTGCATCTGTACCATCTAATACGGCGTTAGCCACATCCATAACTTCTGCACGAGTAGGCATAGGGCTATCAATCATAGACTCCATCATTTGAGTCGCTGTGATAACCACTTTATTGAGCTGACGTGAGCGAGCAATAAGTTTCTTCTGAACCCCAACGAGTTCTGCATCGCCAATTTCAACACCCAAATCACCACGGGCAACCATGACAGCGTCAGAGGCGCTAATAATATCGGTAATGGCGTCGTCAGTCGCAACGGTTTCTGCGCGCTCTACTTTTGCGCAAATTTTTGCATAGCAGCCGGCTGCTTCAGCAAGTTCGCGAGCGTAATTAAGATCAGCGCCGCTGCGTGGGAATGATACGGCAAGGTAGTCTACGCCAATGAGCGCTGCCGTTTTTATATCTTGCTTATCTTTTTCTGTTAAGGCCTCAGCTGACAAACCACCGCCCTGGCGGTTAATGCCTTTATTATTAGACAGCTTGCCGCCAACGGTAACTTCTGTAATTACCTTTCGACCTTCTACACCCGTTACCTTTAACTGTATGCGTCCATCGTCCAGTAATAGAATATCGCCAGCAGACACATCATCAGGTAGTGCTTTATAATCTATGCCTACGTGATCAACTGTGCCTTCATCTCGCTCAAGTTCAGCGTCTAATACAAACTTTGCACCAATCTGTAATTTAACGGCGCCTTCTTGGAATCGGGCAACGCGAATTTTAGGTCCCTGCAAATCACCGAGTATTGCCACATATTTACCCAGGCTTCTCGCCGCTTCACGAACACGTTTTGCGCGCTCAATGTGGTCTTCTGCTTGTCCGTGAGAAAAGTTCATGCGGACCGTGTTTGCTCCGGCAGCAATAAGTTCTTTAATTTTTTCAAGTGAATCGGTTGAGGGGCCTAATGTGGCAAGAATTTTGGTTCTTCTGGTCATGGGATTCCGTCGCTGCTTCTTTTATAGAAAAGATGGGTAAAGCTGATCTTTCAACACAATGAGCGCTGTAATCGCTTTACGTAATTTTATTACAGAATAGTAGAGTATTTTGACAAAAATGTGAATGGAAGAAAGAAAAACTCCCCACTGGCTTGACCAGTTGTCGTTAACTTTCCTCTATTTTGCGAGAAACAGATTAATAATCGCGGTAACGTTTGAGTATAGGTTACTGACGCTTACACGCAAGCGTCAGTCATGTATAAGTAAAAGAGAAGGGCATGGAAAATAATTGATAGAGAAAAGAGCGAAGAAAGAGGCGTAACCCCTAGCCATCCCTTTTTTCGTAACGAGAACCACGCAGTGTATCTTTCACCCGTTTTAGATTTTCTCTGAATTTATTACCACGGCGAAGCGTAAATCCGGTAGCAAGCACATCGATGAGGGTCAGCTGTGCAATGCGCGATGCCATTGGCATGTACATGTCGGTGTCTTCAGGTACTTCTAGCGATAATACGTAGCTGCACTCCTGCGCCAGTGGGCTATCAGCTGATGTTATGCCAACAACGGTGGCGTCGTTCATTCGCGATATCTGCGCAATTTCTACCAAGCTTTTAGTGCGACCTGTGTGACTTATCAGCACCACAACGTCCCCAGCCGAGCAATTCATACAGCTCATTCGCTGCATCAAAATATCTTCAAAGTAAACAACGGGCACGTTAAACCTGAAAAACTTGTTTAACGCATCGTGAGCTACAGAGGCCGATGCACCAAGACCAAAGAAAGAAATCTTCTGTGCTTGAGTAAGCAAATCAACAACGCGATTGACCACATTGACATCTATCGACTGTCTCGCTACTTCTAAAGAAGCCATTGTCGATTCAAAGATTTTGTTGGTATATTCGTCTGGGCTGTCGTTCTCGTCAACATGACGGTTCACGTAGGGCGTACCGTTTGCGAGACTTTGCGCCAAATGGAGTTTAAAGTCCGGAAAGCCTTTAGTATCTAGTCTGCGGCAAAATCGATTCACAGTTGGCTCGCTGACATCCGACATTTTAGCTAAGGTTGCTATACTTGAATGGATGGCAGTTTGAGGATTAGCAAGTATAATCTCAGCAACTTTCTTTTCTGATTTGCTAAACGCAGCTTTGTTTTGAGTTATTTTTTCTAAAATGTTCATACAGATACGGCAAGTAATTGGCTCGGTTTATTGTAAGGTACACCCTAATAGTACCCAATGTGAAAGCTGTGACAAGAAAAATGTAATTTTTTAACATTTTTTGTACTGTAAATGGTAATAGACAGGGGTCTATATCATCGAAAAGTAAAGAATCTCATCGTATAGTTTGTAGAAGTTGTAATTTTACTACATTTGGTGTTAACTATACGGTAATAATAGTCGTTAGTGTTGTAAATAAAGAACCAACACGGCACTTAAAACCACATTTAAAAGGTCGACGAATATGGTAATGGATAATTCCTACGAACCCTGTGATTTTGTACTCTTCGGTACACTTGGGGATCTTTCACGACGCAAGCTGTTGCCATCACTTTATCAGCTTGAAAAAGCGAATTTAATGCACCCTGAAACCACTATTGTGGGTGTTGCTCGCCATGATATGTCTTTGGAAGATTACATTGAAGAAGTGCATACAAACTTAGTCAAGTTTGGCGAAAAAGAGCTGTGTGAAGCGACATGGGAAAGAATGCGCGCTCGCCTTCATTACGCGTGTGTTGATATGAAAAATGTCGACAGCTACTGTGTGCTAGACGACCATGTAGACCCATCTCGTACCATGGTGTGTTATTTAGCAACACCGCCTGCTATTTATGGTGATATCTGTCGTGGTTTGCACAGCTGCAAAATTATTGATTCAAGCGTACGCGTTGTACTTGAAAAGCCAATTGGTCATGATCTTGAGTCGTCGAAAATAATCAACGAACAAGTTGCAGAGTACTTCGACGAGAAGCAGATTTACCGCATTGACCACTATCTTGGTAAAGAAACAGTACTTAACCTAGTGTCGTTGCGTTTTGCAAATTCAATATTCGCCACAAACTGGGATCATAACTGTATAGACCATGTGCAAATCTCAGTGGCTGAGTCTGTGGGTATTGAAGGCCGTTGGGGTTACTTTGATGACGCCGGTCAAATGCGTGATATGGTGCAAAATCATTTGCTGCAGATATTGAGCTTAGTGGCCATGGAGCCACCAACAACACTAGACGCAGACAGCATTCGTGACGAAAAACTTAAGGTGCTTAAGGCGCTTCGTCCGATCAATGCCACTAACATCAGTGAGAGTATTGTTCGCGGTCAGTACACATCCGGTTTTGTGAAAGGTGAAGAAGTACCTGGATACCTTGAAGAAGATGATGCCAACACTCAAAGTAAAACTGAAACGTTTGTTGCTATCAAAGCTGAAATAGATAACTGGCGCTGGGCAGGTGTTCCATTTTATTTGCGCACCGGTAAGCGCATGCCAAATAAGGTGAGTGAAGTTGTTATTTACTTCAAACGACAGCCTCACAACTTGTTCGGCGACAGCTTCAAGAACTTACCACCGAATAAATTAGTCATCCGTCTACAGCCAGATGAAGGCGTAGAAATTACCGTAATGAACAAAGTGCCGGGTTTGACTAACTCGGGCTCTATGGACCTTCAAAAGTCGAAGCTTAACCTAAGCTTTTCAGAAGCGTTTGCAGATGAGCGCATTCCCGATGCCTACGAAAAGCTATTGCTAGAAGTTATGCTGGGTAATCAGGCGCTGTTTGTTCGTCGCGATGAAATTGAGCAAGCGTGGACGTGGGTCGATTCAATACTCGATGCGTGGAAGTCATCAAATGAGCCTCCAGAGCCTTATCAGGCAGGTACCTGGGGCCCAGTAGACTCCATTGGTCTGTTAGCGCGTGAAAATCGCAGCTGGTACGAAAGCAAAACGGTAAAGAAGAAATAATATGGCACTCACTACATTATCATTCGACAACCCAGATGCGCTTACCAGCGCGTTTGCTGAAGATTTAGTTAGTATCCTTAAAACAGGTATTAAAACCCGTGGCCGTGCGTCGCTTATTGTTAGCGGTGGTCGCACGCCGTTAGCGTTGTTCAAGCAGTTGAGCGACACCGACCTTGAGTGGGATAAAGTAGACGTTACTCTTGCTGACGAACGTTGGGTAAATGAAGACCACGACGCCAGTAACACCAGTTTAGTAAAAAATAACCTTATTCAAAATAAGGCCGCAGCCGCACGCTTTGTTGAATTAAAAAGCGATGTAGAAGATGCAAACGAAGGTGTGAATGTTGCCGAGCGTAATTTAGCCAGCATGTCTCAGCCTTTCGATGCACTTATTTTGGGGATGGGGGAAGACGGTCATACTGCATCGCTTTTCCCATGTTCAGAACAGGTTAACGACGGCCTTGATATGAGCAGCGGGCGAACCTGTATCGCTGTTCAACCTACAACAGCACCTCATCAACGTATTTCACTAACGTTACCCGCTTTACTCAATAGCAGAAATATTTTCTTGCACCTTACCGGTGAGAAGAAAAAACAAGTGCTACTCGACGCTATTGAAAACGCCACCGAAGCGCAAAAGCCCATCACAGCCGTTGTCAATAGAGCGCCGGTTACCTTGATGTGGGCGCCATAGGAGACAAGAAATGAACCCAAAAATTGCCGAAGTCACGCAACGCATTATTGAGCGTAGCAAAGAAACGCGTAAAGCGTATTTAGAGAAAATAGAAAAGGCTCGTCGCCAAGGCCCACATCGCGGTGTGTTATCTTGCGGTAACCTTGCCCACGGTTTTGCCGCATGCGGCACAGAAGAAAAGGGCGACTTGCGTTCAATGACGAAAGCAAACGTTGCTATTATTTCTTCATACAATGACATGCTTTCAGCGCATCAGCCTTACGAGTCTTATCCCGCTATTATCAAAGAAGCGATAAAAGAAGTGGGCAGTGTGGCCCAGTTCGCCGGTGGTGTGCCTGCTATGTGTGATGGTGTAACTCAAGGTCAGTCTGGTATGGACCTGAGCCTAATGAGCCGTGACAACATTGCACAAGGTGCAGCAATAGCGCTTTCCCATAATATGTTTGATAGTGCCATGATGCTGGGTATCTGTGACAAAATTGTCCCTGGATTACTCATGGGTGCATTAACCTTCGGCCACCTACCAACGGTATTCGTTCCTGCAGGACCAATGCCTTCTGGATTGCCGAATAAAGAAAAAGCACGAGTTCGCCAAGAATTCGCGGAAGGTAAAGTGGGCCGTGACGCGCTGTTAGAAGCTGAATCACAGTCTTACCACTCGGCAGGAACGTGTACGTTCTACGGAACAGCAAACTCTAACCAGCTTGTGGTAGAAATGATGGGGCTGCATTTACCGGGCTCTTCATTTGTTAACCCAGGAACGCCTTTGCGTGAAGCGCTAACCAAAGCCGCTGCAGTGCAAGCAACTCGGTTGACTGATTTAGGCGACAACTACACGCCAATTGGCCATATTGTCGATGCTAAAGCTATTGTTAACGGCCTCGTGGGCTTGTTAGCCACAGGCGGTTCAACAAACCACACCATGCACTTAATTGCGGTAGCTCGCTCAGCTGGCTATATCGTTAATTGGGATGACTTCTCAGACATCTCTAACGCAGTGCCGTTAATGACGCGTATTTACCCTAACGGTTCAGCCGATATTAACCACTTTGTAGCTGCTGGCGGTATGTCATTGCTAATGAAGCAGTTGCTTGACGCTGGTTTACTGCACAATGATGTTAAGACAATTTGTGGCGAAGGCTTAGACTTCTACACCAAAGAGCCAAAACTTGTTGACGGTGAATTAGAATGGCGCGACGGTCCAACTGAATCACTTGATAAAGAAGTACTGGCAACCGTTGAAAAACCGTTTAAACCAGACGGTGGATTAAGTGTACTTGACGGTAATTTAGGCCGTGGCGTTATTAAAACGTCTGCTTTACGCACGCCACACTGCACACTGAAAGCGCCGGCAGTGGTATTTGAAGATCAGTTCGAATTAGACGCAGCATTTAAAGCGGGTAAATTAGACCAAGACTGTATCGTGGTTGTTCGCTTCCAAGGTCCATCTGCCATCGGCATGCCAGAGCTTCACCGCTTAACGCCTCCATTAGGTGTATTGCAAGATAAAGGCTTTAAGGTTGCGCTAGTCACCGACGGTCGTATGTCTGGAGCGTCAGGTAAAGTGCCAGCTGCTATTCATGTAACCCCAGAAGCCTATAAAGGCGGTTTACTTGCTAAAGTGCACGAAGGCGACATGATTGAGCTCAATACGGAAACAGGTGCACTGACTCTTCATGTTGATGATGCAACATTGGCAGCCCGTGAACCAGCTCCTGCTAATTTAGCGAGCCACCATGTTGGAATGGGTCGCGAGATGTTTGCCGGAATGCGCGCAATACTGACTGGCGCTGAAGAAGGAGCTTGCTCTCTTTTTTATACTCAGGAGCAAGTGTAATGAGCCAGAGATTTGTGGCTGACGTTGGCGGAACCAATATTCGTCTGGCTCGGGTTACCGAGTCTGGCGTAGCCGACATTAAAAAATATATGTGCGAAGAATTTGCCAGTATCGATCTAGCCATTGCACAGTATTTTTCAGATATGCCTCATGTTTCCTTTAGCGAAGGCTGCATTGCTATTGCGTGCCCCGTACTTGGCGATCAGGTAGAAATGACCAACCACAGTTGGGCGTTTTCACAAAATGCGTTGCGTTCACAGCTCAAGCTAGATGCACTGTTTGTGATAAACGATTTCACTGCAGTAGCTCACTCACTTCCTGTGCTAAGTAGCGACCAAGTTATACAAATTGGTGAGGGTACTGCCACTGAAAACGGCAACATTGCTGTTTTCGGCCCAGGCACAGGCCTTGGTGTTGAGCATATCACCATGACGGATTCAGGGTGGCAGACGTTAGACGGAGAGGGTGGTCATATCGACTTCGCTCCGGTTGATGAAACTGACATTGTTGTTTGGCGTCATTTGCAGTCTTCTTTTGGAAGAGCATCCGCTGAAGAAGTGATGTCGGGTCGTGGAATTTTGAACATTTACACGGCACTTGCTAAACATGCTGACAAGCCGGTTGCTTTTCAAGAGCCAGCGCAAATTACTGACGCAGCCCTTGCAGGAACCTGCGAGATATCTGCAGCTGCCCTTACTCAGTTTTGCCGAATAATGGGAAGTTTTGCCGGTAACTTGGCACTGAATATGGCAACCACTGGAGGTATCTTCATTGGCGGCGGTATTGCTAACCGCTTTCCAGATTTTATACACAATAGTGACTTCAGAGCGAGATTCGAAGCTAAAGGTCAAATGAAGCACTATGTAAAAGATATTCCTACCTATTTGATAGCAGAGCCTGATCATGGCCTTTTAGGCGCAGCTGCTTATCTGAATCAAAACACAGCGAGTTAAATTATGACGACTAAATGGAAGTACACTCCAGAGGAAATTTTTGCGGCCGGACCTGTGGTTCCTGTATTGGTTATCAACGACGTAGAAAAAGCCGTTCCTTTGGCAAAAGCGCTGATGGCCGGTGGAATAAAAGTGCTAGAAGTTACCCTTCGCACACCTTCTGCCATTGACGTTATTAAGCGTATTGCGCAAGAAGTACCTGACTCTCTGATTGGCGCCGGTACAGTAACCAATGCACAGCAGCTAAAAGCAGTTGTTGATGCGGGTGCTAAATTTGCTATTAGCCCTGGTATGACTGCTGATTTATTGAAAGCGGGTATGGACGCAGAAATACCGCTGATTCCAGGTATTTCATCAACGTCAGATTTAATGAAGGGTAAAGATGCGGGTTACACGCATATGAAATTTTTCCCTGCTGAAGCATCTGGCGGCGTGAAAGCTATTAAATCAATCAGCGGCCCGTTTCCAGACGTGACATTTTGTCCTACTGGCGGCATTGGCCCTAATAACTACAACGATTACCTTTCACTGAATAACGTGAAATGTGTGGGTGGTTCGTGGTTAGCACCTGATGACGCGATTGAGTCAGGTGATTGGGACCGTATTACGCAGTTAGCGAAAGAAGCGGTTGCCGGTGCAAAGCATTAATTATACTGGCTTAAGCACAAGCTAAACGTATCAGCATTAAAAAACCTGCCAATTGGCAGGTTTTTTGTTTTACTCAATGGGTGTATGTCTGACGTTTCACCCACGCTACACTTTAGACTTATTTCGGTACTATTATCTGAGCCAGTTCAAACTTTTCTCCCGGCTCAAGCTTAAGCCCTTTTGTTACCGACGATTCTACGCACAGCATATGCTTGTAGCCAAACGGGTCCATATCAGAAATAGACGCTGCACCTTGCCATGGGTTCCACACCACGAGTGAGTCGTTACCTTCTGAGATGACATCAGTAAATTCAGTGCTATCGACCGAAATGGTTGCTTGTTTTACCGCGGATAAGTGAATACGGTCTGTTTCGGCATCAATAGTGTAGGGTACAGGTGTGGGCTTTACCGCCCAGTCATCGAGCTTATCTTTATACTCACCCGTTATTCCAACAAGCTCAGTATGTTTAATATGGTCTACGTGAAAGTAGGTGTGTAATGCTGTGTTAAACGAGAAAGGAGCCACACCCGTGTTTTCAGTTTCTATGGCCACACGTAGACTTGCGCCTACGTGTATTCGAAGTACAACGTTACAGTCGTGTTCAAAGCCTTCTGCACGGGTAAATGAAGGGGTCAAGGCTAGCGTTGTTCCACTTTCGTCTTCTGACGACTCTGCGAGTTGCCACACTTGAGTTCGTAAAAAACCATGAGACGGCAACTCACCAGCCTCTTTGCCGTGGTCGTTAGCAAACCACGGCCAACAAATAGGGATACCCCCTCTGATAGGGCGTTCGCCGTTTAAATAAGCATGAGGGCTAACCCAGAGCCTGTCTTTACCGTCTAAAGCGGGCACAAAGGATAAAACGTGCCCACCGAACAAACTGATTTTTGCCGACGCAAACTCATTGTTGACGTTGAGAAATGAAAGTCCGTTAGACTCACTGATAGAAATTGACGGTACCGGCGACATAGATGCTCCGCTAAAAAATAAAGAAAATGAAAACGTAAAACTTAAACGACAGAAATAAAATAACAGAGCTTATACGTCAGAGCTTAAGCTAGAAGTGACGAAACATTACCACTGTCACAGAAACAAAAAAGGCGCAGATGTGACATCTACGCCTTTAGATTACCTTAACTGTAAAACAAATAAAGCGCTAACGCTGCAAAATTTGTTATTGCTAAGTTATTTAGAGATGTGAGCAACCAAATCAAGTACTTTTGACGAGTAGCCCCATTCGTTATCATACCAAGATACCACTTTAACGAAGGTGTCAGTAAGTGCGATACCCGCTGTCGCATCAAAGATTGATGTATTTGCGTTGCCAATGAAGTCATTAGACACAACAGCGTCTTCGGTGTAGCTCATAATACCTTTAAGCTCACCCTCAGAGGCTTCTTTCATTGCCGCACAAATATTGTCGTAGCTTGTTGGTGTTGCCAAGTTTACGGTTAAATCAACCACTGAAACGTTTGGCGTTGGAACGCGAAATGCCATACCAGTAAGTTTACCGTTAAGCTCTGGAATAACTTTACCTACCGCTTTAGCAGCGCCAGTTGACGAAGGAATGATGTTCTGGCCAGCACCACGGCCGCCGCGCCAGTCTTTCATTGAAGGACCGTCAACGGTTTTTTGCGTAGCGGTTGTTGCGTGAACAGTTGTCATTAAGCCGTCAACAATACCAAACTTGTCGTTAAGTACTTTCGCAAGCGGTGCAAGACAGTTTGTGGTGCACGATGCGTTAGACACAATGCTTTCACCCGCATAGCTGTCGTGGTTAACACCCATTACAAACATTGGCGTGTCATCTTTAGATGGCGCAGACATAACAACTTTTTTAGCACCCGCTTCGATGTGTTTAGCGGCTGTTTCTTTCGTCAAAAATAGACCTGTTGATTCAACAACTACATCTACGTTAACGTCACCCCATTTCAAAGAGGCAGGATCTTTTTCTGAGGTGATGCGGATAGTTTTGCCATTAACGACTAGACTTCCATTGTCCACTGAAACTTCACCGTTGAAAACGCCGTGAGTTGAATCGTATTTTAGTAGGTAGGCGATATAATCTGTGTCTAGTAAGTCGTTAATTGCTACAACTTCGATGTCTTGACGCTCTGCTGCTGCGCGCATTACTAGGCGACCGATGCGGCCAAAACCATTGATACCGATGCGAATTGTCATAACGTACCTCGAAAATTTAAAATAAAATGAAAATAAATTACGTAAAGTATGGATCAAAATGCCATAATTAGCAAAATAAAAAGATAAAGTGTTGCAAAATTACGAACAAATACTTATGCAAACGTATTCAGTTTCGCCAGCGCGTCGTTTCTAGAATAATGTTAAAAAATTGTTTGTAGACGCTTTCTGCAAGTTTGCCTATGCCAGCGTCTTTTGCCGAATTACAGGAATGACTCATAATGACAAAACAACTTCTGCAACAACTGGTTGAAATGCGTGGAATCGAGACTCACTACGTCGACGCATGGGGCAAGCCAACAACCATAGCAGAACCGAGTAAAGCGAAGTTATTGAACGCGCTTGGCTACGACACATCCAGTGATGAAAAAATTCAGTCTCAAATAGCTCAAGATGTTTCCTCCGTTTGGTTGTCGCCCCTTAATCCCGTTCAAGTAGTAAGAGCTACTGAGGCAATTTATTTGCCTGTGCGCTTACCTATCGAACTTGTTAATGACGAGCATGTGTTTGAGATTACCTTGGAAGATGGTAGTCAAAAACAGTACCCGTTTACGCCTGTGGACCAAGAAATGACGTCAATGGCCCATATCGATGACGTAGAGTTTCATGAGTACGCAGTGAAACTGCCTTTGGACTTCCCTCTGGGCTATCACAATATAGTACTTAAAGCCGACGACGACCAACTTGGCACCTCAAGACTCATCGTTGCGCCAGAAGCGTGCTATAGCCCAAAAGAAATCAAGGAAGGGAAAAAAATTTGGGGCCTAAGCGTTCAGCTTTATTGTGTACGCAGCGAAAACAATTGGGGTATCGGTGATTTTTCTGACCTAGCAAAACTGATTGATAATGCTGCGGGTGTGGGGGCTGACTTTATCGGTCTTAATCCAATACATGCACTTTATCCGGCAAACCCAAATGCCTGCTCCCCTTATGGCCCAAGCTCACGTCGTTGGTTGAACTATCTTTATATTGATGTCACTGCCGTTGAAGGCTTTGATGATAAATCCGTTCAAGATGTGGTCAATGCAGGTGACTTTGTCGACACCTTGAAACATGCCCGAGACGCTGAACACGTAGATTACGAAGCGGTAGCCAAGCTAAAGCTTTCCGCCCTATACGCCTTGTTCAATATCTACGATAAACAGTTTCTACGTGGCAAAACGCCGCAAAACAAAGCGTTTAATGCCTTTGTTGAAGCCGGTGGTGAGAGTCTTGATATGCTTGCGGTGTACGACGCATTGCAGTCTAAGTTAAAAGCCGATGGCAAAGAAAGCTGGGGATGGCCTGTATTCCCTAAAGCATACAAAGATTACCACAACTCTGCGGTTGCAAAATTTAAGAAAGATAACGCTCACGACGTTAAGTTTTATCTTTTCTTGCAGTGGGTTGCTGCCCAGCAGCTCGACATGGCAAGCAGCAGAGCACTTGATGCTAACATGACCATTGGTCTTTACCGCGACTTGGCCGTTGGCGTGAGTGAAGGCAGCGCTGAAATTTGGGGTAACAAAGATTTATACTGTACCGATGCAAGTGTGGGTGCACCGCCAGATATCCTTGGTCCGTTAGGCCAAAATTGGGGTTTGCCGCCCATGGACCCTCAAAAGCTCTACGAGCAGCAGTATCAGCCTATTATTGATTTGTTTGCGTCGAACATGGCGTCTTCTGGCTCATTGCGTATTGACCACGTGATGGCACTCCTTCGCCTGTGGTGGGTGTGTAAAGGTGATAGTGCGAAAGAGGGTGGGTACGTTTATTATCCTGTAGATGATTTACTTGGGATTTTAGCGTTAGAAAGTCACCGAAATGAAAGCTTAGTCATTGGCGAAGACCTCGGAACAGTGCCAGAGGAAATTCGTAGTAAGCTTGCCCAAAACGGCGTTTATTCATACCGTGTGTTTTTCTTCGAACAGGCCGATGACGGTGGTTTTTATTCACCAAGTCACTACCCTGAACAGTCGATGAGTACATTAACAACCCACGATATGCCAACGCTTATTGGCTACTGGCATTGTTTAGATTTAGAGTTGGGTAAAGAGATTGGGCTGTATCCAACGGATGATATATTGCAAACTCTGTATGCTGATAGGCATGAAAACAAGCAGGAGATCCTTAATACACTGCACGGGCATCACTCTATCCCAGAACATGTGGGACACGACGTCAATGTTACCGGTATGAATCGAGAGCTTAACAACGGTATGCAGGTTCACATGGCTGGCGGTTCCAGTGCACTGCTAAGCTTGCAATTAGAAGATTGGTTAGAAATGGATAAGCCTGTAAATATTCCGGGCACGTTCAATGAATATCCAAACTGGCGACGAAAGTTGACACAGAATATTGAGTCAATTTTTGAAAGTCATGATATAAATACGTTAGCGTCTAAACTTACTGCTGCAAGAAAACAAGCGAGTCATCGTTAAACTTGCAGGGTAATTTACTGAGAGGTGCGCTATGTTGCCTCTCACTATGACTTAGTTAGGCCCGCGTAACGCGGGTTTTTAATAGGAGTAACAAATGCAGTTAGTGCAGAAGGTCGTTGAGCAGTTTGAACAGGCAAAGTGTTCACAACCGTTTTCCCAATTAGGTGTTATCGAGGGTGAAGGTGAACTACTCCTTCGCATATGGCGTCCAGAAGCAACATCGATAACGATAACGTGGGATACTCCTGCACTGAAAGATATTTCGTTACTTCCTATTTCAACCTCAGGTTTATTTGAAGCTTCAATAGATAGAGACAGCGCTAGTCATGTTTATCGCGTTGTTGTTAATAAGGGGCAGCAACAGTACGACTATATTGACCCATATCAATTTAAAGAACAGGCTTACCATGCGGTACACTTCATCGATAGCACGCCGTTCAACTTGTATCAGCAGGCTGGCGCTCAATTGCTTGCGGTAGATGCATCAGATAATACATCCATAGACGGGGTGAGATATTGTGTGTTCGCACCAAATGCGTCGGCAGTATCGGTGATAGGTGATTTTAACCAGTGGGATGGTCGCGTTCATCCTATGGAAAAAACATCCATGGGATACTGGGTGTTGTTTATTCCAGGTATGGCCGAAGGTGAGCGCTACAAGTATCAAGTTAAAGACTCTCGTGGCTACGACCTTCCGCACAAAGCCGATCCTCTAGGATTCAGCGCTGAGCAATATCCTTCCCACGCATCAAAAGTGTATAACCACGACAGCTACACGTGGAATGATGATGAATGGCTAGAGAAACGAAAAGCGAATAAATACACTAGGCCCATGAGCATCTATGAAGTTCATTTAGGTTCATGGAAACGTCCGAATAGCGAGAGCGATGCACGCTACCTAAGTTATAAAGAGTTAGCTGATAACTTAATCGATTATGTTAGCGATATGGGCTATACCCATGTCGAGTTGTTACCTATTTCTGAGTTTCCGTTTGATGGTTCGTGGGGATATCAGCCAGTGGGTATGTTTGCACCCACAAGTCGCTTTGGCGCCCCTGATGAATTTAAGTATTTTGTTGACCGCTGCCACCAAGCAGGTGTAGGCGTTATTATTGATTGGGTACCTGCTCACTTCCCAGAGGATGGCCACGGCCTGGCGCGTTTCGATGGTACTTGTGTCTATGAATATGAAGATCCAAAGAAGGGTTGGCACCCTGACTGGAATTCATGCATTTACGATTTTGGCAAAGACACCGTTCGTCAGTTTTTAGTCGCCAACGCGTTATTCTGGTTAGATAAATTCCACATCGACGGTTTGCGCGTCGACGCCGTAGCGTCAATGCTGTACTTGGATTACTCACGCAATGATGGCGAATGGATCCCCAATGTGGATGGCGGCAACGAGAATTACGAAGCTATTAGCCTATTGCGCTGGATGAACGAAGAAGTCTACAAACACTTCCCTGACGCGATGACGATTGCTGAAGAGTCAACGTCTTTCCCTAAAGTATCTCGTCCTGTGTTTGACGGTGGTTTAGGGTTTGGTTTCAAGTGGAACATGGGGTGGATGCACGATTCATTGCACTACATTGCCAAAGACCCCGCATACAGAAATTACCACCACGGCGACATCACCTTCAGCATGGTTTACGCATTTGACGAAAGCTTTGTTTTGCCAATTTCTCACGATGAGGTTGTGCACGGCAAGGGAAGTATGTTGCGTAAAATGCCGGGTGACGAATGGCAGCAAACAGCGAATTTACGTTGCTACGCTGGGTTTATGTACGGGCACCCGGGCAAAAAGCTAAACTTTATGGGTAACGAGTTAGGCCAGTCTTCAGAATGGAATCACGATAGCGAACTAGACTGGGGGCTCTTGAACTTCGACCGCCATGCAGGGGTGCAAGCTGTTTACAAAGCACTTAATCATTTATACAAAACAACCCCTGCGCTTTATGAACAAGATCACCACGCCGATGGTTTTGCATGGATAGACCACAGTAATGCAGGGCAAAGCATCGTTTCATTTGTTCGAAACGCAAAGTCCTCAAAACAAAAAGTGTATGTCATTACAAACTTTACACCAATACCTCATGAAAACTTCAGGGTAGGGGTAGACTCCAAAAATGCGCTGACGCTTGCGCTTAACACCGACGATGAGAAGTTTTGGGGAAGCGGTATGACGGTATTAAGTAAAGCTACACCGCAAAAAACGGCGTGGAATGACAGAGACTACTCGGTAGAACTTACGATACCGCCCCTTGCGACAATATTTTATGTGGTTAATGAAAAGTAGCTATGAAAAGTAACTATGAAAAGTAAATAGGCGCGGTACGCCATAGGCACAGAAAAACGCCCCCTTAGTTATAATTTCGCAAAGTGAATGAGCAGTGAATAAAAACGTGAAGCTGAATAAAATAAACAATATAAAAAGCGGTACATCATTTCCTTTAGGAGCCACTGTAAACGCAGACGGATGTAATTTTGCAGTGTATGCACCTGGGGCATCCACCGTTATATTGTGCCTTTTTAACAGCGATACAGAGCAAACTACTCACGAGCAAGCGTTACCAGAAAAAACCGGGGACGTGTGGCACGGTTTTGTAGATGGCATTGCCGCCGGGCAGCTTTATGGCTATCGCGTTGAACGAGCAAAGGGTGACCTTGACGAAGTAACGCGAGAAAAGCTGTTAATCGACCCCTATGCAAAGAAAATTAGCCGACCTATTAAATGGAATCGCCGCCAGTATGACGATGATTCACAGTTTATGGTCCCTAAATGTTTAGTTATTGATGACGCGGCATATGCGCAATGTGATACCTCTCGCCCGAATATAGCGAAACACAACCGCATTGTTTACGAAGCCCATGTTAAAGGCCTAACAAAGTTACACCCTGACGTTCCTAAGGCACATCAGGGCAAGTTCCTTGGCGCCGCCCACCCAAGCGTCATTAATCATATTAAAGCACTAGGCGTCACCACCGTGCAATTTATGCCGCTGTGCTCGTTTATGCCAGAACCCTTTATTACAGATAAAGGGCTAACCAATTACTGGGGATATAACCCTGTTAATTTTTTTGCACCAGAACCGCGCTACGGTGTGTCTGACGCACTGGCTGAACTTAAAGAGATGGTGAATAGTTACCATGAGGCCGGTATTGAAGTCATTGTGGATGTGGTATTTAACCATACTGCAGAGGCCGGATTTGGCGGTCCAATATTGTCCTACAAAGGGCTGTGTCCTCATGAGGCCTATTTACTTGAGCAGACGGACGCCGGTGAGGTATTTTATTCAAATCACTCTGGCTGCGGCAATACTATTAACACAGCGCAACCTTTTATGATGGGGCTTATTCTTGATGCCATGCGCCATTGGGTAAACGTTATTGGTATCGATGGGTTTAGGTTTGACCTAGCAGTGTCTCTTGGTCGGGAACCTCAGCATTTTAACAGTCAGTCGGGCCTACTAAGAGCAATTAGTGCAGACCCGGTGCTCAGCGACAAAGTATTGCTTGCTGAGCCGTGGGACATTGGTCCTGGAGGCTATCAAGTCGGTAACTTTGAATCACCGTGGCTAGAAGTGAATGACAAATACCGAGACACCGTTCGCGCGTTCTGGCGCGGCGATGATGGTCAAACACCTGACTTTGCAACCCGCCTAATGGGCTCTAGAGATATATTCCATAAAGGCCATCGCCATATCTCTACGTCAGTCAACAATATTACGTATCACGATGGATTTACTCTGCACGATATGGTGACCTACGCCGATCGCCACAACCTCGATAATTTAGAAGACAATCGTGATGGTCATGGGAACAACCTGTCTGCCAACTACGGCGTTGAAGGGGAGACCAAGGACAGTGCCATTTTGGCAGTTCGTGAACGCCAAAAACGCAACTTGTTTGCCACGCTTATTTTTTCCCAAGGAACCCCGCATATACTCGGTGGCGATGAACTAAGCCGAACGCAAAACGGAAACAATAACGCGTACTGTCAAGACAATGCCATAAGCTGGCTGAATTGGGAGATGAATAAAAGCAAACAAGACTTCCTGCAGTTTTGTCAGTTTGTTATTCGCTTGCGTCAATCATCCACTTTATTGAGCGAGCTAAAACTTCACGATGATTCGTTTACGCTGTCGAGGAATGTGAAAGCCATTAATTGGTTTAAACCAGATGGTTCTGACAAAGCCTCCGAAGACTGGAATGCGCATCACAACAAGGCTTTTGGCGTTGAAATTAAAGGTTACCGTGACGGTAATGTTAAGCCCGAGCATTGGTTTTTATGCGTTAACGCCAGTGAAAATGACGTAAGGTTCCATCTGCCAACGTCAAAACGCCTTGGCGGCTGGACACTACAGCTAGATACCCGTTATGCCTCACTTGATGACCAGCCTTCAATTTGTATTCAGCAGGTCTTTTTACAAGCAAGCAGGTCGTTAACCTTATTCAGTTTCTCTGAATTAACCCGTTAACAGCGAATTAACCTTTACCAGCGGTGGTAAATACGGCATACCGCACTAAATTTTCGATGTTTGACTGTTCTTTATATCATCAAGTGGTAACATGCTCTCCCATCTAAATGTGAGGGTTTTCCTATGCAAAATAATGGTGGCAGTTCGCACAAAGACACTTTGTGCGATATCGGTTTTATCGGTTTAGGGGTAATGGGTAACAACCTTACCATGAACCTAGTAGATCATGGTTATCGAGTGGCATGCTTCGACTTAGATCAAAATAAAGTTGATGCAATTCTTGCCAAAGATGACAGTGAAAGAGAAAGCAATACCCCCCCACGGGTTGAAGGTTGCAGTTCTTATACTGAATTACTCAGTAAACTTAAAGCGCCACACCTCATTATCCTCTCAGTGCCGGCCGGCGACCCCGTTGACCACGTATGTAACCACCTTATTGATGCAGGCATTCAAGCCGACGATATCGTTGTTGATACGGGAAATAGCTTGTGGACCGACTCAGTTGCTCGCGAAGAGCAGTACAAAGGCAAATTCATATTCTTCTCTACTGCTGTATCCGGCGGTGAGGTAGGGGCTCGTTTTGGTCCCTCGCTAATGCCATCGGGTAACCCTTACGCGTGGACGCGTATTGAGCCTGTTTTGAAATCTATTGCAGCAAAAGTTGACGCTGAAACCGGCAAGCCTATCGAGAGCTATGTACCGGGTAAGCCCGTGGTTGGCGGTGAGCCCTGCGCGACTTATATAGGCCCTGTGGGTGCAGGCCATTACGTGAAAATGGTGCACAACGGCATCGAATATGCCGATATGCAGCTTATTTGTGAAGCATACCAAATTATGCGCGATGCGCTTCACATGGCGCCTGCCGAAATAGCAGAAGTATTCCGCCGCTGGAACGATGGTAAACTGAATAGCTATCTTATTGAAATCAGTGCCGAAGTACTCGAACAGCTAGACCCTGAAACCAAGCAGCCTCTAGTGGATGTTATCTTAGACCGAGCAGGGCAAAAAGGCACTGGCCTGTGGACTGCGGTAAGTGCGTTGCAGGTGGGAAGCCCGGCTCAAACGATCACGGCAGCGGTATTTGCTCGCAGTATTTCAAGCCTCAAGGAAGAACGCGTTGCGGCAAGCCAAGTACTGGCAGGCCCAGAAGCCTCTGTGTTTGATGATGAACAAAAAATGTCAATCATCAACAAGCTTGAACAGGCACTATATTGCTCGAAAATCTGTGCTTACGCTCAAGGTTTCCAGCTAATGGCAATGGCAGGTAAAGAGCATGGCTGGACATTAGACTTTGGCGAAATAGCAAAAATATGGCGAGCTGGATGTATTATCCGCGCTGTATTCTTACAGTCTATTTCAAAAGCGTATGAAAATAACGAAGACCTGGCTAATTTGTTAATGGACCCGTATTTTGCAGAGCAAATTACCGAGTATCAGGCTGATTGGCGTGAGTCTATTGCGCAATCTGCACTAGCAGGAATTCCGTGTCCTGCAATGATGTCGGCACTGAGCTATTACGATTCGTACCGCTCAGCAGTGTTACCGGCAAACCTGCTTCAAGGGCAGCGTGATTACTTTGGTGCACATACCTACCAGCGCGTAGATAAGCCAGCGGGTAAAAAGTACCACATAGAGTGGAGTGATCCTGCAAGACCAGAGACTGCTATAAAACGTTAACGTTAAACACATAGCGAGTTAGCGTAAGGGTGTATTTGGCAACAAATACACCCTTTTTTGTTAGCCAGTTTACCCACATTATTTTGTTAAGAGTGAGGTTTAACAGACTGGCTACAAAGGTGAGCACTGGTAAACCGCTAACGTGAATTGGATTATATTAAACAAAGAGAGGGCGTAATGTCAGACGATAAATGGAAAGAAAAGCTGAGTGAGCAAGAATATCGTATTTGCCGTCAGGCCGAAACAGAGAGACCATTCACTGGCGCATTGCTCGATGAAACCCGTGGTGGTGTGTATGTATGCAAATGCTGCGATGCGCCATTGTTTCCCTCAGACACAAAATTTGATGCAGGGTGCGGTTGGCCTTCGTTTTATAAACAACTGGACGATGGCAATGTAGATTATCGCGAAGATGTATCTCACGGCATGCGTCGAGTAGAAATAATATGTAAGCAGTGTGATTCACACCTAGGCCATGTATTCCCAGATGGCCCAGAACCAACAGGCCAGCGATACTGCGTGAATTCAGTCTCTATGACATTTAAAAGTGAGAATAACGAAGTAGTAAAAGGCTAGCACCACGGGCTTGGTTAAAGGTAAACAGGTGGTTAAAATTTAAGCTTGTTTCGTTATCGCTTTCAATAATAGAAAAAAAACCGCCAACGAAAGGCGGTTTTTTTGTGTTTTATACGCTTTTAAAATGTAATTTACTTTCAATATCAGAGCTTATTGAGCTTTAATTTTGCAGCATCAAACGTATTGCTATCGAGGGCACTGATGATGTCAGCGGTGACCGAGTCTAGTATATCTGTAGGTAAGTCGAAGCGTTCACCTAACTGCACGCGCTGAGTGTCAGGTAATCTATCGTCATACTCTTCTGCTACGCCATACCACACATAAGCCATTCGGTAGTTGTCTGCATCAATGCCTATTGATGCCAGAGAATGATAAACGCCAATATCAATGTCGTCACTGTCGGTATACAGGCTTAGTGCGCGATAAAGTGTCTCTATGGTTCGCGTAGGATCATTCTTAATTTGCACAGAGGCCAAATTAACCAGCAGTTCAGGATCTTTGACTTGGTTACTCGCTGCATAACGTTCGAAGCGATGAAACGCGTCGTCATCACCGAAGCGCGTCCAGTGATAATAGCTTAGGTGAGGGTCTAAAGAGTCTTTTGTTTCTCGGGCTAAACGCTGCAATTCTCTTCTCGCGGTAATCACCCCTTTTAGACGCGTTGCTTCCTTGCCTTTACGCTTTATATGCTCAATGTGCTGTACTTCTTGAACGCACTCAAGGTAGGTTTCGAAAGACAGGAGTAGGGGGTATTTATATGCATCACTCGACGGGTTTTGATTGTAGTAACGCAGCCTAATAATCTCTGCTCTTTGCGGCGTGCATCGAGCATCTAAGCTCAAGTCTACGCACATGTTCTCATGTTCTGCGCAAATTTCTTTGATGGTAGGCTCGAACCAATCACTACAGCCACTTATCACAACTAACGACGCCACAAGGCAGACAGCTTTATAATGACTTGTTGGAAACTTACTAAATAATGTACGTCCATTCATAAAATATACTGCATTTTTGAAATTAATAGACAATTTGGTCTTCCCTGCGTGTTTAATTAAGATACGTCCCACGATCGTCAGGCAAAAACTCACCTACGTGTACCCTAAGAATAATAAAAAGCTGACGTGAAACCAACGTAAATTTACATCCATGAAGGCTGAAGCATGAATCAACAGTACGAGCAGGAATTACAAAGTAGCTGGCAAGAGCGTCAGGAATACGCAGAAATTATGCTGCCTCTAATAGGTAAGCTGTATCGCAACAAAGCCGTAGAGATTTCCGTATACGGCCGCTCTCTTCTCAATGCCAGTGCTATCGACATCATTAAAGCGCACCGCAAGGTCCGTTTGCACGAAGGCATCAAGTTACGTTTGCGTGAAAGCTACCCTATATTGGAAGCGCTCAGTACAATGAAGATTGCTCCAGCGCAAATTGATATCGGCAAGTTGGCGTTTGACTTTCACTATGGTTCTGCCGTTGATAACGATGACTTAACTGCTTACCTCACTGACAAACTCAGTGATGTGGTTGATAAAGACGATAATCAGCAGCCTCAAGATGTTGTGCTTTACGGTTTTGGTCGAATAGGTCGTTTACTAGCTCGTTTGCTCATCGAGCGTCAGGGTAAAAACAACAAGCTTCGTTTACGTGCCATTGTAGTGCGCGGCGGTCGCGATGGCGATTTGGAAAAACGTGCAAGTTTACTTCGCAGAGACTCAGTACACGGTCCATTCAACGGCAGTATTACGATTGACCACGAGCGCAATGCACTAAAAGCAAACGGCTCGTTCATCCAGGTTATCTATGCGAACAGCCCTGATGAAGTGGATTACACACAGTACGGTATCGACAACGCTATTATCATTGATAACACCGGTATTTGGCGCGACCGAGACGGATTAGGTCTTCACTTAAAAGCAAAAGGCGCAGCAAAAGCGGTACTGACCGCGCCTGGTAAAGGCGATATTAAAAACATCGTACATGGTGTGAATGATGGCGAAGTGACCCTTGATGACACCATTGTATCGGCGGCCAGCTGTACCACCAACGCTATTACACCAGTGTTAAAAGCCCTTGATGAAGAATATGGCATTAAGAATGGTCACGTTGAAACTGTTCACTCTTACACAAACGATCAAAACCTTATCGATAACTATCACAAAGGGGACCGTCGAGGCCGAAGTGCTCCACTTAATATGGTGATCACGGAAACCGGCGCAGCGAAAGCAGTGGCGAAAGCATACCCTAAATTAGGCGGTAAGCTTACGGGTAACGCGATTCGAGTGCCTACCCCGAATGTGTCTATGGCAATTTTGAACCTTAATTTAGAGAAAGCCACAGACAAGCTATCGGTTAACGAATTCTTACGCGATACCGCCTTATTCTCTAAATTGCAGCACCAAATAGACTACACAGCGAGTAAAGAAATTGTATCTACCGATTTGGTAGGTTCAAGAGCTGCATCAGTCGTAGATTCACAGGCAACTATCGTGTCTGATGACCGATTAACGCTTTACGTATGGTACGACAACGAGTTTGGTTATAGCTGCCAGGTGCTTCGCGTAGTTCGCGATATGGCTAACCTTAGCTTTCCAACGCTACCGCTTTAGTAAGTTAAGCGGCTGCTGAAATCAGTGCACCGCCGCTAGCTAGAGCACCAAGCGTTAATTGATTAAAAAACCGACCAACAAGGTCGGTTTTTTATTAGTGTAAACAAAATGTGTACTTCATGCTGGTAAAACCAGCCAGTGCACATGGTATTTGTGTCGCTGACTATGCTAAATTAGCGCACAAATAATAAGGGAAACGACAGTCTATGCATATCTCCAGTCAATTCGACAGCGGCAACATCAATGTTGTGAGCGCAGAGTCTCCAGAAGATATTCTTCTCACTATACCGAAAGACAACCAATCAGAATTTGCCCAATGGTTTCATTTTCGTCTTGTGGGCGAAACGTTTGTCACTCACAAAATGACCATCCAAGGGTTGGCAAAATCTGCGTATCCAGATGGTTGGAAGGGGTATAACGTCCTTGCTTCTTACGATAGGCAAACCTGGTTTCGCGTTCCAAGTGAATTTGACGGCGACAATCTTACCTTCTCACTCACGTTAGAACAGCCAAGCGTGTATTTTGCGTATTTCATTCCTTATAGCTATGAACGCCACCTAGATCTAGTTCACGACGCGCAAATGTCACTGTTGTGTGAGCACCGCTTTCTAGGGCTAACGTTAGATGGCCGTGACATGTCGATGTTAGTTATTGGCGAAGAAACACCTAACAAGAAAAAAGTATGGATAACAGCCCGCCAGCATCCTGGTGAAACCATGGCTGAATGGTGCGCAGAGGGCATTATTTATCGGTTACTGGACGAACAAGACGGTTTGGCTCGACAGTTGCTTGATAACGCCGTGTTCTATGTCGTGCCAAACATGAACCCGGACGGCAGTGCCAGAGGGCATTTGCGTACAAACGCTGTGGGCACCAACTTAAACCGCGAATGGGCAACACCGACACCTGAAAAAAGTCCTGAAGTACTGTTTGTATTAAAGGCGATGGAAGATGCAGGCGTGGATATGTACCTCGATTTGCACGGTGATGAAGCACTGCCGTACAATTTTGTTGCAGGCGGCGAAGGAAACCCGAGTTATAACGACGAAATAAAAGCGTCAGAAGATACATTTAAATCGGCTCTACTTAATGCAACACCAGAGTTTCAAGATGAATTTGGCTACGACAAAGACGCGCCGGGTAAAGCAAACCTAACGGTGGCGTCGAATGCAGTGGGCGAAAAATTCACTTGCATGGCGTATACCGTTGAAATGCCGTTTAAAGATAATGCAAACGTGCCTGACGATGTTTATGGTTGGTCTGTTCAGCGATGCCGTCAGCTTGGCGAAGATATTCTCGTCGCTGTTAATGCTGTGGTAAAAAAACTCAATAACGATAAATAAAAAGAAGCGCCCGCTTCTAACAATAAAGGCCTCAGAGAATGAGGTTTTTTGATAAAAACAACAAAACGAAATAATAAAAAAGGGGAAATACCTTGGAAGGGTTATACGGTTTACTTATCACGCTTGATAGCTTCTTGGGGGGCGCAAGTTGGTTTCCTTTTGTGCTTCTTGGTGTGGGTTTATTCTTCACAGTTTACTTGAAGTTTCCGCAAATTCGATTCTTCAAACATGCATGGCAGGTTATTACTGGTAAGTTTGATAAAGAGAGCGATCCTGGTGATACCACACACTTTAGAGCGTTAACCACGGCACTTTCAGGTACCGTTGGAACAGGTAATATATCTGGTGTTGCTTTCGCTATTTTTCTCGGCGGCCCGGCGGCGCTATTTTGGATGTGGGTTACGGCCTTTTTAGGTATGACGACAAAGTTCGTCGAAGTGACCTTGTCGCACAAGTACCGAGTTAAGACAGAAGACGGCACGATGGCCGGCGGACCTATGTACTACATGGACCGTCGCTTAAACATGAAGTGGTTAGCCGTCGCATTTGCAATTGCCACTGTAGTAAGCTCGTTTGGAACGGGTAACCTTCCACAAAGCAACGGTATTGCACAAAGCATCGAAGCCACCTTTGGTTTCGAACCTTGGCTTGTGGGTAGCGTGCTAGGTATTTTGCTTGCGCTGGTTATTCTAGGCGGCATTCAACGTATTGCGGCATTCACCGCCCGCGTTGTTCCTGCAATGGCGGTTATCTACCTCATTGGCGCTATGGCGGTTATTTTTGCCAACCTTGAGAATATCATTCCCTCGTTCTTATCGGTAATCAGCGATGCGTTTACCGGGTCTGCCGCAGCAGGTGGATTCTTAGGTGCCTCACTTGCCTACGCATTCAACCGTGGTGTAAACCGAGGTTTGTTTTCAAACGAAGCGGGGCAGGGTTCTGCGCCTATCGCTCACGCGGCTGCTAAAACCAAAGAACCTGCATCAGAAGGTATGGTGTCTTTATTAGAGCCATTTATTGATACTATTCTAATTTGTACTATTACTGGCTTAGTGATTCTTTCTTCTGGCGTGTGGAAAGAGAAGCATGAAAATGTATTCGACCGTTCAGACATGTTCTTTGTAGCAGGCGAATATGATGATAGTGAATCAAAAGATGTCGAAACGCTATACGGCTTTTTAAACGGGGTTGAAGGTAACGAAATTAAACCATTTACAGGTGCGATTACCGTAGTCAATGGCACCGCAGTAAGCGGCGATTTCACCCTAATAAACTCTCGTTCAGTAGCAGAAGACGTGAAGTACTCGGTGGGCAGTGAAGATTTATTTACCGGTACGTTGAAAATAGAGGACGGTAAACCGCTAAAAGAGAACCTAGAGGTAAGCGGTAAGTCCTTGGTTCACTCTGCTGCACTGACTACTATTGCATTTACCCGAGGCTTCTTCGGTGATTTCGGGCAATATATCGTGTCGGTTGGTTTGCTTTTATTTGCGTTCTCAACGGCTATTGCATGGTCGTATTATGGTGACCGTGCGATGACATACCTTCTCGGTCCCCGTTCTGTCATGCCTTATCGAGTCATTTATGTCGCTGGCTTTGTATGGGCTGCGTTCTCAGATACTACATTGGTATGGGCGCTCTCTGCGGTAGCAATTGTGGTTATGACGCTACCTAACTTATTTGGCATATTAATGCTTAGTAAGGAGATGAAAGAGACAGTGAACGATTATTGGTCAAGAACCAAAAATAACCGCGATAAATGAATTAAGATTAAGACAAACAAGTAGTCTTAATCGGCTTCTAAACAGTAATAAAATGCGTGTTACGGCGTTATTCTTAGAATAACCCTTACACGCATTTTTGTTTGCGAAGTGTATAATCCGACTTCATTGTTGTAATCAACTTCAGTATGATACTCGTCCGCGAGATAATAGTACGCGCTGGCGTATTGTTTTCGTTTCTTACTCGCAGCGAATAAACAGGAGCAACACATGGCATTAGTTGACTGCCCGTCATGCAAGAAAAAAACATCTGACAAGGCAAAAGAGTGTCCACATTGCGGATTTAAAGTTGGCGATGCAACGTCTGAAGATGTTGAGCGCAAGCAAAGCCTTAACCGTTTTCAAAAACTTCAAAGCATTCAAAATCAATCACTGCTGGCTATGCTGATATTTGTGGCAAGTTTTGGTTTTATGTATTGGGGTGGAACTAGACCGGGTGATTTGCAGCACAACCTCGCTATTTTAGGCGCTATTGTAGGTTTCGCTTGGTACCTCGTAAACCGAGCTCGAATTGTAATGATAAAGCGTTTCTCATAAATGAATATAGATGCACTAGTAAGTAGCATGACGCCAGAGGTTTACGAACGCTTGCGTCAAGCCGTAGAGACCGGGAAGTGGGTTGATGGAACGCCACTTAACGAAGAGCAAAAGGCCAGCACTATGCAGGCCGTGATGTTGTATCAGGCGAAAATTGAAAAATCGTCTGAACACATGACAGTAGGAGAGGGTGGCGAAATTGTGCATAAAAGCAAAGCCGATTTCAAACGCTCTCTATCGGACCACCAAAATGATAACAACACGATAGCGCGGTTCAAACAGGATGATATTTAGTCGTATATTTGCTCCTTCTCATACCAGTCAAAAGCCAGAAAAAAGACTGGAAGCCATTGAAAAACTCTCACCGGAAAAACCTCAAGACAAAACGATTCTACATGAGCTGGCTTTTAACGATGATAATGCAGACGTTAGTCTTGCGGCGTTGGCAAAGTTAGATAGTTTCGTGCTATGGCAAAAGATGGCACAAATTGCCAAGTCGCCAAAAGTAAAAAAAGCGGCCCAGCACAGTGTGAACGAAGCGATATCAGGCAAGGGCAGTGTAGCCCTTAGCGCAGAAGAAAAGTCTTCGTTTTTGCAAGAAACGGCAAGCACGGATGTAATCATTGATGTAGTCCAGCGCGAGCCTGAGCTGCTAGGCAATACTGAGTTGGCCTTTGCGCTATTAGCCAAAGTCGACAAGCCTTCGTTTACGCAACACGTTTTTTTACATGCGAATAATGGCCAATTACAACGCCAGCTTATCAGCAGTCAGTCTCAGACAAATACACTGCAAAAATGGGCAAAAAAACTGAGCGATTCCCCTACGCTTGATGCGATCAATAACCGAATCGATGAAATAAGGGCAGCAGAGCAAAAGCCTGTAGAACTTAAAAAGCAACTTACACTGTGCTTGTCTAAATACCGTGCGTTACTTGATAAAACCGATGTTGAACAGGTTGTAGATTTGCAGTCCAGTTACCACAGTGAGTTGGAAGGCTTGTTTGCACAAGCGTGCATTCTTTCAACTGACGATAAGCAAGAGTTCGAAGAAAAGCGTAGTAAAATTACTGAGCAAGTTACGCGCTATATAGACAGGATCCGTCCTGCGTGGGAAGAGAAGCAAAAGTCGGCGGTACTTGCGAATACACAAGCCCTTTGTGAACAGCAGCTAACTCATGCGAAAGAACAAGTAGGTTGGTTATTCAACACGCGCTTGTGTGAAGCCACGTTAGCCGATGTTGCAACGGTAAATGAAAGCGTAAGAGGTGTCGAGGCTACGCTGGAACAGTTGGGGCAGCTTGGCAGCAATGACAAGCGAGTCAACGAGATTCAATTAGCTGTTGATGGGCTAAATACAAAGCTTGAAGCTTTTTCCATGCAGCAGCAGTACGGTCAAAAGTTATTGTCTAGACTGAACGTCGTTGAAGACGTGGCGCAAAAATTAAACAGTGCTGATGTGAGTGATGAACACAAGCGCGACTTACGCAGCGAATTTGATACTGCGATAGAGGAATACTCAGCTATCAGTCGCGAGCTTATTGCGCAGCCCAAAGCGCTTTTACAGCGTTTTAAGGCAGCAACTAAGCAAGTGAGAGCCGATGAAAAAGCCGCTAAGTCAAAGCACCAAGACGAACTGAGACACGTTAGAAAGCAAATAAGCATTGTTGATAACCTAGTTTCACAGGGTAAGTTTCGTGCGGCGATGGCTAAGTTTAAGAAACTGTCTGATAATGTGGCTTCGCTGCCTGAAAGTTTAAAGAAAGACATCGATAAGCGTTTTCAGAAGACGGCTGACGACATAGCCAGGCTAGAAGGATGGCAGAGCTATATCGCCGCGCCGCGAAAACCTGCTTTAGTTGAAGAGGCCAAAGAGCTGGCCGCTACGCCAGCAGAGAACATAAAACAGCGCAGTGAGTCGATAAAGTATTTACGCAGCCAATGGTTATCGCTGAATACATCATCTGCAGGTGACAATGAGCAAGAAAATGCAGCGCTGCAGCAGGATTTTGATAATGCACTAGAAAAGGCGTTTGAGCCTTGTAGGGAGCATTACGCTAAATTAGATGCTGAACGAGCTGCAGCGTTAGAACTGCGTCGTTCGATTATTGAAAAAGTAGCGTCGGTACCCGAAGACATTGAACCAACTGAATTAAGCAAAACCCTCGACAGGCTTGCCAAGCAGTGGCGAGCTTGCGGTCAAGTTGAAAAGCAAGCTTACGAGGAACTCAAGGTCGAGTGGAAGGCTGTGTTTTCACCCCTTCAAAAGCGCGTTTATGGGTGGCAGAGTGACAATCAGGCGCTCAAGCAAACGCTAGTGGATAAGGTTAATGCGCTACAAGATGCTGATGATATTAGTGATGCAGCAGAGTCTGCGCAGCAACTACAGCAAGAATGGAAGCGTATTGGACATGCCGGTAAGCGCGAAGAAAGCCGGTTGTGGGCAGAATTTAAAGCCAGTAATGATGCTATTTTCGAACGTTTAAAAACCCAGCGTAAAGCGCAAACTAGTGAGTATACTGAGCAAGCTGAAAAGCTGTTGTCTTCTATCGCGTCTATCTCTGTAGAAGTTGACGACAGTACTTTTCACAGTGCAGTTCAGCCTATTCAAGAAGCCATGTTAGCACTGCCAAAACCACAGCGAGTGAAGGTAGAACGCAAGCTTGAGACGCTCTTTAAGCAAAGAGAGTCTATGCAGCGTGAACATGACGCAAAAGTGATAGAGGCGCGAGCTCATGCCATTATTCGGTTGCTGCAAAATGATGAACCTGAGTCTAGGAATGAGCTTTTAGAAATCTTAGGCAAACGTTGGTCGAATTTGCTGACTAACGTTAGTGCATCAAATGCGCCGAGGCACGATAGAGCGTGGTTAACGGTAGCGTTAGAGGTGGCGAGCGGTATGCCTAGTCCGCAATCTGATGCATCGGTACGTTCGAGTGTGCAGCTTCAAATGATGACGGCAAAACTTGAGCAAGGTGAAGCCCCAGAGGCCCAAGAAATATTGAGCGATTGGTTACAACATGGTGAAGTAAAAGAAGACGAAAGCGGTCTTTTACAGCGTGTAGTTACCATTATCGATAACAATCCGAGTATGTTGGCATAGATGGAAAATAGTGTAGAGTTTCAATTTGATACAGAGATGTCAGCGTATCGATTTCTCAATACTGTAAAACATGTTGATGCAGACGGGTTACGGGCTAAGTTTGGTCAAACTGATCATCATGTTAGTGTGAAGTACACCTATATTGTGGGTGAATTTGATGAAACCCTGTCGATACTAGATGACTTGGCAAGGGATCTCGGCGGTATAGAGGTTTCTTAACGTCGTTCTCTTTGCGTCAGCCAAACTCAGTTTAAACAAGGGCCAGTTTAAACAAGGGCCAATTTAATAAGGTCAGTTCAAACAAGGTCAGTTCAAACAAAGACCAGGACACGCAAACATAAAAAAGACCGGTATAAACCGGCCTTTTTTGATTTCTGTAAAATATGTAGGTAGCTATGCTTGTCATCTAGCTACACAACTACACAATTACATAACTACTTAGTAAATTAACAGTCGTCGTCTTCTGCTTCAACGCCTTCTTTAACGTCTTCACATGCATCTTCTACGGCGTTACCAGCGTCATTGGCCATATCGCCAATTTTGTCACCTCCGTCTTCAAGCGCATTGCCAGCGTCTGTGACCATTTCGTCAAGTTCTTCGCCTGCGCTTTCCGCGTCGTTTTCACTACATGCTGCTAGTGAAAGTACAAATGCTGATGCTGCTACTACTTTTAATAAATTCTTGAATGAACTCATGTCCTTACTCCTTTTCAATTACTACTGTATATAATATGTTGTTTACGCTTTCGGTGCTTTACCGCGCAAGGCATTCACTAGAAGTGATATGACAAGAAAGGCGACAAATACAAAAAATAATATCTGTGCAATTCCTGTTGCTGCCCCAGCGATGCCTCCGAAACCAAAAACTGCTGCAATAATGGCGATAATAAAAAATGTGATTGCCCAACCTAACATGACTTATTCCCTCTTGTTGCTTCCGTTACGTTCACAATAGCTGTTGCTATGATTAAGCTTCTGCTATGTATAAACTGTTGTTACATTAGTTAATGCTATCTTCGTGCCTAAGTTGCAAGTAATTGAAAATATTAAAGTAATTTTATTTTCTAAACATTTTCTTGGTGTGAAGTTCACAATGTATAGACAATAGTTACAGGTAAATTGCATTTTTTACATTCTTACTAAAATACTTGGCTATGTGATTGGAGCCATGTAATAAGTGCTACGTAATAAGGGCTACGTAATAAGGGCTACGTAATAAGGGCTACGTAATAAGGGCTACGCAATTTGCGTTGCGCATATAGGTAACAAGGCGATAGAGTTTAGTTGTTAGAATCGAGCAGATGATAAATGGTCGTGTGCACAATTGTTCACATAACATTATTCATAAAAAAAGGAGACGGCGTTTATGGCAAATACACATTCGGCATTTATAGGGCTTATGCAGCGTGCGCGCAACGTCAAGCGCTGGCCGCTAATGGCGCAGTTCCAAGATGAAATGCTATCGACTCACATTTATGAGGCGTCGGTGGTAGCGCATATGCTAGGCGCCATTGCATGTGATGTATTTAACGAAGATGTGGACCCAGATCGTGTGGCGGCAATGGCTATTTTCCACGAGGGAAGTGAAATAGCGGGGATGAGCGATATTCCGAGCCCGGTCAAATACCACGATCCTGAAACCACTGCGGCGATTAAAAAATTAGAACGTCGTTTTGAAGCTATGTTAATAAAAACTTTACCTGAAGCACTCCAGCAGCGATATCAATCGCTAATTGAGCAAGACAAGGAAGATGTTCATGTGACCCTTGCAAAGGCTGCTGACGTGCTCTGTGCTTATTTAAAATGTGACTACGAGCTATCCAAGTCGAATTCTGAGTTCTCCAACGCGATGCAAGAAATGGAAGTGCAGCTTAAGCGCTATAAGGAAAAGCTACCCGCCGTTGGCTATTTCTGTCAAATCTTCCTTGAAGATGCTAAGGGAACCCTAGATGAGCAAACAAAAGATTTAGAGTGGATAGAGCGAGCGAACACGCTCCATCTTGATAGTAACGAAAGCGGAGAGTAAAGCAAACAAGCCTATGTGTGTACTGCAAGCATTCGCGATAGGGAAGGTCAACGCTGATAGCAGCATTTAAAAATCGGCAGTCAAAAAACGGCATTCAAATAGCGGTATTCAAAAAACGGCATTCTAAAAGCAAATCACCGATGATGCAGTTTATTTCATTCTCTTGCGTTTTGCCCAAATAGCAAGCAAAGCAGGGCCTATATACATTGCAATACCGTACACGCCTGGCGCGATAGCATAATCAGGCGCTTTTAAAAATGTAATACAAATCAACATGGCGAGAGCCGCGTTCTGAACACCTATCTCAATAGCAAGGGTTAGAGAATCTTTAAACGAAGCTGCGGATACTTTTGCTAGTATTAATCCCATCAACACAGAGCTGAGATTAAGGGTAAGGCATACTAAAAATGCGCTTTCAAATGAAGTCGCTAAGTTATCGCGCTCTGACACGAGTACGCCCACAATCATTGCCAACATAAAATACATGGAAAACTGACGAAAAAAAGTTTCCGTCTTTGTCGCAAAGCCTGTGAAAAGACGTCGAATGATCATGCCTATCACTACGGGTAAGATAGATACGCCAATAAGTCCCAATACGGTTTCAACAACCGAGAAAGCAGGCGCATTTTCTTTTACAAAGTAATCGATAGCGAACTGAATAATGAAAGGCGTGGTAAAAACACAGGCAATAGTGGAGATGGCGGTTAAACTTACAGACAGCGCCAGATTAGCTTTCGCGATATGACTGATTAAGTTACTCGTTGTTCCCCCAGGGCATGCTGCCAAAATCATGATACCCACAGCAATATAGGGCGGCAGTTCAAACGCGAGACAAATAGCAAAAGTGAGTAGAGGCAACAATACTATTTGACCCAAGAAACCGGTCAAAATAGCTTTAGGCGCTTTAAGTAACCGTCCAAAATCAGAAATAGTTAGCGTTAAGCCCATTCCGAACATCACAAACGCCAACGCTAGAGGTAGTAATACCTCAGTAAGTACAGATGCCTGCACGCATACGCCCCTTAACACAGCAACTTATTATAGTGGCGCTAGTGTACTCTGTTTAACAATAGATAGAAGTGATGACCCGTTATTAAGATTGATTAATTCTACGAATGATAAAATGAGCACAAACGTATATCGGGCGCTTTAATGAAAATTGGCAAGGGCTGTCATGATAGCTGCCGAAAGCGTTAATAGAATTGCCCAAGGGCGGTCATGAAAATTGCCGAGAGCGTCAATGAAGAATAACGAGTGCACTGTCATTAAGGCTATAAAATCAAATAGCCCAAAATTTATTGAAAAAGTTCAGCACGTACTATTAAAAAGACCAGAGTGCTAAAGCGCTCTGGTCTCTATTGTTCAGGAGCTTTGCTGGCTATTTTTATTAAAAACACGCTATTCGCAATACCGTATTTGCCAAACGCTATTCGCAATACCGTATCTGCCAAGCTCTACTCACAAGGCTCATTTGAAAAGCCCATGTAGAGAAACGGTCTAGGCAGACTAGCTGGCAGTGGGGTTGTAAGGTAACGACGATTGGTGAGCAACAATACGTAAGTTTCCGTCACTGTCTTTAACATAGGCAAAGGTATACTC
Organism: Alteromonas sp. 4NS20-0143; assembly: GCF_057542855.1. Taxonomy (NCBI): domain Bacteria; kingdom Pseudomonadati; phylum Pseudomonadota; class Gammaproteobacteria; order Alteromonadales; family Alteromonadaceae; genus Alteromonas; species Alteromonas sp. 4NS20-0143. The sequence continues at coordinate 162,742 of NZ_BAAJLR010000001.1, forward strand.
CACTTTAGTTTCGCCGCCATTGGTATCTGTGAAAAAGTAATTGCCCATGGCAACTGCCATTCTGCAGCTATTGTTGATAATGCCTACATTGTCAAATTTCACATTGGTATACGGTTTTATTGCAAAGCCCTTATCTTCTTCGTACGCATCGTTACCGCCCACAAAATAGGAAAGAGCGGCATCGAAACTTGAGCGAAATTGATCTTCGGCTGCCAAGGTTGGTTTAAACAGTACACTACTCAGATCGTACCCATACATATCTTGGATAAAATCAGCAGCTTCATCAGAATAGTTGCCGCTATTAGTAAACACTGAGCCGATTCTGACAATGCCGTTCCCCCACATTTTTTGCGCAGCAATGACCTCTCTTTCCGTAATGCAGGTGTTTGAATACAGTAACGAGTTGTCTAGTGCTTCTGCAGTAAGCGAAGCCTTTGCTTGCGCGCCACTTTTGGGAGGTTGCGTATCGGCTACAGCACTGCATGCAGACGCTAACAGGATTGAGGCGATAGCAGCGGTAATTTTTGAGCGAGTTGCTTTTACATTTTTCATAGCATACATCCTAAATTTAATAACAATAATTTTGCTAGAAGCATGTGCAATATCAAACTCATTGCAATGCGATAGCTAAAGGATATACACAACGAATGACGTGTACTTTTTCAGAGGATTAAAAACTGATTAACGCAGGGTTAATCTTAAACGCGTTCAGTGAAGGGGAGGCATCCGATGCGCTGAAATCTGATTAACAATGCATCGAATGTATTTTTTAAGGCTACGTCTTAGTAACCTTTGTTTTCTTCATCAAGCGGCGTTGCAAGAAGTTCAGATACCGAAAATGCGTTTACACCTAAGCTCTGCTCGTCATTCGACATTGAGGTGACGATTGAAAAGTATATGTCTTTCATTGCCGTTTTTTCAATATCACTTGGATTTGGCACAGTAGAAGGTTGCGCAACATCTGAACAGCCTGACATGGTGCACTGTTTATCTGACGGAAAAACCACGGGCTCATCGTTGCTCATGATAACTTCGCGAGCAAGCACACGTTTTTTAGTGATGTTGGTCTTTGTTACTGCTACGTAGTCGAAGTTATTTTGTTTTGCTATTTCTGCCGCTCGACGCAGCGCGTACTGCTGCACTTTGTCAGCAGGTGTTCTATCCGATGCCTTAAATAAAATACGGTATTCACCATTGCCCAGCTCTTCGCTTGAATAGCCGTAACTTTGTTCAGAATTTGCCGATTTATAAGGCGTTGGCGTGGCAACAGGTACTGACGAGCAGCCTGTTAGTAAAGCGGTGACTGCAATGCCCACGCCTAAGAGTAGGTGAGTGGGTCTCGATTTTACGTGGCTGCTTTTTAGAGCGTTTTTTTCCAACTTACGGCGCATTTACTACTTCCTTTCGTCACACAATTATAATTTAAACAGCGATAGCAAAGCAGTTCTGCCTATCGTTATGAGTGCAGTTTTACGGTTGCTCTTCACTTTTGGTTTTGCATCGGACATACCTTTATAGGCACCTAACCCTACAATACCTAACAATATTTCTGGTTTGCCCACTAAGTAACGGCATTGTTGCTTTGCTGTTTTTTCGGCAAGGTGAGCATGATGACGCTGCGCATAAAAATCCCGTTCTTTTTGTGCAATGTCAGTCATGTTTTTCTTCAACAAAAATTTATTTAACAATGCGTCTACCATTTTGGATGTCCTATAAACTATAGCGTAATTCTTGCTAGATGTTAGGTTAGGTGTTGCGTTAGATATCGGGTTAGATTCTGGGTTAGATGTTGTCGTTAAAAAGCGTGCTTAAAGAGAGCGCTTAAACAATGCGATTAGCCGTTCAAAGCTAACGAAACACAGCGATTTTTTCGCAATTCGATAAAACAACACGCTGAGCCCAAGGTTAAAACACAACAAGATAGCAGCGATAAAAATAATACTGATACCCAAAGAGTATAACGCGCCGCCAATCGCTACATTTACGAGCAGCCAGCACACAATGCCAATAACAAAGGCGGCAAGGGCTGCAAAAACTGAAATAAACAGCGACTTTTTGACGAGCATTATTTCGCTATTTACCAAACTTAAATAGGCCGCACCCTGTTTAGTTCGCTGTTTCGCCGCATTTTTAAGTGCGTCAATAACCGCTTCATAGGATGGGTCAGGGTAGGGTGCTTGTTGTTCGTCTAGGTTTTTTTTGTCTTTTGGGGAGGCGTCGTGATATCCAGTACTAACGCTGCCATCGGCGTTAACCGCTATCACAGCATTGTCTACGCCAATGAAATAGAGCGCCTGCTCCGATGGTGGAGTCAGGCGAAACGGATTTTCAGCGCTCATTGTAAAATGAGCGCTATGAAAATCAGGTATTGTTGCCATTATTACTTCTTACGGAATAATGAAGTAACTAGCATGCCCGCTGCAAACGCAAGCCCGGCTGTTGCCACTGGATTTTCAACGGCATAGTTACGCACAGAAGATGCCTGCCATTTTTGTTCAGCGAGACGTTTACGCTCTGACATATTCTCAGCCGATGACGTAGCGGTACGACGAATATTTTCTTCAGCAACACTCGCGTTATCCGCAAGCTTGTCTACAGACTGATGGAGCGACTCTTTCAGTTGATCCGTAACTGGATGACCTTGCTCATTAGAAGTATTTGCTTTTGTCGATGTATTTTTAGCTGTTTGTGTAGCCATAGTATTCTCCTTGATTTTACTAAATGCATCTTTCCCTATTAGTAAAGCAATGGCTGTACCACTGTGCAGGAGGTTCGTAATCTATTGATTTTCAAACATAAAGTTTTTTTGATGCAAGCGGCTATATTATGAGGCAGGAAGAATGCACACAGTATTGTGAACACCCTGTAATAATTTCGCGGATAAGAGTTTAGCAGATAAGCATGTCGAGACTGAGTGGCTCTAGGCTAAGTAGTTCTAGGCTTAGCTAATCCATAGCTAAGCCTTTTGTGGATAGGCCTTTTGTAGGTAGGTTAGTCGTTATAATGAATTAGCGGCTCAAGCAATAACACTTTCTAAGTCATCTTTCGTCACCGGCTTGAGCAAGGCGCTATCAATGCCAATTGTTGACATAATATCTTTATCTGCTTGATGCCCGCTAACAATAGTCAATATGCAGTTACGCTGCTGCGCTTTTAATTCTTTTGCTAGCTCGTAACCATCATAGTCGGGCAATGTTAAGTCCATAAGAACATGGTCAAATTGCTGTTCACTCATTGCTTGCAAGGCATCATTTCCACACAGGCTTTTTACAACATCGCATCCAAGATGTGTTAGAAATAATTGCAACAACTCTGCGGCATCTTCGTCATCCTCGACAACTAATACCTTCTTTTTGCCACTTCCTGCAGTGTCTTTCTCTGTCACCTCATCCGCTATCTGCTCTGTAGTTTGCTGTGAACCAGAAGAGGTTCGCGCTTTCAATAGTTCTGGAATATCTAAGTTGCTGCCACGCTGATGTGACAATGCCGACTCAGGGGCAAAAGGTTTTGTGGTCGGCATGTTCGATACTTGAGCTTCAACATTGGAAAACGTAATAGGGTTGTCTGCAGGTAAGTAAAGTGACAGCAAGCTGGCCAGTGCAAATCTATCAATAGGCTTGCCGATAACATCGTTAAAGCCTTCGCGTATTAGCGACTCTTTAAGTCCTTTTCGACTCGCCGCGGTAACTGCAATAACAGGGAGATTTTTACCATGTCGCCTTATGGCATGAAGGGCTTCAATACCATTCATTACTGGCATATGGATGTCCATGAGTACCAAGTTGAAAGGGGCGTTCTGCTCGTCAGCGTGTAACACTGCTTCAAGTGCCTTAACACCATTTTCCGCATAGCTAATATCGGCTTTTGATTGACTGACTAAGTGACCAGTAAGTCGCCTTATTTCTCTAAGGTCGTCTACAATAAGCACTTTTCCAGTCAACTTTAAATTTAAGTTAGCTGGCTCAACGATTGAAAGTTGACCTAAGGCAAGCTCTTCTATTGGCTGAGTACTTATATCCCCTGGGTTAATATAAAAACTAAAGCTGCTGCCTTCTCCCATGCGAGAGGTCACTGAAATATCACCATCAAGTTTGCAGACCAACTCTTTACAAATTGCCAGCCCCAGGCCTGCACCGCCATGATTGGCACGCATCACATCTTCAATTTGTTCAAAGGGATGGAAGATATTTTCAAGCTTATCAGGCGCCATACCAATACCGGTATCGTCCACGGTAAATCGCAACACGGTGTCTGGCTGAACAGACTGTTCTTCTAGCGCTAGGTTGCCCGCCTCGGGGGTTTCAATTTCAATGGTAAGTGTAATGGTGCCGTTATCTGTAAATTTCACCGCATTGGTAATTAAATTGAGCAATATTTGGCGAAGACGTGTTGGGTCTGTTTGGATAAACTCAGGCATCTTGGTTTTAGCAACCACATTGAGACTGAGCCCTTTGTCTTTCGCATTCAACTGCATCAAGGAATGTATATCGGTGAGAAATGACGCTAGGTTGACTCGCTTTACATTCAACTCAAGTTTGTCTGCCATGATGCGGGACATGTCGAGTAAGTCGTTAAGCAGGCTCAAGAGGTGTTTACCATTAGAGTGAATAATTGATAACTCTTGCTGAAACGGGCTATTTCTCGCGTCATCAATCAATAGCTCTGTGTAGCCTAGTATTGAGGTAAGTGGCGTTCTTAACTCATGACCCAAATGGGCAAGAAATTTGTCTTTTGCTTTGTTTTTTTGCTCTACTTTATTACGTTCTATCCGCTCGTTTTCAATGTCTCTTCGAACGAGAGCATAGCGAATAGTTCGCATAAAGCGGGGTGATTCAATTTCGGACTTTTGTAAGTAATCTGCGGCGCCTGCGCGCATCACCATTTCATCAACCATGGCGTCAGATTGACCCGTTAATATAACAACGGGTACGTTAAATTGATTTGCTTTTAAAATACTTAACACATCGAGCGCATTTTCTGCGCCCAATAAAAAGTCGAGCAAGCACAAATCGAAAGAGCGTTCTTTCAGTGCTTCTAATGCAGCATCGCTGTCGGTCACCCACGTCAACTCGAAATGTGTAGATTCGCACCGTTCTAGATAGTCAGAGGTAAGGAAGTAGTCATCTTCATCATCCTCAATCAATAGAATTTTTATTACCTCTGTCATCTAGTACTCCGCTACTCGTGTGGTAGTTCTACGAATTCAATCCAATAGCGACCAAGTGCTCGCATTAGGTCAACCAAACCCTCAAAATTCACTGGCTTGGTAATATACGAGGCACAACCTAAGTCGTAGCCACGCAACATGTCTTCCTCTTCTTTCGAGGTGGTTAAAATAACCACGGGAATACTGCGCAGTTTAGGGTCGTTCTTCAGTTCTTGAAGTGCTTCGCGGCCATCTTTACGAGGCATATTCAAATCGAGCAAAATGAGACTTGGGCGCGGATACTTTTCGGCATCCGCGTACTTGCCTTCATGGCGCAAGAATTCAAGAAGCTCTACGCCGTCTTCAACACAAAAAAGTGTGTTTAAAACACGAGACTCTTTAAGTGCATCAACGGTGAGTAAACGATCATCCTCGTCATCATCGGCCATTAGTATATTTATTGATTGGGCTTGTTTACGCATCATGCGAAGACTCTCCATTTTCGTTATCTGAGCCGAAAGGCTCGCTGTCTAGAGGTAATATTATATCGAACTTAGCGCCTTTACCGGGTTCGCTGGTGGCGGCTATGGTTCCGTTATGTCTTTCTACAATCCGTCGGCACACCGCAAGTCCAATCCCGGTGCCCTTATATTCACTTCTACCGTGCAACCGCTGAAATGGGGCAAATATTTTTTCGGCAAAAGATTGCTCAAAGCCAATGCCATTGTCAGTAACGGTAATTTTGATCCATTGATACTCATCAGACTTCAGTAATGTGCTTTGCTCATCACTGGTAAGGTCGTTACAGGTTATGTCTATAACTGGTGCCACGTCGGCTGGCTGAAATTTAAGTGCATTAGAGATAAGGTTCAGAAATAGTTGCTCTAACTGCGATTTATCACCACGAATACCCGGCATGTCTGCCACGTTGACTTGTGCAGACTTTTCTTCAATTGCGATTTCAAGGTCGCTCAACACACCAGAAAAAATGGTGTTTAGCTCTACGTCTACAAAATCCTTTCCGCGGGTGGAAACGCGAGAGAATGAAAGCAAATCTGAAATGAGCATAGACATACGCTCAGCAGCGTTAAGCATTCTCGCGAGAAAGTCTTTGCCTCGCTCATCAATCACATCGCCATAGCCAGACTCTATTCTATTGCCGAAAGCGCGGATTTTTCTTAAAGGTTCTTGAAGGTCATGCGAGGCGACAAAAGCAAAGTCTTCTAATTCCCTGTTGCTTCTCGCAAGTTCATCAGAATATACACTTAACTCTTGAGTGCGCGCTGCTATTTTGGCCTCTAATTCTTCGTTAATCCCTTCAAGATCAGACTGGTGTTTTTCGTTTTCTCTGGCATTAACCTTAAGCAGCAAAAAGATGGTGACAATAAGAAGTAGGGTAGTGGCTGAAGAAATAATTAACGTATTGACGGAGTCGCGACGCAGTTTCATCAAGCTAGCCAAGTGAGTCCCTTGGATATCTCGCTCAGAACTGTCTACTTCTTCAAAAACACGCTCGAATTGATTGTACAAACGTAAACCGCGGTCAGAACGCAAAAGGTCGGTGGCCTGGGCGCGCTGGTTTGAACGAGCTAGCTCTACAATCTCGACCATGCTATTGATTTTTTGTTTGGTTAAAACAAGCAATTCACTTATTCGGTCATTTTGTTCGGGGGTGTCTGAGGCAAACGCGCTGACTTCCACTTCTTCAGCGACAGATGAAAACGTATTAAGCGTTTCGGTGTACTCCATCAAATAGGCTTCATCACCGGTGAGTAAATAGCCTCTTTGCCCTGATTCTGCACGAAGTAACGCAACATGAAGCTTGTTAACGGCGCTAATAATACGATTTGTACTGAACAATTTTGCTTCAAGTGCAGATAAGTCGTCTAACGTGTCTACAACGTAAAATGAATTCGCGGTTATAACCGCTATCACCAACACTACCATCAATATCCAGCTATAGAGGGACGACAGAATTTTGTTAATCATCAGACCCATCCGATGCAGACTCACCCATCTTTAAGGTCATTTCAGCTAGCGTATTGCTACAATCTTTTGCGCTTGCAATTATCTTGTCTAATGCCTCAAGAGCTTTCTGAGGTGGGATATCGCCATTGAGCGCCATTTTCACTAACTCCGCCTGCATCGAAATGCGATTTAGCGGTTTACGAGCGTCGTGTACAAAAACGCTCATGGTCGAAAATTCTTCGTCAGTCATTCTATTTGGCCTTTTACTGCTCGTCTTTAGTCAAATCGCCGTAGGCATGCAGTCGGTTGTAAAGCGTTTTAGTGCTGATGCCTAGCATTTCAGCTGCCATTGTCTTATTGCCATTCACTTTTTCAAGCGTGGCGTAGATAAGCTCTTTTTCTACATCCTCAATAGTTCGGCCTGCTTGCAAAGAGGGCGTAGTGCTTTGCTTTTGTGCAAACGGAGATTCAATAGTTTTTGGCAGCTCCAATACATTACTTTCTGGATCGCTCATTATTGCCGCGCGGTGAACAAAGTGGCGAAGCTCTCGTACGTTGCCCGGCCAATCGTAGGCCTGAAGAGTGTCAAGCTGGGTGTCGTCCCATTTAAATTTGGCATTGTTGTCTTTGTTAAACTCTTCAATGAAGGTTTTTGCAAGAAGAGCAATATCTTCTTTTCTTTCGCGAAGCGGTGGAATGGTAATGGGGAATACGGCTAGTCTGAAGTAGATGTCTTCTCGCAACACCTTGCTTTGCGCAATCTCTTCCATGGTTCTGTTAGTGGCTGATACAACGCGACAATTGACGGGAATGGTTTTGGTACCCCCAACGCGTATTACCACTTTATTTTCTAAAACACGCAGTAAATTAGGCTGCATATCGATTGGCATTTCGGTAATTTCATCTAAAAACAGCGTGCCGCTTTCTGCTTGTTCAAATACACCTTCTTTGCGGCCCACAGCGCCAGTAAAAGCGCCTTTCTCGTGGCCAAATAGCTCACTGGCAATTAACTCTTTAGAAAACGCACCACAGTTAGTCGCCACATAGGCGCCCTCACTGTCTGATGCTTTATGAATTGCCGCAGCGACCACTTCTTTACCTACACCACTTTCCCCTAGCAGCATGACGTTTGCACTGGTTTTACTCACTCGCGATATTAGCTTGTAAAGATCTTTCATTGCCGGCGATTCACCGATAAGAAGGTCGAAGTGCTTTTCAATTTTTGCTTTTTTCGGTGCGGCCTTTTCTGATTTTTTCGTTAATACTGCTTCTATGTCTTCTCGTTGAATCGGTTTAACAAGATAGTCAATATTTGGTCCGCACAGTCCTTTAATAACGCTTTTTACTGATGGGTGACCGGTAATGAGTGTCACACGAGGGCGCTTTTCTAATTCGTCTAATTCGTCGAACAAGTGGGCTCCGCTGCCGTCTGGCAACATGAAGTCGAGTAAGATATGGTCGAATGTTTCTTTTTCTAGCCAGTTTCTTGCTTCTTGAAGCGTAGCCGCCGTGAGCACTTCGTGCCCCAAAAACTCAATAATGGTACAAGCTACTTCTGTAAATTCGGCGTCGTCGTCGACAAGTAATACGGTAAGCACGTGAGATTCCCTCTTTATCTATTCCATAGGTATGAAAACTGGAACAATATCAATTATATAATTTCGCATTAAGACAAAAGTCTACCATTAAGTATGGAAGAAGTGACCTCTGCATTGTAATTTTATTTAATGCCTTGGAATGTGAACATAAAACACGCAACGGTATTACCGTCAGCTTATAACCTTTACCCGAAGGCATGTTGGTGTTTTGGCTCGAATTTTATTTGTCATGCCACAAGCACTATTTTGAAAGGGAGTTTTGCAAAAATCATTCCCTTTGCTGTGGTTTTACTCGCGACCTTTTTTATCTGTTTTTTAGGTGCGGTAGCAAGAAAGGTATAAGAGCGGTTATGAGTGGTGTAATCGCAAGCATACCAACAAAGGGCTAATATAGGGCGAAGAGCATATAGGCAAGGGCGTTTGTGGAACGTCCTAACGCGTTTTAGATAGACCAAAACGGCACAACTCGTCGCGCGTGTTGCGCATTATATGGCTAGCTATTATTTACTTATCGCCTAATCATTAGCTAAATATCGACGATATGTGAGCTCGTTACTAGCAAAGCATGCCTATTGAAACGGGCAATACAACTGCTAAGAAAAGTGACTTTCACCAATAGCGTGACAATATTACTCGGTGGTTTGAAAATATTACCCGCTTTGTATTAGTTACGTATCGTCCTTAATACAATCCCAATCCATAAAGTCAGAGGTGGGCAGCTGCATTGTCTGATAGCGAAGTTCGCCAATGAAGGCTCTTGCGGCTGGACCTAGTGCGTCGCCATCTTCAAAAGATAAATAAAGCAGTGCCTTTCTTAGCGCCGCATTATTATTAAGTGGTAACGGCTTTAACAATCCGCTTTCGAGCTCATTTTTTATAATAGCTATTGGTAGCCATGCAAACCCAAGCCCTTGAGCAATAATATCAACCGACGTTCTTATATGGCTTACGGTCCAGCGCTGCTCAGCGCCAAGCCAACCTGCGTCTACTTTGCGTTCTGCTGATGAATCGCGAACTACAATTTGCCTGTGAGATTTCAAATCTTCGAGGGTTAGGGTGCGGTTGAGTTGATGAAGGGGATGGTCTTTATGTGCCACCGCCGCGAATTCTATTTCGCAAAGGTCCTCACTGAAACCACTGGGGTATAAGAAAGGAGAAATGCCAATGTCTACATTCCCGCTTGAGAGTAAGGTATTACTGCCGCTTAGCACCGTCTCTTCCAACTCGACGCGCAATAGAGGGAATTCCTCAGAAACTTTATTAAGCACATTATAAAGAAGGTGTGAGGGGAAAATGATGTCTACTGCTACTCGCAACGTGGTCTCGGTGCCTGAGCGAAGGCTATGCGCAATGGACTCTAGTTTCTGAGCCTCATCGAGAAGAAAAGTCGCTCTGCGGTACATTACCTCTCCCTGGGGGGAGAGTTTGACCTTGCGACCACTGTTCTCAAATAGCACCACGCCTATGGCATTTTCTAGCTTTTGAACAGCATGATGGACACTGGATTGGCTTTTATGTACCACCAAAGACGCTTGATTAAAGCCGCCAGCATCCACCACGGCTTTAAACATTCTCCACTGCTCTAACGTTGACTTCAGCATACTTCAACCGTTCTTATATAAACAATAAACTCGAGTATATACAGTTCTTTGCATTTATGTGCGGTGAACTTGTTTGATGGTTGCTAACGAACAGGTAATAACAGATATATTTTCGTAGCCCATTTTTATGAGTTGTTCAGCAGAAAGCTTAGCTCGTGCCCCTGATGCGCAATGCAGGTAGATGGGTTTTGCTGCATCCTTTTCAAGCTCTAGCATTTTCATTTCCAATATGCCTCGTGGAATATGAAGTGAGGCGTCTACATGGTTTTCTGCCACTTCCGCTGGCTCTCTAACATCAACTAATAGCCCTTGGTTAGTTTTCATTTCGTCTGCGGCCTCTTTTGCCGAGACAATTCGAATATCTACATCAATATTTTCTAAACGTGTTTTTACATCAATCAGCATTTTACTTTCCAAAAATTAATATAAGTATAAACTAATTTATAGTTATGATTTCTCTGAGACAAGATAATATCGCTATTTTAGCGTCTATTTTAACTGTTTTGTCAGAAAAACTTATACTTTAGTATAATAAAGCGGTAGATTCGTGGTTAAAGTTAATGTCATTAGGAAGCCCTTATGTCTGAAGAAGTTGTGTTAAGCCCAAGCGAGATGATGGAACATTCTGCCGAAGCAGAGTTTTTTCTAAAGCAATTTGCGAACAAGACTAGGCTCATGATCCTTTGTTCTCTCCTTAAGCAAGAGAAGTCTGTGTCTGAATTGTTGCAAGTTGTAAGCGTTTCACAGCCTGTTATATCGCAGCACTTAGCGTTGTTGCGCGAGTCCAATATGGTGGCGACGAGAAGGGAAGGTCAAACTATTTTCTATCGTTTGTCTGATGAAAGAGTGAAGCGCTTAATTGCGCTTATGTATGAATTTTTCTGTGAATAGAGCAAGGGCGTGTTGATTTTTACTGCACGCCCACGCTGCGTCCACTAATAAGCGGACGCAGTTTTTTACGCTCGTTTTAAGTCTCAGTAATTTGCGCGATAAGTGCAGCAATGTAATGCCCATCACCTAACTTGTCATTATCCACTTCGGGACGTTGTATTAAATCGTCATGACTTAAGTTTACCGCAACATGGTGTGCCGCCCAGTCAATTTCTTTAATGTCGCTAGGTAACAATGCCAAATGTTTGCCGCCTGGCAGCCAGTTGTTGGTATCCACCACTAGCATAACCAATTGCCATGTTTTCGTATCGATTAGAAAATCACTAATATGACCTACCTTATCGTCGGTAGTCGCAACTTCATAACCATCAATTTCGCCGCATGCGCGTAAATGATTAGTTGAATTTGATGGAAGCGCGCTCTCTGCCTCTTCATCGGTGGGTGAAGTCACCAATTCGTTAGGGTGTGCGTATTCCCCCCATGCTCCGGGACCAATCCAGTAATAGCCATAGCCAAAATACTTGAACAAATGCTCCTCATACTCTCGAGAAACCGGCTTGTGTTCGTCAATCGATGGGCTATTTTTAAGGGTGTCGACGGTCATGTCTACGTGTACGCTTTCCTCTTCAACATCAACCTGAGATACTGATACCGGAGATATCACTACCTTTCTGCTCAACGGTAACCAAGTGTTGGTATCTGCTACTAAGTAGCGTGTTGTATAGGTTTCATCGTCAAAGAGGATATCTTTTATGCCGCCAATCTTGTCATCTGTGGCATGTATAGAATATTGGGTGAGTTGTTTTGAACTTATAATCATCTTTGCGCCTCCTTTGCTCGGCTGATAAGAAAAAATAGGCTGCCGTTACGTTAAGCATGCATTATTTTCTCTATAATAAGTGTAGTCACTTCTATCTATAAAACATCATGTTTGTAATTTGTTCTGCTGACTTCTTGATTGAGATCATTTTACCCAAACGAAAAAGCCCGCAAATTTGCGAGCTTTTTTAATACGTTATGTTGAGGTTTAGGCTACATCGAACTCGTCGTCAGAGTAGGATTCATCATAATCCGCTTGATTACTAGCACTACTATGCAATGTAAAGAACTGCTTTCTTCCTCTTGCTAGCTGAACATACTTCGCCCACGTTTTTTCGATACTACCGGATGCTTGAGCTTTACCGTTTACAAACTTAACGAAATGCTTTTCGTCTGCTGTTTCAGGTTTCAAGTCACCGCTTTCTAGGCCAAGCAGAGTACTGCCGTAGGTGGTGAGAATATTTGCCTCGGAAATACTAAAATCTCCCGATTTTTTAAAGCCATAAGGAAACTTTCGACGATCTACAAAGGGTTTGCTTGAAGGACGAATCGCTGTGCTCATGATAATAGTTCCAACGTTGTTAATTCCACAGCGCACTTTTAAAACATGTTTTTGCTGAGATAAAGCAAAAGATTTTTTTCTTATCAATAAAAAAAAGTGATGCTTATGTGAAAATTAAAAAACTGCCGATAATGTGAGTTTAGTTTTGCAAAAGCTAGGTGTGAAAAAATTGGCTTTATTGCTTTTAAGTATCTGAATTTCAGATGTTAAATTAATTTTCTTATTGGCTTTTTTATCGGTTTTAACGCTAGGCACTACGCAAAATGTTGAACAATTCGGCATGGCGTTAAGCCGGCATTTTAAGAAGCAATATTTATTATCGCTACGATAATAAAATTTCGTTTCCAATTAAAATCTCCGCGGCAATAATCATAGGGTGATTACAACCTAGAGACACTAATGAGCAAAGACTATCGTTTTCAAAGTGATGAATGGAATGCGGCAGACGAAGGTGAGTTTCATTCTAAGAAGCCCAATACTTTACGAGAGAAAAGTGTAAAGGCTATGCAAAAGCGCGCTATGTTGCGACGCAACAAGCAGCGCCGTTCGCACGACGAAACACAACACTGATCTCCTTCATCACTTAAAAAGATAATATCGCGCTATCATTCGGTAGCGCGATACTGTGCTTTTCGCCTCAATTAACGTATCATTTAGCCAAATTTGGTTTTACATTACGCTGGTTGTACTGCAAGCATGGATATTCGCTTTCTCACCACTTTTATAGAGGTGACTAAAACACGCCATTTTGGCAAAGCTGCCGAGAACCTCTACCTTACTCAGTCTGCAGTAAGCGCCAGAATCAAACTCTTAGAAGAATATTTTCACACTACGCTCTTCATACGTCAGCGAAATAGCATTCAGCTTACCCAGTCGGGCGAAAAGCTGCTGCCTTTTGCTCGACAGCTTTGCGCTACGTTAAACGACGCAAAGCAGGAGCTGCAGGTGCAAAGTTCTGAATATGCGGTGTGCGGCGCCACGCAATTAGCAAGCGACTTGTTTTTACCACAAACACTCACTCACCTTCACAAACATTTTCCTGACTTCTCTGTAAAAGCAGACATACTCACGCTAGATGCGTTATCCCGACAGCTTCACGAGCGGGTTACCGACCTCGCTTTTTCTACAGAGCCTCTCAAATCAGAAGATGTTACCAGTGTAATTTTGTTTGAGCAGCCACTCGGTCTATATCGAGTTGGCGAGCCTTCTTCACAGATAAAGGCTGAAGAATTTGTGGCGATAGACTGGGGCGCAAAGGCAAGAGACTGGTTGCTCACCGCTTATCCGCAGCTGCGAGATGCAAAATTACGCACAAACTCCCTTTCATTGGCGCTTAATAATTTATGCGCTGAAGGTGGAATTGCGGTATTACCGGTAAATGTAGAGTCACAATTAAGAGATAGGGCACCGTTAACGTTAATTGAGCCCATCGACGATATTTCATTGAAGGTTTACCTTCACACTATGAAACAAATAAGACGAATAGGATTGGCTGATATTATAACCAGCGTTTCTTCTATCGCCCCGAATTAAGTAGCGAGAAAAATATGTCATCATTACACCCAATGTTAGAAAAAAACGCGTTTCAACGTTTAGAGGCAAGCATTGCCGAAATAAAATCACAGCAGAAGTTGTTTATTCTTAAAGATGAGCACGGTTGCGTCATGCTAACCACCGATGAAGACGACGGCGTGCCGGTATGGCCTGATGCTGAATTAGCCCTTCTTTGGGCTACAGATGACTGGGACCATTGTGAGGCGATGGAACTGACGACTGATGACTTTTTGACAAAATGGGTGCCTGGAATGACCCAAGACAACTTAATGGTTATTGTGTGCCCCGTGCCGGCAGAAGAAGGTGAAGTGATATCTCCACAGGAGTTTGCTGAATCTTTGTAGGGTGATCCTCCCGTTCGATTTATCGTTTACATGTTATGGCCTCGCACAATGAGGCCAAAGCCAAACACGGCACGTCACTGTCACAACTTCCTATTGTTTGCATTATTGTAGAGGTACAACACTTGTTAGAGCCAGGCATTGAAGATTTATGGTTTGCTCCTTTAGGAGGAACGGGCGAAATAGGAATGAATCTAAATTTGTACGGTCATAATGGACAGTGGCTAATGGTAGATTGCGGTGTATCGTTTGACGAGCCTCTCACCGCTCCCTATAAGCAAAACGCGCGAGCGTCAAAAACAACGCACAGAGTGGTTGCACCAGACCCATCCTTTATTGCAAATCAAAAAGATGCGCTTGCTGGCATCGTTATCACCCATGCTCATGAGGACCATGTTGGCGCAATCCCTTATCTTTGGCAGCGTTTTCAAAAGCCCATTTACACCACGTCGTTTACCGCCGAAGTACTGCGCAGAAAGCTATCTAGAAGCAAGCTTGCCAATAAGATACCCATCATTGAAGTATCGGCGGGCGATACGGTTACCATTGGCGTGTTCTCTGTTAAGTGGCTAGAAATAACTCATTCTTTACCAGAGCCATTTGCATTAAAAATTGATACCCCTGCGGGGGCAATATTACATACTGCAGATTGGAAAATAGACGCATCGCCGGTGACCGGTAGACCCTTCGAGCCAAAGCTCTACAAGCAACTAGCGAATGAAGATATTCTTGCCCTCGTGGGCGACTCCACCAATGCAAATAAGCCTGGTTTCTCCATTTCCGAGCGCAATTGCTACGACGGGTTGTTAAGCACTATATTGCCGCTTAAAGGTCGCGTGGTAGTAGGCTGCTTTGCAAGTAATATTGCTCGGCTTATTACTCTGGCAAAGATTGCAAAAAAAACCGGTCGGTATATGGGCCTTTACGGGCGCTCATTATTGAATATGTATGGTATCGCCCGCCAACAGGGGATTTGGCCTGATGATTTGCCTATTGCCGACGCACATCACTTAGGGTATTTGCCGCCTAAAGAAGTACTTGTGGTTGCAACGGGAAGCCAAGGTGAAAAAAATGCTGCACTCGCTCGCTTTGCTCATGACACTCATCCTCATCTTCAGCTTGAGAAGGGCGATACCGTTATATTTTCGAGTATCGTTATTCCAGGCAATGAAGAGACCGTTGCTCGTTTAAATACTGCGTTTAAAGGGAAGGGCATTGGGACAATTCACAGTGAGGATAGCACCCTGCCCATTCACGCAAGTGGACACCCTTGTGCAGAAGAGCTGAAACTTATGTACAACTGGGTGCAGCCAAAAATAGCTATTCCGGTACACGGTGAACACAGTCATTTAATGGCGCATGCTGAGGTGGCGAAGTCTGTAGGTATCATGAAAACCTATGTGGGCGAGAACGGCGATTTATACCGTTTAGCGCCTCAGCCAAGTATTCGACGAAATGTCATTCCTGTTGGTCGAGTGCCAGTACAGCAAGAATAGAGCGCGGCTTCGCAAAATTGCGTTGGCTGGTTTTGCAAGTGTTTGATTAATCAAGTACTTAATTTCATAACAAGGAGTATAACGTGTTGGTTATATAGGCTGCCCATCCATCAATCATTCTGATACACTGCGTGTGGGAATTTACTTACTTCAATGACACTGGGTATGCATCGACACATTTTCGCCACATTTTGTTTATTGCTTGTCAGCTTTTTGTCTTTCGCAGAGCCTCGGATCCAAAACCCGGTCTTCCAACCACTGTCGACTAAAAATGGGCTACCTCAAGATGTTGTCAATGACATCGTTATCGATAAAGAGGGTTTTGTTTGGATAGCTACTGACGGCGGTGTGGTGCGCTGGGATGGTGTTCAAACGACTATTATCGATAATAGCGACAGTCTATTTTCAAACAGCTCCATTTGGAAGTTGACTGTTCAAGAAGACAAAGCCTTATTTGTGAGCGTTTATGGGCGCGGCATATATCGTGTGGACCTAGAAACGCAGGCCATATCACAACTCCCCGCAACACCTTACAAGTATTACAGTGAATATAATCAGCATGCCGAGTCTTTCTTTTGGCAAGATGATTCACACCTCATCCTTGCCTTATCTGAAAAAGTACAGCGACTGAATGTATCAACCGGTGAAATAGAAGTGCTAGCATCGCTAACCGATAAGATGTTAGACGATTCTCATTCCATTCGATACGCAATGATGGTTGAAGACATACTGATTGTAGCAACCACCTTAGGTGTTTTTACCCGTAATACCCTTGACGAATCAACATTGCTGCAGCCCCTTGATTACCTAGACGGCATCGAGCCAGATGAAGATAATCAAAACGCAAAATTCTTGATGCAGGATGAAAGTGACCGAATTTGGATCACCACGGTAAACGGGGTATTTAATTCAGAGCAGGACAGTTTTATTGCGCAGGTGCTAGACAACAAGCAGAGCCGCTTTGAGAAGGTACTCACAGGTCGCAATGTATGGACAATGGTTCAGTCTGAAGCCGATGCGTTTTGGATGGGAACGAACAAAGGACTGTTTGAACTTAAAAGAACACAAGGCAAGTGGGTTTACGAACACATACTTCAGCCAAATAACGGTCGTTCCGAGCTGTCGGACAAAAAGGTTTCGGCCATTGCGAAGACAGAAAGAGGTAATCTTTGGCTGAGCACCGTTTTCGCCGGTGCGCTGCACTTTGGAATACAAAGCTCAGATATTTACACTATTCAAAACGAACGAAGATCCGGTGTAGATAGGTTGAGCGATAACGTGGTGTGGTCTTTTGCTGAGACATCTCCCGGTCAATTGTGGATAGGAACCGCTAACGGGATGAGTCGGTACGACTTTGCCACGAAATCCTCGTCGCACTTTTTGAGAGAGGAGGTTGAAGACTCACTGTTAGGAACCAATTCCGTCGACCGAATCATAAGGACTCCAGATAATAAGTTGGTTCTTGAAAAGTATGAGGGTATTCGGGTGTTTGACCCGGAAACTGGCAGCATTTCGGTGCCATCAGTAAAAGGGGGAGGAGATGCCAGTGTATTCAATGCGTGGGATTCGAACCCTGCAATAACCTCAAATGGCGTTATGTTTTTTACCGGGCCTACCGAGTTCTACACCTATGATTTTACATCAGAAACGTTAACGCCGCTGCCACTCGATCCAAGTATTTTCGACGTAAAATTCGACACATCCTTTCTTGGTGAATCTAAGTATCACAACGCTATGTTTTTTAGTACAGAAGGGGGCGTATGGTTACTTGACCTCACAACGTATGATCATCGCCTTGTGTACCGTTTTGCTGAGGGCGAGCGACTGAGCAATCAATCAGTGAGTTCTTGGGTGATAGATGATACGGGCGTACTGTGGTTGGCGCATAACGGTAGAGGGCTAGTTGGGTTAGACGCCGATACGTTTGAACCTTTATACACGCTGGATGAGTCAAACCTTCTGGTGACCAACATTGTTTATGGCCTGCAAAAAGACAGTGCGGGGAATATCTGGTTTAGTTCACACCAGGGGTTACATCGCTATGATCCTCGGGCAAGTGCGGTTCAGAATTTCATTTATGGCCGTGAACTTTCGGTATCGGAGTTTAACCAAGGTGCTTCTATTATCCTCAGTGACGGCCGGTTAGCTTATGGCTCTACCAGCGGTGTGGTTGTCTTTTCACCGGAGCAGCTAGACGTCTCTGATGAGGGCCAGACATTGGTGGGAAAACAGACCGCCATTACTGGAGTCTCAGTTGGAAAACGGACACTTCCTCAAGGGCTGAAAAATCTAAATGGTCAGCATTTCGACCTCGCCCACGACGACTTTGGCCTGACTGTTTATTTTTCTTCACTCACTACATCAGGTATTGGCGAGACCAAGTATTATTATAAGCTACTCGATGGGAATAAACTTGTTTCCGAAGGGGTCACAGAAGATGCGAAAATAACCTTTGCGAACTTAGAGCCTGGGAAATACACGTTTTCTGTGGTTCCCACACCTGGCAGTTTCGAATCGAGCTATCGAGCGGCGCAAATATCACTGTTTGTGCCCTATGCGCCATATCGCTCACCTTTAGCGTACGCCGTTTACGGTGCATTATTGCTTTGCTTGCTTATTACCTATCTTTATTCTCGACATAAGTCGTTGACCCGGCTAAGAAAAGCACAGCAGCAGGTATCGTTA
Source organism: Alteromonas sp. 4NS20-0143 (assembly GCF_057542855.1). Taxonomy (NCBI): domain Bacteria; kingdom Pseudomonadati; phylum Pseudomonadota; class Gammaproteobacteria; order Alteromonadales; family Alteromonadaceae; genus Alteromonas; species Alteromonas sp. 4NS20-0143. The sequence goes on from NZ_BAAJLR010000001.1 coordinate 181,403, forward strand.
TTTAGCGACGCGTTCAAACAAACCCGCGATTGGGTCATTATTTTTGACGAACACAAAAAGCTAGTGGCAGCAAACCCAGCCTTTGAGCATGTATTCGGCTTTAATCAAAAAGAGCCGTTGCCAAAGCAGCTAGAGCGACTCTACTTGCGCTACCCTGGCCTTAGTAGACAGCTTTCCGACAGGTTGACCGACATGCAGGGAGGTGATTTTTGGAAAGACGAGGGGGTAATTGATGGTGCCGATGGAAAACGCTACGACGTACTTATCGATATCACAGCGATTAGTGGTAATGGGCACATCCCTGAGCACTACCTTATTGTAATTTCAGATATTTCTGAGCAAAAACAGGCTGAGCGCAAATTACTCAAGATTGCCACCTACGACAGCCTTACGGGCTTGGTTAACCGGACACTGCTACTCGATCGTTTAGAGCATGCCATTGCGCTTGCCAGACACCACGGTCATCGAGTTTCGGTGATGTTTGTTGACCTTGATAGATTTAAAGGTATTAACGATTCACTGGGCCACGACTACGGCGACAAACTGCTTCGCATTGTCGCGAATAGAATGCGCAATTTAGTGGCCGATACGGGCACTGTGGCCCGCTTGGGAGGGGACGAGTTTGTTATTGTTATCGAAGAAGTTGAGGCTAACGATGATTTAAGTTCGTTTGTCGGACAAGTCATAGAGGCGGTAGAAACACCTATATCATTGTCTAGCGAAGTGTTAAGAGTATCCTGCAGTATAGGCGTTGCATTTTACCCAGATGATGCGCCAGAGCCTGCCGAGCTTATTAAGCAAGCCGATGTTGCCATGTACACCGCTAAAAAAGACACGCTTAATGGGTTTGCCTATTTTACAAATGATATGAATGAAAAGGCGAAAACCCGCTTAACCCTTGAAAACAAAGTTAAGCGAGCGTATTCAGAGGGCAGTTTCTTTAATCACTATCAGCCCATTATCAATGCTCAAACAAAGCAAACTGTGGGTGTTGAATTACTCCTTCGCGGCAGGCTAGACAATCAGCCTTTGTACCCTGATCAGTTTATTCCCATCCTAGAGGAACTGAGATACATCATCGAAGTTACTCGCAAAGCCATGTATCGCGCGGCTGAAGACCTATCGACCTGGTATGAGGATGGCTTTACAGGCTTTGTGTCTATTAACCTTTCAGCGCTGCACTTTAAAACTGAGTTTGATTTGCACAGCGTCTTTAGTTTACTAGAGCAATTTGGCTTGCCAAAAGAAGCCTTCCGTTTTGAGATAACGGAAGGGGTATTGATGGACGACACGGATAATGCATTGCACCAAATTCAACGATTTGTCGACGCAGGGTTTATTTTAGCCCTTGATGATTTTGGTACCGGCTATTCATCGCTAAGCTACTTGAAGCGCTACCCGTTGTCGGTGCTTAAAATTGATAAAAGCTTTGTTAATGAAATGGCGCCCGGCAACGCCAACGAGGCACTGGTTGCAACCACTATATCGCTGGCAAATAGCTTGAACATGAGCTGCGTGGCAGAGGGGGTAGAAACCCATGAACAAGCGGTCGCACTTCTTGATAAAGGGTGCGTACTTCATCAAGGTTATCACTACGCTAAGCCCGCGGCAGCAAATGAAATAGCGTCAGTTCTCACCAAAAATTGGGGGTAGTGCGCTGATTAAGCGTATTTTTTATGCCAGCCGCCTCATAATAAAATCATAGACGCTACTATAAAAAAACTAAATTGTGGTCTGTATCACCCGTTCTACGTAGGGTACAATGTAAACGCCTGTTTAAAAAGCTTGTCATTCAATTAAAAATAAGGCTTATTATACTACTGTGAAATCATTGTAAAAATGAGCTACATTATAACAACAAATGAGTGACCTATGCCGCTAGATATGACAGCAAACGCAAACAGCACGGAAGTAATTAAATCGCCATTAAGCATGTTGTACCACTGGGAAAAGTCCCGTGGAGACGAGGTGTTTCTTACTCAGCCCATCAAAGGTGAGTACCACGATTATACGTGGAGCCAAGTTGCCAATCTCGCGAGAAAAGTGGCAACCCGCCTTTGTGAAATGTCGCTACCCTCGGGAAGCCGCATTGGAATTTTTTCTAAAAATTGTGCCGAGTGGTTCATTACCGATTTAGGTATTATGATGGCGGGACATGTGTCCGTGCCTATTTTCTCAACCGCGGGCCCAGACACAGTTCAGTACGTATTGCAGCACGCCGATGTTCAGCTTTTATTTGTGGGCAAGCTAGACAATACCGAGCAACAAGTAGCGTCTATTCCAACATCCTATAAAACGGTCGCTTTTCCTTATCCGAATATTACGGCTTCACAGCAGTGGGATGAGTTTATTGACTGTGAACCACTGAGAACGTCGCCCGTCCACGATATGGACGATGTGATGACCATCATTTATACCTCGGGCAGCACAGGGCAGCCCAAAGGGGTTGTACATAGCTACAACACCGCATGCTGGGCGGCCAGACGTTCGTTGGACCAACTTGGTATTGACGAGAACGATCGCACCTTAAGCTATCTACCACTCGCCCACATTACTGAGCGTGTTCTCGTGGAGTTGTCGAGTTATTACAGTGGTGGAAAAATTCATTTTGTTGAAGATTTAGCCACGTTCCAGCGCGATGTAACCCATTGTCAGCCTACGCTATTTATCTCTGTCCCTCGTTTGTGGACGAAGTTCCAAATGGGCGTACTGGCCAAAATGCCTCAGAAAAAATTAGACACCTTGTTGAAGATCCCTATCTTGAACAAGATAGTGGCGAAGAAAATACGTAACGGTTTGGGTATAAACAATGCGAGACTATGGGCAAGCGGCTCAGCACCGCTAGCACCTGCCGTTATTGAGTGGTTCGCTAAAATTGGTATCAACATTTCCGAAGGGTGGGGAATGACTGAAAACAGCGCCTATGGAACCGGCAGTGTACCCTTTAGGCACGATAAAATAGGCTGTATCGGCAAGCCTTACGACGGTGTGGACATTCGCACCTCTGAAGAGGGCGAAATACAGGTGCTATCACCGTGTAATATGATTGAGTACTACCTAGAGCCAGACAAAACCGCTGAGGTATTCACCGAAGACGGCTATTTGTGTACCGGTGACAAGGGGGTAATTGATAGCGACGGTTACGTTAAAATAACTGGCCGACTAAAAGATATCTTCAAAACCGCGAAGGGTAAGTACGTTACTCCAGCGCCAATTGAAGCCAAGTTCATGGAAAACCCCATTGTGGAGCAGGTTTGTGTAACGGGAACAAACTTGCCTCAGCCTGTAGCGCTGCTTGTGCTTAGTGAAGGTGCGCAGAAAAAAGACAAGTCGGTGGTAGAGGCTAGTCTCAAGAAAACCTTCGAGGCGATAAACGCGAAGCTTGAGAGTCACCAGGTGATGGATAGGGTGGTTATAATGAGTAATGAGTGGAGTATTGAAAACGATTTGCTTACGCCTACCTTAAAAGTGAAGCGACACGTATTAGAAGAGCGATTCGTTGATGTTATTCAAGGTGATTATACCAAAAAGCTTGTGTGGGTTGATGCCTAAGTAGCCTATGTTGGTGTGTTTTATCAACCTAGTTGATATTGCTCGTTAACAAAGAGTTGTTAGTAACAGTTCCAAAAAACAATAAAGAGGCGCCATTTAAAAGGCGCCTTTTTTGTTGGTTACGAGTTATTTACTCATTACTTGCTCTGATAGCGCGCTTGCAGCCCTTGGTAAACCAAGTCACTGAATTCTGGCTTCGACAAGTCTAATGCATTCATTACTTCAACAAGGTGTTCATTGTCTTCACGACCGCTCCATTGTTTAACATATGTCCCTTCTTTGTAGCCGTTATCCTGACGGAAAAAGTTAAGTACATTCTTGCCAACGTACTGACGGTATAACTCGTCAACTGACATGTCACATTGTTCAACAATATGCATAAACAAAGGAACACTAAAGCGCTTCGCTGCACACAAACCCGTCATTAGTTCTAGGTTATCAAGCAAAGACTGTTGGGTTGCATCGTAGTTTTGATTGTCGAAGGCTACTACTGTTTGACCACTCGCGAGTTCTGCTGCAATACTTTTTGCAGAAGCGTCAACGTCACCATTAGCATCGATAATGCACGCACTTAATGCGAAGTGCCAAATGTCTACAAGTTCCATCTGCAGCTGTGGTAAGTCTTTGTGTTGTGCTTTCCACCATTTCCAGCCGTGATGCTCTATGGCTTCAACCGACTCAACCATGGCGGCGCGCAGGTAACCATAACCCGCATTTAGCCAGTCTGGGTTCACTTTTGCATTCATCTTGTCTTGAAGCGAAAGCATTGTTGCTAGCTGCTGTGCATTTAACATTGTGGCTCCTGATAACCTAATTTTAATCTGTATGCGATGCCGCAAAGTGTACTGGAAGCCCGCGTACGGTTAAATAATTATTTGAATGAAGCATGATGCTGCTGCTTGGAGTTTGCGAAGTTTAAGAGAAGGGAAGCGTGTTACACATTGGTGCGGCTGCACCAAGATTAGTCTAAAGTCTTAGGTTGATGGAATAGGTTTGTATTTAAATTATTGATTTGTAGAGCTTTTAAAATTGGCATCTTATCTGCTTTGCTAATAACGTTAACTGAGCTGTGCAATAGCACATCGTTTAAATGAGTGCCAGGCAACACGCATTTGAGCGGCAATTGCGCAGCCCGTAAACCTTACCCATACAGAATTTTCGTGTCCTGAGGTCTGTATGGGTTTTTTTTCTCTTTTTTCCTGTTTTTCCCCTTCATCGCCGCCCTCACAATAAGAAATAAAACACTTAACACGGCAGTTAATTGCGATACACTAATTCTCTGTTAAGGGTCAACATGCCTTCGTATGTATAAGATAGGCTAAATGCCAGTCAAATAAAGGATTTTTAGATTGCTTGCGCTATATCCATCAAACAAATTAGAGCATCTTAGTTTTCTGCTTACCTCGTTACTTGAGCAACAACCCTCCTCGGTATTCTCCCCTGAAACTATCCTTGTTGAAAGCCCTGGTATGCAGCATTGGGTAAGCATGCAGCTGGCTCGAGAGCAGGGAATTGCAATGAATCTTGATTTTCCTTTGCCTGTAAGGTTTATGTGGAACACAGCCCGAGTGGTGTTAGGCAGTGAAAAGGTACCTCGTCAGTCTCCTTATCGACGAGAGGTACTTACGTGGCGTGTAGATAATATTCTGCAAGACGAAGCCCTGATGACCACCGGTGCGTTTGAACAAGTGCGCCGCTATTGGTTAAGTGCGGGCAGTGAGCAAGAGCAGGGCGTTCAGCGTTTGCAGCTCGCTACGGCCCTTGCTGATGTGTATGAGCAATACTTACTTTACCGACCAGACTGGCTTTTTGCCTGGGAAAATAACGAGCAGGTGGTGTTCGATGACATGGAATCGTGGCAGAGCGAAATTTGGCGCATTCTGACAAAAGAGCAGCCTCTGCATCCTGCTCGACTGCATAAAATGACCCTAGAAGCACTTTGCGAAGGCCAGCTACCAACGAATCTTCCCTCTCGCATAGTGGTTTTTGCTATCAATACCATGGCACCTCAACTCATTGCATTTTTTGATGCACTGGCCGAGCACATCGATATTCATATTTTTCATTTAAACCCTAGTGTGAACTATTGGGGTGATGCGAAGAGCGATAGTGAACTTGCGAAACAACTGCGCATGGAAGGCGTCAATAAGTGGATGGAAAACGAGCAGAGTAATTCGTTGTTAGGGAACTTGGGAAAACAAGGTAGAGAGTTGTTTAACTTACTGACTGAGTTGGACACCTTTGAAATTAGTGCTTTTGATGCCCCCGAGATTGATGCCCCCGAGATTGATGAACCTGAGATTGAAAACCTTGACGACGCCATCCCTGAAGAAACGAAAAGTTTAGGCAGGGGACTTGCCCAGCGCAATCTGCTAAAGCGTATTCATAGCGATATATTACAGGCCCTGCCTGCAAGCCCTATTCGAGTAAACGACCCTCAAGAAGCAGAGCAAGACGACAGTGTCACTATTATGTGCACTCATTCTGCGCTGCGTGAGGTGCAGGTGCTGCACGATCATCTATTACATTGGCTGTCACAAGATACCACTCGCACGCCTTCAGATATTCTGGTGATGTGCCCTGCTATTGAAAATTATGCTCCTTTCGTCGACGCCGTTTTTCACCGAGTAGGCACTAAAAACCAGTACACCAATGGCACCACCCGTTTGCCATGTTCAATCGCCGACAGAAGCCCAATGGATACCGAGCCATTGATTGCCGCTTTTATGGCGCTGCTAGAATTGCCAGATAGCCGCTTTGGCGTGGCAGATATAATGGATTATTTACAGCTCGATTCTGTGCAAAAGCGCTTTAATGTTGCGCAGGCTGATATCGATCAGATGATGGTGTGGCTTGAGCAAGCTCATATTCACTGGGGACTGAATGCCCAGCATAAGGCGTCTGTCTCAGAAGGCGTGACAAAGGAAAACACCTACAGCTGGTGGTGGGGAATTCGTCGCTTGCTAATGGGCATGCTAGCACCAGATAGCGAAATGATTGTTGATGGGGCGCTGACCATACCCGACGTAGAAGGACAAAGCGCGCTTATTTTGGGCAAGCTAGTACAGGTAATTGATTTACTTGGCCGATTTGCAAACGAGCTCACTACACCGCGCTCGCCGAAAGCTTGGGCCCAAGATTTGCTGCAGCTGCGTGATGCGTGCTTTGTGTCTACCAAAGATCAAGAACAAAGCTGGGATTTAATCGCTAAAGTTGCCGCTGATTTATATGCGCGATGCGACGAAGCTGACTACGAACACGAGTTGAGCTTACGTCAAATTCGGGAGCTATTGTTAAGCCGCTTCTCCTCCCCAGATGCCGGAAACCACTTCATGACGGGGCAAGTAACCGTATGTTCTATGTTACCTATGCGCAGCATTCCGTTTAAGAAAGTGTGCATTTTAGGGTTAAACGATAGCGAGTTTCCAAGAAAAGCAACGCCGCTTGGTCTTGATCTTATGACGGGACCGAAAAGACGAACAGGCGATAGGTCACGAAGACTGGAAGACAGGTATCTTTTTTTAGAGGCAATCATCTCTACCCGAGAGAGCCTGTACTTAAGTTACCAAGGTAACGATGTAAAAAATAACAGTGAACGTCAGCCAAGTTTGGTGCTAGCAGAATTTCTCGATATGCTAGCAACAGGCTATCAGCTTGATACATCGCACTTTGTAAAGCACGCACCACTGCATCCCTTTAGCGAGGCTGCATTTACCGGTCAGCTTCCAAGCTATGAGACGGGTTGGCTTCGCTTAGCAGACGCATTGCAAAAAACCAATGCTTCACAGTCCCATGCTACCAAATCTTCACAGCCACAGGCTGAGGCTCAAGAATTAGATTCAGTTCAAAGCGCTTCTTTAGAAACAAAAACGAACGCCCAGACTGGCGATAAGCATAGCGCTAACGAAAACAGTAAAAGTTCGGATGAAACACGACTTTCAACCATGCAGGTGGCGAGGGCATTTAAAGATCCCTTGGAATACTTTTCGCTGCAGCGCTTAGGGGTGAACCTATCTCAGTCTTTCACCTTGCTAGATAACAGCGAGCCGTTTGAAACCAATGCGCTTGTGCGCTATCAAGTTCTAGACGCTATTTTCTCAGTGCCGTCTGGGCAACAGGAAAGTTCGCATCACGAGCTGTCTTCGGAGCAGGTGGTTGAATTTGCTTCTTTGCGAGGCGATATTCCGAATAACCCTGTAGCAAAAGAAGAGCTACAAATGTGGAAAGACGGAGCGCTAGCATTAACCCAGGCAATGGGCCCTCATGATGCTGCGGCAAAAAATGTCAGTTTCGTTGGTAAGCACATTACCTTCACCGCCAGCGCTTTTGAAGCTGCTGATAGTTTAGTGCTACGAAGCGCCGGAAAAATTAACGACATAAGAGCACTGTCGTACTTTATGTCTCAACTCGTTTTTTGCGCTGACAGTGAAACCAGCACTCATCATGGCTATCCGTTGGATATTTATTATTGCGATTGGGAAAAAGGCGAAACAAAGTTGATGAAACGTCGCTTTGCGCCACTCGACGCTGCCACTGCTGAAAACATATTGTTATTTATTGAACAGCTATACATGGCAATACTCACTGCGCCAACGCCTCTTTACCGCAGCTTATATTCAGACCTAGTGCCAGGTAAGCGAAATTCTGACAGTAAGGCGATAGTGGGTGAGATTAAGCCTGAACACTATGTCGATATTATCGCAACGTTACAGCAATCAAGCGCTACTGCTTTTGCATATCGCTTTGAAGATCATAGCTCTAATGATGGTGCCTCGGATGATACAAAAGGCAGCGAAACTGCGCCTGATGTCGTATCAGAAAAGGCACAACAAATCGTCGAGCGCAGTGGTGATCTGTTCAATAGCATAGAGGCCGAACGTATACTTAAAAACTGGCTGCAGTCCTCGGGGCAATTTAGTGCAGACATGGCAAATAACCCGTATCTGAAATGGCTTTTTCCTGACGGTATTTCATGGCAAAGCTTTCCACATATTGAAGGCTTTATTTTGTTTTCCATGGTGGCGAATTGTGCAGCGGAGGAACAGCTATGAGTGATGAACTAGCTAAAGACACTCAAATGCAAGACAGAGATGTTTCAAGCAGTGATGGTTCAAGCAGTGATGGTTCAAGCACTGTGGCATCTCGACTGCTCGATGTGCCAAGTATGCCCCTGCACGGCAGACATCTTATCGAGGCCAGTGCAGGAACGGGGAAAACATACAATATTACGCGGTTGTATCTACGCCTACTGCTTGAAAAGAAGCTAACGGTAAAAGAGATTTTGGTAATGACATTTACCAAGGCCGCCACCGAGGAAATTAAAGGTCGTGTAGCGGCGACGCTGCGTGAAGCTGCTAGTGTTTGGCAACAAGCAATAGACAATGAAGGGAGCGCTTCTGAAAACATAGCCTTTGAAGATGCAGATGCCAAAGGCCTGGACTCTAAAGGACCAGATCCTAAAGGAATGGACCCCGTTTTTCATCATTTACTGACCCACTGCAATCTTGAAGAAAGCTTGGGCCTACTCAAAGCCGCGCAGTTAGAGCTTGATGAGGCATCCGTTTTCACAATTCATGGGTTCTGCCAGCATGTAATAGGGCAACTCGCCTTTAATAGTGGCTTCGCTATGTCACTGAATTTAAGTAAAGATACCAGCGATCTATACTTGCAGGCCAGTGAAGACTGGATAAGAAAAGTAAGCGGTGGTCACGACGGTTATACCGAAGACGACTTCTTGCTGCTGGCATCAAAAGGGTGGCATGTGCCTGAGCGTTTGCTAGGTGAATTTAATGCAAGTATCCGCAGTACGTTAACCCCTAATGTGCTTGATGAACACGCAGTAGAGGAGTCATTTAAATATAATTTAGAGAGTAACCCTAATACCCAACAGGCTCAATTTACGGCCTTTTTAAGTGGCATAGAAGCCAATGAATCGCTATTACACGAACAACTTATTAAAAGCCCTGCCCACAAAAAGGTACGCCCTGGCGAGCTTGAAGCACTGAAATCGTGGTTGCGGCAGGGGCAGTACACCGATGCGCCTAGCGAGGCCAAAGCGTTTCTAGATAAAAGGCGTTACTCTCGCAATATCTCTGGCGTTAAAGAACTGCTAAGCCCTATAAAAGACTTCACCAAGGCGATAGAGGTTGAGATTGAGGAAAGAGATAACACGTTGGCTCAGCTGCCTGTTTTTGCGCTAGTTAATGACGCTATCTCCTTTATAAAAGAGCGCGTGATAAAACAGAAAAAGCAGCGTGGGATCATTGATTTCGACGACCTCATTAATATGCTGGCTGATGAGGTGGCAAAACCTGACAATACGCTAGCTGCAGAGCTTCGCAAAAAATTCCCCGTAGCATTAATCGATGAATTCCAAGATACCGATGCCAAACAATACGCTATTTTAGACGCAGTATATCCTCGCGATTCTGATACCAACGCTTTAAGCACTAGCACCACAGAGGCTAACACCACCGAGACTAGCACCACAGAGACTAGCACCACAGAGACTAACACCAAAACAAGTGCGCTCTTGATGATAGGCGATCCTAAGCAGGCTATTTATCGCTTTAGAGGAGGGGATATTTTTACCTACTTAAAAGCAGGTAAACAAGCAGATTTCCGGTGGGTTATGAACACAAACTGGCGTTCTGTTAAAGGGATGGTCAGTGCGTACAATCGCGTGTTTTATGGTGCGCCGCTGGCGGCAGCTCATTCTGGTAATGTTTTCGGTTTTAATATTGATTACACGCAGGTGGAGTTTACCAAAAAGGCCGCTGCAGCGAAGCATCCGTTAAGCGATCCGTGTGAGCAGCGCAGTGCAATGAATTACGTGAGTATGTGCTTAGACGATAAGCAAGATACCAACACAATGCGCCGTAAAATGGCGCTGTGGATTGCACAAGAAATCTATCGTCTGCTAAACGAAGCTGGTTTCGATAATTCAAAGCCAGAAAGCGTTAATGATCAAAGCGTTAATGATCAAAGCGCTGATGCTACAAACTCGTCAGGCACCAATGACAGCAAATCCGTTGCCCCTGTCACACCAGCCGCCCCTGTCACACCAGCCGACATCGCCATTTTGGTTAAAGACAGGACTGAAGCCAATGCAATAAAGTATGTGCTGCAGCAGCAAGGTTTGGCCTGCGTTTACTTAAGCGATCGCAGTAATTTATTTCTCACGCCAGAAGCCAAAGACATTCTGCGCTTGTTAAATGGCATTTGGCATGCCAGCGACAGCAGCAAAGTAGCGGCAAGTTTAGCATCGCCCTTGTGGGGCTATAGCCCTGAAGTACTGGTTGATTTGCTGTACCACGAAGATGATGCGCTGTGGGATACAGCCTTCGAGCGGGTACTGTTGCTGCGTGAATTGTGGCTGCAAAAAGGCTGTATGAGTGTGCTGCTACACCTAATGCAAGAAAGCTACACGCCATTCGGCGGTGAAGTAGAGCGGGCGCTAACCAATTACCAACACCTTGCTGAAGTACTTGAAAAGGCAAGCACAACCCATCAAAGGCCCGAGCAATTACTCGACTGGCTGCACAAGCAGATACACCAGCCTGAGTCAGATGAAGAGATGACGCTGCGTTTGGAGAGTGACAATCAGCTTATCCGTTTAGTGACACAGCACGGCTCTAAGGGGCTAGAGTATCCCATTGTGTTTATTCCATTTGCTACTGGCTATAAAGATCCAGCAAAAAACGGCAAATCGATGTCGCAAATACTGACGTACTATGATGAAGACAAACAAGGGTTACAGCTGCAGTTAGGGCAAACAAAGCAAGCCATCGCAAGAGTGCGCGCTGAAGGGGCCGCAGAAGATATGCGACTGGCCTACGTAGCGGTTACTCGCGCCGCCCATCGCTGTTATATGGGAGTTATTCCCCTTGATGGTAATGAAAAAAGTGCACTAGCGCGAGCCCTAGGAGTTAGTAACGAGAGCGCCGATAGCGTCTGTGATTGGCAGGGTGTGCTCGACACGGTGAGCAGGGAAACTGACGCGTATACGTGTCACATCAGCGCTGATGAATTTGACCTTAAGTACACCAGTTTCACCCTTGATGAAACTAGCCAAGATCTCTATGCACTTCAATTTACAGGCACCCACAGTGAAGATTGGCGGTTATATTCGTTTTCGGCCCTAAGTAGGCTGACAACGCAAGGAAACATACCGGTTGCCAATCAAAAAGAGCATAGGGTACCTGTACTTCAAACTGTTCGTGACGAAGAGTTCTCAATAGAGGGGCTATCTAGCTTTGGCGACAGATTTACTAATGAAGCAGCGGATAAACCTACTACTACGAATATTGAAGAGGCGCACCGCTTGCGCTTTACGTTAACTAAAGGCGCAAGCGCCGGTAATCTTTTACATGACTTGTTAGAGCTTAATGACTTTAGTGCGCCCACGTGGGATGAACATGGGCCTGAGTTGGTCAGTCGTTTTGGGCTAGAGGAGGACAAGGTAAGTTCACTGTACGACTGGCTAGAGGAAGTACTGCAAACACCGCTTTATCCTAACACGAGCCTTGCGTTAAGCGACTTAACGCTTAACCAAACCCTGAGAGAGGCTGAATTTTATTTTCCCATGAACGACAGTAAATGGGCGGGGCTAAGCGAGGTATTACGTGCCCACAGGGCAAAGGTGGCCATTGAATACAACGCTCAGGCGTTGACAGTGCCTCACCTCATTACAGCCAATCTTGCGGGAATGATGCACGGCTTTATCGATTTATTGTTTGAACATGAAGGCAAATACTACGTGGCCGACTATAAGTCTACGTGGTTAGGCGATGACATCGCAAGCTACAGCCCCAGTGCATTGTTTGAAAATAATCAGCATCATCTTTATGACCTGCAGTATCTTATTTATTGCCTTGCGCTACATCGGTATTTAAACAATACGCTTGCAGATTACCAACCAGAACGCCATTTTGGGGGAGTATATTACTTGTATCTGCGTGGTATGCACCCAGAGAACCAAGAAGGGGAAGGGGTGTTCTTTACGTCTATCTCTCAAGAAGTGCTGCATTCGCTAGACAGCATATTTGACGGCGACGATACGGTCATGGCTCAAACAGATAATAGCAGTGAGCCCGTTTCTGGAAGCAAGCCAGAAAATACACCGGAGCATACTGTTGACCATAAGCCGAAGCAAAAGCCGTCTCATTCGCAAGATCAAAAGCCGAAAAAAACACTGAAAGAAAAACCAGAGAACGGCGAAGCAGGTCATCAGCAAAGTTTTGGGTTTGATTGATGAAAGTGTCTATTGAAAAGAGCGACGCAAACCATGAGTGAAAAAAATACGGCTAGTACTGATAAGGCTCAATCAACCGTAATGAACACAGACAGAATAAACACAGACAGAATAGACCAAAAAGACAGTGCTGATACAGACGGCATAGCAGCAATGAAAATGAATAAAAATGCATTGTTTGAACAGCTATCTGGTATTGAGGCCATCGATAAATTTATAGCTTCTGAATTTACACCCACTTCGGTGCTTAGTGAGCAAGAAAATACAACGTGGCTGCATCTTCTGGTTTTGTTGTCGTTTATGCAGCGCCATGGGCACAGCTGTGTGATGCTTAGCGATGTAGCAGGCAAGACCTTGTTTAGTGAAGATGTTAGTGAAAATGCAAGTGTGAGTAATAGCACTCATAGCTCACCATCAAGTGACAACGGCCAAACCGATACGCAAAAGAAAGGGTACACGTTTGATGAACTTACACCGCTTATCGGTGTGGTGAAAAAAGCGTTAAGTGACGAACGCATTTCTCAGCTGTTTGTTTATAACAACGGTATGTTTTACAGCCGCAGATATTATGAGTTTGAACAAGAAGTAGCGCAGGGTGTCGTTGCTAGAACCGCCTTTACTCCCTTATCCGATGAGGCATATTTAAAGGTAAAAGCCTTGTGGCCCGCCATGTTTTTCAAAGCGCCATCAAGTGCGGCTTCAGAAGAGCCTAGCCAAGAACTGCCGCTTAGCAGCGAGCAAGACTGGCAGCAGGTAGCCGTTGCAAAAAGTATTGTACAAAAATTTAGCGTAATAAACGGTGGCCCAGGAACAGGAAAAACCTACACCGTGCTGCGTTTGTTGCTAGCTCTTCAAGCCTGCGAAGACAGCATTAACATAGTGCTAGCGGCGCCTACAGGTAAAGCACAGCAGCGTATGACGGAATCAATTAGCGACAGTATTGCTGGCTTGAGGGGAAAGATTGATGACGGTGTGTTAGACCGCGTTCCCACACAAGCAGTCACTATTCATCGGTTGTTAGGGCTAAGAGAACACACGGTATCAACTAAATACAACAGGCAAAATCAGCTTTCCCTTGATGTATTAATCGTGGATGAGGCCAGTATGGTAGACCTTGCCCTAATGACGCGAATAATGAGAGCGCTACCTGAGCATGCACGCCTGTATTTTATTGGCGATGCTGAGCAGCTGCCCGCTGTAGAGCTAGGGAACGTGTTAGAGCAATTGGTAGAAACGAATGACGACTTAGTTAATTTAGACGCCAAAATGCTTGGCGCAGTGCCCACTGCGCTGCGTCAGCATATCGCTACCCTATGCCCCCATTTACCTTTATTACCCGTAGATGAAGATGCTAAAACGTGGGTACACACGCTGCGAGCACCACAACGATTTAAAGGGCAAGTGGCGGCAGTGGCAACCGCTATCCAAAAAGGCGAACCGCAGGGGGCCTTGAGCGCGTTAAATAACGCGGTAAATAATGCAAATAACGCAGAATCAATGGCTGATATACCAGTACTGAACGATGGGGTTCATTTATGGCCAGAAGAATGGGTAAACGAGAAAATACTGCGCAAAATGGCCGTGCAAAGTTTTATGCCTATTTTTGATGCCACCAGTGCACACGATGCGCTGCGTCGACTAAACCAAGTAAGGTGGTTAACGCCGGTGCGCAAAGGCAACATGGGAGTTGAGCGTTTAAATTTATTGGTTTTTGATGCTATTAAACACAAAATTACACGGCGAGAAGGCAACTTCTATCAAGGCCAGCCCATCATGATAGTTAAAAATAATCACCCTCAGCGTCTATCCAATGGTGAGGTTGGTATTATTTGGCCAGACAGTAGTGGAAAGCTACTGGCGTGGTTTGAAGCTGAGAATGATGAACTAAGGCATATTTCCTTATCTCGCGTGCCACAGTTTGAAACCGTTTACGCAATGACCATCCATAAGTCGCAAGGTTCTGAGTTTTCTAACGTGGTGCTGCTGCTTCCAAAGCCAGAAACAGAAAAGGCTGCAGGGTTGTTTCACCGTGGCCTGGTATACACCGGGCTTACACGAGCTAAAAAGGGATGTTTGATAATTGCCAATAGTCCTACCTTTAGTGACATGGTATCGAGAGTAGACAAGCGATATTCCGGCCTGGCAAACGCCATTCGCGACGCCGCCATTGATGAAATGTAATTCTATAGCTCACACTGGCGTAAAGAAAAACGCGCCGTGTTCGTGAGCGTCTGATGCGTTTTTAGCAATGGGATAAAAGCGGGTGGTCATATTCACTCTTAAAATACCACTATCACAATGCATAAATTGAGACGGTAAAAAGGGTGGTGCGGCACTATTGTCCGCAGCTCCCTGTATACCTTCTTCAATACTCAAATAAGATAACCCGCCAACGTCAAGCCAACCGATAACACACCGAGGGCTAGCAACAAAGCTAGGATGCTCGATAATATCGCTATGAAAGGTGACGTTTGCGCCAAAAACAGGTTTTGTCTGTATGGCCAGGTTTGCCGTTGGCTTCAATGTCAGCTTGTATAGTCCATGCACCATAGGGATAATGGTGGTTTGAAAAGCGGTGGTGTTTTCTAACGTATGCATTCTCATTAACACGAAAAGGTGTAGATGATTGAAGTGTGGCTTATCACCAGAAAAGATGCGTTGATGTGGATCAACGCTACGCCTTGCTTTAGCGCAGATTAATCGGCCCTATGTAATAGACCAAACGTAATAGACCAAGCGTAATAAAACATAGCTTTCACGGTGACTCATTATCGACTTCACCGCGACGTTAACTATCATAAAAATATCAATAGGAACTCTGTGAGCGAACCCACTAAAAGCCAAACGAATGAGCGTGCTGAAACTACACAAGCCTATTTTCGGTTTTTGCGTTTAGATATCATGCAGGCTTATACACTAAAAAAAGAGATAACAGGGGCGTGGTTTTATAAAGACGACAGTACTGATTTTTTTATTGGTCTTGTGCCTCTAGAGGAGCGCTTTTTTGACGAGCTTAACGATTATGTTATACGTCAGCAGATTCGTTATGATGGGTGCGATCTATTGGTAAAAGCCAACTCTACAAGTGAGCCGCTTAGAGAAATTTCCATTCCCTACGCAGTTAATAAAATGCTCAAGTATATTGATTGCAAAATTACGGTTACGATTGAGTAGTGTAGTCGCCCTCGTTAGTCATTATAAAAAGATAGTTAAAGAGCCTTGTTTATGTCTAAACATCAGATAAACCCAAAAAAACTTCTGCGCAGTAAATGGACATCCACGTCGCCTAAAAACAAAGAAAAGCATTTTTTAGTGACTGACGTGACATTCGACGAAGAGGGTGTTGTTGTCTCTTGTGTTCTTGAATCGGTGATGTCAAAAACAGAATACCCGATAAATTGGCGAGATTTAAAAGACACGACAATGTGGCGCCAAGGCTGGAAATAGCAATCAACCAGGTAATCCGATAATGTATTCGATATGATAACCTAGACATAATGTTAGCGTTATTTCGATTTACCAATTTATATTAGTCATCGACTTACATTTAATCACTTCTATGACTCTACACTTCTTAAGGAATCTTTGCTTTTAAAATGATATTAACAAAAGACACAAACCCACAACGTAAGATAAACATCCCGCTATTTGCCATTACCGCTGGGTTTATCAGTGTATTTTGTTTGATGGCCTTAATTGATGTGAGCGCCCTTGCTGCTTGGGTAGACAGCAGCTTCGCATGGTCGGTAACGTATTTTGGTTTGTATTGGCAAGTACTTTTATTGGCGACATTTTTAATTAGCCTTGGTATGGCATGTTTGCCAGGCGCTAGAGCTGTAATGGGGAATATAGACAAACCAGAGTTCTCTAACTTCCAATGGGGCTCAATGATCATGTGTACGCTTCTCGCTGGCGGTGGCGTATTTTGGGCAGCTGGCGAGCCCATGGCACATTTCTTAAGTGTGCCGCCGGTATTTGGTGACGTTGAAGCAGGTACTGGCGAGGCGACGGTGTACGCCCTTGCGCAATCTTATCTTCACTGGGGTTTTTTAGCCTGGGCTATTTTAGGTAGCCTGACGGTGATAATGCTTATGTATTATCATTACGAGAAGGGCCTGCCATTAGCGCCCCGAACGTTGCTTTACCCTATTTTTAAGCGCCGCGCTATACAAGGCCCTATTGGTACTATCACCGACGCGGTATGTATTATTGCAGTTGTTGCAGGCACGGTGGGGCCTATAGGATTTCTGGGTTTACAGGTAAGTTACGGGCTCAATACGTTGTTTGGTATAGCCGACAATGCCACAACTCAAACGGCAGTTATAAGCGTGCTTACCATTGTATATGTTGCCTCGGCCATCACTGGGGTGACCAAAGGTATTCAGCTGCTTAGCCGATTGAATATGATCCTCGCAGTCTGCTTGCTGGCGTTTTTAATGGTGACCACCAGTGCAATGTTTGTCATTAGCCATTTCTTTGAGGCGTTAGGCACACACATTACGCACTTTTTCCAAATGGCGCTGTACCGCGGAAATGCGGGTATGTTTGGCGAGGCGGGTTGGTTAGGCTGGTGGACAGTATTCTTTTGGGGATGGTTTATTGGCTACGGGCCTATGATGGCAATTTTTATAGCTCGTATTAGCAAAGGCCGCTCTATTCGCGCTATTGTAATTATGCTGTCTATTATTGCGCCGCTTATCACCATGTTTTGGTTTACCATTGTTGGTGGAACAGGGCTGTCACTAGAGCTTGACGCCCCAGGGACTATTTCAGCTGCGTTTGAAGGCTTTAATTTACCAGCGGCGCTGCTTGCGGTTACTCAGGCTCTGCCCATGGGCGCTATTATTTCATTCTTGTTTCTATTGCTTACCATGACGTTTGTAGCCACAACGGGCGACTCCATGACGTACGTGTTATCAGTTTCTATGTCAGACTCTGACCAACCTGCAACGTTTGTGAGAGTGTTTTGGGGCATTGCAATGGGGCTTATGGCCGCCATACTCATTATGATTGGCTCTGGCGGTATAGATAAACTGCAAGCATTTATTGTGGTGAGTGCTGTGCCCGTGTCCTTAATTTTATTGCCGTCTTTATGGGATGCCCCGCGCATTGTAATTACAAAATGCAAAGCTAAGGCGAAAGATGATGGGTGAAGCTAGTAGGAATTCTCCGGTATGAATTCTTCGCTATAAAAGCACCGTTATAGCTCGACCTTATAGCTCCACGTTATGACTCCACGTTATAACAGCCCCCAGCATTGACAAAAAATAAACCCGTGAAAGGGAAAGTGCCTTTTCACGGGTTCGTTATTATTCACCTAAATGTCAAACCTGGTTCTAAAAGCGGCGTGTGCGCTAAGGTAATAAAACCAGTTCGTCAAATTTGTAGGTTTACTTTCTCAAGCTTACTTTTTCCAGCTTATTTTTCTATGGTAAACGTAAGGCCAGCATTGGCCTCTAATCTGCTAATTAAGCTATCGCCTAGCGCAGATGCAGGCGTGTAAAAACCGCCAGATAAACTTACGTCTTTGCAAAGACACAGCGCAGATTCTGCAATCATTTTACTGGTGGAGCCGTAGCCCGGGTCTTTGTCACCTTTTACTGATACTGCCAGCATATCGCCATTTGTCGCATTGCCAACAAACATGACGTCATAAAACCCATTTTCGCGCTCTTCTTTACTTGGTCCTTCGCCGGGCTTAGGGCCATCATCACTGGCTAACGACTTATCATTAGCCACATGTTTTGCCATGGCTTCACCTTTTTCACCAGGGCCGGTCATTAGCATTTCATCATATTTGAACGCTTTGCCGTAGGCATAGTTACTTAGGTAATTAGCACGATGCACGTTTTTAGTATTAATGGCAGCCATAATGAAAGGGGCAACCCATGTTCCTAATTGCTCATCAAAATAGGGTTTGTTGCCATCTGGCTGTTCTGTCGCTACGTTTGTATCCGCCAGTGAAAACGGATTAATCAATGCCGCCATTATCGACTTGTCTTTCTTCGCCGCTACCATTGTGGCTTTAAGGCTGGCTGCGGTACCGCCAGAAAACGTCCCCTGCATTTTACGCACGCGACCTTTAACATATTCAATGGCATCGCCGGTTTGTTTCTTTGCGTGTTGTTGCAGATAGTGCACACCTAAGTCGAAAGGCACAGAGTCGAAGCCGCACGAAAAGACGATATTGGCACCCGTCTCTTTGGCTTTGTCATTGTACTTATTGATCATCTGGTGCATCCAAGCAGGTTCACCACATAAATCGGTATACCCGGTGCCGTTGTCAACGCAAGCAGAAAGCAGTTTTTCACCGTAAATTTGATAAGGCCCTACGGTAGTCAGTACAACATGAGTTCGTTTTGTCAGTGTATCTAGCGCGCTGTCGTCATCGCCGTCAGCAACAATCATTTCAACAGCGTCACTGATACCTAGCTCTTGTTTTACATCGTTAAGCTTTTGCTCGTTACGGCCTGCTATTGCCCATTTAACGCTGCTGTCGTTGCCGTACTGCGATTGAAAGTATTCTGCAACTAATTTTCCTGTGAAGCCGGTGGCACCGAAAATTACCACATCTAAATCTCGTTCAATACTCATACTTGCATCCTGTTTTTAATTTACGTTTATATGCTTTTATTGTGTTAGCGAATTACGTGATAGCTAAGCTAAATATACCTATCTCGCGGGCTCGCTATTATTTTTTTGCATAATATTGGTGTATTCATGAAACCGTTAGCCTACTAATTCATTCACAAATTGAGATAGTCTTTTTAAGCCTTTTAGTAAATCACTCTCACTAGTGGCAAATGACAAACGAACGTAATTGTTGGCATTATGTTCACCAAAGTCGTTTCCTGGAGTAAGGGCAACATAGTATTTATCCAATAACGTGTCACAAAACTCGATGGCTGAAAGCCCGGTTTTTTGAATATTGATATACGCGTAAAAAGCGCCGTTAGGCTTTGCATCAACAGGCAGCCCCATTTTTTCCAATGCAGAAAATACCAGTGTGGCCCGTTTAATCAGTAATTGCCTATTTTTCTCACATTGGCTAAGAGCTTGCGGGGTAAAGCAAGCAAGCGCTGCTTTTTGAGAAAGGGTAGAAGGGCATATAAAGAGGTTTTGTGCTAAACGCTCAACAACGCTAGTCATTTCCTCAGGTACCACACACCAGCCTAAACGCCAGCCGGTCATGCCGAAGTATTTGGAAAAGCTATTAATCACAATAATATTATCGTGTAGAAGCGTGTTAGCGAGAACGGTTGTTGCCGCAGGCGCAGTTTCATCTCTTGCCGCAGCATCTTTTTGTACAGAAGCGTCTAACAGCAAATCTAAATAAATTTCATCGACAATTAAAAAACCATCATGCTGTTTACAGATTTTACCAATAGCCAACAGTTCAGCGGCATCAATCACTGTGCCCGTTGGGTTCGCTGGGGTTGCAATGAGTACGCCTCTCGTATTGGGCTTCCAGTGCTTTTCAACATCGTCAGCAGTAAGCTGAAAGTTATGTTCACTGGCAGTGGGAACCAGAGTGACATCCGCGCCAAAAGCGTTCAAAAAGCGACGATTACACGGGTAAGAAGGGTCGCCTAGAATCACATTGTCGCCAGGCTCTACCAGTGCAGCACTGGCTAACAAAAGCGCCGCACTTGCTCCGGCGGTAACCACAATGCGTGATGAGGGAATTTTCACATCGTGTTTTTGCTCGTAAAAGCCAGCTATAGCCTCGCGAAGTTCAGGTGTGCCCAGTGCCGATGTATAAGGGTAATCAGGTGAGTCTAACGAGTCTTTCATCGCTGTTATTACAGCGTCTGGGGCACCAAAGTCAGGCTCGCCTAGATTCAGGCGAATAACATCAAAACCGCTTTTAACAAGCGCCGATGCTTTTTCACCATAGGCCATGGCCAAGAACTCAGAGATACCAGTAGCGCGAGACGTAAACTTCAAAATAGCCAACCTCAATATTGATAGATAAAAAAACAATGTAAGCGGGTACACATTAGTAAATACTCACGATAACTATTCAAGTATTTTCTGTTGATGTATTTTTTACCGACGCAATCATAGGCAAATACAGTCACTTGGGGTAGGCTAACTGAAACAATTCATACTTTACTGTTTCGCATGTACGAAGAAGGAATTAACGAATGCAGCGTTCTACCTTGATTGGTAGGTACACACAGTACCTACGCGCTACCAGCCATTTCATCACCGTTTTGTTTGCCCTATTTATCACGTCATCTTCTCTTGCCTTAGCCGCAGTGCCAAGCATCAGTGAGTTTACTGATGGCATGACGAAGAAAAACGGCCTGATCCCCATGTATTATGATGACTCTGCCGACAAGGTGTTTTTGGCAGTACCAGCATCTGATGAGCAGTATCTATTTCAAAGTAGCCTTCCATATGGTGTGGGTTCAAACGATATTGGCCTGGATAGAGGCCAACTTGGTAGAACTCGATTAATTTCCTTTGAGCGTTTCGGCAATAAACTATTGCTAACACAGCACAACACTAAGTTTAGAGCCGGCCATGGCTCTGTTGCTGAAAAGCAAAGTATTGATGAAGCCTTTGCCGACTCGGTCATTGCAGGCTTTGCTATTGTGGCGAAAAGTGACGGCGCGAACCTGGTTGACTACACCGATTACTTACTAAGCGATGTTCATGGAATTGGTAACCGGTTGTCTGGCAGTAAGCAAGGCAGCTATAAAGTAGACAAAATGCGCAGTGGTGTTTACCTACCGCGTACGAAAGGATTTGAGAAAAACACTGAGCTTGAGGCCTTGGTAACGTTTAGCGGAAGCAAACCAGGTGGCTATGTACAACAAGTCACGCCTGACGCTGAAAGCTTAAGCGTGCACTTGCATCATTCCTTTGTTGCGTTGCCAGAGGCGGGCTATACACCCCGTGTATATCATCCGTACTCAGGCTACTGGAAATTTAATTATTATGATTATTCTACGGCGATTACTGAGTCGACAGAGCAGCGCTTTATTACTCGTCATCGGCTAGAGAAAAAGACGCCTCACGCTGCAATGAGCGAAGCGGTAGAGCCTATTGTTTATTATTTAGACCCAGGTATACCTGAGCCAGTAATGTCATCGCTTAAAGAAGGCGCTAGCTGGTGGAACCAAGCGTTTGAAGCTGCGGGTTTTAAAGACGCATTTCAGGTGAAAGTGTTGCCTGAGGGCGCTGATCCTATGGACGTGCGTTACAACGTTATCAACTGGGTTCACAGAGCAACGCGGGGGTGGTCTTACGGCTCTTCTGTTGTAGACCCAAGAACTGGGGAGATAATAAAAGGTCACGTTACGCTAGGTTCATTGCGCGTGCGCCAAGACTATTTAATCGCCCTTGGCCTCACCAGCCCGTTTTCTGATGGCAGTGTCAGCAATACAGCCGATACTAGCGCGCAGCAAGAAATGGCCCTAGACAGAATAAAGCAACTATCTGCCCATGAAGTTGGCCATACGCTGGGTATTGCGCACAACTTTGCGGCCAGCGAAAACAATAGAGCTTCGGTGATGGATTATCCGCACCCTCAAATTACATTAAAAGACGGGGTGATTAGCTTAGAAAATGCCTATGACAAAGGAATAGGTGACTGGGACAAGCATGCCGTCACCTATGGCTACGCTACATTTGCCAGTGAAGACGAAGAGAAGGAAGCTCTTGCGAAAGTTATCACTAAAGCAAGAAATGCCGGCCTTGCCTTTAAATCGGATTCAGATACCAGAAGTTCCAGACACGGCTCTGCAAACGGGCATATGTGGGAGAATGGTTCAGACCCATTAGACGCCTTTGATGACATTTCGAAGGTACGCGATGTTGCGCTTAACAACCTTGGAATGAATACGCTGGCGCCCAATGCCAGCCTTTCTTCACTAGAAGACAGCTTAGTGCCCATTTTCTTACTTCATCGCTATCAGCTTGAAGCTGTAGCAAAACAGGTAGGTGGTTTGCACTATGAATACGAGCGCAAGGGCGATTATGTTACTCCACAAGGCCAACAATTTGTGGCACCTGCGGTGCAGCAGCGTGCAATGCAGCAGTTGATTAAAGCGTCGACGGCCGACTACCTCAGCATGCCTGAAAGTGTGCTGTCGTTAATTCCCCCCACAGCCTACGGTGACGATATTACTCGTGAGCAATTTAAGGGTAAAATGGGATTAATGCTCGACCCTGCATCAGCTGCGGCCTCTGCGGCAAACTTCTCATTGTCGCTATTGTTACATCCAGAGCGCTTAAATCGCCTTCAGTGGCAAGTAACAAGCGCTAAAGATAGACGCAAAAAGGTTGACGTGAATCTTTTGATAAAACAAATTCTGAATGTTCATTGGTATAAGAATAAAGATACCAGCGCTATCACAAAGCGCCTTCAGTTAGTTGCGCTTAACGCCATTATGGAGGCTGTGACTAACGACAAACTGGCACCTGAAGTAAAACTTGCGGCCGATGAAGCTTTGTTAGAGTTTAACGAATGGTTAAAGGATGAAGCTGATGACGATAAGTACGAAATATTAAACGGATATTTTGACGCTTACTTTAGCAGTGGAACATGGCCTGCCGCATTTGACGTAATGCCATTACCACCGGGCTCGCCAATCTAGAAAGAGTGATGTAAAGGCTTTGGAGTAGGCTTATTTGGCCTATTAATTAGCCTGCAGATGCCACAGCACTCACCTTAGCATATGCCGTACTGTACGCCATAATGTACGCCTTTAAAGCCAGCTTTGATAAGTTGGCTTTTTGCGTTTTATGGTTTGAATTTTGTGAAAGTAAACAGTTGGTAACCCCTTGTTATTTTAAACCTTTTACTAAACAGGTTGTCAACTTGAAGGTCGGCGTGTGTGAGTAAATCTCTTGTTAAAAGTAAAGGGAGGCAGGGGGCATTTCATAGCCCTTGAGTGGTTTCGCGTTTTGTCTAAATAACAAACATGCGGCCATAAGAAGGCTATTTATATTATTAAGATAGTTTTGCTAATATTATACAAATTGAACTCGGAAACTACAGCCTCTCTACAAATCACTTGATACCTTTACAGAGATCTAACGTACCATTCATCATGTTAATAAACTCATAAGTTCCATAATAAAGATGATGAAGAAGACGTTGATAGCGCAACAACGCGTCGCTCGGCGGTGCCTCTCGACAGGCCCCGTTTCAGCGGCTTATGAACTTAAGGTGGATGCGGGAGAGGTGCGACGCGACGAGGCGCAAGTCGCTCTGGCGGCAAAATTAGATGCCCTACATGAGTCTCTTGCCTCGCTGCCACCAGTACCCGTGCGCACCAACTATTCGACAGAGAGCAGTTATGCAGGCAGTGGTCCATTGTTACTGGCGCGACCCCTGGCATCCGCCCAGTCCTTTCTTCAAAAGAAGTTCCATTTGTGGTCTTTTGGTCCACCACCGCGAGGCATTTACATTCATGGACCGGTCGGGGTTGGCAAAAGCTTTTTAATGGATCTCTTTTACGCGTCGGTTAATGTTTCTGATGATGATTCTTGCTGTAATGATGACAGCCACAGCCACGCAAAAATTACCAAACGCCGCGTCCACTTTCATGAATTCATGCTAGACGTCCATCATCGAATCTTTGTCTACAAAGAGAAGCACCCGCGAGATGATGCAATTCCCATCATTGCGCAACAATTGGCACAAGAAGCCCAACTCCTCTGTTTCGATGAATTTCAAGTGACAGACGTTGGCGATGCTATGATTTTGAAACGACTCTTTTTATTCTTATTGGATTGTAATGTCGTGGTGGTGGCCACCTCGAATCGCTCTCCCGATGCCCTGTATGAGAGAGGCATTAACCGATCCCTCTTTTTACCATTCATAGACATGTTAAAACAGACGTTCGACATTATTTCCATGGAGGATTCCCCCAAGGATTATCGACTCGAAACTAGAGCGGATGGTCAATCCTATTTTTGGTCAAACAAGGATGCTCATGGCGACAATAATGCTGATAACGACATACAGGCGCAGTTGGGAGAAATATTTGGTGGCACTGCATCCACAACTGAGGCCGAAGACATTCAGGTCCACTTCGGTCGCACCGTCCAGGTCGCCCGATTAAATGACCGGTGCGCATGGTTTGACTTTGCCGAGTTGTGCTACCAACCGCTCGGCGCGGCCGATTATATTTCCCTTTGCGACCGATTTCCGGTCATCATCATGGACCGCGTACCCCAACTTACCGCTAATCACCTCAATGAAGCGCGACGATTCGTGACCCTCATTGATGCGTGTTATGAATCTCGCACCCGCTTGGTGCTGGCGGCACAAGTCCCGCTCGACGAGTTGTTTGTCGATTTTGAAGCGCAAGTCGAAAGCAGAGATGGAGATGAAGAATTGTTTGTCAGTGAGAAGGGGGGAAACTCGAGTTCCTTTGCGACGACCATGATCCGCAATAAAGAGGGGGAACATGTGGAGTGGTCGGCAACGGGTCTAATTGGCGTGTCACTGGCACAATTATCGGCCGCCAATGATCTCGCCTTTTCATTTCGACGAGCCGCATCTCGGTTGGTAGAAATGGGTGGAAAGGAATGGGGACGGCAATAACGACTTACGTTAAGGTGCCCTACCAACTAAAAAGTGCCTTACATCAGTTACAGGGGCATCATCCTAATTTGCTAAAACTTAGGTTTCTTTCTCCTGAATCGCTATTACCACGAACGCTTTCAATTGACTCAGGTAATGTAAAAACTTCAACAACCCAATTGATTGCGCAATGCTATGTAAAATGTAAGACAAGTATTTATATCTATTTTTGTTCAAATAACGGGCTGAATATAGTTTTTACACAGCCCGCGCACGCAGCCGACGGATAGAGGGAGTTGAAGGGTTTAAACGGCAAAATGTAGAAATATAATTCTTTGTTCGTATGTCTGCTTCGTCGGACTTTTTGTCGTTTTTAAAATGTCGACTGACGACCTAAAGCCGACATTAGCAAATGTAAGCTGTCAGATTTTTTGGGCGATTACCAGATTGTCATCACCGCGCAGGCGGTGGTCTGCTGAAGACAATTAAGCAGCCCTTCAACTTGCTGTTTCGCTAATTCCGGTTAGTGCCACTGGTGTCAGATCGAGTATCAGTCACTACAGATTACCATGTTAACACCAAGCGACTTTGTCGTATCTTAATTACCACGACATGAGGATGGTTAAATTAATGTAATGGAAAATAAAATTTGACTTACCGTCCTGTTTTGTGATGTTTTATATTTGTACCGTGATGGTACAAAATTTTTACAGGAGTTTTTATGAAATTCAGGATGTTACTAGGCTTTTCTTTACTTGCTTTGTCTCAATTTTCGATGGCAAACGACGAATATGTGACGGTATGCGGTTACACTCCAGCGGATACTTTTCAAGAACCCGAGGAAATCACCCTTACAGATTCATATACTTACCCTACCTGCCCATCAAACATATTGGCCACAGTGATGGTTTCTAGAAGAATTGTAATCGGATCTTCTGACGGCAATGATTTTATTCTACTTTCTCAGGAACCTAAAACCAAAAATGGGATTTGCTTTACGAACTGCCTGGCGGCGACTAAACATATAGTTTAAGCCTTATTGCAGGCATAAATATTTTGTTCCTGTTCTTAACTTCTATTTAAACGGAATTTACTATGAAAGCAGCATTATGCAGTTCAGCGTTAGTTATTGCACTCAGTCTTAGTGTTGACGCAAACTCTCAAGAAACTGACAATCAAAGTCAGGATGTGGAAGTGGTTGAAGTTTACGGTTCTAAGCCATATCAAGCATGGAGGCAAGAATTTTTGGATTCCAGAGACGAAGTCAGAAATTATCTAAATGACTCCATTAGCAATACAGATTTCAAAATAAAGTGTCGTCGAGTCAGTATACCGAATTCAAACTTTAAGGAACGAGTCTGTTCCAGTGGTTACGACACTAGAATTAAAAGGGAATTATTTGAAGATGCATTTTTCCTGGGGGCCGGGGGCTTTTATGTAGCGCAACGAGTGGCAGATTCAGGTTCAACGGAGAATAGAAAAAAACGAGAAGAGCACCTCGCGATTATTGAAAAAATATATGTTGAAGATGAAAAGTTCAGGGAATTATTTCATAAACATAAGCAGATTGAAGCAGGCTACCAAAAAGCCCACGTAGTAAAATTTGGATCTCTAAGTCAATTTAACGACAACCTCGAAAGCGATCAAGAAAACGAGCAATAAATTATACACCTCTCACGTTGAGCTATCTTCCTCCATAGCCGTTCGGTGCTCGGACAACGGCGCATACAACGTGTCAGGCATATAATTATATTGAAAAAAGTGCGTAGCGGTCCAAACCCCATGCGCTTTTACGTATGTAACTGTTCGGATATGAACGCCGTCCCGATAAATAAGTAGTTTCTTTTATACAAAAAATATAATACCGCATACAAGGTGCTCAACCGGACAAATTTTTGCTGAGTCGCTATTCTGCTTCGCAGGCATAAATCAACCCAACAACATTTGCCCATTAGCTTAGCGTTAATGTTCGATTTGGGCCTGAAACCCGTCGAAAGAAAAGCCCGTGCTTATGTTCGTTTTGTCGGAATTTTGCCATCAATAGGTTGGCAAAAACAACCTAAAGCCGACATTAACTTTTAGGTGTGGGAGACAAATAGGCAGGCTACGGTGGCGAAGCCGCACCGCGTGTTTGCGGCCCAGCCCGCGCGGCGGGCGAGCTTAATTTTTTTGTATGGATAATTCTTCCCTAAATACACGACATTCCTTTTCGAAGATGGGTAAAGTGAGGCCCAGACTTTGGCTGCAACCAAAGTTGGCTGTGTAGTAGTTCGGCGATTGAGTGGATCCTCAATAGAGAGACCGATAACAAACTCGAACGCTACACGGTACTCCAAGCAACATACTCGAATAGTCGACTGGGCCCCGAGCTCGCATTTAGCAAGCCAGAGTTAGATTATTATGAATAAAACCTTAGTGCAAAACATAAACGTAGGCGTAGATACCGGTAAGAATTTTCTCGATATTCATATTCGTCCATTAAACGAATATTTCAAAGTCAGTAATAACAAGAAATGCATTGGCGAGGCGATAAAACGTCTGCGGAGGCTCGACATCGAGCGTGTAGTTATCGAGTCAACGGGACGTTATTAAGCTGAATTTGTCGATGCTTGTGCCAAGGCTGGCATAGCGTTCAGTGTCGTCAATCCAGTTCATGTTAAGCGCTTTGCAGGTGCGATAGGCCGAAGAGCTAAAACGGATAAGCTGGACGCCGCTTTAATAGTTCAGTTCGGCGAAGTGATACAGCCAAAACTGCCGACGCTAAAGCCAGAGAATATGCAGAAGATGGCAGATATCGTACGACTAAGAAATCAGTTGATAGAAATGCAAACCAAAGAAAAGAATCGTCTTCAGATTATGCCGAAATCAGTCCAGTTGAGTATCAAAGCGATATTATTGATATAGAAAAAGCACATTGAAAAGATGAACGATGAGTTAGCAGAGCTTATAGAAAGTTGCCCAGATTATAGTGCGAAGAGTAAGCTTGTGCAGAGCATGTCTGGAATAGGGAAAGTGTCGGCAGCAGCGCTAATAAGCTACTTGCCAGAGCTAGGATTAATGAACAGTAAACAAGTCGCTGCGCTAGTTGGTGTTCACCAATGAACAAAGAAAGTGGAAAGTACAAAGGTAAACAGGTTACACAGGGAGGTCGTCATCAAGTCCGTACAGTTCTTTTTATGGCGATAATGTCTGCGATGCAATGTAATCCGAAGTTTAAGTCGTTTTACGAACGTCTAGTTGAGGCAGGGAAACCGAAAAAAGTAGCGATAATAGCCTGTGTAAGAAAGAGGGTTGTAATACTAAATTCAATGGTCAGAGGTGGTGTCATGTGGGAAGAAAAAGTAGTTTAAATTCAAGGTTGACGCCATAGTCGTTTGTTAGGTACGTTTATAAACATCAGAGCGATGCCCGATTTTTATCACCTGTACAACAAGTTCAGTTTCTCGGATTTCATAAATTATTCTATAAAGGCCTTGTCGGATACGATACAAGTAGAGTCCACTAAGCTTAATTGCTCCATCCCTTCGCGGGTTTTCAGCTAATAAGTCAATTTTGGCGAGGATTTTTTTAACGTCCGACTTGGGAATTGCCCTAAAATCTTTTGCTACTGATTTCTTGAAAGTGACGCTATATTTTTCCATCAGCTTCCAAACTGTTTAGCAAGTCCTCATAGGAAATTTCAGGCTCTTTGGCCCTTTGTCTTACTGCAGCCAAATCTTCTTGATCTTCTTTCATAAGGAGTCTTACTGCTTCATCAATCAGTTCTGATATTGAGGTATCTGATGATGCTGCCCGCAGTTTCAAAGCATTATGAATGGCTGGTTCGAAGTAGACGGTTGATCGTTTTGATAAAGCACTCATGAATAAGTCTCCACTCAAGTAATGTTAAAACATTATAGCGTTAAAATGTCATTTGGGCTAATTTTTGCTCAAGAGTACCTAACTCCCGCATAAGCGGCACAAATGGCTTGGCTAAAATTTTGTGAGGGACGAACACAAGCCAAGCCATTTGTGTGTCCGCTATTGATGCGATTGTTAGGTAATTTTATCTCTAGGATACGTGGCAACAGTTAATACTAATGGGACAATTATTTGAGATGCGACATTCGTAAAATAAGCATCTGTAAAACCCAAAAGATGTACGAATATTTGATTTAAGCTTACGGTTATACCCAGTAGCGTGAAGAATAAGAATACAGACCCCATAAACTTATAGTTACGCCTGACAGCTATAAAGTCCTCTTGCCAGCATTTGAGTAATTTATAAAAACTCATAACCCCCCATGGTTACCCAACAATTTATTAGTGCGCAAGTTGCGCGTTTTTCTAC
Source organism: Alteromonas sp. 4NS20-0143 (assembly GCF_057542855.1). Taxonomy (NCBI): domain Bacteria; kingdom Pseudomonadati; phylum Pseudomonadota; class Gammaproteobacteria; order Alteromonadales; family Alteromonadaceae; genus Alteromonas; species Alteromonas sp. 4NS20-0143. The sequence goes on from NZ_BAAJLR010000001.1 coordinate 211,082, forward strand.
CGAATTTGCGCTCGTTTTTTTCCATAGTGTCATCATTGCCAAGTTTCTGAAAGGCAAAGAGTACAATGGGTGCAAGAAAATCAGAATGACTTTGCTTCGGACAAAAACGAGCGATCGGGTCGTTTTCCTGAATATAGGAGAAAGTTGTAAAACATGTATAGATATTCAGTTTTTTTGCACGATATTTAGAATCTTTTTAACTACTAAACATTAAAAGCAGACCTTTATTGGCACTTTTCTGTCGGCACCTCAGTAAATGGTTTATGTCCGCAATGTCGGATTAGCTGACGTTTGTTATCTGCTTACCTTACGGTTGTAATTTGCCCATAGTTGCCAATAAGTCTGCAATAAATCAACGGCTACTTCACTTACTTTTCAGACGAGTTGAAACGTAGAATGATAATGACAAAACTGACAAAACTGATAAAACTGATAAAACCCGTTTTAGGCTACCAACCGCGAATCAATCATCATGATTCGCTTTATTTATTATAAATAGAGAACCTGCGATCAATACCAACATGGGTAGTAAAAACCACAATTCCTGCATAATAAACTCCTTGTTGAGAACTTTTCTCAGCATAGCTTAAAAAATTACCAGCAATCAAATTTTGATGTCAGTAATTACCTCTTAAAACCAATAGCGGCCTGGCAGTATTAATTAAACGATACCAGCTTTAAAATACTACGTTCAGCCACGCCAATGGTTGAAAATCTCCACCTTGGTGCTACTCTGCGTGCTTTCGCAGAGGTGGTTCGTAATGACAGGCGTGGTCGGTCTTAGCCTCTCTCAGGTACTCTTACCCTAATAGCGCCGTTCTATTTGTGTTAAGTTGCATAGCGAAGAAAAAGGGGGCCAGAAGCGCTCCAAAACTTAAAGATGTCAGAGTGAATATGTCCGCTAATAATACGCAGTTAAAAAAAGAATATTTAGTTGTTGCTCAAAACGCATCAGGCCGTAATTTAAATGTGCCTGTGTATACTTTTTCCGGCAGCAAACCTGGGCCTACTGTTTACATTCAGTCTTCTATTCACGGCGCTGAAGTGCAGGGTAACGTGGTGATTTATCATCTGATCAAGGAACTAAAAAATACCGATATCAGAGGAAAAATTATTTTAGTCCCTAACTGCAATCCTGTAGGCACTAATATCAAGTCGGGCGAATACACACTGGGTCGTTTTGACCCTGTCAACGGTACTAACTGGAACCGTGGCTATTTTTACGACCAAGCCGCGGTAGAACAGTTCGCGAAAACAGTGACACCTGAAGAGCCTGTTGATGTTATTAAACAGCGTTTTCGCGCTCACTTGTTAGCATCAATCGGGAAGAAGCTTGCAGAGCCTTGGGGACTTGGGCTAGCTCAACAACTCAATTTAAAGCTGCAGCAACTTGCGGTAAATGCAGACTTCGTACTCGATTTACACAACGGACCTGTATCAACGCGGCATATTTACATTCCTGAGTACGCAAAAGACAGTGCGTTGCTCTTCAATATTCCTCACAATATCTTTATACCAAACGTGTTTGCCGGTGCACTTGATGAAGCGACGTTTTGCCCTTGGTGGACATTACAAGACTCTGTGAAGCAAAATCTAGGGCGAAACATACAGTGTAACGTTGAAGCATTTACTCTTGAGATGGGAAGCCAAGAAGTGATTAACTTTGGCGAGGGTGGTGTGGATGCCCACAGTATTTTGAGTTACCTCAATGGCAAAGGCGTATTGGTGGATAGTGATTTCACACCCGCTGAAATGACGAGATTAGGTGTGTATCTGCGAGACTACAAAACCTTATATTCTGATTTTGGCGGCATGGTGGAGTACATTGCCAAGCCTGGGCAAAAAGTGCAAAAAGGTGAGCCGCTCGCACAAATACTCGACATTGATGAATTGGACAATAGCCAAGGCAGCAGGATGTTGTACGCTCCATGCGATCTTATCCCTATGCTGAATTTTCCTTCAGCCTCTGTATTAAGCGGTACCCAGCTGTTCAAATGTTTCACTAATTACTTCGAGCTGTAGTTTGTAGTTGTTTTAGCTATCTAATAAATACGTGCTAATGCACAGACCGAGAGTTGGTAAATGCTGTTTATTATAAGTCGTCGGCTGTATCTGAGCGGGTGACTGCGTTTATCAACTTTATTAAGCCTAGAGTTACACTGTAGGTATATGCCTCGACATTTTGTTTACCTGTCAATTTTCGGCAACATAAAGCATTTATAAATACGTATCAGAGTTTAAAAGTGAAACGTGTTTATGAAAGATCAGACAGTCAAAAACGTAAAGAGCGACAGCAAATTTTTGTTTATTGCCAGAGGCAGCTCTCACATAAAATATTTTAAAGCTTTTGCTTCGCGCAGCAGTTTGAATGTGGACGTGATAAAGATAAACAAACATCTTTTTTTGCCGTCTCATTTAAGACATTTAAAGCTAGTGAAACAAACCGACATCAATGCGCTTTTATATTTCTATTTGGCCAAAAAAGCGGCATCACACCCCACTGTATCAAAGTCGTTTTTATGGGCAATCTATCGATTTGTAATGCGCGTTATCATCATGCTGGATATAGCAAAGAGTATCGACTTAATCGTTAAATCGAATGCCGATGTAGTAGGCGTTTGGAACGGTCAAAAGTTACCCAGTTCGTCAATTGCAGAAGCTGCGAAAGTAGTGGGTAAGGAGGTGGTTTATTTTGAAAACGGCTTATTACCTAATTCAACAACCTGCGACTGGTCTGGTGTAAATTGCAAAAATTCTCTTCCTAAAGAGGGTGAATTTTACCGCCAATTCAATAGTGAAAAATCACTTCCTCGTACCTTGGTGTCAAGAGCGCCTGTAGCACAGAAACAAAAGGGAGTGGATGCAGCGGCGTTGCCTGAGCAGTATATTTTCGTGCCTTTTCAGGTTGAAACTGACAGTCAAATTATTTCAAATTCGCCGTGGATAAAATGCATGGGGCAACTATATCAGCACCTTGTAAACGTCATTGATAAAACAGATAACCCCCATTTACATATTGTTATTAAAGAGCATCCTTCTGAGGTAAAGCGATACGATGAATTGCATAATCGCCATCCTCGAATTGTGTTTGCTAATCAGTGCGAGACACAGCAGTTAATCGAGCGGTCTCAAGCCGTGCTAACAATCAACTCAACCGTAGGCATTGAGTCATTACTATTAGGAAAATCTGTAATGACAATGGGTGAGGCGTGCTACGGCATTCGTGGTGTGTGTGAATCAATCGAATCTGAAGCAGCACTGCTTAAAAAGTTAAATCAACTTGATGCTTGCCACGGCGAGCCTGAAATCAAAAATGGTTTTCTACACTTTTTACACGAACACTATGTTATTCCCACGGCCTGGAATAAGTTTGATGATGCTCACGTTGATGCGCTAACCAAGCGTTTGACGCAACAAGATTTACTTTCAAAAAGCGTGGCAGCGCAACATTAATGCAGGTTTCTGCTATAAAAGATAAATCGCCGCAAAAAATTATATAATTAAAAAGAGTTGACCCTCACCTAAGGTAATACTTCAAAGTATTGCTTCAAGGGAACCATGTGAGAAAGCAATAAGCTCTGGTAATGCGTAATGAAAACGGCGAAAAAAGACAAATACAGTGTTGGGCAGTTGAGTAAGGCAAGCGGTATAAGCGTGCGCACTTTGCACTTTTATGATCAAAAAGACTTACTTAAAGCCAAAAGAGACATTAACGGATACCGTTTTTACTCTGACTATGACGCTGCATTGTTACAACAAATTATTATCTACAGACAGATGGACATGACTTTAGATGATATTGCTAACATCATAAACGCCGATAACTTCGACCTGTTGAGTGCACTACACAAACAGCATGAGCTTCTAGTACAACGTCGTGAAAATACTAACGACATGATTAAACGTATCGAGGTGTCAATAAAGATGGCTAAAGGCGAAGAAAATTTAGATGCAATCCTAAAAGGGTTACCACAGGCTAAAGTGGACGAGTGGAAGTCTCAGATTAAACAAGATGAAAATGGTGATGAGGTTTTCGAGTTCTATGGAAAACTTCCTGAAGAAGATGTTCACAATATCAAAGGTGAAGCAGACGAATGGACCCGCCGTTATATGGAAGTGACCCATCTACCTGTTTATGAGAGTGAAGTACAAAAACTTATAAAAGAAGCCTACATCATAATGAATCGTATGTTTTACAAATCTAAGGATGATTTCTCAGGTGTTGATTACGATCTTTTAAAGGTAATTATCGCAGATGGTAGGCTAGACAGCGTCGTTGTTGATATTTATGAAACACTCCAAAAGGGCTTAGCAAACCACTATTTCGATGCAATGAACTTTTTTGCGGAAAACTCACTTAAGCAAAATGAAGAAGAGTTTGTTAAGTTGCAATAAGCTCGCGTATTAATATAAGTGGACTCAGCTTGAGTTCTGCAAGTTCAAGCAGTCCAAGAGCAAATGATGCAGAGTCAGTTTATGTACTGATTCAAGTTATTATTCTCAGATAAAAACCTGCTTAAATCTTCTTAAATTTTTTACCTGAACTAAGAACTAGTTTTAAAGGGGGGGCAAGGTATTCAATTGACTAGTAGAAAAAATCCGTTTTAAATTTAACTTCTCCAGTTTTCATTAGTGATTTATTTTCTAATGTTTATTTGTGAGGCGATGGGGCGCTGGCATTGATTTAAATTTGATTCAAAGGATGAATAAAATTATGGATGAGTTAAACGTAAATGAAATAAAGCAAGTGAGTGGCGGTAATAAATTAATAGAGTTTCTAATGGGTTACGCAGGCGGTAAGCTACTTGATGCTGCACTGCAAGCTGATTGGAGCAACACAAGTCACAATTTTAGTGATCCGATGGCTGCAACTAATCGATTTTTAAATTTTTCTCAAAGGATTTGTGATGTGTGCTTATATACACGCTCAGCCTTTTAAAAAAATCTAAATTTATATAGGCTTTTACTCTGAATGCATTGCTTTACGTATTCCTCTCCTTCCTGATTTATATTGCCCCCTCGTTATTATCGGAAGTGGTGATAAGATGCTTATCTTCTGAATTTTCTCTAAAGTATTCTGAGCTTCGTCCCTTTATTTCAATTTCCTTATCTGCCGTTTTTTTTATACCTCTTTTAATTATGGTTACTCCAGGTGATGAAAAATCAAAAAAGATTGATTTTTTAAACCTTGGTAAAACCAATGCCCGTATATCAATGAAAATCCTGTTTATAACTTTATGCTTATGGGCTCTATCGAAATATGCGGGAGAGTTTCTCAATGTAAAAGATGAAGCCGCAATGCTGAATGCGACAACTTTAGCTGGCAATACTATTTCAATGGTGACAATGTTTTTCGCCGTATGTGTTGCTGCTCCTTTAGTTGAAGAGTGTTTATTTCGAGGATGGCTTTTTAAAAAACTTATTTATTTAAATCAACATATTAATGTGATTATCTCATCGGCTATTTTTAGCTTAATACATACCCAATATGAACATGTTTCTACTTTTATTTCTATTTTTCTTGTTGGTCTATTTCTTGGTTACATAAGACTTTTATCTGGAAGTTTGTCTTACTCAATATTAGCTCATAGCATGTATAATTTTTACTCGTTTTGTGCCATCTGTATTATTCATTTCTCAAGTGTTTAGTGCTGTTTAAGCGGCCTAAATTCCAAAACCAACCAATACGATCATTCTTATCCAACTCTGCGTATAACTTCTTACTAACACCTCTCTTGGCATCAAATTTCCAAAAAGTAATTTGCCAGGCTTTATTGCAAAAAGTCTAAAGAGAGTGAGAAGAACAACGCATTCAAATTTTCAGTTTGTTCTGCCACTAGGGTAGTAGAAACAATTTGTTTAGATTAGGAGACAAAGCATTGGCTACATCGTCAGAAAGCTCATTACTAAAACAAGAGGAAAATACTTCTTCAGCATCTCAGCATCTTTTTGAGAGGCGTTTTGAAGCCGCATTAAAAAATGCGTTTATTGGTGATGCCCTGGCCATGCCAGTTCATTGGTATTACAACCCGGGTGATATCTTCAAAGCGTTTAACGGTGGCATTGTAAAGTTTGAAGATGCGCCTTCTTATCATCCCTCGTCAATTATGTCTCTGCACTCTACCAGCGAAGGGGGCAGGGCAAGAGCGTCGCGTCAGGCTAAAAAAGAGATTGTCGGTGACGTGATTTTGAAAGGTAAGCGACAATATTGGACGGGCGCGAATCAACATTACCATCAAGGTATGAAAGCCGGTGAGAATACGTTGAATGCCCATTGCGCCAGAGTAATGTTGAGATGCTTATCAAGGGGCTATCAGCGGGACGAATTTTTAGACGAATATATAAAAATGCTAACCGCTAGCCAGCCGCAACATCCTGACACCTACGCTGAGTCTTATCATCGCGGTTTTTTTGCCAATTTAGAGGCTGGAAAGCCTGCACATAAGTGCGGTGCAGTAACCCATGATACTGCCTCAATAGGTGGGTTTGTTACCATTGCGCCACTTGCGCTTAGCGCGGCGGTACGAGAGGACGAACTGACTGCGACACAAAGAGTATGCAGAGAGCACTTAGTGCTAACTCACCCTAGTGATGATTTAGCCATGGTGTGCGATTTCTATGTTGAACTGTTGTTTCGCCTATTGCACCAAGAAGGCGAATCGGCGCAGGAGATACTAGAAGATATCGCTACGCGATCAATGGGTTTGTCGTTACCTAAGTTAGTTGCGAAGAAGAAAAGTGACATGGAAGTGGTAGGGCACACCTATTCTCCAGCATGCTATATCTCAGGTGCGTGGCCGAGTATTCTTTACTTCGCTTATCGCTATAGTGATGACAGTAAAAAAGCGCTGCTCGCTAATACTAACGTAGGCGGTGACAATGTGCACAGAGGCTTTGTGCTAGGCAGTATCGTAGGACTTATCGCTGGCGAGCCCATCGATAGCCTTTACAGCGAACTAAGCGATGCAGAGCAATTAAGTGCTGAAATTAACCATGCGGGCAAATCACTTCAATAAATGCCTGTCTGTTTAATTCGCTATTTTTAATAGAAAATCTAAGAGATACCTTTAGTAGAAAAATGCTAGTTGTAAGCGCCTTAAGTGGATACGTCACTCTAGGCGCTTTTGTCTGCACACCCCATCAGCTCACATTCTTCATTGGCCTTTTTATCAAATAAGTCACTCAAATAAGTCCAGTAGGCGTTAACGGCGAAAAAAAAGACAAAACTGTCAGCATTGACACATTTTGCAACATTTCCAACGGTCTATTGGCAACAAAACGCGATAGTTTACAAAACAACCTTTTTGATATGTAAGATACTAAGTCATAACGCGTCAGTTAGTATAAAAAATTCTAATAAAGTAGTGCGACAAGCCTACATCATAACGATAAAAATAGTTAGACAGGAAACTCTATGAAATTCAATAAAATAAACCAAGCGCTGATGATCGCTTTATTGAGCACGTCAGCAATAAGCCATAATGTCTATGCTCAAGACGAGAATAAAGAGTCGATTTCAGAAGCTAAGGAAGAAATCAAAAAAGAAATCAAGGAAGAGATTAAAGACGAGAGCACTGAAGAACAAACTCTTGCTCAAACGCTAAAAGATAAAATTGTTTACGACGGCTATTTGCCTGTGTATCAAGACAGCGAAGACGGTACGGCTTTAATGGTTATTGATGAAGTTAAACTGAATAAGCCGTTTTTATACTTCGCCAATACTGTTGAAGGTGTAGTGGATGCAGGGCATTTTCGCGGCGGTTTTCGCCAACATCGCCTCATTGAAATGCGTCGTGTTTTTGACCGCATTGAAATTGTGGCAATGACACCTCGCTATTATTTCGATCCTGACAACGCCATAAGCAAAGCCGCCAATGCTAATACAAGCGAGGCCGTGCTGGTATCCACTAAAATTGTGAATGAGGAAGACGGACGCATAGCGATAAAGCTAGAAGACGTGGTGAAAAATCAAAAGCTTCACCGCGTAGCGCCAATGCCGTCGTCAAGACCAGAAGCAGAGAAGAAACGCTTTAAGTTGGGTAAGCTTAGTGATGATAAAAGTAAGATTGCTGCTATCGACAATTTCCCAGCAAACACCCACATCGTAGTGGATTACGTTTTTGAAAATGACACCCCAAAGGTACGTGGCGGCAACTATATTACCGACCCTCGCTACACCACAATTAGTTTGCAACATGCCTTTATTGAGCTGCCTGATAACAACTTTGCATCCCGTAGAGATGACCCAAGAATTGGTTATTTTGGTAAGCAATTTGACGATCTAACCACTGATCAAACCTTTATCGGTCGCGATGTGATAAACCGCTGGCATTTAGAAAAGAAAGATCCGAACGCAGCGGTGTCAGACCCCGTCGAGCCCATAGTATGGTGGATTGAAAATACAACCCCCGATGAGTGGCGAGACACTATACGTAATGCAACATTAAGTTGGAATTCCGCGTTTGAAAAAGCCGGTATTAGCAATGCCATCGAAGTGCGTATTCAACCTGATGATGCAGATTGGAAAGCCGAAGATGTTCGCTACAACGTGCTGCGCTGGACGTCATCACCAAGACCCCCATTTGGCGGTTACGGTCCAAGCGTTGCCAACCCGTTAACGGGACAAATTATTGCCTCTGATATCATGCTGGAATACAGCTTTATGAAAGGGCGCTGGATAGCAGGTGAAATGTTTACCGACGGGGCTAGCTCTCTTTCATCGCAAATGCCCTCGTCGTTAGATGACGATGCCGCGCAATACTGTTCATTGGGCCACGAGCTTAATGCTGGACTGCTTTTTGGTGAATATGCGTCACTAGCCAAAGGGATGGGCGATATTGAGAAAGACAAGCTTCTTAGGCAAGCCATGCATTACCTAATTTTGCATGAAGTGGGTCATACCCTAGGGCTTAACCACAACATGAAAGCGTCTCAGCTGCACGGTCATGACGAAGCCCATGACGCGTCGGTCACACAGGGTATTTTGGCCGGCTCTGTAATGGATTACCCTTCTGTTAACTTTGCGCCTGATGGCGTTACGCAAGGCGACTTTTACACAGAAAAGCCCGGGCCTTATGATGATTGGGCAATTGAATACGGTTATTCTACTGCGCTAGCAGACCCAGAAGCCGAAGAAAAACGACTGCAGGCTATTTTGTCACGCAGCGCAGAACCAGAGCTGGCGTTCGGTAACGATGCTGATGATATGCGAGCACCGGGACGTCACCTCGACCCACGAATCAATATCTTTGATATGTCTGGCGATGCAGTTGAATACGCGCGAGACCGATTTGGTCTTATTAAATCAACAGCCACAGAAATTAAAGACAAAACCCTCGCTGATAATCGTTCTCACAATGACCTCGCGGTGGGCGTCAACGCCGTATTTGGTGAGTTTGCACGCCAAGCTAGTGTTGTTTCGCGTTATGTAGGCGGTGTGTATGTAGACCGCACGTTTGTGGGGCAAGAAGGGTATGAACAGCCCTTTAAGCCAGTACCTAAGGCGTTACAGCAGCGCGCTTTGCAAACGCTAAACGAGTTTGTGTTTGCGCCTAATGCTATCGAAACCATGGAGCCGCTATTTGCTTATATTCAGCGTCAGCGTCGCGGTTTCGACAATATGGGGAAAAACGAAGATCCTAAGCCACACAAAATGCTGCTAGGGGCACAAAAAAATGTGCTTACCCATTTGCTTCACCCTGCTGTTCAAATGCGTATGAGCGATACGGCGCTTTATGGTAATGAGTACAGTCTTGAGCAAATGATGGGAGAGCTCACAAAAGGAATTTTTGAGGCTGATATTAAGCGTGACGTAAATAGCTACCGCCGAAATCTGCAAACGGAATATGTGGAACAGTTGATTAAAATAAGTGGTTTAGAAAAAGCCAGCAACTACGATCATTTGGCCAAAGCAGCAGCGCTTTATGAGCTAAATCGGATTAGTGATTTAGTCGATAACTCACGGGGTGATAGAGCGAGTAAGGTTCATAAATTCTACCTTACCGACCGTATTGAAAGAGCATTTCATAAAAGTAGGTCGTAGCCTTACCTAAGGTTACCGACACTTTTGAAATAGTTTTTTACAAGCCTAACAAAGCCAGCACTATCAAATGATAGTGCCGGCTTTTTTCATTTGCGATGCAGCAAGCTTGAACACATGTTAGCCAATGATGTGGTTTAGCTGTTTTGTACTTCGCGATCCTTTTTTCTAAAGATGGTGATGTGCCACCCCCAATGTAACGAGCCCAACCTAAGAGAAATGGTTGTTATAAGAGAACCTAAAATACACCAGATATAGCTTATGTCTTGGCTAAATAAGGCGGCATAGACTAAACCGCCCGCTAAACACGCTGACGCATAAGGTTCGTTTCGCATTACCGATGGCACTTCCCGACATATAACATCACGGATCAAGCTGCCGAATATTCCGGTAGTAATACCCATTGTAATGGCAACCACCAGCCCCGTACCGCTAATGAGTGCTTTTTCGATACCCATAATATTAAAGATTGCCATGCCGATAGCATCTACCATCAAAAAATAATAATTGTTGACGGAGGGGAGGTAGCGGATAAGCAAAACCGTAGCAATAATGGCAGCGTAGGTTGAGTATAAATAATCCGGCGTTTCAATCCAAAATATGGGTTTGCTTAGCAAAATATCTCGCAGTGTGCCCCCACCCAGTGCGGTAACGGTGGCAACTACCACAACGCCAAAGCCACTGATATTTTTTTCATAGCCAAGCAATGCGCCTGCTACTGCAAAAAATGCCACCCCGATTAAGCCAAGCACTAAAAAATATTCTGCTGTCATTTAACATCCTTTTACAAGCGCGTTGCAATGAGCAGCTAATGCAATTTCTATGCTCTACTTGGCGTGAGCGGGCCCGCAAATGTCACATTCTGTTGTATCGGGAAGCTGCCAGCGTTGCCACTCGTGCCCTAGGGCGTCGAATGTCATTAAGGTGTTTACCGGAATAGTGTCAAATTTCATGAGTACCTGCATAGCAAGTAACGACTGATAGGTGCCCACAATATTCGCGACGGGTGAAAATATTCCCGACTCTACACAGCTTAAGTCTGGCGCTGTAAATAGCTGCCTCAAACACCCATAGCAGCGACTCTTTCCGGGAATGGCAACAAATAGCTGTCCTTCAAAGCGAATAGCAGCGCCTGATACTAAGGGCGTACCTGTGGCGTAGCAAAGCTTGTTAATAAGGTCTCGAGCATCGGCGTTGTCGGTACAATCAAGCACCACATCACAGAAGGTCACTAGGCTTTTATGTTCTTCGCCAAACGCCTCATTAACGGTGTGAATTTCACAGTCGGTATTCATTTGCACAAGCTGCTGTTGGGCGGCGTGTACCTTACTTTTTGAGACATCAACTTCACAAAAGAGCGTTTGGCGATGAAGGTTGGTTAATTCTACACTGTCGAAATCAATAAGGGTGAGGGTGCCAACACCACTTGCACAGAGATTCATGGCTGCGGCGTTACCTAGGCCGCCCATACCCACAATAAGCACTTTTGCATTTAGCAGCGCTTCTTGCCCTTCTAAATCTACACTTGGCAGCACAATATGACGGTTGTAGCGCATAGCTTGTTCGTCAGTCAGGTCTCTATGAGGTGTTTTACGCATAGGTTAAGTCAACTTAAGTATTGAATTCATGGGGTACACCCTTATAAAGTGTCTACTCACAAAAAATTGTGCTGGTTTGACGGGAGTTTATACTTTATCAAAGCCAGACACGATGTCGCATAGCAAATTAGGAATTTATATGTCTGCTGTTAGCCAGCCGCTCAATATTGCCGTACTCACTATTTCAGATACCCGGTCTCTTGATAACGACAAGTCTGGAGACTACCTCACTCAGGCATTGACCGACGCCGGGCATAACCTTGCTGCTAGAGAAATTGTGAAAGACGATATATATCAACAGCGAGCCGTTGTGTCCTCGTGGATTGCAGATAGTAGCATTCATAGCATTCTCATAACTGGTGGTACTGGATTTACCCACCGAGACTCCACGCCAGAGGCGATTAGCGTATTGTTCGATAAAGAGGTTGATGGCTTTGGAGAGCTATTCCGCCAGTTAAGCTATGAAGAAATTGGCACATCGACTATTCAATCTAGAGCTGTCGCTGGCTTTGCTAACAACACGGTGATTTTTTGTTTGCCAGGCTCTACAGGTGCATGTAGAACTGGGTGGGAGCGAATTATTGCTAGCCAGTTAGATGTGGATTTCAAACCATGTAACTTCGTTAAACATTTGGTGAACCTGTGAATACGGGAACAGCCCTGAGCAGGAAAACAGCATGAGCGAATCTTCGGGTAAATTCAGCCACATCGATGCCGGTGGTCAGGCAAATATGGTTGATGTAAGTGATAAAAGTGTGACAAAAAGAGAGGCAACTGCACAAGGCTTTCTCTATGTTAGCGACAGCGTTATCAAGCAAATAAGCGAAGCAAAAATTGCGAAAGGCGATGTATTTGCAGTGGCAAGAATTGCCGGTATTCAAGGCGCGAAACGGTGCAGTGATTTGATCCCCCTTTGCCACCCACTGGCGTTATCTAAAGTAGACGTGAATTTTGAGATTCAGCCCAAAGAAAAGCGGATACGAGCTACCTGTTACTGCAAGCTAAGCGGTAAAACAGGTGTGGAAATGGAAGCGCTGACCGGTGTGAATGTGGCGCTACTCACTCTGTTTGATATGTGCAAAGCCATCGACCCGACTATGCATATGGAAGGCGTACGGGTTCTTGAAAAGAAAGGCGGAAAAACGGGCCATTGGTCCAGCAATGAAGTGAGCAGTGAAGTGAGTCAACAGTGAAGTGACTAACCAGTGATGTGAGTGAACAGAGGCTCATATCAATAGCCTCACGATAGCCTTCATTAACGCATTCATACATTAATTTAGCATAGGAACAGCATGCAAATAACGGTGAAAACATTCGCACAAACCCGTGAAATTTCGAAAACGCCCACCCTGAGTATCGATGTTGTCGATAGCGATACGGAGGCGACAATCGCCCACGTTATAGCGCAGTTAAGAGAGTTAGACAGAAACTGGGCACTTGCCTTAGAGGGAAGTATTTTAACGGCTAAAAATCAGCAGTTGTGCGATAGCAGCACCGTGTTGAGCCCAGGCGATGAAGTCGCTTTTTTTCCTCCTGTTACTGGGGGCTAACGATGTTTGCTTACATACAGGAGCAAGACTTCGATCAGGGCGACTTGTATGCCCAGTTGCAATCACAGACTCAAGCTAAAACGTTAGGTAATACGGGCGCTATCGTAACATTTACTGGCTTAGTTAGAGACTTTAACAACGCTGGTAATATTGACGGTATTGAGTTAGAGCATTATCCAGGTATGACTGAAAAAGCACTGTCTATTTTGACAGATAAAGCGATAGAACGCTTTTCACTTACCAATGCCGGTGCGGTGCATCGCGTAGGTCGTATTTATAATAACGAGCAAATTGTTTGGGTAGGCTGCGCTGCTACACACAGACAGGCAGCATTTGATGGCGCATGCTTTTTAATGGACATGCTCAAACAATCGGTCCCTTTGTGGAAAAAAGAGTTTAAAGGCGACAAGTCCACGTGGGTTGAAGCAAAAGGTTCGGATGACGCTGCTGCGCTAAAGTGGATGTCTGAGCGTTGAGGGCAGTAACGCGTTTACTCACATTATTGGTCACGGCACTTTTGTTATTCTCAAGCTCTGCAATGGCCACCACGAAAAGTGCGCAAAATTTTTCAAATGTTTTTCACGAGCATTATGCTAAGTCACCACGGCTTAACATTGCGGTTGCCGCAAATTTCGCGAAGCCTTTAGCGGCAATTGCCTCCGATTTCACTGCCACTACCGGCATCGACGTATCCATAACAACGTCATCAAGCGGAACCCTGTACGCGCAAATTTTTCACGGCGCGAGCTTTGACGTTTTTCTTTCTGCAGACACTGCGCGGCCCGCCATGCTAGCGAAGAACAACCTTATTCATCCCGATAACGTGACAGCCTTTGCCCGTGGCCGACTGGCGCTAATTACACCCAATGCCAGTACAGAGACGAAAATGGCGCTTGAACGTTTTATCGCAGAAACCAGCGGTAAGTTTGCTATTGCCAACCCTAAGCTAGCGCCTTATGGGCTGGCCGCACAGCAAGTATTACAGAACACGTCGTTGTGGAATACGTTTAAAGATAGGCTAGTAAAAGGGAAAAATGTGCTGCAAGCGTATCAGTATGTGAGTACAGGCAATGTAAAAGGTGCGTTAGTCGCATACTCTACTGTGCTTGCCGAAAGTGAGGGTAGTAGTGGCAATCACAGTGAGAATGATAGCCTTGAGGGGGTATCAGCGCCAACATCAGGTACAATTTTCAATAAACCAGCTGGCTTTGATAAAACAGGTAGCTCCTATAGACCAACTGGCTTGCATCAAACAATGTACTGGTCGCTTATTGATGAAAGCCTACACGCTCCCATAGTGCAATCCTTAGCCATTAACGACAACGATGCCGCTGCATTAAGCCCAAATATTTTTGATTCGATAAATGGCGTGGGTGAGGTAATAAATACTGAATCGTTGGTTCACATTAAACCTGCGAGTCTTTTTGTGCAGTATTTACTGTCTTCCTCGGTGCAATCATCACTGAGTGATTGGGGGTATGAAGGTGTATTGAGTAATCATCACACTGATGTTCGCGCTAAACATCACAAAGGCAAAATGGGTGCTGATTCATGGGGTATGTAGATGCCGATATGGTGAATGCTGAAATGTTAAATACTGTCATACTCACGTTTAAGCTAGCGTTAGTCACCAGTGTCTTATTGTTGATTATAGTTATGCCCCTTGCATGGTTTTTGGCGAACTGGCAACACAAGGCAAAATCATTGGTTCTGTCTGTGTTGGCATTGCCGCTAGTACTGCCACCCACCGTGCTTGGCTTCTATTTACTCATCGCGTTCTCACCCCAAAGTGCGCTTGGGCAGTGGTGGTTAGCATTAACAGGCAGCACGTTGGTATTTAGCTTTCAGGGGCTTGTGCTTGGCTCATTAATATATTCACTGCCCTTCGCCCTTCAACCTTTATACAGTGGGTTCGTGCAGCTAGATAAACGGTATCTTGAGGTGGCGAGCTCTCTTGGTTTTTCACGGCTAGAAGGTTTTTATCGCATTGTGCTGCCCCTTTGCAAAGCGCCAATCATGGTGGCATTTGGGCTCAGCTTTGCTCATACCGTAGGTGAATTTGGGGTGGTGCTCATGATTGGTGGCAACATACCGGGTGAAACCCAGGTACTTTCCATTGCGCTTTATGAGCAAGTTGAAGCACTAGAATATGAGCGCGCCCATGTGATGTCCCTTGGACTACTTGTGTTTTCCTTTATTGTGTTAGCGCTACTCTATCGCTTTAATGGTGGTGCAGACCCCTCAAGTGGCACTAGAAATATAGACCCGGAGCGTAAGCGATGAGTGTGGCGTTTGTGGTATTGCTTCCAAACAGAATAGAGGGCCGGGTTGAACTGTGTGCCTCCTCGTCATTTATCGGCATCACTGGGCCATCCGGTGCGGGTAAAAGCAGCTTGTTGCGCTGCATAGCAGGTTTTGAAAAAGGCGCGTTAACCCAGGCTAATTGGGGTAATGTTTCGCCAAAAATTGGAATGGTATTCCAACAGCCCTTATTGTTCCCTCATGTGAATGTGGAGGGCAATTTACAGCTTGCCACCCGTCATGCCAGTAAGCATGCCATTTCTATTAATGAGGCGGTAAAGGGGTGTCACTGCGAGCACCTACTGTCAAAACCAATAGCAACCTTGTCTGGTGGTGAAGCCCAGCGGGTGGCTATTGCAAGGGCATTAGTTAACGGACCTCACGTTCTGCTGCTCGACGAATCACTTAGCGCGATAGATGCTGTAACCAGGCGGCACATTTACGCTTTTTTACGCCAATTGTGCGCGGTATCGCAACTTACATGCTTTGTGGTTTCCCATGACATTGATGAGCTTTTATTACTGAGTGACGAGATGATTTACATCTGTAATGGGAAAATAGAAGCAGTAGGTAATGTAGATAGCGTTGTTCCCAATATGTACCAAGGCAGGGCAATACATACTCCTTCGGCCATACTTAACGGCGTTGTTGAATGTATTGCCGAGGCAACATTAGGCAGCCACGCTGAAGAGAGTACTCATACAGACGCTGGAAAGACTACCCATCCCGAAAAAGAGATGCTTAATGAAAACGCCACTGACTTTGAAGAACCAAATCAGAATACGGTGTATCAAGTCATTGTTAGCGGGCAGCGGCTGTATGTCTCCCAAAAATCGCTTATAGCAGCGAGGTCTAATGTCGCAAGGTCCAGTATAGTAAGGTCAAAAGTCGCAAGCTCTAATGTCGCAAAGCTCAGTGAGTGTGAACTTAATCAAGCAGATAAAAACAAGATTGATAAATCGCTATCTGTCGGCGGCCAGGTGCGATTAGCGATAAAAGCCAGTGAAGTCAGTATCGACACGAACACGGCAGCAACGAATGAAAACTCGACATCGAGCATCTTGAATTCGCTTAACTGTGTGATAGAAGATATTACCCATTTCGACAATCAAAAAAGCGGTCGAGTGTTGCTTAATCTTCGGATTATTAACCAGAAGGGCATGAGGGAGGCCAAGCAACCAGTACTGTATGCAGTTATCAGTACGCTATCAGTAAGTCGCCTACAGCTCGCTAAAAACATGCCCGTAATTGCGCGCTTCAAATTGCTTTAGAAAAGCGGGTCATGTTTTTAGCCGAGTCTACATAAGCATCGAAGGTTGCACAAATGGCACGAATGAAGATTCTTGCACTTTCTGGCACCACTATCCCTTTATCCATATGCAGCACAAGGCCATCTTTTTGCAGCGGGCGTAGCGCGTCGAGCTCGATGGCAAAATAGTCGTCAAAGGTAATGCCGTACTTACCCTCAATAGCGTCTTTTTTCAGCGATAGATTGCACATGAGGCTTGATATTACATCTCTTCGAATAAGGTCATCTTTTGAAAGTGATAGCCCAATAACGGCAGCTGGCCTGTGGTTGTTAAGCTGCTCGTAATAGTCTTTTAGTTGCTTAGGGTTTTGTGCAAAGGCGTTTCCTACGGTGCTAATAGCAGACACGCCAAAGCCGACTAAATCCGTATCTCCTTTTGTGGTGTAGCCTTGAAAGTTACGATGCAGTTGGCCTGCGTTTTTTGCCCTAGCGAGTGGGTCAGTTTTTTTAGCGAAATGATCAAGGCCAATCATGTCATAACCAACCTTCTTAAATTCAGTTACCGCGATATTGTAGAGCGCTGCTTTTTGCTCTGCATTAGGCAAAATGGTTTCACCGAATTTACGCTGTGCGGCAAACCGTTCTGGCAGATGCGCATAGCTAAACAGCGATATTCTGTCCGGCGACATGGCTTTCGTGGCGGCTATTGTGGTTCTAAACGTGTCTTCGCTTTGATGAGGTAAGCCATAGATCAGGTCTAAGTTAATAGAGCTAAAACCTAAATTTCTTGCCTCAAATACCAAGTCTGCGATGTGAAGCGTGCTTTGAACTCGATTTATTGTTTGCTGAACTTGATAATCGGTATCCTGTAATCCAAAACTTAAGCGGTTATAGCCGAGCTCTCTTAAATGCTTTAAGTAGGAAATGTCCACGTTTCGCGGGTCTAATTCAATGGCCATTTCTGCTTGAGCATCAAAGGAAATGTACTTTTTTAACATTGTCATCAAAGTGGCTTGCTGTTGCTCACTTAAAAAACTAGGAGAGCCGCCGCCTAGGTGAAGCGACACAGCCTGTCGTTCTGCTAGCAGGTGTGACTTGCTTAATAGCTCTTTTTTGATGTAATTGAGATATTGGTCTGCTTTGCTGTTGTGCCTAGTTACAATTTTATTGCATCCGCAGTAGTAGCAAAGTGTCTGACAAAATGGAATGTGCACGTAAACACTTAAAGCTTCAGCCTGTGTGTTTTTATTTGCAATACGAAGTATGTCATTGTTTACTGGAGCAAAGTTAAGCGCAGTGGGGTAAGACGTATAGCGCGGTGCGTGCTTCGCGTATTTTGCTATTGTAGTTAGGTCTACTTCACTTGCTGGCCCTGTAATTTGATTTATATTTTGACTCGTATTCTGGCGTACGGCTTGCGGGCTTACAGATTGGCTTATATCTTTTACGGCCATGACATTTCTTCTTTTGCAGGTGAGAGAAAACTAACACTATGTTATCAATACAAGGAAGGCGGTGAATTGATCTGGTTCAATGTTTTGGCGCTTAATATTGGCTTGCTAGTCATTTTGCCAATTATCATTATTCAAGCGATATGGGTTCGTAAGAAAACCCTTCGTTTACCAGAGCCATCGGGTGCGCGACAGCTTAAAAGCGAAACTTCAGACTCCAAATCTGAAGATAAGAAAATACCCTTTAACGTACTGCTGATAGGTGACTCAGCGGCGGCTGGCGTTGGCGTAAGTACGCAATCTGATGCGCTAACTGGAAAGCTGTACCAGGCACTATCACATTCACTCGGCGAGTCTTACGCAGTGTCTGTTACCCTCCACGCCCGCACGGGGCTAGCGAGTAGCGATATTATTGCATTGCTTAAGCATGAGCATAGCTGCCGGTATCAGGTGGTAGTGGTTTCTATTGGGGTAAATGATGTAACTAGATTCACCACCTTAACTAAATGGCGCAACAATCTTCGACAAATTCATCACTTTTTGCTGCAAAAATTTCAGTGTAACCTCGTTATCTATTCTGCGGTTCCACCCATGCATGGGTTTCCCGCTATTCCTCAACCATTACGCTTTGTGCTGGGACAAAGAGCGTCGCTGCTCAATCGTGTATTAGCAAGTACCATAGGCATATTGCCCTTTAGCAGGCTGCTTCAGCTTAATGTATTTGATGTAAAGGGCGAAGCGATAGCTGAACTAATGGCAGAGGACGGTTTCCACCCTTCAAGTGTTGGGTATGCATTGTGGGCTGAACAGATTGTTTCACTTGTTAGAAAAGAGCAGAAGAGGGTTGTTGAGGCCGAAAACAGGCGCGTTAACTAAAAGAGCGAATGAGTAAGGTGATCTCTACACCTTGGGCTCCATACCAATTATTAGCCTATAGACACGTCTATAACGTGTTTATAGCGCTGTGCGCTTGCAGGAGGGTTATCATATGCCGTACCTTGAGCTATTGAAGTGTCGTAAATTTTGAGGGAGGAAAAATGCAAACAGTTACAATTGATATGGTGTCTGACGTTGTCTGCCCCTGGTGTATTGTGGGCTACAAGCGGTTGCAACAGGCAATACAACAACTCGATAACATTAATGTAGAGGTGAAGTTTCATCCCTTCGAGCTTAATCCCGCTATGCCTGAAGAAGGGCAGAACTTGCGTGAGCACGTCATAGAAAAGTACGGTATTACTCCAGCACAAAGCAGTGAAAACAGGCAGCGTCTTATTGATGTTGGTAAAACAATTGGCTTTGAGTTTAACCTTGCCGATGACGCTACCATGCAAAATACCTTCAAGGCCCATCAGCTTATCCATTATGCCGACGAGATGGGCTTAGCGGTTCCCATGAAAATGCGTTTGTTTGAAGCCTATTTTACGGAAGGAAAGGATATCAATAATATAGATATTCTTATTCAGGAGGGCAGCAGCATTGGTCTTGATGTTCAAACCATTAAAGACGTGCTTGCCGATGAGCGGTACAGCGACGCCGTGAGGCAACTAGAATCGGCTTGGATGCAACGAGGAATCCAAAGTGTTCCTACGTTTGTCATAGGCAATCAGGGCGTAGCAGGCGCACAAGATCCCGAAACCCTAGCCGCTTTCATCAAAGAAGCGGCCGGCGCTATTTAATAGCGAATGAGGGTTTACGCCTTATCACCCTTTTCCTGAGAGTGTGGCTGAGCAAAAATAAGATAGTCATTTGGCGCCGTTATTTTATTTTGCTTAGCTTAGTACATTGCGATATCCGCAAGCTTTATTAGTGTATTGATATCTCGGCTCATGCGGGGGTAAAACGCAACACCGACGCTCATGGTAATAACGATAGGCGTAGTTTCGTTGTTAAAGTAAAATGGCTTCTTAACCCCATCACTCACTTTCGATATGGCCGTTTTCACAGACTCTTCATCTTCGGCTTGTAACAGCAAAACAAACTCATCACCCCCCCAGCGAATTGCCATATCGTTTAAGGTCAATTGGTAAAAACGCTCGCCGTCTTCAGTGATCAATGGGCTGGCAATTAATTGAACCCAAATGACATTTTTATTCACTGACTTCAGTTTGAATTCGCCCGTTGCAAACTCATTGCGAGAAAATGACTCCAGTAGCGTCCCTTTAATGGCGGTAGGGTTTTTCAAACAGGTCGCTCAACAACTCGCCATAGTTTTGAAAAAGGCTTTTGGGTATTTATTTCATTTCATAGCCACGGCCAATTCCGCTTATGTCCGAATAGTTTCACATGATGAACTCCCATTCAAAATATCAATTAAACTTATGCAACGAGTTTTCTTAGTATGGTTAACATATTGGTAACATAAGAGTGTGTAATGACAGATATCTATTTAGTTCGTCACGGACAGGCGTCTTTCGGTAAGGCGAATTACGACAAGCTAAGCGAACTAGGCGCACAGCAAGCCGTGTGGTTAGGTGACTATTTTCACCATCGCGACATTCAGTTCGACAGCGTCTTTATGGGAGATATGGTTAGACACCGTGAAACTAACGAGGGTATTGCACAAGGGTTATCCGCTGGAGGGAAATATTTACCAGAGGCTACACGAGACAGTGCACTTAACGAGTTTAATTTTCAGGCGGTTGCTGCTGCGTATCTTAGTCGTTTCCCTGAAGATAAAGTGCCAGAGGGGGCATCACCTGCTGAGTTCTATCGATTATTGAAAAAGGCCATGCTTGCGTGGTCACAAGATGAACTAGAGCATGGGTTGCTCGATGAAACCTGGGCGCAATTTGAAGGGCGTGTAGGTTCAATGCTCACACGTTTGCAAAATAGCGATGCAAAACGCGTACTTGTGGTCAGTTCTGGCGGCGCTATCGCGATGATGCTGAAACATATTTTAGGCTACGATTCTGCAACGGTTATCAACATGAACTTGCAAATACGTAATGCCAGCTTTTCACAATGCTTTGCTAATAAGCGAGGCGTTCACTTAAATAACTTCAATAGCGTACCTCACCTGGATGTGACTGACAGGTTACACGCCATTACCTATAGCTAAACGGGACAGCGATGAATTTTGAATATAACGAAAAAACACAGGCGCTTTTAGAAAAACTAAGAGCGTTCATGAAAGACGAAGTGTATCCAATTGAGCAAGAGTACATTCATGCCGTAGAGAATGGAAAAGACCGTTGGAAAACCCCAGCGATGATGCAGGCATTAAAACAAAAAGCGCGCGAGGCAGGGCTGTGGAATTTATTTTTACCAGAAGAGTACAAGCCCTACGGAGCCGGGCTGACTAACGCCGAATATGCACCACTTTGTGAAGAAATGGGGCGCGTGTTGTTCAGTTCTGAAATATTCAACTGTAGCGCGCCAGACACTGGCAATATGGAAGTATTAGCCAAATACGGCAACGAAGCGCAAAAAGAAGAATGGTTAGTGCCTTTGTTAAACGGAGAGATTCGCTCTGCGTTTGCGATGACTGAGCCTGCGGTGGCGTCGAGCGATGCAACAAATATCGAAACGTCTATTACGCGCGACGGCGATGAGTATGTTATCAATGGTAAAAAATGGTACACCAGTGGCGCAATGAATGAGAATTGCAAAATTATGGTGGTGATGGGTAAAACTGATTTTGATGCACCTCGTCATCAGCAGCAATCGCAAATACTCGTGCCTATGGATACCAAGGGCGTCACCATTGTTAGGCCTATGGCAGCAATGGGATTTTATGATGAACCGATTGGCCATGCCGAAGTCTTGTTTGAAAACGTACGTGTACCTGCAGAAAATTTACTTGTGGGTGAGGGTAAAGGGTTTGAAATTGCTCAAGGTCGCCTTGGTCCAGGTAGAATTCACCACTGCATGCGTTTAATCGGATGTGCACAGCGCGCATTAGATATGGCCTGCGAACGAGTAGAATCTCGAATTGCCTTTGGCAAGCCGTTAGCAAAACAGCAGTCTATTCGTGAAACCATTGCCAAGATGCACTGCGATATTGAGCAGGCCCGTTTATTAACGCTAAAGGCAGCCGATAAGATGGACAGATACGGTAATAAAGTATCTCGCGACCTTATTGCGGCGATTAAAATTGTTGCGCCAACTATGGCGTGCAACGTGATAGACGACGCCATTCAAATGCACGGTGCGGCTGGAACGAGTCAAGACTTTGTATTGTCTGCAATGTATGCATATGCACGCACCATTAAGCTTGCCGATGGCCCAGATCAAGTGCACATGATGCAGTTAGGTCGTAATTTAATTGCTGATAAAAACGCATAAGGAGCTGTTTTGACTGCACAAAACACGACTGCACCTCATATGTTAGATTTAGCGGTACTAAACACCTACCTGACTACCGCGTGCCCAGAAATTGGGCACGTTCAGGAGGCTGAAAAGTTTTCTGGCGGCCAGTCGAACCCGACTTTCAAGCTACTTACTGACAATGGCACCTTTGTTTTACGGCGCCAGCCTCCGGGCAAGCTGCTTAAATCAGCGCATGCGGTAGACCGCGAATTCAGAGTAATTAATGCGCTGCAAAATTCTGAAGTACCGGTTCCGAAGGCGTATCACCTGTGCGAAGACCCAGATATTATCGGCAGTATGTTTTATATCATGGCCCATGTTGACGGTGATATTTTTTGGAATAGTGCGCTGCCTGAGATTGCTGCTTCCAGCACCCGTACGGCGATGTATGATGAAATGAACAGAGTGCTTGCGTCATTGCACAGCGTCGATGTTCAATCTGCAGGGCTTAGCGATTATGGAAAGCCCGGAAGTTATTTTGAACGCCAGTTAAGTCGCTGGACTAAACAATACCGAGCGTCTGAACTAGAGCATATTAAAGAAATTGAAGACCTTATAAGTTACTTAGAAGCTAATTTGCCTGATGATGATGGACAGGTTTCGTTGGTCCATGGCGACTTTAGACTCGACAACATGATGTTTGATATGTCTGATACCAACCAACCTAAGGTAATAGCTGTGCTTGATTGGGAGCTGTCTACACTTGGACACCCTTATTCAGACTTAGCGTATCAATGTATGCAGCTGCGCCTTCCTTCAGACATTGCTCACGCAGCAGGGTTAGGAGGGCTAGATCGCGAGGCTTTGGGTATCCCTTCAGAAAAAGCGTATATTGATGCGTACTGTAAACGACGGAATATTGGAAAAATTGATAATTGGACGTTTTATCTCGCGTTCAGTTTCTTCCGACTCGCCGCTATTTTACAAGGCGTAGTGAAGCGCGCTCACGATGGTAATGCATCTAGCGAGAAGGCGATGCAGTTGGGGGCGATGGTACGTCCTCTAGCGCAAATAGCGAATCAAACCATACACCAAGACAGTGAATAACAGTCACACTTGTTTCCTATGATTTAACCCTTGTGTTAATGCGTTTTGGGTTTTTTTGCCGAATACATAGAGAAAACAGAATACGGAGAAAAGATGAAAGCCATTGTATGTGAAGCCTTTGGGCCAGTAGATGATTTACGTGTAAAAGACGTTGCCGATCCTGTAGCAAAACCTGGGCATGTTGTTGTTGATGTTCAGGCGGCAGGGGTTAACTTTCCAGACGGGCTCTTGGTACAAGGCCTGTATCAAATGCAACCTGACTTTCCGTTTATTCCTGGCAACGAAGTGGCTGGAGTTGTCTGTGAAGTGGGTGAGGGAGTCGGTCACGTCAAAAAAGGACAACGGGTTATCGCGCTCTCTAATCTGGGCGGTTATGCAGAAAAAGTAGCTGTGAAAGCAAGCCACGTTATGCCGTTACCAGACCCTATTCATGTAAATGAAGGTGCGGCGCTTGTTACTGCTCATGCTACTGCTCACCATGCCTTAAAACAGCGTGCGAAGTTACAGCCTGGCGAGACGCTGGTTGTTACGGGTGCAGCTGGTGGCACCGGCCTAGCGGCGGTTCAAATTGGTAAAACAATGGGGGCTAAGGTAATTGCAGTATGTTCTACAGAAGAAAAGCTTGCCCTAGCAAAAGAGTATGGCGCAGATGTACTCATCAATTATAAAGACAAGGATCTCAAAGAGACGCTGAAAGAGGTGACGGGCGGTAAAGGTGCCGACGTTATTTATGAATGCGTTGGTGGTGATACTTTTCATGCTTGTAGTAGAAGTATGGCGTGGGAAGGTAGGTTGCTTGTTGTGGGGTTTGCTGGCGGAGAGATACCTAAGTTCCCAGTAAACTTAGCCCTAGTAAAAGGGTACTCGGTAATGGGCGTATTTTGGGGCTCGTTTACTCAGCACGATCCCAAAGGGTTTGCCGAAAATATGCAAGAACTCCTGACGTGGTATGTACAGGGAAAAGTAAAAGTCGTTGTTGATGAAGCCTTGCCTCTAGAGCAAGCAACTAAAGCGATGACAAAGGTTATGAATAGGGAAGTGAAAGGGAAAATGGTCATCACACCCTAGTTAGCTTTGCCACTTCCACTAAGCCCACATCACTGTGGGCTTTTTTATGTCTGTGTTAAACATGAGGCTGATAGGCGAGTAAACCGAGTAGGGCAAGATACGGTTCTTGAAAATGTCTCAGCAGATTGACACAGACGTAAATGAGAACATTCAGAGCAATTAATTAGAACAGCCAAAACAGTAGGCCTGAAGAGTTTAAATTAACGAAGTTTGCGACTTACTCAGATTGCGACAAAGTGTATGGCAACGCTGTATGAATAAGATGGGCTTGCTTTAGCGAGGTTTTACTATTTCGCGAAGTGATAATGCGTTGTGATACACGGTTAGATAGACCGTTAGAGCTGCGGCGCATTTTTTTAAAAATCGGTTGCGCTTGCTCTGAACTATTGAGATTTGGCTGGTGTTTAGCATCTTCTGCTGCAGCCAAATTGTGAGGAAAAAGGGCAGCCGTTAAACAAGTACTAAGCAACATCATGCTGGTAAATGTTTTCATCATTGGCTCTCTTCTAATGTTTAGTTCAGTCTCCGGTTTATTGCAGTATTTTATTACAGTACTGGGTGCAATAAACGAGAGAGAAAAGACGTCAGAGGCGGTTGCACTCGCCTCATTCGTCAGACTTTGTTTGTTCACCTCCATTACAACTAAAGTCGATGTAAAACAAAACAGAGTAGCTCATACCATGGTATGAAAATTTATACTGTATGCTAGGCAATGCAGCGGCTTTCTGTCTTGCGGTGAGGCCTCTCGTTATCGGCGGTGAGGCCTCTCTATTGGCGGTGAAGCCTCTCCATTGGCGGTGAAGCCTCTTACCACGCGGTGACGCCGCCATCAACGGCTATAGTTTGGCCGTTCATATAGCTGTTTCCAGGAGACAGCATTAGCATCATAGTGTTAACTATTTCCTGTGGCTCTCCTAGCCGCTTCATTGGGCTGCCCTGACCAAGTTGAGCTTGGGCTTCTGGTGTATTGTACCCGTCCACATTTAGAATGTTGGTTGGGCTGTAAAATGGGCATATTGCATTTACACGCACATTCTTTCTTCCATACTCTACTGCTGCGGTGCGAGTGACGCCGGCAACGGCATGCTTTGCTGCTGCATAGGCTGCGCCTTTCGGTGCGCCGCCGAGGCCAGCAAGAGAACTCACGTTTAACACATGCCCCTTTTTCTGAGCGAGCATGGCAGGAATTTGGTATTTCATGCCAAACATCACGCCTTTTACATTAACCCCAAACTGACTATCCATGATGGCCTCAGTCATTTCATGAACGGGCGCTGGCGTGTGAGCAATACCTGCGTTATTGACGGCAATATCCAAGCGACCAAATTTCTCTAACGCTGCGTCTACCAGCACCTTATTCAGACTTTCATCTGCAATGTTGCCTGCGATGCTCACCACATCGGTAACACTTTCAAGTTCATTTATTACCGAGTTGAGCGACGTTTCGTTTATATCGCTGAGCACGAGCTGTGCGCCGCGCTGTGCAAGCCCTGTGGCCAAAAGCCGGCCAAACCCGCTGCCTGCGCCAGTAATAAGCACAACGTGGTCGGTAAAGTTAAGTAGTGAATCCATGATGTTTCCTTAATGTGTTCTGAAATATCTAGGTCAACACGCCCTAGTAATTGTGAATAAATGAAATAAGAACCTGAGCTAATTCTTCACCCTTGTCCTCTTGTAAAAAGTGACCACCAGATTTAATTGTGGTGTGTTCTATTCCCTTACACCCTAAAATGGTGTGCTGCATAAATTTGTCACCGCCTGCCGTCACAGGATCGCTATCGCTAAAGGCGGTCATAAAGGGTTTGTTGAACTGCTTAAGCGACTGCCAAGCGTTTCGATTGGCTTGAGAGTCTGTGCTGTCGGGCTGTGTAGGAACCAAAAGGGGGAACATTCTTGCGCCCACTTTATAAGTCTCATCAGGAAATGGTGCGTCGTAAGCCGCTTTAACACTATCGGATAAGTCGGTTACTGTGCCTTTATCAATGATATCTGAGGTTGGAAACTCCGGCACGTCTTGAGAAAATCGACGCCATGCCGTAAATGCTTTACTGGGCTTTTGGTCGCCTGTGGGTAGCCCGGTATTTGCAGCCACTACACCAGAAAAGCGCTCAGGCATATCTGCCACAAGTCGAAGACCTAACAGGCCTCCCCAGTCTTGACAGAACAACGTAGCGGGTTGCTTCACGACCTGGTTAAACCATTCGCGTACCCAAATTAGGTGCCTTGCATAAGTGTAGTCGCTGCTGCGTGTAGGTTTGTCTGAACGACCAAACCCGATAAGATCGGGTGCAAGCACGTTGAATCCCGCATCAGCTAAAATAGGGATCATCTTTCGATACAGATAAGCCCAGGTTGGTTCACCGTGTAGTAAAACAACGGGATGACCGTCAGTCGGTCCTGCTTGGTAGTAGGCCATGGACAGTTCGCCGCTGACGGTATCAGTTACTTGAACATACTGTGGTTCGTACGGAAAATCAGAGATATTCGAAAAGGCGCTTTCAGGTGTTTTCAGTATCTGCATAGCTTACTTGTCCCTGTAAATTAAATGTAAAATAATTAACGGTATAATAACAAAAACACCCTTATCTCATTCTGTCAATTAATCTGTAACTCCTGTATTACCTAGCGTGAGAGCGGATCCGATGAAAAAACAGGGTTTCGTTGCCGTATTAAATATTGTGATAAATGTCTATAACACCAATAAACTTGGATGATTGGCAACACTGCAATAACATCCGGTTAACGTGATAAACAGGATATGGTTATGACTCAGACGGAAAACAAAGCAGTAGCGTATGATGTGCAGCAGGGTGTTGCCACGCTTACTATGCAGAGCGCACCAGTTAATGCACTCTCTCGAGCACTTCGCGTAGGCCTAATAGACGGCATTGAACAAGCGATTAACGACGAAAGCGTGAAAGCTATCGTGGTGACATCCGCACTGCCAATATTTTCAGGTGGCGCAGATATTAGCGAATTTGCAGGCGGTGATTTATCACCAAACTTACCTGAAGTTTTAGAGAAGATTGAAAACGCGTCAAAGCCGGTCGTTGCCGTTTTACCGGGGCCAGCGTTTGGCGGCGGTTTAGAAGTTGCCTTAGCATGCCATCATCGCATCACGTTTGCCGACATTAAAGTGGGTCTACCAGAAGTTAATCTAGGTATTTTACCAGGCGCTGGCGGAACGCAGCGTTTACCTCGCTTGGCAGATGCGCAAACAGCCTTAACAATGATAGTGACAGGTAAGCCCACTTCTGTACTCAAATTACCAGGCGTATTTGACAAGATATCAGATAAGCCGGAACACCTCTTAGAAGATACCAAAGCGTATTTAGCGTCGTTAGGTGGTGCAACAGCTATTAAGCGTACCTGTGATATTTCCTTAACAATGTCTGATGAAACACAAGCCGTTTTTGACGCAGTAGTCGCTCAAACGAAAAAAGCATCAAAAGGGTTTTTCGCACCGCTTAAATGTATCGAAGCGGTTCGCGGCGCATACACGTTAGCTTTTGAAGATGGCCTTAAAAATGAAGGCAAGTTGTTTATGGAGTGCATGAACACGCCACAAGCGCGAGCGCAGCAGCACTTTTTCTTTGCAGAGCGCGCGGCGGGTCATGTCGGTGACTTCGATAAATCAACACCTGAGCGCGCTATTGAGAAGGTAGCCATTATAGGCGCTGGAACCATGGGCGGCGGTATTGCGATGAACTTCGCCAATGCGGGTATTCCAGTAACGATGCTTGAGCTTAAAGAAGAAGCCTTACAGAAAGGGCTCGCTCTTATTCGCAAAAATTACGAAAACAGCGCTAAAAAAGGCAAGCTTACGCAAGAGCAAGTTGAATCTCGCATGGCACTGCTTAGCGGCACAACCACCTACGATGACTTAAGTGACGTAGATTTAGTGATTGAAGCTGTGTTTGAAAAGATGGAAGTGAAAAAGACGGTATTCTCAACGTTAGATAGAGTATGTAAACCAGGCGCTATTTTAGCTTCGAATACATCTACGCTTGATATCGATGAGATTGCTACGTCGACCTCTCGTCCACAAGACGTCATTGGGCTTCACTTCTTCTCTCCTGCTAACGTCATGCGTTTGCTTGAAGTCGTAAAAGCTGAGAAGACATCGCCTGAAGTTATTAAAACCTGCATGAAGATGGCTAAGCGCATCAAAAAAGTGGCAGTGCTAGTGGGTGTTTGCTTTGGTTTTGTTGGTAATCGAATGATTGAGCCATACGGGCGAGAAGCAAACCGCTTATTGTTAGAGGGCGCTTCACCAGAGCAAGTGGACAGGGTACTTACCGATTTCGGCATGCCTATGGGGCCATTTACAATGGGCGATATGGCTGGGCTTGATATTGGTTACTACGTTCGCCAGTCTCGCCAAGAACATATTGCCCACGACCCGGCTTACGGCGCTGTTGCCGACCGCTTGGTAGAAATGGATCGCAACGGCCTGAAAACCGGTCGCGGAACCTATAACTATGAACCGGGCAGTCGCGTTCCTATTCCAGACCCTGAAGTACTCGATATTGCGAAGAAAGAAGCACAGAGACTTGGTGTAGCGCAGCGCTCTGACATCAGCGATGATGAAATTTTGGTGCGAGTCATGTTCTCTCTTATCAACGAAGGTGCCTGTATTCTAGAAGAAGGCATCGCTGCTAAGTCTAGCGATATCGATGTGATTTACGTCTACGGCTATGGCTTCCCTGTGTTCCGTGGTGGTCCTATGCAGTATGCAGATGAAGTAGGGCTTCAGACTATTCTCGATAAGTTAACCACGTACCGCGACCAACTTGGCGACTACGGAAAGATGTGGCTAGAGCCTAGCGATTTACTTGTAAAATTGGCGCAAGAAGGCGGCAGTTTTAAGCACTATAAAAAATAAGGAACAATACTATGCGTGATGCAGTAATTGTTAGTACCGCAAGAACACCTATTGGCCGTGCCTACAAGGGCGCGCTCAATAATCTACCTGCGCCGTCACTTGGCGGGCATGCGATAAAGCATGCAGTTTCTCGCGCTGGTATTGATCCAGCAAGCGTAGATGATGTTGTGATGGGTGCAGCCCTAACACAAGGCAGTGGAGGAATGAACATTGGTCGCCTAGCAGCGCTTGCTGGCGACCTACCAACGTCCGTTGCTGGAATGACATTAGACAGGCAGTGTAGCTCTGGCATGTATGCTATTGCGACGGCAGCGAATGCAATTCGCACCGGCGATACCAACATCATGGTTGCTGGCGGTTTAGATTCTATTTCACTAGTGCAAAACAAAAGCATGAATATGCATCGTGCGGTAGACCCAGCATTAGTTGCAAAGCATAAAAATATTTATATGCCTATGCTGCAAACCGCTGAAGTGGTTGCTAAGCGATACAACATCAGCCGTGATGTGCAAGACGAGTACGGCTATCAAAGCCAAATGCGAACAGCCGCGGCTCAGTCAGCAGGCAAGTTTGATGACGAAATCGTACCGATTACGGCAACGCAGACACTCTTTAATAAAGAGACTGGCGAAACAAGCGAACGCGAAGTCACGCTGTCTAAAGATGAAGGCAATCGTCCAGAAACATCACTGGAAGGTTTACAAAGCTTAAACCCGGTGATTGAAGGCGGGTGTATTACCGCAGGTAACGCAAGCCAACTATCTGACGGTGCAAGCGCTACTGTTATTATGGATGAGCACTCTGCGGCAAAAGGCAAAGGGCAACCCCTTGGTATTTATCGCGGGATTGCGGTTGCAGGATGTGAACCAGATGAAATGGGAATTGGCCCTGTATTTGCCATTCCTAAGCTATTAAAGCAGCATGGATTAACCATGGACGACATTGGTCTATGGGAGCTTAATGAAGCATTTGCAGTACAGGTATTGTATTGCCGTGACAAGTTAGGCATTCCAGACGAATTATTAAACGTTAACGGCGGTGCCATTTCTATTGGTCACCCCTATGGCATGAGCGGTGCTCGTATGGTGGGTCATTCACTCATCGAAGGTAAAAGACGTGGTGCGAAATTTGTTGTTTGCACTATGTGTATCGGTGGCGGCATGGGCGCTGCTGGTTTATTTGAAGTTCTATAGGTAATTAGTATGGAAGGTTATAAAGCTCCACAACGCGACGCCATGTTTGTAACACATGAGCTACTCGACTTTCAAAGTCACTATCAAAAGCTAGGCTTCGATGAAGCCTC
Organism: Alteromonas sp. 4NS20-0143; assembly: GCF_057542855.1. Lineage (NCBI taxonomy): Bacteria > Pseudomonadati > Pseudomonadota > Gammaproteobacteria > Alteromonadales > Alteromonadaceae > Alteromonas > Alteromonas sp. 4NS20-0143. Next base: position 241,881 of record NZ_BAAJLR010000001.1, read on the forward strand.
TGAAGACTTGGTATCAGCCATTTTTTCTGAAGCAGCGAAGTTTTCAGAAAACACGCTAGCCCCAATTAATCAGTCGGGCGATGAAGAAGGCTGTAAATGGGAAGACGGTGTGGTAACAACACCTAAAGGCTTCAAAGAAGCTTATCAGACCTATGTAGAAGGCGGTTGGCCGAGTATGGCGCATCCGGAAGAGTTTGGCGGACAAAACCTACCTTACTCACTGGCTTCTATTATTGCCGAATGGTTCTCTGGTGCTAACCACTCATGGGCAATGTACCCAGGCCTAAGTCAAGGCTGCATGGAAACATTAAAAGCGCACGGTACTAAAGAGCAGCAAGAAAAGTTCCTTCATAAGCTTATTAGCGGTGAATGGACGGGCACCATGTGTCTTACAGAAGCGCACTGTGGTTCTGATCTTGGTATGCTGAAGTGTCGCGCCGAGCCACAAGAAGATGGAAGTTATAGCCTTACTGGCACTAAGATTTTCATCTCTGCTGGTGAGCACGATATGTCTGAAAATATCGTACACATTGTACTTGCCCGTTTACCGGATGCGCCAGAGGGCACAAAAGGTATTTCGTTATTCGTTGTTCCTAAATTCAACGTGTCTGACGACGGCGAGAAGCAAGATAGAAACGCAGTAAGCTGCGGCAGTATCGAACATAAAATGGGCATCAAAGCGAGCGCGACGTGCGTAATCAACTTTGATGGCGCGAAAGGGTTCCTAATTGGTCCTCCTAACCGCGGCTTAAACTGTATGTTTACCTTTATGAACACTGCACGTATCGGCACTGGTCTTGAAGGTTTGGCGGCATCAGAAGCGTCTTTCCAGGGTGCGCTTAAGTATGCCAAAGACAGAGTGCAATTTCGTTCAATGACAGGACGCAAGAACCCAGACGGTCCTGCGGATCCTATTATTGTGCACCCAGACGTGCGTCGTATGCTGTTAACGCAAAAAGCATTTGCCGAAGGTAACCGTGCTTTAGCTGCGTACTGCATGCAAATGGTAGACGTAACGCTTTACGGCGACGATGAAGTTGCTAAGCAAACAGCAGAAGCAAAACTTGCATTCTTGACGCCGATTGTAAAAGCGTTTTTGACTGAAACCGCGCAGGAAACCACAAGCTACGGTATGCAGGTTTACGGCGGCCATGGTTTCATTAAAGAGTGGGGCATGGAGCAGCTTGCACGTGATACGCGTATTTGTACTATGTACGAAGGCACCACGGGTATTCAGGCAGTGGATCTACTTGGCCGTAAGGTAATGGGGTCTAACGGTGAATTGCTCAATGTATTTGTTCAGGAAGTTCGCGATTACTGTAACTCTCTTCGTGACAATGCACAGTTTAGCGCGTGGACAAACGCCCTCAATTCTCACCTCGATGAGTGGCAGCAAGTAACCATGGATATCGGTAAAGCGGCTGCGTCTAACCCAGATGAAATTGGCGCGGCGTCAGTTGATTACCTTATGTATTCTGGTTATGTCACAGTAGCTTACTTCTGGCTTCGTATGGCAGTAAAAGCGCAAGAGCAGCTTGATGCCGGAAGCACAGAAACTGAATATTATAAGAGTAAAATACTGACTACAGGCTTCTACTTTGACCGTTTGCTGACTCGCACGCGCTCACTAGTATCAGCGATGCAGTCAGGTGCAGACAACCTAATGTCTATGCCTGAAAGCATGTTTGCCGTTGAGTAATTAACGCTTACAACATCTTGTGGTAAAAGCCGGGTGGGGGTGAATGCGCTAATACGTATTTCACCCTTCCCGGCTTTTTTATTTCCTGCCTATGAGGGAGTGTTATGTTGCAATCGCAATACGTGACAATTGATGGAAAACGCATTCACTATTTGAGTAAAGAGCCTTCAGCGGCTTTAGGTAGAGAGCCTTCAGCGGGCTTAGGTAGAGAGCCCTCAGCGGAGGTAGGTAAAGAGCCCTCAGCGGGCTTATGTAAAGAGCCTTCATCGCAACTAGGTAAGGAACTCACCAGTGATAATACATTGTTTGTATTATTTCATGGCTTTCCTGAAAACGCCCATGCATGGGAAGCTTTTATTCTTACCTTACCTTCGCACTACGATATTGTTGCGCCAGACTTACCTGGTTATCATCTTTCCGATCCCTTAAGTGAAGAACGGCAATATGAAGTTCCTACGTTAATAAAACGTATGGCCACCTTTATTGAGAAGGTTAAAAAAGGCAGAAAGGTGATTCTGGTTGCTCACGACTGGGGAGGTGCTATTGCTTGGCCGCTCACTGCTTTTCATCCCGACTTAATTCATAAACTGGTTATATTGAATGCTGCGCATCCATCCACATTCACTCAATCTTTAATCGTTAGCAAACAACAACGAGTGAAGAGCCAGTATATCTCTTCGCTACGTGATAAAAACACAGTGTCGAGTTTGATATCGACAGATTTCAAATTACTTAAAGACATGCTTGGAGAGACGTTTTTTGAGCAGCAATGGGATTATGCCTCCACGTTGTTGAATGATTGGAGTCAAGAGGCACGCCTTAGCGCAATGCTTAATTACTACAGATGCATGCCTCAAGATATCCCTTCTGTTGATGCGTCGGACGAAGAGCTACAGGCTATACATGTTCCCAATATTCATATTGGGGTACCTACGCTAGTGCTGTGGGGAAGAAACGATTTGGCGTTTGATGATGCAGTGCTACACGGGATTGAAAAGTATGTACCTCATTGTGAGGTTATTTATCACGAAACCGCAACACATTGGATCCACAGAGAGTTTCCAACCTGGGCGTCTGATAGAGTGCTAGCGTTTATTTAGCGCTTATTTAACGTTTTATTTATCAATGATAGGAGCTGGGCTATCTTAACTATGAGGCTATATAGCCTATTAGGCTGCCATTAAATCAAAGAAAGCGCCTTATGAGGCGCTTTTTATGCTCTAACGATTCGTGAGTCTTAAATTCTGCTGTTTAGCTCTTCAGAGATTGGAGAAGACTGCAGTCCCTGTTCTGCTATCCATGCTTGCAGTGTTTTACCGTCTGCTTCAGGCGTTTGTAAAACTTTACTTGGCATTTTCTTAACCAGTAATGTACCTACTTCAACCGCATTGCTAGAAAGTGCTGTTCTAATCAAGCTTTGCCCACCACACGATATACCCGAGTAATAATCATGTAATTTTAATCTGTAATCTGACTGCACACGACGCATCTTTTTACGTAGTTCGCCTTTGTCGTCTGCTTCTACAATAGTGCAGATGTTAGCAAGGGCATCATTAATATCGTCTGCCTGAGCAACGTTTGAAAAGGCGACAGTAGACGCAGCGATAAGTAAAGAAGATTTAACTATTTTCAACATGGTTAAAATTCCTATTCGATATGGGGTGGTTGTTTTGTGTACGACTTAATTAAACGCAATGTCGGGGAAAGCAAAAACATACAAACAGATAACTAAGTATGAGCATTCATACCCTATACTAAAGTTCATGCTACTTTAGTGTTGCTTTTAGCTTTTAGTATTAATGATTTGCGTGTTTTAAATGCGCTTTATCGCCAATGATTGAAAATCACAATTTTGTTAGAAAAGGGGGTTGCTAGTGTCGAAAGGCAAACATAGAAAAGCCCCAATCAGCTTATAAACTCATTGGGGCTTAACATGAGGTGTTTAACAATTGATATCTAAAAGGCTCAGTGAGGCTTAAAGGTGCTCGCTACTTCCATAATCTGCTCTCGCATCCACATATGGGCATAGTCATGGTCAGCACTGACGTGCCAATACAGATAATATTCTACTGGCGGTAAATCAAAAGGCACTTCATAAATAGCAAGGTCGTAGTGCTTGGCCAAATGGAATGGCAAACACGCAATCAAATCGGTCTTAACAATGGTGCTTGGCACTGTTAAGAAGTGCTGTCCGCGCATCACTTCTTTCCGACGCTTACCCATTTTATCCAGTGCAACATCGATAGAGCCTGCTCCCGACTTTCTTTGAGACACATTAATATGACCTAAGCGCAAAAACGTTTCTAAATCGAGGCCGTTCTTAAGCGCCGGATGATTTTTTCTCGCTAATACCACAAACCGATCTTGAGCAATTTTATCTTTGCATAAATGAGGGTCGGTAAAGGTAGATGCATCGGCAAAAAAATCTAATGTGCCGCTTGCCATTGCTGACACCACCTGGCTTCGTGGAATTTCGTAATTGGTTATACCGATATTAGGTGCTAAATTTTGAAGGCGAGACACTAGGCGGGGCATAATACTCGCTTCTAACAAGTCTCGACTCGCAAAATTAAATGATTTTTCAGCCGTAAGCGGGTCGAAAGTGTGACTTTCTTGCACACTTTTTCGCAATAGAGCGAGTGCTTGTCTTGCAGGAACAATGATATTTTGCGCTACGGGCGTTGGCGTCATACTGTGACCTGTGCGCACGAATAAGGGATCGTTTAACATCTCTCTTAATCTTGCTAATGAGTTACTCACGGCAGGTTGCGTTATACAGAGGACATCGGCTGCTTTTGTTAAGCTGCCAGCTGTGTATATCGCATCAAACACAGCAAAAAGGTTCAAGTCGACTCTATTGAGATTCATAAGTAATCCTTCAGTGGGGCGAGTGCCCTGAAAAAGCCAATAGATAAAACGGAAGCTATGATGACGTAATTAAATGTCACAATTATGTTCACAGCAACCACTAATTGTTTACGAGAGTGTAACAAGAATATTTATAAATACCTATTATTAAAAGTTAATTGAAACATTCATCTTAGTAATAGTAGTTTAGTAACATTACAAATAGGACAGGATACAAACCAATGAAAACACTCATCGATTTATCAGTAGGCGATACATTTGAACAGTCAGAATGGCTTGTCGTGTCACAAGACATGATAACTCAGTTTGCCAATGCCACTGGCGACCACCAATGGATCCATTTAGATGAAGCACGCTGCGCTAAAGAAAGCCCATTTAAAACAACCATTGCTCACGGCTTTCTATCTGCATCGTTGATGCCCAATGCATTTTCACAAGTTGTAGGGCACAGCGATAAAATTGCTTCAACGATAAACTATGGCATGGATAAGCTACGCTTTTTAGAGCCTGTGAGACGTGATGATGCTATTCGATATCAATTTAAAGTCACTGATATTTCTGATAAACCTCAGGGTAAATTGTATAAGGTCGAAGCTAGCTGCATGCTAAAATCAAGCGGAAAACCCGCACTGGTCGGGACATTTTTAATGCTTGCTGTATTGGCCTAACGCTAACCCTTTCGTTTACTTTAAGCTCGGTTTTAGGGTAGGGCGACAGAAAATCTGTAAAAAGTTTGGACGTTTGGTGTATGAAAAAATGCGGGTGCAGATGAGAAGGACTTGGTGGTTTAAAGGTTTGATGGTTAAAAGGTTTAGTAACGTTAATGCAACTTGAAATAAGCAGTTGATAGTTAGCGGCAGCCGTTGCTAAAGTTCAATACAGCTTACGTAAAACGAACTTGTAAAAACATAAAGCTGTACACATAAAGCAAAGCCGAAACCAATTCAGCGGATAGTGCGCACCGTGTATAAAAAGCACGGCGCACAGTGTCCGCTTAGCTGTTTTCACATCATTGATGTTTTAACTATTAGCTGTACTCGCTTATGACGCGTCGTCAGCAGCATCTTCAATGGCGTCGCCAGCGCTTTCAATATCTTCTCCAGCGCCTTCAACCGTGGCACAGCCGCCAATGCTTGCACCCATTACTAGTGCAAAAAACGCTGTTCTTAAAATCTTTGACTCTATTAACTTATTCATAATGTATCTCCGTTTTATGATTTGAATAGTCATTCTATCCATTGGTTGTCGCACATCAGTGTTTACTGAGTTTCTTCTTTGTCCTTGAGCATAGTGTCAAGGTTATCGCTCCCTTTTGAATTAAAATCCAAAGTACGAATTGGGAACGGAATTAGAATATCGTTTTCTTCCAGCACGGTTTTAACCGTACAGACTGCATCGTGGCGAACGTCCATGAAGCCATGTTCACCCGGATAGCTTATCCAAAACCACAGCACTAGATTAATACTAGAGTCGCCAAAGGATTCGGCATATACCGCAGTTTCATCATTAATAATGACGTATTCTTTGTCTTTCATCGCCTCGACAATGACCGTGCCGGCTTTCTCAATATCATCGGCATAGGATATGCCAACAGGAACTTCTATCCGTCTTTTTCCGAGGGTGGAGTAGTTAGTAAGAATATTTCTAAACAAAATCTTGTTCGGAATAACTTCTAACTGGCCGTAAAATGTTTCTACCAATGTATTGCGCAGGTTAATACTTTTTACGTTACCAAATACGCCTTCTGCTTTTATTACATCACCAATTTCAAACGGCTTGCGGATGCCCATTGCGATACCGGCGATAAAGTTCTCTGTCATATCCTGAAACGCAAAACCGATAGCTAGGCCAATAATACCTGCGCCGGCCAACAGCGATGTCACCGTGCCCTTTAATCCCACGAAATCAAGAGCAATAAAAATACCGGCGATCAAAACAAGCGATTTAACAATAGAAGTAAGTAACCCCGCAATCTGGCGAGATTCAAACGTACGACGCATCACAGTACCGGCGATATTTCCTACAATCCTTGCGATAAAGCCAAATGCGATAGCAATCAGCAATGCAACCACTATGTTAGGAAGAATAGTTATTGCGCTTTCCATCCAAGTTTCTAGCTTTCCGGTGAGCAATTTATACACGTCGTCGATGCGAGGTATTTCCATAAGCGTGTTGTTTTCTTCTATTTGTGACTAATAAAAGGGAGTTAACAAGAACCGTTCCGCATTTCCAAGTTTTTTAAGGTTATGAATTTGTTGATGTTTATATTTCATTCTGAACAAGAGAGCTGCAGGTCGTGTACTAATTTCACACCTAATCCGCAATTTCTACCCATTATTATCGATATTCACCGCAACGCTTATCCTAAAGTATAACTGGTAAGACCATGTGTAAAATTAATGTAAACATATTATTCACAATAAATTTACAAACTTAGGAATCAGGCATAGTATCAATTTGAGGACATAGGTTGTTTATGCCCTTATAAAAATAACAGAAAATCGAATAGCAGGTCGCTAGCGGAACGCGAGATTATATTTGCCGGTAGTGAAACGCCCAGATTTGGAATCACACTATGAAATTGAATACGCGTAAAACTGCAGTTGCTGCTTATGTTGGCGCTGCATTACTTTGCTCTCCCATGATCGCAACAGCCCAAGAAGCTGACACCGAAAATGAAAAAGAAGCAAAACGGGATGTTGAACTTATTCTTGTTACCGGTAGTTTCGTTCGTCGCAGCGAAAACTTTGAATCTCCTTCTCCTCTAGCAGTGGTAGATAGCGTCGCAATCGACTCGATTGGTGCAAAAAATATCGCTGATATCACACAAACGCTTACTATTAATACTGGCGCAGAAAACAATCCTGACGCATTTACTCAAAATGCGACAGCAGGTACATCTAATATAAACCTTCGCGGTTTAGGTGTTGCATCTACGTTAGTGCTTCTAAACAACAAACGCCAGGTTGTTACCGCTCAGCCTACCAACCAAGGTCTTAACTTTGTTGATACGAGCTCACTCGTACCAATGATAGCGATAGACAGAATGGAAGTAGTGAAAGACGGTGCGTCTGCACTATACGGTTCTGATGCGGTAGCTGGCGTAGTGAACTTCATCACAAAGCGCAACTATGACGGCGCAATGATTACAGCCGACTATCAAGACGGTGCCCATGGCGATAACAGCGAATACGTACTCCAAGGTCTTTGGGGAGCGTCTGGCGATAACGGCAATGTAATGGCCGCTATTAGTTACACTAATCGTTCACCCTTATTTATCGCTGACAGACGTTTAAGTCGCCCAGAGGATGATACCAGTGCGTTAGGTAACCCAGGCTCTTACTTCTTACCAACAGGCACACCCATTATCGACCCTTACGGGTGTGAGGAATTTGGTGGTTCTGAAAGGCTATTAGCGCCAAGTGGAACAGCGCCAGGCGGCTTAGAAGTTGGCTTTTGTCAGTTCGACTTCGGTAAGTTCTACTCTTATGTACCTGATGAAAGTCGCCTCAATACCTATGTTAGCGCAAACTATGAGTTTGATAATGACATAACGTGGTCTGCAGAGTTCGGTATGGCAAGAAACCGCGCTGAACGTGGCGGGGCACCTAGCTTTCCTATCTTAACGTCGCCGATTGTTCCAGATTACCATCCACAAAACCCATTCGGCACAGGCGTTGCGTTTTTCGGCCGTGCAGAGGGTAACGGTTTTGCTGGCGACCCTGCTAACACAGAGTCAGATACATTCAGATTCAGCACAAACCTTCAGGGCGTAACAGACACCGGTTTCTGGGAAGTAAGCTATACCAGAGCAGTTAACGACTTTATGTTCCAAGTACCTGACGTACTGAATACAGAGTTCCAGTTGGCGCTATTCGGTTTTGGTGGTTCAGATTGTAACCCGGTTACAGGCACGCCAGGTGCAGGCAGCTGTGAGTTCTTTAATCCGTTTTCAACGTCTTACACATCGGCGCCTAACTCAGACTATGTTGTTGATTCATTCACAGCAAAACAGGTTATTGATTCAAAATCTGACTTAGAAGTGATTGAAGCGTTCACCTCATTTGATGTATTTGAAATGGACGGTGGTTTTGCTGCGTTAGCGCTTGGCTTACAGTACAGAAACCAAGACCTCAGTATGGATTACGACGCACTATCTAACCAAGATAGCTTTACGTTTGTAATCGGTAACCCTGACATTGACGGTAGTCAGGACGTCTGGGCTGCATTTGGTGAATTAGCATTGCCAATTAACGATCAGTTAGACGTTCAGGTAGCCGTGCGTTACGAAGACTACGGCGGTACTATTGGCAGTACGGTAGATCCGAAGTTAGCGGTTTCTTACAGAGCTACTGACGAGTTTTCACTACGAGGCTCAATATCAACCTCATTCCGAGCACCTACTGTATTCTTAGCTCAAGGTGGCGCGACGACCCTACAGCAGCTTCAAGATCCAGTTCAGGGCGCAACAGCATTCGTTGCAGTTAGAACGGAAGGTAATGAAGATCTTAAGCCAGAAGAGTCAACAGCTTATAATATCGGCTTCTCTTATGAGCCATTTAGAGATCTTTCCATTGAAGTTGATTATTGGAACTTCGAGTTTGAAGACCTGATTATTCAAGAAAATGCGCAAGCAGTATTGAATGCAGACCCTACAAATACTGATCGCGTATTGCGTGCCGGTGACCCACTTACTGGGCCTGTGCTACAAATAAACAATACCTATGTCAATGCGAGTTCATTGGAAACGTCGGGTGTTGATTTTGTTGCAAGTTACAAACTTGAGTCAGATGCAGGCGTATTTACACCTTCATTAAATGCAACCTACATCACAAAGTATGACCTTTCTGACCCACAAGCTGGAAGCATCGACGGTGCGGGAAGACGTAACTTCAACAATATCGGAACTTCGTCACCAGAGCTTCGTGTTAACGTAGGTCTTGGATGGAAACACGACGTTCACGCAGCTAACCTGTTTGTACGCTATATCTCTTCGTACGACGATGATCAAAACTGTGCTGACGGTACCTCTAATACAGGTACATGTGCTGGCGGCTTCTTTGAAGTAGACAGTATGGTAACTGTAGATGCGCAGTATAATATCGATATTGGCAGCATGTACGATACTGAGCAGAGCTACGTTCTTACCATTGGTGGAATCAACTTGTTCGACGAAGAGCCACCTAGATTGTTCACAAACAGTGGCTTCGACTCTAAGGTTCACGATCCAAGAGGTCGTCAAATATATGCAAGGCTTGCTGTTGAGTTTTAATAGTTAGTTTTTTATATAAAATAGCAAAGCCGGCTTCGATGCCGGCTTTTTTGTAAACATTTGTCACCACTGATACCTGAAACTTGGCATTTTAATATTAGCGTTTACTTTTCAATTTAACGCTGAGTTATTTAGAGTATCCAAAACAGTAGGAGATAGTGCTATGACAACGAAACTAGATGACGCCGCCATTGAGTCTAAATTAGTCACACTCAACGAATTGGTCGTTGATGGTGACAAATGGGTGAGAGACGGTGATGCAATAACAAAGACGTTTTCGTTTAAAAGTTTTATTCGAGCGTTTGGTTGGATGTCACAAATTGCTATTTGGGCTGAAAAGCTCAAACATCATCCCGAATGGTTTAATGTTTATAACAAAGTGGAAGTAAAATTAACCACTCATGATGTTGATGGATTGAGTGATCTCGACTTTTCAATGGCTGAAAAAATGGAAAAGTTTAAATAGATAGAGACGTAAAAGCGGATAAAGCGCATTATTTTGTATTATGTTTGCACACATTGTTCAATAAACCTGCGAACAGTCAGAAAAATGCAATATTTTGATGTTAGACGCTTGTGTTAGAAAAGTCCCTATGTATAATACGCTCCACGTTGAGGCGAGGAAGAAAAGCCAAGCAATCTCAACCGATATTTTCTGGCGCGGGATGGAGCAGTCTGGTAGCTCGTCGGGCTCATAACCCGAAGGTCGTAGGTTCAAATCCTGCTCCCGCAACCACAGAAAATATACCAGAATTTTTAAAATGTGAATATCACATTTTACCGTACAGACGCGGGATGGAGCAGTCTGGTAGCTCGTCGGGCTCATAACCCGAAGGTCGTAGGTTCAAATCCTGCTCCCGCAACCACATTAAAAACCCAGCTAACGCTGGGTTTTTTTTTGCATGTTTAACTGTACATGATAGGTCTCTTTAGCGGCGGCTTTACATTCCAGACTCTTTTCCTTTCTGCATCTTTATGTGCAGAAAAAATGTGCAGAAAAAAATCCCAGCGATTACACTGCACCATTATTGTATTGAGTTACCCAGTTAGATTGAAAGTCTACGCGAGATCTTGCCGCCCTTTATAAAAGATACACTTTCCAGTTCCAAAGCTTGTGAAAGCGAAAGCCATGTTCAAAGAAATAGAGTAAATTTTGTATCGCTGTTGCTTAATGCAGTGCCTGTACGTATAATGCAGTGATTAAGTAATGAGAGCGGGCTCCCTCAAGTTTTTAGGAAAGTAACGCACTTATTAATAGCAAGCTATCACCTGACGGTGTTTTTACCCACATAGATGTCGCTTTCTAAAAGTGATGGTATAGGGTTCAGAATTACAACAAAAAGCCCCGCTAGTCCGGGGCTTTTTGTTGTATTAAAACCTAGTGAAGTAACGTTTATCTAGGTGATGACAGGTGGGCTTATGGCCCTTTTTTCGTTTTTGGAGGTTTGGATTGGCAAGACTTGAAGATAAACTAACCGAAATGCTAAATCCTGGTGTTGAAGCACTTGGATTCGAGTTGGTTGGTGTCGAGTTTGTACGTGCGGGGAAACATTCTATTCTTCGCGTTTTTATTGATCACGAGAATGGTATTTCCGTTGATAATTGTGCAGATGTTAGTCATCAAGTAAGCGCAATATTAGACGTAGAAGATCCGATCAGTACCGAATACAACTTGGAAGTGTCATCACCGGGAATGGATAGACCGCTTTTCAACGAAAAGCATTATAAGGCTTCTGTGGGTGAAGTGGTTCAAGTTCGTTTGTCTATGCCGATGGACGACAGACGTAATTTCAAAGGCGAAGTACTTTCTTGCGAAGACGGCATGATAAGTATTGAAGTGGATGGCCAACAGTTCCAGTTAGCTGTGGCGAATATCGAAAAAGGTAACGTTGTTCCCACGTTCGATTAACGGAACAGCTCTGCTTTCATCGACGAAGGCAAAAGAGAGGCGAAAATGAATAAAGAAATTTTGTTAGTGGCGGAAGCCGTTTCAAATGAAAAACAAGTGCCTAGAGAAAAGATTTTTGAAGCGTTAGAGTTTGCGATTGCAAGCGCGACGAAAAAGAAAAATGAAGGCGAAATAGAAGTTCGTGTAAGTATCGACAGAACGTCTGGCGACTTTGACACATTCCGTCGTTGGTTAGTTACACCGGATGACCAAGAACAAGAAAACCCATACGCTGAAATTACAATTTCAGCGGCTCAGGTTGATGAGCCAGAGATAGAATTGGGTGACTATGTTGAAGAACAGATTGAATCTATTAAGTTCGACCGCATAACTACGCAGACTGCAAAACAAGTTATCGTACAAAAAGTCCGAGAAGCAGAACGCCAGCAAATGATTGCTGAGTACGAAGACAGAGTTGGCGAGTTAGTGACTGGTACGGTTAAGAAAGTTAATCGCGACAACATCATTATTGATCTAGGTAATAACGCAGAAGGTGTTATTTACCGCGACGATATGCTCCCAAGAGAGACATTCCGTCCAGGTGATAGAGTACGTGGTCTGCTTTATGTTATTCGTCCAGAAGCCCGTGGTGCACAGCTATTTATTAGCCGTACTCACCCAGACATGCTGGTTGAATTATTCCGCCTTGAAGTACCAGAAATCGCGGAAGAAACATTAGAAATAAAATCTGCAGCACGGGATCCAGGTTCACGAGCAAAAATTGCCGTTAAAACTAACGACAAACGCTTAGACCCAGTGGGTGCGTGTGTTGGTATGCGTGGTTCACGCGTACAGGCAGTATCTGGAGAACTAGGCGGTGAGCGTGTCGATATCGTATTGTGGGATGAAAATCCAGCGCAATTTGTTATCAACGCCATGGCGCCTGCAGAGGTAGCATCGATTGTTGTTGATGAAGATAACAACACGATGGACGTAGCAGTTGAAGCAGATAACCTTGCGCAAGCAATTGGTAGAAGCGGTCAAAACGTACGTCTAGCCAGCCAACTAAGTGGCTGGGAACTTAACGTGATGACGGTTGACGATCTCAACAAGAAACACGAAGAAGAAAACGCGAAGGTACTTAACCTATTCACAGCTGGTCTTGATATTGATGAAGATTTTGCATCAGTACTAGTAGATGAAGGCTTTACCACGTTAGAAGAGGTAGCCTACGTTCCAGTAAGTGAACTTTTAGCGGTTGAAGGATTAGATGAAGATACCGTTGAAGAACTGCGTACAAGAGCGCGTGCCTTCCTAACTACGCGAGCACTAGCGGACGAAGAGTCCCTTGAAGGTGCAGAACCGACAGAAGCCTTATTAAATCTTGAAGGTATGAGTAAACACGTGGCTTATGTGTTGGCCAGCCGCGGTATTACCGACCTAGAAGAATTAGCAGAACAAGGCACCGATGATATCAATGATATCGATGAACTTAACGACGAAACGGCAGGTGCATTAATAATGGCTGCTCGTAACATCGTTTGGTTCAGTGAAGAAGAGTAAGGTCAACAGGGGGATAATTACGTAATGGCAGATGTATCTATAGAAAAGCTCGCCAGCGACATTGGTACGACCGTTGACCGATTGGTTGGCCAATTTAAAGACGCGGGTATTGTAAAGAATGCCGGCGGTCAAGTTAACGAAGAAGAGAAACAAAAACTGTTGGATCATTTAAGTAAGCAACACGGTAGCTCAGCAGAGCCCACGCGCATGACATTAAAGCGCAAGACGACCAGTACACTAAGCGTTGGAAAGTCGAAAGAAGTAAAAGTTGAAGTACGCAAAAAACGTACTTACGTTAAACGTACTGACGTTGAAGAAGAAGCGAAGCGTCAGGAAGAAGAGCGTATTAAGCGCGAAGCTGAAGAAAAAGCGGCAGCAGAAGCTAAGCAAGCAGCGGAAGAAAAAGCACGCAAAGCAGCAGAAGCGAAAAAAGCAGCTGACGAAGAGCGTGCCCGCCGTGCAGAGCAAGCTAAGAAAGACGCTGAAGCTCGCAAGAAAAACGAGCCGGAACTTTCTGAAGCTGAAAAAGCGAAGCAAGAAGCAGATCGCCAAGAAGAAGAACGTTTACGTAAGGCTCAAGAAGAAGAGTCTCAGAAGAAGCTTGAAGAAGATGCCAAAAAGGCAGCTGAAGAAGCGCGTAAACTAGCTGAAGAAAATGAACGTCGCTGGAAAGAAGAAGAAGAGCGTCGTAAGAAAGCGGAAGCTGAAGAAGTTCACTTGCACTCAAATCGCTATGCTCAAGAAGCAGAAGACGAAGAAGACATGCAGGTTGAGCGTTCATCACGCCGTCGTCGCAAGTCGAAAAAACATGCTGGTGAACACCTTAAGCAAGGCTTTAACAAGCCTGCACAACCTGTAGAGCGCGTAGTTAAACTTGGCGCTACTATTACGGTTGGTGAATTAGCAAGTAAGTTAGCGATTAAGTCTAATGAAGTTATCAAAGCCATGATGAAAATGGGTGAGATGGCAACGATTAACCAAGTGCTTGACCAAGACACAGCCGTTTTAGTGGTTGAAGAAATGGGTCATAAGTTTGAGTTAGTGAATGACAATGCGCTAGAAGATGAATTACTTGCTGAAGGCATGGACGGTGTTAAAACAACTCGTGCTCCAGTAGTAACTATCATGGGTCACGTTGACCATGGTAAGACATCATTACTCGATTTCATTCGTCGCGCTAAAGTAGCAGACGGAGAAGCAGGTGGTATTACTCAGCATATCGGTGCTTACAAAGTAGAAACTGATAACGGCGAGATTACTTTCCTAGATACACCTGGACACGCGGCATTTACTGCAATGCGTGCACGTGGTGCAACGGCGACTGATATTGTTATCTTGGTTGTTGCTGCCGATGATGGTGTTATGCCACAAACTAAAGAAGCGGTTCAGCATGCTAAAGCGGCTGGCGTTCCTTTGATTGTTGCTGTAAACAAAATGGATAAAGAGTCTGCGGACCCTGATCGCGTTAAGAGCGAGCTTCTTCAACTTGAAGTTATTCCAGAAGAATACGGCGGTGAGCACCAGTTCTGTAACGTATCAGCGAAAACTGGTATGGGTGTTGAAGAACTACTAGAAGCTATCGTACTTCAAGCTGAATTGCTTGATTTAAAAGCGGTACCTGAAGGTCCATGTCGCGGTATCGTTATTGAATCACGTCTTGATAAAGGCCGTGGTCCTGTAGCGTCTGTATTGGTTCAAGAAGGACAACTTCGCCCAGGTGACATCCTGTTATGTGGTGAAGAGTACGGTCGTGTTCGTGCAATGCGCGATGAAAATGCACAAGAGATGAAGTTTGCTGGTCCATCAACGCCTGTTGAAGTACTCGGTTTATCTGGTGTACCGGTTGCCGGTGAAGATGCGGCAGTAGTGCAGGACGAGCGTAAAGCTCGTGAAGTAGCTGCGAAGCGTCATCAGAAGAAACGTGAGCTTAAGTTAGCACGTCAGCAAAAAGCGAAACTTGAAAACATGTTTGCGAATATGGCATCAGGCGACGTGAGCGAATTGAACATCGTACTTAAAGCCGATGTGCAGGGCTCTGTTGAAGCGATTGCTGAATCACTGACTAAACTTTCTACATCAGAAGTAAAAGTTAACATCGTTGGTAGCGGTGTTGGTGGAATTACTGAAACTGACGCTACACTTGCAGCGGCATCTGGTGCAATTGTTGTTGGCTTTAACGTTCGTGCCGACGCATCTGCGCGTAAAGTGCTTGAAGCGGAAGAAATTGATTTGCGCTACTACAGCGTAATCTACAGCCTTATCGACGAAGTGAAAGCGGCCATGAGCGGTATGCTTGCACCTGAGTTCAAACAAGAAATCATTGGTTTGGCTGAAGTGCGTGACGTATTCAAATCGCCTAAGCTTGGTGCGATTGCAGGTTGTATGGTTACCGAAGGTAACATTAAGCGCAGCAACCCAATCCGTGTACTTCGTGAAAACGTTGTTATATACGAAGGCGAACTAGAGTCGCTACGTCGCTTTAAAGACGACGTGCAAGACGTTCGTAACGGTATGGAATGTGGTATTGGCGTGAAGAACTACAACGATGTGAAAGTAGGTGACCAAATTGAGGTCTTCGAAATCGTTGAGGTTAAGCGCGAAATTTAATTGCCTGTTTTAGTTGGCATTTAAAAAGCGGGGGCCGAGTGCTCCCGCTTTTGTCTATACGCTTATTATAAATAGGGTAAGGAGTTTACAATGGCTCGTGAATTTTCACGTACCGATAGGGTCGCTCAGCAAGTTCATAAAGAAGTAGCGAGTATCCTTCAAAACGAATACAAGCACAGAGTAGGCGACATGCCGCTAATCACTGTGTCTGAAGTTGAGGTATCACGAGATTTAGCACACGCGAAAATCTACGTCACTATCTACAACAGCACTGAAGAAGAAGGCAAAGTGCAGCTTAAGCAGCTTAAAGAACTTAAAGGCTTTGTGCGCAGCATACTAGCGAAGCGTCTACGCATGCGCTCGGTACCTGATCTTCATTTCTTCGAAGACAGGTCGATCATTGAAGGTATGCGCATCTCGAACTTGGTGTCTCAAACCATTGCTTCTGATGAGTCAAAGCGCGACCTTGATGACGAACAAGAGTCGGAGTAAATGGCAAGACGACGTAAAGGCCGTGATATTAACGGCATAGTACTACTTGATAAGCCCCTTGGCGGGTCATCTAACCAGCTGCTTCAAAAGGTCCGATGGTTGTATAAGGCAGTAAAGGCGGGGCACACAGGTGCACTAGACCCTTTAGCGAGCGGCATGTTGCCATTGTGTTTAGGCGAGGCAACTAAGTTTTCTCAGTTCTTGCTCGATGCCGAAAAAACCTATGAAGTTACCGCTCAATTAGGTGTTCGTACCACCACTTCAGATGCTGATGGCGAAGTAGTTGAAGAGAAGCCCGTTGATGTTACTGATGCACAGGTTAACGAAGCTTGCCTTGCATTTTTAGGTAAAAGCAAGCAGATACCCTCTATGTTTTCCGCGCTCAAACATCAAGGCAAGCCTTTGTATTTCTATGCCCGTCAAGGTATTGAAATAGAGAGAGAGCCTCGCGATATTGAGGTTTTTGAGCTTGATGTTTTGCGCATCGAATTGCCTTACGTGGATATGCGAATAAAGTGCAGCAAAGGAACCTACATACGCTCAATTGTTGACGACTTAGGTCAAAACCTAGGTTGCGGCGCGTATGTAACACGTTTGCATCGCACCGAAGTTGCAGATTATCCAACGGATAAAATGGTGTCATTAGATACCCTTATCAGCACGCAAGAATCACTCGATGAGGGTGACTTTGCCGCATTAGATGCCTTTCTTATCCCCATGGATACAGCTGTAAGTCGCTTGCCTCGTATTACTATTAATGACGAAGAACGCAGTCGGTTTGACCATGGTCAAAGTGTTAAGGGTGTGTGCGAAGCAGAGCTTATCGCTGGTGTTTCCTACTGCGTTTATCATCAGCAGGCAGACGATTTGTTGTTTTTAGGCGTAGGCGAGGGGGTAAAAGACCCGCGAGATCAGGGACAGCCCAAAAACGAAATCTTCGTTAACCCTAAACGACGGGTGGTATATCCTTCTTAAAAAATAGTAGAGAAGAAATAATAAAAAGAAAGTGCCTTTGTGGCTTGCTAACTGGGCAAGCGTCATTATAATACGCGCTTCATTCCGTTCTGCTGAATTAGTGATCGGCGGAACATAATTTAGGAGAATGTTATGTCACTAACTAAAGAACAAACTGCAAAAATCATTGCTGAGTATGGCGTTAAAGAAGGCGACACTGGTTCACCAGAAGTTCAAGTAGCTTTGCTTACTCACAACATCAACAAGCTTCAAGGTCACTTTGCTGATCATAAGAAAGATCACCACTCACGTCGTGGTCTTCTTCGTATGGTTAGCCAGCGTCGTAAGCTACTAGATTACCTTAAAGGCAAGAACGCACAGCGTTACCTTGACCTTATCAAGCGTCTAGGCCTTCGTCGATAAGACTTGGGTTATACAAAAAAAGCGTCCATTGGACGCTTTTTTTGTGCCTTGAATTTAGTGCTATCTTTTTACTGCTATCTTACTTGGGGTCTACAGGTGTTTTGTAACTGTTTTATGAGCACGTTTACACGTGCTTTTACGATCACCGATGAGCACTCTTCTTTTAAACACCTATACCGTCTTACTTTTCTTGCGATGTCTTCGTTGAGTGTTTTACCGCATTATTCAAAGTAGCTAGTTCCCGAGTGGTGAGTTCTCGCCATTGTCCTGGACGAAGGTTACTTAACGCTAAATGCATAATTCTCGTGCGCTTTAACTTAGTAACTTCATACCCTAAAAATTCACACATTCTGCGAATCTGCCTGTTCAGGCCCTGGGTTAAAATAATAGTAAATTTATTTCTGCCTGTTTGCTTAACCGTACATGGCTTGGTCACCGTCCCTAAAATAGGCACGCCGCGAGCCATTTTAGTCAAAAACCTATCACTTACCGGTTGATCTACCGTGACTTCATACTCTTTGTCGTGCGCGTTCTCTGCACGCAATATCTTATTTACGATGTCACCATCGCTAGTTAAGATAATAAGTCCCTCTGAAGGCTTGTCGAGGCGACCTACGGGAAAAATTCGCTCTTTGTGGCCAATGGCATCAATAATGTTGCCTTTCACGTGACGCTCTGTGGTGCAGGTGATGCCAATAGGCTTATTATAAACAAGATAGACGCGATCTGATTTGTCCTTGGCAACAGCGCCAATACGCTTTTTATCAACTTCTACAGTGTCGTTAGGGCCTACTTTAGTGCCTAATTCTGGAGTCTTGCCATTAATGGTAACGCGATTTTGTTCAATAAGTTTATCGGCCTCACGGCGAGAACATAATCCTGTATCACTAATGTATTTATTCAAGCGTTTAAGCGTCTGCTCGCTCATTGAACTCGGTTTCCTCTGTTGTTTAGGGCTGTGTGTTGGTAAGTCACCACGACTCGTTAGATAAAAAATAGCGGCTGTTACACGAATAAAGGGGCAGTGAGCCCCTTTATTTATTCATACCGTTTTTGCCAATTGCTTTGCTTTTTTAGCCGGCATTAGGCGATGCAGCAGGGCTTGCTCCTGCTGCAGGAGCGCCGTTTGTATTATTCGCGCTTGTACCTGATACCACTTTGGTAGCAATTTCCCTAATTTCGTTTTCTAAACTGTTCAGCCTGCCAGATAACGTTGCGTTGCGCTTTTCAAGCACTGATAGGGTGTCAGCTAAGTTTTTAACGTCTTGCTGGGTGCCTGCTTTGTCATCTGCAGTTTGCTCAAGACGAACGTTCACTGCTAAAAGCTCATCAGCTACTGAGGCGAGCTGGTTTTTCAAAGAACCCATGGTTGCTGATTGTGCATCTACATCTTCAGATACCGCATTTATGTCTTTATTCGCGGCACTTTGAACCTTACTCACGCGCTCGCCTAAATCTGCAATTTCTTTTTGGTTTCTACGCCATGCAGAAGCCCAAAGCTTATCCATTTGTTCCCATAATTCACTGGTTTTATCATTCAGTTCATTGACTTTTACTTGCAGAGCAACCGTCGATTCGCCCATTTCCTCACCTGTAGCAGAGAGTTTATTCTCCAGCAACATGATGCGCTCTTCTGCTCGCTCAGCAATCGCTTTTTGCTGTTCAAGTAATGTGAATAAATAATAACAGCCACCGCACGCAGATAAGGCAATGAGGGCAATCAAAGCTACCCAAATACCGTTGCCACCGGATGAAGATGAGGAGCTTGTGGCTTGAGAGGGCGTGGAAGTACTACCAGGTGTAGTTTGGCGCTTGGTTTGATAATCGCGACGGTCTTCGTCATCTAACCTAATAGTTGGAAATTCATCATTTTTTGAGTTGTTAGGCATAATATCGTTACATTCTCATTCTGGGTGTTTCTTCATCGATTAAACCTTATTTTACAAAGCCTAAGGCACAGGTTTACCGCAAGAAACGCTAATTCTTTGCACACTACAGCATGGTATCGCTTATTTTAATTAAATGCCACGGCTTATCCGTTTAACGCCTTTACGCGACGGGGATAGTAAAAAGGCGATCACCTCATGCTGTTGTGTTCGCCTTTTAAGGGTGTTTAATCGCCCATCCACTCAACTCGGTACAGGTCGCGACGTCTATCTAAATAGTTTCTCACCGAACCTTCGTTTTGCAGTTTAGTCAGCTTGTCTAAATCTAAATCAACAATCAGAGTCATTTCTGTATTTGGCGTTGTTTCAGACACAATAGCATCGTGAGGAAAAGCAAAATCACTAGGTGAAAATACCGCAGTTTGTCCGTATTGAATATCAACGTTGTCTACTTTCGGTAAGTTACCTACGCTGCCAGCAATCGCCACGTAACACTCATTTTCAATGGCTCTTGCTTGCGCACAGCGTCTAACGCGTAAGTAGCCATTTTTTGTGTCTGTCCAAAACGGTACGAAGAGAATTTGCATTTCCTGATCGGCAAGAATGCGCGCCAGCTCTGGAAACTCAACGTCGTAACAAATAAGCACACCTATTTTGCCGAAGTCCGTATCAAAGGTCTTCAGGCTATTTCCGCCTTTCATGATCCAGTCTTCTTTTTCATGAGGGGTAGGGTGCAGCTTATACTGACTTTCTATCGTGCCATCACGCTTACAGATATAGCTTACGTTATAAAGCAAATCGTCTTCTACCACAGGCATAGAGCCCGCGATGATGGTGATGTTATAAGACACGGCTAAATGAGACACCGACGTAAGGATTTCATCGGTATAGGTAGCAAGATGCCATATTGCATCAATGGACGACTCGGTCGGGCACAGCCCCATAAGAGGTGCATTGAAAAACTCAGGGAAAAGAGCGACATCACAGGAGTAATCTGACAACGCATCCACAAAGTATTCAACCTGCTGCAATAGCTCTTCTACATTGTTGAAGTAGCGCATCTGCCATTGAATACAGCCTATTCTGGCGCTTAGTTTTCTACTGGCAATTAACGACGGTGTGCCTGGCTCGTAGTAAATATTGTGCCATTGTAAAAGCGTAGCGTACCCTTGTGACGCTTCATCTTCGGGAAGGTAGGCCGTCATTACTTGCTTTACTTCAAACCCATTGGACAATTGAAAGGTAAGAATAGGATCGTAAATATCCTTCAGTTTTACCTGCTCAATGTATTCATATGGCGTCAGTTCCTGGGCATGGTTGCGGTAGTTAGGAATACGACCACCGGCCATAATCGATTTCAGATTAAGGTTTCGGCACAACTCTTTTCTTGCTTCATACAACCTTCTGCCAAGTCTTAACCCTCTGTATTCAGGGCAAACGATGACCTCTACGCCGTAAAGTACATCACCATTTGGATCGTGAGTAGTAAGATAGGCATCGCCTGTGATTTCATCGTAGCTATGTTTGTCACCAAATTGATCATAATCAACAATGACTGATATAGCGAAAGCAACCACTTTGCCCTTATCTTCTATACAAATTTGACCATCAGAAAATGTGGTTACCTGTGCTTTGTAATTTGAGTAGGGCCACGCGCCGCCAACATTGGCGTAAACCTTATCCATAAGATCTTTGACATCGTTGTAGTCATCTAATCGTAAATTTCGTAAGTCGAGGTGATGCTCTGTCTCTTCTATCTGTGTTTGATCTTGACTCATTAACAACTCTCTTTTGCGTTACGTCTTGGTAGGGCCGTTCAAGGTATGCCTACATTCAATCATACATTCAATTAAAAATAAGCAAAAACCATGCTTTTTATTTAGCGATGAAAAATTTTGTGGATCACAATAAAAAAATAGCGGCTCATAAGCAGTAATATATGTTGTGAACAAGGCTGATTAGCTCTATAACGCTGACAAATTACTTTTCGAATACATCATGCAAAGTCTTAACGTTACTCACCTTACCAAGGTTAACCCCCTTCCTGTTTTTGATGAGGGCCTTTTCGAGTCAATCGTCAACGACCTAGTGACGCAAGGGTTTAGTGTTCAGCACTCTGCGCTGCCTAGTTTTATTACTGATGCATTGCTGTCTTGTCAGCGTGCTATGGCAGACAGTGAATATCAAAAAGCCGGCATTGGTAGAGCATCAAATTTTCAGCATGTGGACGCTATACGCACAGACGATATTAGCTGGATTACCGGCAGTACGGTTGAGGGGGAAATTTGGCTATCGTGGTGTGATGCACTGAAAACCTATATTAATAAAACCCTGTTTATGGGGTTGTTTTCATTTGAGAGTCACTTTGCTTGTTACGATGTAGGAGCTTATTACAAACGCCACGTAGACGCCTTTAAAGGGCAAAGTAACAGGGCACTCTCACTGGTAGCATATCTCAATGAACAATGGCTAGAAAGCGATGGCGGCGAACTCGTTTTGTACACAAGTGAAGACGATGCTACGGGTTTTACAGTGAGGCCGGAAAAGGGGACGTTTGTGATTTTTTTAAGCGAACAATTTCCCCATGAAGTCTTAACGTCAAAACGTCAGCGTCATTCAGTGGCGGGGTGGTTTAGAGTAAATGGTAGTATTAATGGTCAAATAGACCCACCAAGATAACCATGACTAGCGCAATATGGGAGGTAAGTGCTAATATCAAAACAGATGCAATAGTATGCATACTAGCCCACAGCGTTGTTTTTTCATTACTGTAAGTCTTTTACACAAGTAGATGCGCTTACAATCAACGTTGTGTTACTTAAGGAAAAGACGTAAGAAGTGGTTGTTAAATGTTGGAAAAAATCCCTGATCCCGTACCAAGAGAAGACCTTCATGTATTGGTTATTGATAATCAAGGATTAGTGCACGATGTAGTGGCCTCAGCACTGCACGAAGTTGGGATAAAGCATGTAAGTAGCGCATTTAATGCCTTTCATGCGAAGCGCTTATGCGAAACCAGACAGTTTGATTTTGTTTTACTTGCCTTTAATGTCAGTCACGATAAGGATGGCTTTCACTTATTTGAAGAGTTGAAACATCTTAATTATATCAACGATACCACCACGGTTATTTTCTTAAGCGCTGAAACGTCCACAGAGCTGGTAAACTGCATCGTTGAATTGCAGCCCCATGATTTTTGGGTAAAGCCATTACAGCGAACGAAAATAGTTTCTCGTCTTCAGTATCTTCTTCATATTCGATACAAACTTCATAAAATGCTGCACTGCATGCAAAATGGCGATTATTCCACGGCCATGTATTACGCAGAGCGACAATTAAAAGACAGTTCGTTAATAGAATATCACCCGAGAATAAAGCGCTTAATTGGCGATTGTCTGCTTCAATTGCGAGACTTTGAAACCGCTGAGAATTATTTTCGAGAGCTGCTGCAAAGTATGGATCACGCCTGGGTACACATTGGGCTCACCCGCTCTCTGCTTCGCCAAGACGAGCTGGAAGAGGCTCAGTTAATTGTAGATGATTTGCTTCAGCGGCCTGACACCCGCTTTCTTACGTTCGATTTATTGGCCCAGTATTTTATTGAAAAAGAGCAGTTTGATATTGCCTACGAACAAATGAAAGAGGCGAGTCGGCTTGCACCGAGAAACATCGAACGAAATAAACGCTTATGGGATTTAGCACGGTTAAATCACGACAAGATTGGCCAGCTATCTGCTGTACAAAATATGGCGAAATTTGCTAAAAACTCTATTCATGACTCACCTCAGCTTTCTTTGAATGTAATACGCTCTACCATCGATTTAGCCACTAGCCTAGGCGGCACTGATGCTGAAAAGTATATTCAACGTGCGCAACACGACCTTGATAATGTCGCGCAGCAAAAAGGTGTACGCACTGATCTGGGCGAGCAAGTGAACGTTATTAAAGCCAGAGTGCTGTGTTTAAAAGATGACAAGAAAGGCGCTGAGCAAGTGATGAAGCAAAGTTCAGCGAATACGGATGGTCTGTCTATGGAAGACAGTCTAGATAAGATGAAAGCCTTTCACGAGCTGGGTATGCGCGAGCACTGCATTAGTATTTTGGAAAAACTTCGAAAGCAAATTGAGGGCGATACGTTTTCGTCGCAAGTGGTAGATGAATATCTCAAGCAAGAGTCTATAGAACGAAACGAAATTCAATTTACGCCTAAAGAGCTCAAGCACATGGCGACGGTGAACTACAAAGAAAATCGCCTTGGTCCTGCTTACAACAACCTTCGACAGGCGCTAACAATTTCTCCTACCGACAAGCAAGTGGCCTTAAGCTTACTTAAGATTATTACTAATATCCACGTGGGCGAAGACTTAACTGAAGATCAAATTGCGTCAGCTAAGGCGGCTGCAAAAGTATTGGTAGAGGGCAAGCTGTCTCCTACTCAAGCTGAAAAGCGAGATATGTACATTCAGCGCTTGGGACTTGAAATTGATGATGTGCACGCGTCAGACTTTATTGGCGTTCTGTCACAAGAAGTCAGTGCATTAGACTCCAGCTCTTTACAAAGTAGAGATAAGGACGGCGCTAAGGAACGTGAAGCATCTCAATAGAAAATTACCGTACGAATAAACATTATGTTTTTATAGCTAAATAAAAAGAGGCAGCTAAACGCTGCCTCTTTTTGCTGTCGTGTTATTTTCGACGTTTAGCTAGCGCGTTTTTTTGCCGCGCTGTTTTTAGAAACAGCAGACCAACGGCGAAAGCCAACCATTGCAGCAAGCAATGTTAGAATTCCTCCCATTGAGCCACCAGAACTATCTTCGCCCTCATCGGGTATCGGAAGCGCAGCTGGCTCGTCAGCGACTAAATTGAAGGTAGCAATAAACGGGTCGTGGTCAGAGCTTCTAAACGGACCAATATCAGTAAACGCATAACCTTCTTCATCTGGGTAGAATCGAAGTGCCTGATTATATTGAAGTTGATACGCTTCAACAGAGTTGATGTTCCAATGTGTGCCATCAACGGCGTCTGCTAGCATGGCATCGCTTGCTAATACGTGGTCTAGGCTACCCACTTGCTCGGTACCAAAGAACCAGTAAGAAAAACCATCTTCATCAAAGGTTTCTGCAAGATTATGGTAACCATAGCTTGCGTCAACCTCGACAGCTTCACCCTCATCCATTCCAGTGTTAATCGCAGTTTTAATCGTGTATCCGCGGTTTTCTGGCGTGTAGTCGGTAAGCACTGCAACAGGGTCTTCTGCGCTGTAGGCATTTAAATCGCCCAATATTATTTTGCGCTCAGGCAGTGTTTCATCATTTAGCGCATTACCTAGCGTAATAGCAGCAGATACACGAAGTGCGTTACAGCTGCCCTGAATGGTATCAATATCAGATGGCGCTTCTGCAACATCTTCTGCACACTGAGAGCCCTTTGACTTAAAGTGATTGACTGCAACGGCAAAGGTTTCGCCGCTTTCAGTGTGCTCGAAGGTTTGCACCAGCGACGGACGCATTCTTGCTAGTCTATCTTCCGATACTTGTTGTTCAGGCATCGCCACTATTACCGCATCGCCTTGTGGCGTTACCACTGTGCCGCGATACAAAAGCCCAACGGTAATTGCGTCAGTGCCAATTTGCGAGTTATCAGCAGTACTGATAAACGCGTATTGCTCTGCTTCGCCAAGCTGAGCATTAATAGCATTAAGTAAAGATTGAATGGCACTATCATCGCCAAAACCGTCATTCTCGATTTCCATTAGGCCGACCACATCAGCATTTAAATCAACAATGGCTTCTACTATACGACCTTCTTGAAGTGCAAAAGCTGCTTCGCTTTCAGCGCCGCGATTATCGTCGTAGTCGAAGGTCAGTTCACCGTTTTCATCTTCATCACCATTGAAATAGTTCAGGACGTTAAAGGTAGCCACTGACAGATTGCCTTCGCTAACCACTGGGGTATCTTCACGGGTAGAGGTAACCGCGATGACTTCGGTAGGGTTGATACGGTAAGTTCCAAAACTGAAATTCAGCGGGCCCGATGCAGACACAGTGTCGCCAATACGAATGGTATTTGCGTAGCTAAAGTTGGGGAAGAAGCTGATAGCATCTGGGAATTGTGAACCGCTGTTATCTTCAATAGTTAATAGGCTAGCCTCGCTCTCTGTCTGTGCAGCAGCAAAGGCATCAGAAAGGGGAGGGGCAATATCGCTTGGCTGACGTTTAACACCATCACTCACCACAATTTCACCGAAACGCCAAAGCGAGTTGGTGCTGGTTACCGTGGCATCGGTGACGCTAACTAACATACCTTCAAAAGCTTCTAAATCTTCCTCGTAAGGCATTGAAATGCTTGTTGTCACCACATCATCGCTCGCACCGCAATCTGCGGCTACAACGTCGCTATCCATCTCTATGGTTGTCATGCCGAAGTTTTCAGTCACGCTTCCGTATAAACGAATAACATTGCCAACTGTGATGTCCGTCTCGCCTTCGACAATAATCGCCTCAGATGTCGTTGCATCGCCATCACTATCAGCGTTTTCTTCTTGGATAAAGAAGCCGCCTTGTCGTGTGCCGGTAATAATGGCTTCAACAATATGACTATTTCCTGCCTCTTCAGAAGCAGCGTCAGAGCCTTGTATTGCGCTAATGAGTGTTGCGTCGTCGCCACAAACGCCTAGTGCAACTGGTGGCTCAACAGGTGGAGCTTCTACATCACCGCCGCCTTCTGTGGTAAAGGTACCTAAAGGAAATGGCGTAGATGCTTCTGCGTTAGTGTTGGCGCCGTCAAGGGCATCAACACCGCTGTATGCCCAATTTTCATCATTAAAAGTCCCAGCGTTTGCGGTTTGTCCATTGCTACGGTAGGCCCATCCATCTAGGTATTCCCAAGCAGTGCCGTTTCCATCAACGTTTATGTCGCCAAAGGTATCAATAACGTTGCCGTCTTTAAAAAGCTCGACTGCGTCATCACCGTTAATCCCCATTGCTGAACTATCAAAGTCTGGGGCCATGCCGAAAAAGCTAGTAAAACCGTCTATTTCTGACGCGATATACAGGTATGTTCCTGCTGAAGCGCTTTGAACTGGAAACGTAAATTCTTCACCATCGCTACCACCACCATTATTGGCACTTCCAATGCCGTACTCGGATAGGTCAGCAACGTCATTTATCACATAAAGCTCAACGGCTTTTGGTACACCGCCCGATAAAGGGCCGTCAATCACACCGCTGATGACAATGTCGTTTGCCAATGCGACGTTAGTTGCTGCAGAAAGTGAGAGCGCAGATAGAATGCCTGCGCTAAGCAAAGATAGTGATGTTCTCACGTCATTTTCCCTTTTGTAGTAGTGTTTTTTTATTTTTTTATGCCCGTGGGGGCAGGCAACATTATTGTTGCTTACACTACCGTATAGGGATTTTTTAAGCGTAACTATGACTTAAGCTTATTCAAGCTGTTTTTTAAAATTCCAATTACAAACAGTGGCTTAGGTTGTATAGGTAAGTTTATTTATCACGTTGGCTACTGTTAAGGAACTCGGCGTTTGCGTTAAGTAACAGTACTGCGTTGTATTTAATAGCTAGAAACGTGGTGAAGCAATGCACTAGCGTAAGATACTCTCCTATCTATAAAACCCCACATCTTAAAAGCTCATACCCCAGAAGCTCATACCTTCACAAAAAGTGCATATCGAAGCGCACCCCTTACAAAAGCAAATCATGACAAAGCCAGCTCCCCGCAAAAGTAAGCATAATCGTCGAGCACTTTATTTGCATATTCGTTCGAGGCGGTAACCATTTGTTCACGTGCGTCTGGCAATAAATTACAAGCAGCGGTGGCAAATCGTGTACTGCGACGGTCTCCACGGCAGTGAGCGAGTGCTAATGTATAGCCACAAAGCTCTGCAAAATAGTCAAAGCCACCTTGGGTCGCTTTTTTGCCCATGACAACATCTTCAGGTGAAATGCCAACTTTAGCGTGATGGCGCGAACGGATGAGATAGTGCTTATTCTCGAAAATTGCCTCATCTAAGATCAGGTCTGGATTGCGCTGCATTCGTCGCTGGCTTCGCGCGGTTAAATGAGCAGGGTTCAACTGATTGACGGGGCAAAGGGATGCGAAGTGATGAAGAGGCGCGGCTTCACGCTGTTGCTTTACTTCTACAATATGACAATGGGAAAAACTCACTGAGGTATGGGGTTTTTGGGGGCCGACTAAAAAATAGAAGCGGTCGAGGTTTACCGAGCCGGTTCCGGCATCCTCGCGGCGCACGATATCAACCACCGAGTCATCCATAAAAGGCGCAAAGGCGTTGTAGAGTTCAGAATATTGTTTGTCGGTTAGTGGAGTGAATGTTGGGCTATTCGCGTTAAATGATAAAATATCATTGTTAAAAACTACCGCCCGAGCAAGGGCACTTTTTGTTGTAAAAGCGCTGCCGTTAGCACTTCTCAATACTGCTTTATCGTAAAGCTTGGCCAATTTTGTGGCTACTTTTTCAGGTCGCCAGTTAACCGCTTCGTTAATCAAGCTTTCATCTTCGGTCACTCTGCGGCAGGTTTCGATGTAAGCGCTTAAAAAAGTATGTTGTGCATTAATCACGTCGTTTTTGCTAATGACGGGTTTCGTTGCGTCAACGTCGTTATCCACATAGACCCCACTTACAATACCTTCACAGTGTATTTGAGATAGAGCAAATGACGTGAGCAACCGGATTATGTCCCAGTGCGCTCTGCCAACGCAGGCATCGTCAAAATCATTGGGTGAAAAAATAACGGTATCACCGTGGGAGCCCTCTTCGGTAAGAAACCCAAAATTAGACAAGTGGCAATCGCCCACAATACTTGTTAGCGGTATGGCATTGAGGTTGTCTGGCAGGGATATGACCCCATTATACACATCGGAGTAAAATAGCTGTGCAGTACCGCGGAAGAAAACAAAAGGGCTTGAAGCCATTTTTAGATGTTTTCCGATAGTCCTTGACGGTGTCGAACCATCAATTCTGGCAATGTTTTGGGCAAGTCGCGAGTTTCGCATTAGACTACTCCGGTGTTATATCGCGTTGTTTTTAATCATATTTGATAAGTTTTAATCGTTCGATTCAATAACTTGATTAGACGATTCACATTTACCAATTAGTGTTTTATAAATTAGCGCGCTATTCTTTGCATCAAGTTGAAGGGCACTTGAAGTTAGCGAAACAAAAATTGCAAAACCAAGTGGTCATAAAAAACGTAAAGATTACTCTCGTATGCTACTGGCTTACGAATCTATTTAAAAACATTCTTTCTTAAACCATAACGGAGAATTTAAACATGGCAATGATCAATACTGCTATTAAGCCTTTTAAAGCAACAGCATTTAAAGATGGCGAATTTATTGACGTAAGTAATGAAGATATTAAAGGCAAATGGTCAGTATTCGTATTTTACCCAGCTGACTTCACATTTGTATGCCCAACTGAGCTTGGTGACATCGCTGATAAGTACGAAGAGCTACAGTCTCGTGGCGTAGAAGTATTCTCAGTATCTACTGACACTCACTTCACTCACAAAGCATGGCACGATTCTTCAGACACAATCAACAAGATCAAATTTGCAATGATTGGCGACCCAACGGGCGAAATCACACGCAACTTCGATTGCATGCGTGAAACAATGGGCCTAGCTGACCGTGCAACGTTTGTAGTAGACCCAGAAGGTATTGTACAAGCAATGGAAATCACGTCTGAAGGCATCGGCCGTGACGCAGACGACCTAGTACGTAAAATCAAAGCGGCTCAGTACGTAGCGAACAACCCAGGCGAAGTATGTCCAGCTAAATGGAAAGAAGGCGAAGCAACACTAGCACCTTCACTAGACCTAGT
Organism: Alteromonas sp. 4NS20-0143; assembly: GCF_057542855.1. Lineage (NCBI taxonomy): Bacteria > Pseudomonadati > Pseudomonadota > Gammaproteobacteria > Alteromonadales > Alteromonadaceae > Alteromonas > Alteromonas sp. 4NS20-0143. The sequence continues at coordinate 271,395 of NZ_BAAJLR010000001.1, forward strand.
TGGTAAAATCTAAGCACTGACGCAACTAGCGCGTTTTTACAAAAGCGCAACTAGTTGATAGGGAGTGAATTCTCGCTCCCTCTATTCAATTTTTATTTAACTTTCCAGTTTCCGCTTATAAGTTGATCATCAAAAAAATGGTTGGCGGGGATCGGCATGTCGAAAATAAGGCAGGACAACCGTGTTAACTAAAGAAATTTTACAAGCATTGAAGGGTTATACCGAGACAATGCAAAAAGACGTAACCTTTGTCGTACAGACCGGTGAACACAGCAAGCGTGAAGAGCTTGTTGGCTTTCTGTCCGACATTGCAGGTATAAGCGATAAACTTAGCGTTGAAGAACGCGACACAAACGGCGTACTTCGCAGCTCTGTAAGCTTTTTATTAGAAGCTGATGGCGAAGACACGGGGATCAGATTTTCAGGGATTCCGGGCGGTCATGAGTTTAACTCACTGATTCTAGCCATGCTGCATGCTTCAGGAACCGAATTAAAACTAGATGACAGCGTAGCGTCTATAGTAAAAGCAGTGAGCGAACCACTTAATTTCGAAGTGTTTATCAGCCTAAGCTGCCACAACTGCCCAGAAGTCGTTCAAGCGCTTAATCAGTTTGCGCTAATCAATCCGAACATTACGTCTGAGATGATAGACGGCGGTTTGTATCAGAACGTTATTGAAGAACGTGACATTCAGGGTGTACCAAGTGTTTACCTAAACGGCGAATTGTTTGCTAACGGTAAAGTAGATGCTGCTGTGCTTATTAATAAGCTGATTGAGCAGGATCCAAGTTTAAAAGACGCCAACAAAGGCGAGTCAATGCCGTTACAAGACGTAACTGTTATTGGCGGTGGTCCAGCTGGTGTGGCATCTGCTATCTACAGCGCTCGTAAAGGCTTAAAGGTATCGGTTATCGCAGAAACATTTGGCGGCCAAGTTAAAGATACTATGGGCATTGAGAATTTAATTTCAGTGTCGAAAACCACAGGCCCAGAGCTTGTAGGCAACTTGATGGAACACGTGCGCGACTATGACATTACTCTTAAAGAGCATGTGCGTGTTGATAACATCGAAAAAGGCAATATCAAAACGATCACGCTTTCTTCTGGCGAGCAAATTCGTACTCGTAGTCTTATTGTTGCCACCGGCGCTCGTTGGAGAGAGCTAGGTGTGCCTGGTGAGAGAGAGAACGTAGGTAACGGCGTGGCATATTGCCCACACTGTGACGGTCCATTCTTTAAAGGTAAAGATGTTGCAGTCATTGGTGGCGGTAACTCAGGTATTGAGGCGGCCCTTGATTTAGCCGGTATTGTGAAATCGGTGACTGTTTTTGAATTCATGCCTGAATTAAAAGCAGACCAAGTACTGATTGATCAAGCAAACAAGCGTGACAACATTACCATTATCAAAAATGCGGCAACGCGTCAGATTTTAGCTGAAAATGGCAAAGTAAATGCTATCGAGTACCAAGATCGCAGTACCAACGAAGTACACACGAAAGAATTAGTCGGTGTGTTTGTTCAAATTGGATTGGTACCGAATAGCCAATTTATGAAGGATACTGTTGAGCTTACTCAATATGGCGAAGTTGTTATTGACGGTAAATGTCATACTTCTGAGCCTGGCATATTCGCTGCCGGTGACGTGACAACAGTGCCTTATAAGCAAATCGTAATATCGATGGGCGAGGGTGCTAAAGCGTCGCTAGCTGCTTTTGAATACTTGCTAAGTCATGAAGTAGCTGACACTGAAGAAACTAGTGAAAAAAATAGCGAAAAAGAAACAGAAGCTGCCTAATTAAACAGCGGCAGCAGATACCAAAAACCGGATAAGTTTACTTATCCGGTTTTTTTATGGGCGCAGATTTTTATGGTGAGGTCACAATATATAACTAAAAGGAAGATAACCTTGTAATGCTATTGCAAATGAGAGTGATTATTAATAACATTAAAGAGAATGGACTTTAGTATAAAAATAATCACCAGAGACGCACACATTATGAAAAAACACATTATCGCTGTGGCGGTTTTATCCGCAGTGTCACACCTCTCTTTAGCCCATGCATCAGAAGCCCAAACAGAAGGGGAGCAAGCAGAGCGTTCAAAAGCGGGGCTTGCGCAATCAGAAGACTCTGTTACCGAGCCTTCTTCTTTTGTTGAAAAAGTAGAGGTTGTGGGAAAACGAAGCCCCTTTGGCGCTACAAAAACACAGACCCCTATTGTTGAACTTGCTCGCACTATCTCCATAGAAACAGCCCTAGATCTTAAGCAAAAGGGCGTGCTCAATTTGGCACAAAGTGCCACCTATATGGCAGGTGTTACTGGTGAATCTTATGGCTTTGCTACCCGCGTAGATTCAGTTTCTTCTCGTGGTTTGTCTATTCCTCGCTATCGCGACTCTATTCAAGAGCTCTTTGGCAATTACAATTCTACTCGCGCAGAAATTTATACAATGGAGCAGGTGGAATTGCTAAAAGGGCCTGCGTCAGTGCTATACGGACAAGGTTCGCCAGGAGGAATAATCAATTATGTATCTAAAACACCTCAGGCAGGCAAAGACAGCGAAGTGGTGCTTAGCTATGGCTCATTTAATCGCGCTCAAGTTTCTGCAGATATAAACGGTGCACTGTCTGAAGACGGTAAGTGGCTAGGTCGTGTCGTGGGTATATACCGAAATTCTGACTCCCAGGTAGATTATGTTACCGACGACACTCAAGTGCTTATGCCTTCTATTTCCTATTTACCCAATGAAGACACAACGCTAACGTTAATGGGTCTTTTTCAAGACACCGACAGTGATACAGGTGCCCAATTCATTCCTGTTGAAGGTACCTTGTTGCCTTTAGCCGATGGAAGCTATTTGCCAGACCAAGATGTGTATGCAGGTGAGCCCGGCTTCAATAAATTTGATACTACTTCAAATCAGGTCACTTTGCTGGGCGAGCATATAATCGATGACAGTACGTCGGTATCGTTTACGGCATTGTGGCGTGAGGGGACTGCCGATTACCATCAAGCTTGGCCAACCTTTACTGGTACAAGCCGTTACGTAAATCAATTTGCCAATGCGGATATTGCGCCTACAGAGACCTTTGTACCACGGACATTTTATCAAGCTGACAATACCTTCGACCAACATGCCGTGGATGTCAGAGTCAGCAAATGGTTCACAACGGGAAGCGTTGAACATGAACTACTTATTGGCGGGCAATATCAACATGTAGACACCGATGCCAACAGTGCTTATTTTTTCGGGGGCGGTGCATTGCAAGGCGACTTTACTTATATGCTCGACCTCGCAAACCCAGTGTATACTGGGGCGCCAGAACAGTCAGTATTTGACGCAATCTACAACGATGCGCCATCTCAAGAGGTGGGCGATATTGGTGTGTATCTATCAGATCACATCTCTTATGATAATTGGCGTTTTACCTTAGGTTTACGCCACGATCGCGTAAACAACGACAACGGGACAACCGAGCAAGATGATTCAAAAACCTCATTTGCTGCCGGTGCGTTATATCGCTTCGAAAATGGTTTTTCACCTTATGTAAGCTTTGCTGAATCGTTTGAAACTGTAGTGGGCCTTGATGTAAACAATAATCAACTTGAGCCAGAGGAAGGGCGTCAGTATGAAGCGGGTATTAAGTATGAGTTATCGTCTATTCCCGGTTATGTGACGCTAGCTTATTACGATATTGAAGTATCAAACTTACCCAACCCCAACAACTTACCGGCTGAATTTGGTCAGCAGCAAGGCGTGGCGGAGATAAGCGGTGTGGAAGTTGAGGGTGAACTCACCTTTGACACTATTAGCGTTCAATTTGCTGCCTCTTCAATGGATACAGAAGACCCCAATGGCTATGCATTTGCAGCACAGCCAGATAAGAATGGCTCTTTGTGGATTAACTATGCACCAGAATTTACAGCGGGATTGCGCATGGGCGCTGGGGTTAGGTATGTAGGCGAAACCGTGTCAGAAAACGCAAGTTTACGCTACGAAACGCCTAGCTATACGCTAGTTGATGCCATGCTAGCTTATCAGCTTAATAGAGACCTAGATTTACAGCTTAATATCAGAAATTTAGCTGATAAAGAATACCTAACGTCATGTCTCACCCGGGGCGATTGTTTTCCTGGCGTCAGACGCACCATTAATGCCTCTATTACCTATTCGTTTTAGGAGCTAGCATGTTGACGTTTGTAGCTGGAACGCTTTCCATTGCAACTGTAGCAACCTTATTTAAAAGCTGGCGCTCTCAAGCGTCAGCTTTTCTTATCATTGGGCTGTTACTGTTGGTACTTTCTTGTGTCTGCTGGTCGTATGCACAGGGCTGGGAGTTCGGTGTGCTTTACGCTTTATTAGCGCCCGGGCTGTTGGCTTGGTTATTTATTATGGCTAGTCAACGAATACTACCCGCACCTAAAAATACGCCATCACCAAAATCTCTCGACCTATCGCGTAGTACGTTGCTAATTAATGGCGCACACTTTATCAGCGTATTGTTCGTGCTGCTTGTCACCAGCGTGCTTATAAGTCTCGGTTTTTCTGCCTCAATGCCTTTTTCTACGGCGGGGCAGTTAGCCTTATCAGTCATTCTTCTTCCGCTGGTATGGGGGCTTTGTGCTTACCATTACCTAGCGTCGTCAAAGAAAAGACAGCCACTTATTACCTATGTAGTACTTGCGCTACTTGGTTTACTGGTTGTGCGCATAGCGCCTATTTGAAGCTAAATTATGAATAAAATTACTAAACAAAAAGCATTACATGCACACAGCTGGGTAGGGGTATTTCTTAGCGTTTTATTATACCTGGTGTGTCTGTCTGGCACTGTTGCCGTATTTCACTTGGAATTTGAGCGTTGGGAACAGCCTCATATAGAAGAAATGCCATCGGTTACGCCTGACGCTGTAAATAAAGCCATGAACCGCTTTTTAGACAAGCATCCAGAAGACACTAAGCATTTATACGCAGTCTTCCCCACATCTGATATTCCTCGACTTGTTGTTGAAAACGACAACGAAAGCTACTTTGCGACTCAAAAAGGCGAGTTGATTGAGAAAGAAAGTGTGTCGTTTACCGAGATGCTGGTGGATTTACACCTGTACCTACACCTACCAAAAAGTTGGGGAATGATTTTGGTGAGTTCGTTAGGTGCATTAATCTGTACATTGGTTATTACCGGAATTATTGCTCATAAACGAATCGCCAAAGATGCATTCGCGCTGCGCAAAGGGGGTAATCGACAGCAGCACAAAATTGACCTTCACAATCGCTTTGGCTTATGGGCATCGCCGTTTCATCTCATTATAGGGGTAACAGGCACGTATTTCGGTATGGCCGGTATCATTTTAGTAACAGTGGCTCAATTGAATTACAACGGTGATAGAGACGCAGTTGTAGAACAAGTTTTTACGCCCGACCCTGTAATAGCGCCCCAATCAGGTAAAGCAGATATAGCGAAGGCCTTCTCTCAAATGGATGTTCTCGCACCAGAAAAGTCGCCCATTTTTCTCACCGTGCATGAAGTGGGAACGCCGCAACAATTTATTGAAATATACGCCAAAGCGCCTCAAAAAATGATTTACGCAGAGGGCTACCGATTTGACTCGAATGGCGATTTTATTGGTGTTGCGGGTTATGAAAATGGCGAGTGGGGCAAGCAAGTTATTTGGTCTATGTATCGATTACACTTTGGTGATTTTGCAGGGCTAACGAGCAAGTGGCTGTATTTTGTGTTTGGCGTAATGTTAACTATTCTCTGTGTGTCAGGTATGGAGATTTGGCTATCGAAAAAAGCCTATCCGGTATTACCCACACGATTGTGGCACAGTGCTGTCTGGGGCAGTATTAGTGCACTGTCGTTTACCGCAGTGGTTGATATGTATTACGAAGGGTCGTTAACAGCGGTTTTTTGGTGCTTTATTTTACTTAATACCCTTGCTGCAGCCGCGAGCGCGCGGTTCACTAAGTCAGTATGGCTGCTAATCTCAGCGCTAAGCGTGCTTTGCTTGTTGGTTGCTTATGGGGTTACTCACGGAAAAGCCAGTTTCACTGTGTCCTCCCTTCAGCTAAATATACCGTTGACGGGGTATGTAGTGTGGGCGTTTTATCGCTCTTTTCGGTTACGACATGTGCAAGCGTGAACCATAGCAATGAGTAGGGCTGATGATGGAGCAGTGCCTCAGCTTAAAAAATAACGGTAGAAACAAAAAAACAGTGCGTTAAGCACTGTTTTTTTCACAATCAGTAAACCCACATTCCTTGCACCGTGGTTTATAAACACCTAGGCACGGCTTTGGAACTTGCGTTCTTCAGTGTTTACTTTTATCCATTCACCAGTACTGATGTATTCAGGAACTTGCACCACAAGGCCAGTAGATAAAGTAGCTGGCTTGGTACGCGAGGTTGCTGAAGCGCCTTTGATTGACGGGTCAGTTTCAACCACTTCTAGCTCTACGCTCATCGGCAAGTCGAGGGCAACAGGCACATCACTCACAATTAACACCTGAATAGACTCAGTCTTTTCATTAATGAACAAGGCTTCATCAGCAATACTTTCTTTGTTTAGGTGATAAGGTGTGTAGTCTTCGTTATCTAGAAAAACAAATTCGTCGCCGTCCATGTATGAAAACATCACGGGGCGGCGCACTAAATCAGCCATTTCTAACATGTCTGAGTCTTTAAATGTTTCGTCGAATTTAGCGCCGCTAACGACATCGTACATACGCATACGATATATGCTTCCGCCAGCGCGGCCCTGAGGTACTGAACGATCAATATCTCTTACAATACACGTTTTTCCACCGTAAACGATGGTGTGATTTTTTTTGATTTCACTTGCCTTTGGCATGGTCTTACCCTGTTATTAATGGCTTTATCTACGCGTAGCCATGTTAAGTTTCCCTGCTATCTTCCGCTATTTTGCACGAATGAGGAAGTGGATTGTAGCTAAAGTTGTCGCTAAAAATGATGGTTTAAAGGAATTGGCGTTCATATTGTGGGCGATGCTGGTTAGGTGAGTCGCACCCATGCGGTTTTAATTACGCTTATTGCGTTTCCATGTGCCGCCGTAAATATAATCACTGCAATCAGATGCCTCTAGCTGGCACGTTTTACAGATAATATGCCACTCACCCTTATAACTAACGCGATACTGAACATCTGCTTCCACCTTGCAGTTGTCACATTGTCGTGGCGGCCTTTCTCTTGTCTTTTTTCCCACTTACGTTTTCCTATCTACACCTTCTAACTTGTACTTTCAAACTTGTACTTTCCTACTCAGAAGCCCACTAACTTAATGGTTATCTATTTACGCTGACAAGCCCTAGATTTTCTTTGCCATAATAACGGCGATAGCCGAGCCTTTACCTACCATGTTACCCCATAATTTCATAGCATGCGTTGGGGGAGTAGTCATTGCATTGTACGCTTCGTCTCTGTGACTTTGCTCGTCTGACTGGCACTGTCTAAATTTTTCTAAAACATCAAAGGGCGTAGTTTCAAGGTTCTCAAGCAGACAGCACTGTTCTTCGTAGTGCTCATCAACGAAATATTCAACGCAATAGATGGTATAAAAAAACCAGTTGCGCCCCAAAATCCTCGGAAGAAAACCTGTCATAAACCCCGCTACCATCCAAAGTAACAGCATATAGCTGCCTCTAAACGGGGGCATGTGGTTTTCAAATATATCGAGATGATTCTTTTCAGTGGCCAGATGCTCAGAAGCAAACGAAGACACGCCATCTTCTGTCTTTTGCTTTTCCTTTTCTTTTCGACTCTGTGCTTGCGGGCTTAACTTAGCCCAAAGGCCTGCCACTATGCTCACTAAGAAATCGGCGGTAAGGGCGCCGCGGTAAATCCAAACTGCTCCGGTCTCGCCGGCGTGACTAGCTCGTAACTCTTTGTCTACCAGACTTATCGAGTTGTCGGTCATCGCTTTGCTTATTATCGACATCACTTTTCCTCGTTAATAGGGGGCCAACAACCAATAAAAAGCCACGCACAGCGCTACCAGCTGTACCGTATTAATTAACACGGTGAGGCGGTGGTATATTTGGAATTTCTTTTCCTGTTGGTTATCGGTGGCGTGATTTGCCAGTGGCATAAGTATTTGACGGCTAATAATGAAGCCGAGTGTGACAGGCGCTATCAGCCAGGCCACTTGCCAATGGCTGCTTATAATTGCAGAAGCGGTAGCAAGTAAACTCAGTGCGCCAAAATACAAATAGTAAAAGGGAAAAAAGGTGCGAATAAAAGGCCGGGCAACTTCGCTTGGGAGTTTTATAAAAATTAATGGCGCAAATAGAGCTTGGAAAGTCACCATGCCGCCAACGATAACTACAAGACACCCGCACAATAGAAGAAACATAAACACAGCACTCGTAATAAATGAATAGTTAATACCGCTGTGGCTACAGTAAAAGATTGATACTTAACGAATTGTAATTTTTAAGAAAGGGCGAGGCATAAAATTAGATGCATACGCTAGACATTTAACCATTTGGTTTGCCGAAAAAGGGCAGGGTCGCTGACAAAGTGACTAGCAAAGGAAAGCGTGGGCCAGCATCATATGCCCTAGGAAACATGATTTAGTAAAGTACGACTTAGCAAAACATGATTCAGTACAGCATGACTTAATATAACTAAAATAAAGAGTCTATTTTTAAATACAGTTGGTATGTTAATTAAATTAATTGATATGAAACAACACGAGATTGCACCGTGGGCACTGCCATTTTTCGTTTACTTCTAATAACGTTTTTTCTTCTTTGTATCTGCGCGGCCTATTTCTCTTTTTGGCCTGTACCCATTTCACCCGCATCTTGGCAAGCGCCAAAAGATAATGGCCTGGTTGGAAGCTACAAGCAGAATGAAAAATTAAAGGCGCTTCGACATATATCAATGGCTGATGATTATGGCCCCGAGGACCTTGCAATAAGTGCAAGCGGTGTCATCGCTGTATCGAGTCATTCTGGAAATATTCTTAGAAAGCGCCCCAGTGATACCCAGTTTGAGGTTTGGGTTAACACAGGAGGTCGTCCTCTTGGGGTAGAGTACGATAGCGACGACAATCTATTCGTTGCTGATGCACACCGAGGCCTACTTAAGATTGATGTCGCTGGCACAGTTAGCGTATTAGTCGATAAAGTTGAGGATGGTGGCAAAGATACTGCGGTTGTTTTCGCCGACGATGTTGATATTGCCGATAATGGAATGGTCTACTTTACTGATGCGACATCCAAATTTGCTGCTCAAGATTACGGCGGAACGCTGAAGGCCAGTATGCTTGAGATAATGGAGCACAGGGGGAATGGGAGGCTTATCGAATATAACCCCGTTACTGGGGCTTCAACTGTGATAATGGATGCTCTTATTTTTGCCAATGGAGTCGCAATAAGTAACAACGGCGATAGCGTGCTTGTGAATGAAACGGGAAAATACCGTGTATTACGCTATTGGCTAAAAGGTGTTAATAGAGGCAGGGTGACTGTGTTTATGGATAACCTACCAGGGTTTCCAGATAATATTAGTACCACCAAGGAAGGGGATTACTGGCTAGGCTTTGCCGCACCGCGCAACAGCATGATTGATAAACTGTCCGTCAGCCCTTTTTTACGAAAGGCCATAATGCGCTTGCCCGCTGTGCTAAGTCCACGTGCAGAGGCCCTCGGGCACGTCATAAAAGTGAGCTCAACAGGTGAGGTACAGCAAAGCCTTCAATCTGCCGACGGGGGCTATGCGTTTACCACCGGTGCACTTCAAACGGCGGACGGGCTTTATATCTCAAGTTTAACAGAGCCTTCCATAGGTTTTATCCCTAGTGCAGAACTGCCATTTAAAGACAGTGATTAACTCATTTTAAACGAGCAATCTCCTAAAAATGTTTCAGTAATATTCTCGCTGTACTCTAATTTTGTCATTAGCGTTTTTTTACAAAATTTTAAAGTAGATAAATGTTAAATTGCGGATGTGTGTGGCAATATCAACATCGAGTTTATTTTTTGATCAGTGAACTGTGGACAGAGCAACGTTTTCGCAGAGAGCAACATTTACTCCACTGGTTGCTAGAAGGAATATTTGTATGAAGGTAAGCAATTTTTCATCACTAAGAGAGCTCACGATAGCCGCTCTTGTGATTTCATCTGTCACTGCGTGCGGTGGTAGTGGTTCTTCTAACACCACACCTGAGTCGAGCGTCACTCCTCCTCCACCTCCTGTGTCAGAAACGCCAAGTGAACCTGACTGGCAGGCAGGCGTTTACGAACCGGAATCAAATTTTATTAACCAGTGTGAATCGCCAAGAAGCGGTATCGATCCGTTTTCAGGTAATCCCTATCCTGATGAAGCTGGCACTGCAATGGATGAAAAGCTGTGGATGCGATCATGGACCAACGATACATACCTATGGTACGACGAAGTTGACGACAACGACCCGGCCAACTTTACAATCGCTGATTACTTTGCACAGCTCAGAACCACTGAGCTCACGCCTAGCGGTACACCGAAAGACAATTTTCATTTCTCCCGCGCTACTGAGGAGTACAATACGTTAACGCAAACCGGGGTGTCATCTGGCTACGGTGTTGAGTGGGAATTTGTCAGTTTGACTGCGCCTAGAGAGCTCATTGTGCAGTATACGGAGCCTAATTCGCCTGCAGAGACTGCGGGTATTCCCCGTGGTGCGTCGCTGAAAACCATCGACGGCGTAGATTTTGTTAATGCTAATACCCAGGCTGAGGTGGATGTGATTAACGCGGGGCTGTTTCCGAGTGAAAGTGGCACCACCACCAATCTGACTTTTGAGCTTGTAGACGGTAGCGAGTTATCAGTGAGCGTTACCTCTGCTGACATAGAAGTATCGCCAGTTCAAAACGTCACTGTGCTTGAGACCAGTGCGGGTAAAATGGGGTATTTTCAATTCAACACTTTTATTCGTACGGCGCAAGAGCCGCTGGTAAGCGCATTTGATCAATTTGTGAATGATAACGTTACCGAGCTTGTTATCGACCTTCGATATAATGGTGGTGGGTTACTTGCTTTAGCGTCTCAGGTTTCTTACATGGTGGCGGGACCAAATCAAACCGACGGCGCTATTTTTGAGACATTACAGTTTAACGATAAATATCCAACAAGAAACCCGGTAACCGGCTCTACAATTAGCCCTACGCCATTTTACTCAACAGAGATAGATTACAATGCGGGTGTGCTCACTAATACGCTACTCCCTGATTTATCGTTAACGACGGTATACGTCATTACGACCGGTTCTACCTGTTCTGCCAGTGAAGCGGTGATTAACTCATTGCGCGGTGTGGATGTAGAAGTGGTACAGATAGGTACACCCACGTGCGGAAAGCCTTATGGGTTTTATCCAACAGATAACTGCGGAACCACCTATTTCACTATTCAATTCCAAGGTGTGAATAACAAAGGGTTTGGTGACTTCGCCGATGGCTTTATTCCTAGCTCAACGCCCAACTTTGACTTTGAGTTACCAGGTTGCGATGTGCAAGATGACTTCACAAAACCACTTGGCGATGCCAGTGAAGGTATGCTGTCAGCGGCAATACAATATGCAGAATCTGGCGCATGCCCAGTAAGTACTGCATCTTCAGTATCTGGGTCACAACTTAATGCGCCATCTGACAGCCAAGCAAGTGGTCAATCTAATGCGAGCGAGTCGTCCCTAGCAATTAAGCCACCTCATACCCAGCGAGATGAGTTGATACTGCATAATAAAATTAACGAGCCTATTCTTCGAGGCGACAACTAATGGTGTGCTTAAAGCGCAGAGAAAAACACAAAGCAAAACGCCTGTTAGCTTGTGTGTTGACGCTTGTTTTGACAGCGACAGTAGGGTGCACTTCCACAAAAGCCGATTCACCTGAAATGGCCTTACTAGCGACATCATCTCAAAGTGTGGCGACCTCAGGGACTGACAGCGTGGCTGTTATCGAAACGGCGATTGGTCAGTGGTTTGGCGGCATGGATATCACCCTAGCAGATACTGCGTTTACTGCGTCGTCTACCTTAAGTATTGAGCGCAAAGGCGCAATGGATAAGCGAAGTTTGCCTATTGACGGCAGACACAGTAATCCTGCGTTTGTGTTTACGTTGCTAAAACGCGGTGATGAATGCTTTATTCGTAACGAACAGAACAATGAAGAGATGCTGCTTGACGGAGTTGATTGTGTGGCAGTGAAGCGATAGTTCATATGTATTAGTTGTGAATTGCGGTATACACACTCTTAAAGACAAAAAGGGCCTTTTAGTTATCAAAAGGCCCTTTTTTAGTTTTTTAAAGCTTGTGTTTAACACTGCTTTTTTATTGCACTATCTTTCGTTTATTTATACTGCGCTTATTTATACTGCGCTTATTTATACCGTGCTTATTTAGACCGCTGGGCTTTAGGTCTGTTTGACTTGTTGCCAACGTTGACAGCTTGGTTGCCGCTAAATCCGCCTTTGCCTCCGTTCCTATTTGAACCAGAGCTTTGCTCCTGACGGCCTCCTGATTTGGTGTTCTGGGTATTGCCTTTACCACCGGTCTTGCCATTGCTTTTACGCTGAAATGACGGAGGTAAGCCGGTGTGCTTGGTCAACGCTCGCTCACCTTTGCGCCCACGTTGCGCTTTTTGACGCTTTTCATCGGCAGTTTCAGGTGGCACTAAGTGCTGAGGACCACGACCAATAAGATCTTCTCTGCCCATATTGACCAACGCTTTACGAATTTGCGCAAAGTTTTTAGGATCGTGATAACGCAGCATCGCCTTGTGCAGACGGCGATGAATTTCACCTTTTGCTGATGGTACTTCTTCACTGTCCTTCGTGACTTTACGAAGAGAATTTACCTCTGTGTGGTACATGGTGGTTGCTGTAGCCATGGGCGAGGGGTAAAAGTTTTGCACTTGATCTAGCTTAAACTTATTTTCTTTAAGCCATATAGCAAGACTAAGCATGTCTTCATCAGTAGTACCTGGATGAGAGGCAATGAAATACGGAATTAAGTACTGCTTTTTGCCTGCTTCTTCAGAATACTTGTCAAACAGCTCTTTAAAGCGATCGTAGGTGCCCATACCAGGCTTCATCATTTTCGAAAGCGGGCCATCTTCTGTGTGTTCAGGGGCAATTTTTAAATAGCCACCCACATGATGTAAGGCCAGCTCCTTAACATATTCAGGATCTTCAATGGCTAAGTCGTAACGAACGCCGGAAGCAATAAGAATTTTCTTTATTCCCGGTAAGTTACGCGCACGACGATAAAGGTCTATCGTCGGCTTATGATCGGTGTCCATGTGGGCACAAATACTGGGGTATACACAAGAAGGGCGACGACAGGTTGCTTCCGCTTTAGGGCTTTTACATCGCAAGCGATACATGTTGGCCGTAGGGCCGCCCAAATCAGAAATAACACCAGTGAAGCCGGGTACGGTATCGCGAATTTGCTCTATCTCTCTAATAATAGAATCTTCAGAGCGGCTTTGAATAATTCGGCCTTCATGCTCAGTAATAGAGCAGAACGTACAGCCACCGTAACAGCCTCGCATAATATTGATGCTGAAGCGGATCATGTCGTAGGCTGGAATTTTCGCATCGCCATAAACCGGGTGAGGTATGCGCTGATAGGGCAAATCAAACACAGCATCCATTTCTTCAGTTTCAAGAGGCATCGCTGGAGGGTTTATCCAAATATGTCGGTCACCGTGGCGCTGCATAAGTGCTCGTGCGCAGCCTGGGTTCGTTTCTTGATGCAAAATTCGCGATGTGTGTGCGTAAAGCGTTTTATTATCTTTAACCGTCTCGTAAGCAGGAAGCTTAACGTACACATTTTCCCAAGGCTTACGCTTTTCTTTCTCTTTTTGAGGTGGCTGAATAACAATGGGAGCAGCGTCGGGTGCTTCGCTACTTTTGCTGTCTTTTTCCTCAGAGTCACATTCCGGCTCCATAATATAAGGGCTTGGAATAGGATCTATTTTGCCAGGACGGTCAAGGGATGTGGAATCTACACCTTGCCACTCGGGCAACGCCTCTTTCACAATAATCGCGGTGCCGCGAATATCGCGCATGTCCGCAATATTTTCACCCGCGGCTAAACGGTGCGTAACTTCAACCAATGGACGCTCTGCATTTCCAAAGAAAAGCATATCGGCTTTTGAATCGAATAACACCGAACGGCGGACTTTCTCGCTCCAGTAGTCATAATGGGCGATACGGCGAAGGCTTGCTTCAATACCACCAGCAATAACAGGCACGCCCTTAAAGGCTTCCCGACAACGCTGAGCATACACCGTCACCGCTCTATCTGGACGCTTACCACCTACGTTGCCCGGCGTATAGGCATCGTCATGACGCAGCTTTTTATCTGACGTGTAGCGGTTAATCATGGAGTCCATGTTGCCGGCAGTCACACCAAAATAAAGGTTTGGCTTGCCAAGCTTCATAAAGTCGTCTTTGCTCTTCCAATCTGGTTGAGCAATGATGCCTACGCGAAAACCGTGGGCTTCTAGTACGCGACCTATTACCGCCATACCAAAACTTGGGTGGTCTACATAGGCGTCGCCTGTCACCAAAATAACATCGCAGCTATCCCAACCTAATGCATCCATCTCCTCCTTTGACATAGGAAGAAACGGCGCTGTGCCGAGGCAGTGGGGCCAATATTTAGGGTAAGAAAACAGACTGCGGTCGGCTTTAATGGTGGCTTGCATAATGATCACATATAAAAAAACAGAGTTTGCCTGAAAAGCTTGGGCGTGTTGGCGCTAGGCAAATTTTCAGAAATGAGGCGCGATTATAGCAGTGTTGCTGCGGTGGGGGTATAGCGCTGTCATTAAATAAGCGCCCTTTGTATACTTAAGGGAATGTGAATAATAAAAATGAAGATACCGCTATGGCTTACTGGTTGTTTAAAACCGAACCCGACGCTTTTTCTATTGATGATTTAGCACAACGGCCGAACCAAAGTGAACCCTGGGATGGCGTGAGAAACTATCAGGCGAGAAACTTTCTTCGCGACAGTATAAAGCTAGGCGACTTAGTATTTATTTATCACTCGAGTTGCAAAACGGTGGGTATCGCGGGAGTGGCCGAAGTTGTGAAAGCAGGCTATCCAGATGTTAGTCAATTTAACCCCGAGTCCAATTATTACGATATCAAAGCAACCACTGACAAGCCTAGGTGGTACTGCGTAGACGTAAAACACGTAGAGTCGTTTAACCGTGTGCTTCCTCTTTCTGAAATAAAAGCGATGCCAAATATTACCGAAATACCATTGGTAACCAAAGGCGGGCGTTTATCGGTGATGCCGGTAACAGAAAATGAATGGCAGCAGCTATATGCTGCTGCCAAGTAGCGCGTTAGCCCGTCTATTTAGCTCAGCATGCTAGCCCCGCATTTGTCTTAGTGGGCTAGCTTACTGTGTTGGCGCTTCAGTGTTTAAGGCTACTTTTTAGAAAGAGTAAATTTAGTGTCTGCTTCGCGAAGAATATACAGTGCAAAGCACGCGCCCCACATTGGCCAAGCGGCAAAAAAGAGCAAATGACTGAACGCGTCAATGTATTGAGGGAATGACGACAGCGTTGAGCCACCGTGAAGTAAGAAGATAAGCCCATAGGTAGATCGCTTAGCCACGCCGCCAAGAAAAGCAAAAACAAGCGCAAGCTGAAATAGGCCCATAATGTATACTGCCATTTCTGGCACACCGCCAATACCGTAGAATTTTTCAAAGATAGCCATGCCGTGGGCAGGGTTTACAAATTTATCGAGTGTCCACACGAACATCACGATGAACACAGTGACGCGCAGTGCCAGTAACGCCCAAGGTAGTCGAGTAGTAATAACATCTGATTGCGTAGAAAGGTGTGAATGCGTAGCTGATTGACCCATAAAGGTCTCCAATTGGTTATGAGATAAATGTTGTTAATAAAGAACGGGGTCGAGAACAAAAAATTTCAAAAAATAAAAAATGCGCTGAAATTTTTTTAATAACGTATCGGTCTTGTCACATAATATTAAAAAACGGAAACATACATGAATAACCTATTAGGCCTCGCCATCAGTACCTTGGCTCTTGCAGTTAGCCAAGGCGTGCAAGCACAACAAACCCAAGAACGGGATATTGAAGTTGTAGAAGTGAAAGGAAATGCGTCTTCAGTTGGCAATTTAAATCCGGGTGACAATCAGTTAAAAGGTATCTTTGGCGCCGGAATGTCAGCGGCAGAAACACCCCGTTCAGTAACATCCTTGTCTAGCGAGGCACTAGAAGCATTCAACATTAATGATTTACACGACATTGTCAAAGCTGCTCCCAATGCCTATGCATCAAGTGGTTTTGGTACACCAAGCTTGCCAAGCATAAGAGGCCAGCTAGGTGAATTGTTCCAAGACGGTATTCGTCGCCAGGCCGGTAACAATGGTTTCGGACTGCCGCTGTCTTTCAATGGCGTAGAACAAGTCGACGTGGTTAAAGGCCCGTCTCCTGTATTATTTGGTAGTACACAGCGAAACGGCGGGTTTGTTAATTTGCAAACTAAAGCCGCCTCAACGCAAGGAACGCAAGGTAAGGTGACACTTCGCGCAGGCCGTTGGGAGCAATACTCTGGACAGGTCGATGTCAATACGGCGATTGAAGAGGGCAAAAGCGGCTTTCGCATAAGCGCAGAATACCTCGATCACGGCAGCTTTTACGATTTTGCAGAGCGAGACAGCGTTAATCTCTTCGCTGCCTATCGCTACACCCCAAGTGATGCACTAACTTGGGATATTAGTGCTGAATACTATGATACCGATTATCCGGACAACGCGGGTATTAACAGACCCACTCAATCGTTAATCGATGATGGCTTGTACATTACCGGTCAGGGCGTTCAGCCTAACGGCAGCACGGTACCTGGTGCGGGCGCAATAATTTCACCCACCGGTGAGGTAGTTATTCCACGTAATCGTGTATTTACCAACCCTGATGATATTAATGGTGCAACCACCACCGTGGTGCGTAGCAGCATCGACTATCAATACGCTGACAACATCACTATTCGCAACTTATCGTATTATCAATATTTAGAGCGCGAAGAAGTGGCGCAAAACAGCTTTGTTGAAATAATCGATGGTGCTGATACCTTCGAAAATAGAACAGAGGTTGATTATCAGTGGTCTGACTCGCAAACCACAACGGTTGGATTATCAATTCGCTATAACGATGTGTTGGGCTACAGCCAATTTACCACTGAAGCCGATAACCCTATCGATTTAACAGGCCCGCTCTCAAACCGCGTAATTCCCCTTACTGATGCACAAAAAGCCCGTTTAGTGCAGTTGCGCCCAGGCGTATTTGTCTCGCCTGGTGCCCAATACGACCTAGACGGTGACGGGGCTGGCGATTTCAATTTATCTGACACCACAGACTCTACCACGTGGCAAACCGGCGTAGCGGTGCAGCAGCAATCAAAGTGGACCGATAAATTAACCACTATTGCCGGTGTGCGAATTGATTACTACGATGTTGAGGCGCGAGATCCATTATCGCCAGAGGGCGTTGAAGCAGCCTCTGATACCTACAGCGATACCTTAAGTAGCTATCAGCTAAGTGCGGTTTACAAGCTTACCAACGCGATAAATCTTTACGCTGCATTTTCCGAAAACGATGCCACCTCAAATAGCATGGGAGGTGGTACGGTACTGGGCGGAAATAACGAGATTAATCCGCTGAATTTCGCCACTGAAAATACGCTGTATGAAGTGGGTGTAAAATATTCACCTAGCAGCGAATGGTATGCAGAGGCATCGGTGTTTGACCAAACCCGTAGTTTGCGTAACCGCGATGGCAGCAATAGCGGCGTTAAAACCCAAGGTGCAGAGTTTCAGGTGTTTTACCAACACAATGATGTGTGGGTGAACGCAGCGTATAGTTACTTAGACGCGCGCTTTGATGACTCAGCAGCCTTTCAAGGCACGTCACAAGTGATTGATGCCTTCGATAACAGTCGCCCCGATATTGTTAACGGTACAGGCGTTGGCTCACCATCGTTTACGGCGTTTGCCCCTTCGGATAGTCGAGTGCAGGGCATACCTCGTCAAATGGTGTCATTGAATACAGGCTGGCAGTTAACCGATGACTTCGCAGTAGGCGCAAGCGCTCTTTACACCAAGTCGTTCCCATTAGATTTCTTGCAAACGGTAAACATTCGCGACCAGTATTCCCTTGACTTAAATGCGGACTATCGCATTAATGAACAATTACGTGTTCGTGCAGACGTTATAAATGTCACTGATCAGGACAACTGGCAACCACTGTTTGAAGGCGGTTTTTTTGGTGCAACCCTTGTTATGCCTAATGTACCTCGTCATGTTCAGTTAACTATGCAGTATGCGTTTTAAGCGCACTTAAGGAATAAAAATGTTTAAGAAAATCGCGTTGCTTGCCGTCATTGCAGCTGCTGTCGTTGGGTTTTTCTATTTTGACCTAAACACGTATTTGACGCTAGAGGGAATGAAAGGCTCGCTAGATACGTTCAAAACTCAAATATCTGAAAACCCGGTGTTAAGCGTCGCGATTTTCTTTGCGATTTACGTAGCGGTAACGGCGCTGTCGTTACCCGGAGCGGCTATTCTTACGTTAGCCGCTGGCGCGCTATTTGGCTTGTTCCAAGGACTAATTATTGTGTCCTTTGCGTCTAGTTTAGGCGCAACACTGGCCTTTTTAGTTGCCCGGTTCATTTTGCGAGATACGGTACGTAATAAGTTTAAAGAGAAGCTGAAGAAAATTGATGAGGGCGTTGAAAAGCAAGGGCCATTCTATTTATTTACCCTTAGGTTAGTGCCGGTATTTCCATTCTTTTTAATCAATTTATTGATGGGCTTAACGTCTATCAAAACCTGGACATTTTACTGGGTAAGCCAAGTAGGCATGCTTGCCGGTACGGTTGTTTACGTTAATGCAGGTACCCAGTTAGCGCAGATTGATAGCCTCTCGGGCATTTTATCCCCTGAGCTACTTTTTTCCTTCGTTTTACTGGGTATATTTCCTTGGATTGCGAAAGGGATTGTGGCCATTGTTAACCGTCGTCGCGTTTACAAAGGTTATACCAAGCCCAAAACCTTCGACAGAAACTTAGTGGTTATCGGTGCAGGCGCGGGTGGTCTTGTGACTAGCTACATTGCTGCAGCGGTTAAAGCGAAAGTAACGCTTATCGAAGCAGGCGAGATGGGTGGAGATTGTCTTAACTATGGCTGTGTGCCAAGTAAAGCAATTATAAAAACGGCCAAAGTCGCTAATCAAATGCGCCATGCCGAAGATTACGGCCTAAACCCAGTTTTACCGACTATGTCGTTTAAAAAGGTAATGAAAAGGGTGCATGAAGTTATCGCAACCATCGCCCCTAACGACAGCGTAGAGCGCTACACAGAGCTAGGTGTGGATGTGGTAAAAGGCTATGCGACCATCATCGACCCATGGACCGTAGAAATTAAAACCAATGAAGGCGAAGTAAAGCGCCTAACCACCAAAAATATTGTTGTTGCTACTGGCGCTAGCCCGTTTATTCCAGAGCTTTCAGGTATCGAGGAAAGCGGATACGTTACTTCAGACACCCTTTGGACTAAGTTTGCCGAATTAGACGATGCACCTAAGCGATTAATCGTGCTGGGCGGCGGACCTATTGGTTGCGAACTAGCGCAGGCCTTCGCCCGATTGGGCAGTGAGGTTACTCAGGTAGAGCGTGCGCCGCGTTTAATGGGGCGTGAAGATACGGATGTGGCCGACTATGTGGAATCGGTGCTCACAGAGAGCAACGTTAACGTATTAACACAGCATGATGCATTGCGATTTGAAACCCGTGGTGATGACAAAGTGTTGGTGGTTGCTAAAGATGGCAATGAAATCGACGTTGCCTATGACGAAGTTATTATTGCAGTAGGACGTAAAGCGCGCCTCAATGGCTTTGGCCTTGAGAAGCTGGGTATTCAGTTTGACAGAACGATTGAAACCGATGAGTACCTGCAAACACTCATGCCGAACATCTATGCTGCGGGGGATGTAGTGGGGCCGTATCAATTTACCCATGTTGCAGCACACCAAGCTTGGTTTGCAGCGGTAAATGCATTATTTGGAACGTTTAAAAAATTCAAAGTGGATTACAGCGTTATTCCTTGGACAACGTTCATCGACCCTGAAGTGGCGAGAGTTGGTTTAAGTGAACGAGACGCTGTGGAGCAAGACATTGACGTAGAAGTGACGCGATACGAGTTTGCGGAACTAGACAGAGCGGTGACAGAAAGCGCCCGCAAAGGATTTATTAAGGTACTTACACCGCCTGGCAAAGACAAAATTTTGGGTGTAACTGTGGTGTCTGAACACGCTGGAGACTTACTGGCAGAGTTTGTTATCGCCATGAAGCACGGATTGGGGCTAAACAAAATTTTAGGCACCATTCATACCTATCCAACGTGGGCGGAAGGCGCTAAGTACGCTGCCGGTAATTGGAAACGCGCGAATCAACCTGAAAAGCTATTAAGCTTTGTTGAGAAGTTTCACACATGGCGCAGGGGCTAATCATGCAATTGAGTAAAGTGAAGTTCGGTATATTCTCACCTACCGCTGAGAGTGACTTTTGTACCAGTGCACCTAATCTAGCATTTAAACTAGTACCTAAATTAACAACTAGAAGGGCACCTAAAAAAATACGTGAAAATGCACTGATGAAAATGCTCAAGAGAATAAGCACGGGCGCAGCAATAGGCTGCGCGTTATCCATCCTTTCGCTAAACGCGTTCGCAGACAGCAAATTACATGAGAAATACAGCGCACTACTCGATAAACATGTGGTGACTATCGACGGTGGAGCCAGTACTCAAGTTGACTATAAAGGTTTTAAGCGTGATCAAAGCCAATTAAGCAGTTACCTTGACCAACTAGCCGCAGTGCCGCCGCGTACTTTCGACTCGTGGGATCAAAATACACAGCTAGCATTTCTTATTAATGCGTATAACGCCTATACCATCGATTTAATTCTTACCGAATACCCTGAACTTGAGTCTATTCGAGACTTAGGCAGCTTTTTTTCCTCTCCTTGGGACAAAGAGATAGCCCCGCTTCTCGGTAAATCCCGCTCCCTTGACGATATAGAGCACAATTTAATAAGAGGGGACAATAAATACAGCGAGCCACGTATTCACTTTGCGGTTAACTGTGCAAGCGTTGGCTGCCCTGCGTTGCGAGAAGAGGCCTATGTGGGCGAGCGATTAGACGCTCAGCTCGATATGCAAACTAAGCGTTTTTTAAGCGATAATTCCCGCAACAAGATAGAAAACGAGACACTCTATTTATCAAAAATTTTCTCATGGTATGAGGGCGATTTTGAAAAAAACTGGAAGAACACTCAGTCGGTGTCTGAGTTTATCCTTTTATATAAAGACGCGATGGCGCTAAGCAGTGCTCAAGTTGATTTAATTGAAAGCGGTAAAGCTGATGTTGATTACCTAGAATACGACTGGTCGTTGAACGACACAAAAGCGGCAGTGAAAAATTAGTCATAATGAGAAGTACGTGCGTTTTTTTACCTGTGAGCATCGCAAAAAACACTTGCGATGCAATCATAGCTTTTGTCCGGTTAGCATGCCTAACAATGCTTGTAATCGCAGGTAGTGCTTATGCCGAGCCGTCTGTAGATGGTAATGACATTGCTATTCCTGACCCAGGTGCTAATCCCAAAACTGATCCTAGCCCCGTTGTGCGATTTCACGCATGGGGCGGCAGTGCGCAGGTAAATAGTTACCTTAAGTGGGTTGCCGATAGGGTTGAGCGCAAACACGGCATTACGTTAAAGCACGTAAAGCTTGCCGATACCAGCGACGCGGTTTCAAGAGTACTAGCAGAAAAAGCTGCGGGTAATTTAAATAATGGCAGTGTCGATCTCATTTGGATCAATGGTGAAAACTTCGCTGCTATGAAAAAGAATGCGCTGCTGGCAACGGGATGGGTACGTGATATTGCAAACTTTGTGTTAACAAATCCAAGTAATAACTCAGCGATGGTGACAGACTTTGGTGAGCCAACGCTGGGAATGGAAGCGCCGTGGGGTAAAGCATCTATGGTGTTTTACTACCGCAAATCGCACTTTGATTCATTCAATGAGCCAGTACCCCAGACTCTTCAGGCCCTTTTGCAGTTCAGTCAACAGCAGCCTGGTCGGTTTACCTATCCAGTGGTAACTGACTATTTAGGTATAAGCTTTATCAAGTACGCTGCTATTGCCCTCAATTCGTCAAACCAATCGCTATTTTATAGCCCCGTTACCCAAAAATCCCTAGAGAAGATTACTCCCTCGTTATGGGCGTACCTTGATGCGCTGCATCCCACAATGTGGCGTAATGGCGAATACATGGTACGACAAGCATCTCAGCTACAGCGATTAGTTGGAAACGGTGAACTTTCGCTGGCTTTTTCGTTTACCGCTGCAGAAATACCAAGTGCGGTAGAGCGGTTTGATTTACCGCGGGATGTGCGGACTTTTGCAATGTCAGACGGTAGTTTGGCAAATGTCCATTTTATAGGGCTAACGTTTAATTCGCCTAATCAAGCGGCGGCAAAGACGGTAGTCAATTTTCTATTGTCCCCTGAGGCCCAAGCAAAAAAACAACGTTTACAGGTATGGGGAGACGACACCGTACTTGATACTAGCGTGTTATCCGCATCGCAAAAAAGCATGTTTGAAACCCAGCAGTCTCATCCTTCAGCACTTGATAAGTCTCAGTCAACGCCTCTGTACGCAGAGCCTCACGCAAGTTGGACCGATGCGCTGAGACAGGCTTGGGAAGAGCGATACGGGGCGAGATACTGATGCCTAATTTCAATTCTCAATCTAAGCCTCAATCTAAGCCTCAATCTAAGCCTCAATCTAAGCCTCTGTATAAGAATAGAAACCGAAGCTTGTCGCAAGGCCCATTTAATAGTCTTACCGTTTGGGCGAAGTGGTTATTACTTTGCTTACTGATTATTCCCGTGGTGGCTGGCGTTATTGGGGTCTTCTTGCCTGCCATGGGTTACTTTCCGGCCATTGGCGCGGATCAATTTGATTTTCGCGTTTTCGCCGCATTATTCGATGTGGCAGGCATTCACAGCATGATGTGGCTTTCACTTTTCACCGGCGTAGTGGCGACGGTGATTGCAGCGGTATTTGCGTTTGTGTTGCTGTCTGTATTTTATCGCTCGCGAATGCTCTCTCGATTACAGATAGTGTTAAGCCCCTTTTTGGTGCTGCCACACGCCGGTGCAGCAATAGCACTCGTATTCTTACTGAGCCCATCGGGGTTCTTTGCCCGGCTTTTTACGTTTGATAGCAGCGCCATTGCCTCTGCAAATGAAGGTGTTTTCCTTTTCGATAGTTGCGGCATCAGCATTATATTAGCGTTAGTGTTAAAAGAAATTCCGTTCATTCTTCTCATGGCAATAAGTGTGATGTCACAGCCGCTGATACAGGAGAAAATTAACGGTTACTTCAAAGCAGGTACCGCTCTTGGGTACTCACCTATCGCTATTTTCTTCAAATTAGTGCTGCCCGTAGTATTTCCACAAATACGACTGCCCCTTTTAGCCGTATTGGTTTTTGCGGTTTCAAACGTAGAGATTCCGCTCATACTTGGGCCCAATGATCCAAGTACCCTAGCCGTAGTCGTACTGCATTGGTTTAATCATATTGACTTATCTATGCGTTTGCAGGCCTCCTCTGCAGCTGTCGTGCAGGTGGGTATCGCTGTGTTTGCTGTTATTGTGATGTTGGCAGTCGAGAAAGGAATCATCTTTTATGGTAAAAAATGGCTGCAGCGCGGGAAGCGACACGCTACCGATAAAGCAATTAGCGCCACAGCCTACCTACTATTGGTAGCGTATGTGGTGCTAGTGGTGAGTGCAGTTTACACACTGGTTGCGTTTTCGTTTGCAAAGCAGTGGACGTTTCCTAACATTATACCGGCTGACGTCACTATGCTTCACTGGAACACTGTGTTCGACGCGGTGTTAACGCCCTTATCGAATACCGTGTTATTAGGTGTTAGCGTAAGCTTCAGTGCGTTAGTATTAGTGTTACTTACGCTTGAGAGCGAACCATTGAATGCTGCAAAGACACGGGCTTCGCTGCTACTTCCTACCGCCTTATTTTTACCTCTGTTAGTACCTGGGGTCGCCTTTCTGTATGGCTTAGTGTGGTTCCAGCAGCTTATTTTAAAGGATGCCGTTTGGTTTCATGTGTATGTGGCGCACATGGTTTATGTGATTCCTTATGTGTACCTATCACTGGCTGTAGCGTACCGAAAGTTTGATAACCGTTATGTAATGGTGGCGCTAAGCCTTGGCAAATCACCAATGGAAGTGTTCTTTTTAGTAAAACTTCCTCTGCTCATTGGGCCCATTCTGGTCGCCTTCGCTTTAGGGTTGGCAATTAGCTTCAGCCAGTACCTTCCTACGTTACTCACCACGGGCGGGGCAATTTCTACAGTTACCACAGAGGCAGTGGCGTTAGCTGCGGGAAGCAGCGCAAGGTTAAGTGCGGCCTATGTGGTTATTCAAGCTGTAATGCCATTGTGTGGGTTTGGTTTGGCATGGTGGCTATCGAACATACTCTTCAAACCTAGCACAAACACACGAAGTACAAATAAATCTAACACAGGTAAAAGTGTAAGAAGCGTATGATCTATCTAACAGAAAAGAGAGCGTAAATGGCACTGACACTCAAAGAGCTTAAGGTTTTTAAAGGGAGCGCTTTACTACTTTCCCTTGATGTCACCGTTGAAAAGGGTGAAATTTTAACGGTAATGGGGCCAAGTGGGTCGGGTAAGTCAACGCTGCTTCAGGCAATAGCAGGACATCTCGACACGCCTTTTTCGTTCTCGGGTTCCATTTTAATAGATGGAACGAATTTAGCTAGTAAGCCGCCACATCGGCGCGGCGTTGGTGTTATGTTTCAAGATGCACTTTTGTTTGAGCACATGACGGTAGAGCAGAACATTATGTTCGCTATGCCTAGTGCTAAGTATCAAACAAAGAGCAGAAAACGAGACGCTGTGGCAAAGCTGCTTCACGCTGTTGAGTTAGAGGGAATGCAGCATAGAGTGGTAACCACACTGTCTGGCGGTCAGCAAAGTCGTATTTCTCTATTGCGTACGTTAGCTGCAGAGCCGCAGGCGGTATTACTTGATGAGCCCTTTAGTAAATTAGACACAGCGCTTAGACAGCAAATTCGAGAATGGACATTCACGCAGTTGCGCGAGCGCAATATACCTGCACTACTCGTTACCCATGACAACGCCGATGCTGTGTCAGCGGGTGGTCAAACGATTGAGCTATCATCATGTTAGATGCCAAAGTAACCCCGTTTATCAAGCCGCTGCTAAGGCCTATAGTTGTTGAGTTAGACAAGCGCGGTATCACGCCCAATCACGTTACTCTTGCAGGGTTTATTGTTGGTTTGATAGCCGTGCCTTTAATAATACTTAACTGGTGGTTAGGGGCCCTTGGCGTCATCATACTCAATAGAGTGTGTGATGGCATCGACGGCGAGCTTGCTAGATATCAAAAAAGCAGTAGCAGTGCCGGTGGCTATTTAGATATTTGCTTAGATTTTCTATTCTATGCGTCAATTCCATTAGCGTTCGGCATTGCGAACCCCAGTGAATGGGGCATACCTGCGGTGGTATTGTTGGCCACTTTTATTGGCACGGGAAGCAGCTTTCTTGCATTCGCAGTAGCGGCAGAGAAATTCAATATTGACCGCCCGCAGTTTGCGAATAAAAGCTTTTATTACATGCAAGGGCTAACTGAAGGTGCCGAGACGATAGCTGTCTTTTTAGCGTTTTGTATCTGGCCTAATCATTTTCCTATTATGGCCTACTGTTTTGCAGCGGCCTGTTTCGTTACCATAGTGACAAGAATAAGCGGGGGCTTTGCTACACTTAAACGGGTAGAGCAGTCTAACGCGAGTAATCAGAAATCAAACCAGTAATTAAACCAGCAATAAGAAGAGTAGGGTGAATGGACACTACATCAGTAATCCGACTTTCCGTGTTTATTTCGGTATTCTTCATCATGGCGATGCTAGAAGCGTTTTTACCTGCGCGCAAATCAACACTATCTCGCAAAGAGCGGTGGGTAGGCAATCTGTCTATGGTTGTCTTTGGTGCAGTGGTTTCTCGACTGCTTGTGCCAGCTTCATTAGTAGGCGTATCGTTGTGGGCTAGCGAAAAAGGCCACGGCCTATTCAACATTCTGTTTGCATCAGATAGCACGCTAGTCAGTGCAGTACTCGTTGTCGTGGGGGTATTGTTACTGGACGTGGTTATTTATTGGCAGCACAGGTTGTTTCATACCATTCCATTGTTGTGGCGCATTCATAAAATGCATCACGCAGATAGCCATGTAGACACCACCACGGGTTTACGTTTCCACCCAATAGAGATAGTGATCAGCTTAGGTGTAAAAACTGCTGCTGTAGTCGCATTTGGCGTTCCAGTATTAGCGATTGTCATTTTTGAAGTCGCTTTAAATGGTTTTGCGCTATTTAATCATGCCAACATACGACTGCCTCAAAAGTGGGACGATAGACTATCGACTCTCATAATTACTCAACGATTACACCGCATTCACCATAGCCAAGCTAAAGAAGAATCTAACAGCAATTTTGGTTTTAGCGTGTCGTGGTGGGATAAGGTGTTTAATAGCTTTAAGCCCCGTGCCCATGAAAGCGACGATAAGTTGCCGATAGGGCAACGTGATGTGCCGCCCACAAAAGACAACGCAAGCGTGCTATCGCTGCTCCGTCAGCCCTTTTCTAAACCGGCTAAAGACTGATCTGAATAAATCTTCCAATCGTTTTAGTTTATAGTAATTTGAGTCTTGCTACCGCGTACACGTTTAGTCGTATAGAAAAAACGGTACAAAAAGGTAAGTGTTGTTATACTTTGGATGTACGCAAGGTCAGTTTATCAATACGTTCGTTTTTTTATGTTATAGCCTGAACTCACTTGGCGTTTATTTTCCGGTCGAAGTTACGTAAACGAAATATACAGCTTAGAAGCCTCTAAATAATAAGAGCTTACAAGCCTCAAAGTAACGAGAGGTTGAGATTGCACGGTAATAAAAGGAATGAATTGCTTCAGCAGCTTCCCACACCGCTTATGTTTAAGCGGAAAGGTGATAGTACCTATTGCTTAAATACCGCGTTTCTTTCACTTTTCGGTATATCATCTGATGGCAAAAAAGGCAGTGAACCCACAGACTTTCGTTTTTATGATCCCCTCACTAAGAATGAACTTACTGGTGAGAAGTGTCCTTTTCAAGCACTAGAAAAAGGTGATGTAGCAAGCACCTGGGTTCGCCTACAAACACCTGAGCGCTCGTTACACTGCTTTCTTAGTGGCTCAACCATTACCGACAATGACACACAATGGCTGGTGTTTCACATTGATGCGAATAATCGAGTAACCGCCAATAACGGAAATGATAGCGCTGGTGCACAGCGGCATATTGAATTTAACCAACTACTTACCAAATTTTCCTCAAAACTCATTAATGCCAGTGCACAAGATTTGGACGTTATTATAGCGCAAAGTCTCGCTGCTTTTGGTGAGTTTTGTGATGTTGACCGCTGTTATCTTTTTGAGTTCTCGGACGATTTTGCATTGATGTCTAATACCCACGAGTGGGTGGCCGCGGGTGTTAACCCCTACATTGACGAATTACAGAATATGCCAACAAAGGAAATGCCGTATTTAATAGGTCATATTGAGCATGGCCTATTTAAAGTGGATGACGTACGCAACATTCCCGACTCAGCGATTGCCGAACGTGAAGAATTTCAGAAAGAAAATATATGTTCTATCTTGTGCTCGCGAATTATGGCAGATGGTAAAACTCACGGCTTTATAGGTTGTGACATCACCGGAAGCCCTTACACCTGGAGTGCTTCAGATATAGAGTACTTAAAGCGGATTGGGGACATGCTGGGCAATACGCTGCAAAATATTTATAATCGTAAAGCCATTCATGCTATGCAGCAGGAGCTGATTGAGGCTAATAGACAACTGCAAAAATTAGCCAATATTGATGGATTAACGGGCATAGCAAACAGACGCCTGTTTAACACCACTTTAGATAAAGACTTAGCCCAAAGTTGTCGAAAACAAGACACTCTTTCCCTGCTACTTATTGATGTGGATTTTTTCAAACTATACAACGACCAATATGGTCATGTTGCCGGTGACAATGTGCTTCAGAAAGTCGCTCAAACACTAGTAAACAGTTGTGTGGGTACAGATGACTTAGTCGCCCGCTACGGCGGAGAGGAGTTTGCTGTTATCCTGCCTTCTACAACCACCGACCGAGCGAAAGAAGTAGCCAATCGCATTATTGGGGATGTTAAGGGGTTGGGTATTAAGCACGAAGCATCGCCTCATGATGGTGTGTTAACGGTGAGTATTGGCATTGCTACTCAAGCAGATAATTGTGATGAGAACTGCATTGAATTGATTGATAAGGCTGACAAGGCGCTTTACCGAGCAAAATCGACGGGCAGGGGACGCGTCTGCGCTTAGTGCAGCTTAGCGCATTGTTTAATTAAAGCGCTCTTTAATAGAAATAAAAATAAATATAAAAAAGCCCGCTTTAAGAAGCTAAAACACTTCAAAAGCGGGCTTTTATGTTTGTCTGTTAGAGCTTAAAACTCATAAGACACGGTTGCACCGAATGTGCGCGGCTGATTAGGGTATGCATTGTAACTACCGGCTTGAATTGGTGGTGGGAATGCAGATAAGAAATACTCATCGTTGTTCAAGTTGCGAACCCACACTTTAAAGCTTAAGCCGTTATCCATAGTTAGGCCCGCACTCGCGTTTAATGTGCCTACTTCACGAGTAAGTTCAGCGGGAACGTTTTCTACAAGTCGTGCTTCACTCTCAAAAAGATAGTCTGAACGAACAAAGCCATACATGCCGTTACCTAGTTCGAAATTATAGGTAAGCCCCGCAACAAAGCTGCGTTCATGTATGCCTGCAGGTTGCGTTCCTGATAAATCCACTGGCCCATCTACGCCGTTTGCTCCAACAAAAGAGTCGTACACTGGGTCGAGAATGGTTCCACCAAATGAAAATACCAGTTCATCGGTTAGGTTATACGTAGAGTCAAACTCTATACCTTTGGTGGACTGTTCTCCCGCATTCGCCAAAACAAAGCCCGTACCTACGAAAATGCTCGATTGAAACCCTTCAATGGTTTGGTCGAATAATGTGACGTTAAAGGCGCCCCGTTTAAATCTTGCCTTAACACCAAGCTCGTAAACCGTAGACTCCTCAGCCCCTGCGTAGCGTGTGCCGTAGCTTTGATTTGCTCGCGTTAAGTTCGCAGTTTCAAGTGCTTGCTGATCGCTAGGAAAAGGACGAGTATCTCGCGATAGGTTCCACGAAGAGGCTTTAAAACCCGTTGCAGCGGAGGCGAAAACGTTAAAATTTCGATTAATTTCATAGGCTAAACGTACATTCCATGTGGTTTTGCTGTCGCTTGTATTTCCTGCCTCCACTTCATTAGGAAAGATAAGCTGCGGTGGAAGGAACTGAACGCCTTTTAACGTAGGTACGAATGGCTGTAAATCTGGAATGAAAGCCAGTGGTACACCGAAAACGGTAGGGTCGGTATCAAAATCAATGGCAGACAAAGTTTCATTGTAAACTTGGGAAACAGTTACGTCCTTTTCATCGTCGGTGTAAGAAATGCCAAGCGTTGCTGTAAGTTTGTCACTTAAATCATAATCGAAGGTAGCAAATAGACTGAATGCATCGTTTTCCTGCAAAAAGTCAGTAGCAATAAAATTATCTGCGGCAAAAAAAGCGTTTCGAGGCTGGGCATACAAATCTTCGGCACTCTCTAGAAGAGGTTGTAAACCAAGAATGTTGAAAAATGGCCGTGTTCCTTCCCCGTAGTAAAGTACATCGCCTGTATCCACTTCTTCAGAGAAGTAAAATCCGCCTACCATCCAATCAAATTCGTTATCGCCAGTCGAGGTTAAGCGAAACTCTTGGGTAAAGGTTTCTATATCGGTGTTACCCGTTTCGGTAAGAATATCCAGTGAGGTGTAATCTACATCAGAGTCGTAGCTGCTCGTATTTTTTCGAAACGCGGTAATTGATGTGAGGGTAAAAGAATCATAATCCACGTCTACTTGAACAGATATACCGCCATCTTCAACGGTATTAGTAGAGTTTTGGTTAAGCGCTGATTTAAATTCAAACTGGTCTTCTACATCAAGAACGGTTCCACCAAGAGCCCGCACTGCAGCTGTTGTTGGGCCATTAATAACATCGGCCACGGTGCAGCAGCGTTCATCAATTTCACTGTAATCTGCAATAAATCGTATGCGTGTATCTTCGGTTGGTTCGTACAGGGCTTGACCACGAACATTCCATCTATCGCGATTATTCATATCATCAAGGCCAACGACACTGTCGGTATAGCCGTCTCGCTTGTTAATACCGCCAGATACGCTAAACGCCAACTCTTCGGTAATTCCGTTTGTGTAATAACCTCTTAATAAGCGCTGATTAAAGTTGCCAACACCTAACTCCACTTTGGCGGCTTCTATAAACGAAGGGCCTGCTGTTCTAACATTGATAACACCCGCAGAGGCGTTTTTGCCAAACAGGGTGCTTTGCGGGCCGCTTAACACTTCAACTTGTTCTAGGCGAGGTAAATCACCAATTTGTGCAGCAGCTCTAGAGCGATAAACGCCATCGATGAAAACGCCCACAGAGGGTTCGATACCTGTGTTATTTGTACCGTTACCAAATCCGCGAATTGAAAAATTTGTATTCGATGAGCGCTGCAGCGGCGTTACGCGAAGGGTAGGAACTAAAGCCTGTAAGTCTTGAATATCCAATACTTGCGTTTGCGCTATATCCTCTCCGGTAGTGACGGTAACAGCGATAGGCGTTTCTTGGAGTCCGGTTTGTCTTTTTGAGGCGGTTATCAGAATTTGTTCAAAGAGATCGTCATCGGATTGTGCTTCAGCTTGCGGTGTGTTGGTAGTTGATTCTTGTGCGTGGGCGACATGGCCTGACAGGCCGAGTGTAACTGCAACCATAAGCGCAAGTGGCTTTCGTTTAAAAAATGAAAGTGGGCACTTTTCCATAGTACGTTCTCTTGTTGTGTTTATTTTTATAAGACGTTCGTCAATATTGCGTGTTATGTGAAATTAATATCGGCGAACAAAGACAGATGTCTAACTTAACGTAAAATCAATCTATGTAAATGAAATGTTATCATTTAGTTAAATGATGTTTTGTGTAAGGTTTGAGTGATATTTGAGCAATTGCTGATAAGTGGTGCGCGTTTTTTTCCATTTTTAGATTACTATCTTTAACTAAATAGCATTCTTTAAGTTGCTGATTTATCGAGCTTAATGACACTTATGATATTGCATGTACATGAGGTACAACTTTTGTCTAGATTGGTGATTTGCGTGTAGTATTTTATCATTTAATAGTCTATTGCTTATATAAGTCGTAGATAAAGCAGACTGCAGCTCGGCATGCTTTGATGTTGCGATACAAATAAAGGCTTGTATACAAGGTAAACAGCAATGGATTTACAACGGCAAAGCAACAGTGATTTAGAAAGCGAGTGCGACAAAGAGCCTATTCATGAACTCGGCCGAGTACAGTCTTTTGGTTTTTTAACTGCAATAGACAAAGAAGGTAGATTTACCCACATTTCTAGAAACGCAGATTTTGGCCCAGGTATCGACAATAACGCACTGTTGGGCACCTCTTTCTGGGAGCTTGTGGGACGAGACGCAAGTCACTCTATTCGCGGAGCTCTCCATCAAGCCTCGATAATCAAAAAACCAACTCGACTTTATGCTTTCACACTTCCTACAACAGACACACTCTATGATGTAAGTGTTCACCAAAGTGGTCGTTCCTCAATTATAGAGTTTGAAAACAGAGATCACCGCGCTGCACAAGACAATATTCTGGCCGCGATGATGAGTCAGATAGTAGAGCCGGATACCTTAGACGAACTTTACGCCGCTTTGGTTGCGGGAATAAAAGTAGCATCAGGGTTTGATAGAGTTATGCTTTATCATTTTCTTGATGACGGGGCTGGTGAAGTTATTGCTGAAATGAAAGAAAGCAATATGGAGCCTTTTATAGGACTGCGTTATCCGGCTTCAGATATTCCAAAACAGGCGCGAGAGCTGTATAAAAAGAACCTAATTCGCATTATTACAGATGTTCACGACGTTACTGAGCCTATCGAATGCGTCCATGATATAAAGCAGCCATTGGACCTCTCGTTTTCTAGAACCCGCGCCGTTTCAAAGGTGCACATTCAGTATCTAAAAAATATGGGTGTTGCAGCTTCCATGTCAATCTCCTTGATTGTTGATGGCAAATTGTGGGGGCTAATAGCCTGCCATCACAATACGGCCAAGCTCATGTCCTCGCGTGTATTAGAGGAATTAGAGCTGTTTAGTGAATTATTTTCGCTAGAGTTGGCACGAAGACTGGTGATGGAGCGGATAATCGTTAGCGAAAAAGCGAATGCCTCGTTTGCTAAGATGCTCAGTAATCTGTCTATCGGCAATTCGTTAACGCTTTCAACGGTTGAGCAGCTTGATTTGATTAAAAAGCTCATCGACATTGACGGGATTGGTTGTGCATTTAATGGTGACTATAAGCACAATGGGGTGTCGCTGAGTGAAAAGAAAATTCACATGTTGGTGGAAGTGCTTCAGAAACTACCGAATACGGAGGTTCATGAGCTCGACCATTTAGTTGCCGCGGACAGTAGATTATCTGACAAACATGTGGCCGGTGTATTAGCGCTGCAGATATCTAAGCTTCCTTGTGATTACATCTTTCTATTTAGAACCTCAGTCACTCAGGAAGTTAATTGGGCCGGCAACCCTGAAAAGAGCGTTACCCAAATTGGCGATCGTAAAGTGCTCACCCCACGCACAAGCTTTGAAAAATGGGTGGAATACAATGAGGGTAAAGCAAAATCTTGGACGACGCTGGACATTGAGCGAGCCAAGTCAATTCGACTTGGCATCATGGAGCTTACCATACGGCATCTTCACGAAAAAGAAGTGTTACAGCGAGAGGCCAACGAACGACTCGAACTCTTAATTGGCGAACTGAACCACAGAGTGAGGAACATTCTCAACTTAGTGAGCGCCCTAATTGGGCAAACCTCGCAAAGCAAGACAGATTTAAACGACTTTGTTGTATCACTTTCCTCTCGCATTACTGCTCTCGCTCTTGGCCATGATCAACTTACCCATTCTTCTTGGAATAGCATCAGTTTTTCCACATTACTGTTAAATGAACTGAAAGCCTACATGGTTAATGAGGCTGCTTTTAAGATTGAAGGGCCAAACGTAAAGTTAACCGCCTACGCTGTCACCCCACTGGTACTTGTTTTTCATGAACTCATTACCAATGCTGCAAAGTACGGAGCGCTTAGCGCAACCAGCAGCAATGGCTCGGTGTCTATTACTTGGGATTACAATGAGGCAGGAGATTGCGAGATAAATTGGCAAGAATGGGGCGGTCCGCCGATTACCAAACTGCAAGACGATGGTTTCGGTATGACGGTGATTAAATCGGTTATTCCTCATGAGCTTGGTGGGGAAGCTTTGATAGAGCCTAAGATTACAGGTTTGCAGGCTTCATTTGTCATTCCTAAAAAATACGTTGAGAAGGGAGAAGGCGAAGTACCGTCTATCGAAAACCATGGAGCGGCCAATATAGATACGAGTTCTGTAACTCGTCATAAGCAACCAAACAGGCAACAGTTAGTGAGGGCGGTAGTTGTAGAAGATAATTTACTTATATCACTAGACCTTCAGAAAAAGCTTAAACGAGCGGGATTTGAAAATGTTGATATTTACGGCGACTTAGCCTCTGCAAGGGCTGGGCTAGACCGAAATAAGCCACAAATGGTCTTTCTCGATGTACATCTAGGCAACGAAAACTCCTTTGAATTGGGAATAGAAATTTTGCAAATGCACATCCCATTTATGTTTATAACGGGATATGGCGCGGGCATGGACCTACCTCCAGCGTTAAAAAACGTTCAGGTACTGACGAAACCGGTAGATTTTGAGGTGTTGCAGGATGCCATAAGCGAGAGCGTTGGTGCGAGTGCAGTCCATGAGTAACTTTAAAGGCAAAACAGCAGTTATTGTTGAAGATCAAACCATTGATGCATTGAATGCGAGTAGATTCGTTGAAGGATTGGGCATGCGAGTACTAGGCATTGCGAAATCCGCTGAAAAGATTTTTTCT
This sequence comes from Alteromonas sp. 4NS20-0143, assembly GCF_057542855.1. Classification (NCBI taxonomy): domain Bacteria; kingdom Pseudomonadati; phylum Pseudomonadota; class Gammaproteobacteria; order Alteromonadales; family Alteromonadaceae; genus Alteromonas; species Alteromonas sp. 4NS20-0143. Next base: position 305,722 of record NZ_BAAJLR010000001.1, read on the forward strand.
TTACTAGAAAACGAAATACCCGATCTTATCCTGCTTGATATTAACCTAGGTGGAGAAGAGACGGGAATAGAAATAGGGCAGGCGATAACAGGCTCTTACGGCATCCCCATAATTTTTACCACGTCTTACAGCGACGATGACACCATAGCCAGTGCGCTTACCATCTCTCCGTACGGGTATTTGATTAAGCCCTATGGACGGTCGTCGCTAGAAACGGCGATACGTGTCGCTATGGAACGCAAGCGAATCGAAGATGATATAAGAAACACAAATTCTCGATTCTCAATGGCATCAAGTGTGGCGAAGCTTGGTGTGTTAGAAGTTGACGTTGCATCAAATTCGGTAGTGGTTAATGGCGTCGAAGAACTAATGGATTTTCCGCACTCCCTTAGCTTAGAAAGCTTTTATAACCTTTTTCCAGAGGAGGAAAGAGTTAAGCTTAAAGTCGCCGTTACAAAGAAAAATAGCTATCGCACCATGCTGCAAGTTCAACTTGATGGAAGCGATACACGTTGGTACGAAGTCATATTGTCTGATGTCACAATGTCGGAGGGGGCAATTCAAATTGGTGCGGTTCAAGATGTTTCACCGATGGAGTCTGTCAAAACTAAGCTGAGTATTGCAGATAAAATAATAAGCGAGATTCAAGAAGGGATATTGGTGTGTGACGACGCCGGTATTGTGATGAAAGCTAACGATGCCTTCTGTGACATGATGGGCAAGGTGAAAAAAGAAGTGCTTAATCATAATGTCATGTCTGTATTCCCTAGTGATAGGAAAAACGACGTGCAGCCAGATGTGTTAACAGACGGTTTAAGAGCAGAGGTGACCGTGGTGAACGACTTTGGCATTAGGCATCACCTTGTTATGTCTGTTACCTCTTTATATCAAGATAGCCCTAAACAATTCTTTGTGGCTATATTCACCGATATAACAGAGTTAAAATCGTCTGAGAGTCAGCTAAAGCAGTTAGCGTATACCGACTCATTGACAGGTGCTGGCAACCGTAATTATTTAAACACGATCATAGAGACTTACACGGCTTCTAACGAACCTTGTGCCATTGTGTTCATTGATATTGATGAATTTAAGCTGATCAACGATTCACACGGTCACGAGGTGGGTGATGAGGTGCTGAAAGGCTGTGTCGCTAGGTTGAGAGCCATAGTGCGGGAAGAGGACCATATAATTAGGTTTGGTGGCGACGAATTTATCATTGTAACCAGCTCAATTTTACGAGAAGAATTGGATGGTATTTCTAAACGGCTTAAAGACATATTTGCTGAACCTTTTCAAACCAACATTGGCAAATTTAGGATAACTGCTAGTTTGGGCGTGGCGGTATCTTCAGAATCGATGACGGCTGGTGAATTACTTAAAAATGCAGATATCGCCATGTATTCTGCCAAGCGAAATGGAAAAAATAGCGTGGTTAATTTTGACGAGAGCTTGTCAAAAGATATAGAGCATAGACTGTTTATACAGCAAGGGTTGGATAACGCAGTAGCCACTAAAGAAATATGTGCTTATTTTCAACCAATAGTAGACACCAACGGCAAGGTTTTGTCGTTGGAGGCATTGGCTCGCTGGCACGTTCCAAATTATGGCTCTGTTAGCCCAGAAAAATTTATCCCTATTGCGGAGCTTACGCAACATATTCATGAAATTGGTCTTCATATGCTAGCGGAAGGGTGTACAGCATTAAAAACCCTGAATTCTTGGGGCTTCGACGATATCAAAGTTAATCTTAATTTGTCAGCAGTGCAGCTGCAAAAGAAGGGGGTAGTTGAGGCGTTTAAAACGGTCATCGACGCTAATAACATCGATTCATCAAAGTTAGTACTCGAAATTACCGAGTCTACGCTGCAAAACTCAATAGCGCGGGTTACGCTGAGTAAGCTCAAGCTGCTTGGTTTTAAAGTGTCGATAGACGATTTCGGTACAGGCTTTTCATGCATATCTGAGCTTGCCGAAGATATTTACGATGCGATAAAAATCGATCGCTCCTTGTTACCCTCTTTTCCACTTAACGACGACAGCGCTAAGCGAAGAGCGCTTATCATAGAGAATGTAATTAGGTTATGTTCTGCTTTAGATATGCCATGTACCTTGGAAGGCCTTGAAACTAGCGAGCAGGTGAGCTTTGCCAGACGCATTGGCGCAACGGCAATGCAGGGCTATCATTTTGCGAAACCCTTGAGTATGTTTGCATTAATGGAGTATATGCAAGCTAACCATGCCACTAAAATTCAAGCGGGATGAGTTGATAAGACTTTATTTACTGAATTTCAGGCACAAAAAAAGGCGTAAAGTACGCCTTTTTTATGAATTGGTGGAGCTGGCGGGATTTGAACCCGCGTCCAGAAAATGTCTACCTTTGGTACTACATGCTTAGTTTGTCTTTTCTTTAACTACTTTAGACCCCGACAAACAGGGTTCCTGGTAGCTGTCCTAATACTATTTCGCGGTTCAACCTTAGGAAAGTTTCCCTCGCTAGTTTGCTTATATGACCTTCCAAACCCACGCTAGCAAACTAAGCTGTGGTGGAAGGGCCTATACCGGTTATTAAGCGGCTAGTGCGTAGTTTTCGTCGTTTGCGACTATTTAAAGCGGCTTTTTTAAGAGGCCAGCCGCACCTCTGCATGCACCTCCGGCTTCCTAGATCCTGTCGAATCCTAATCAGCCCCGAGCGTGAAAGTGAAGTATAACATAACTCAGTGTACGTTAAACGTTTCTTTTATAAATTGCTTTCAAAAGATGCATTTATAATCAATTACCTTTAAAATGCGAGCCATTCAAATCTAGCTGTGTTGTGCATGTCTTCAAACTCTATTCTATATTCACCCTATACATTGCCCTGTGGTATTACGGTTAGAAATCGCTTAGTTAAAGCGGCAATGGAAGAAAATATGTCAAGCAAGGGGTGTGTGCCTGGCGAATCTCTTTACTCTCTCTATCGCTATTGGGCTCATGGTGACCTAGGTATGGTTATCACCGGAAATGTCATGGTAGACAAAGAGGCTATGACAGGGCCAGGTGGCGTGGTGCTAGAAAAAGACACAGATCTTGCACCCTTTCAAAAATGGGCAAAAATTACAAAGTCCAACGGCGCGCTTGCCGTAATGCAAATAAACCATCCTGGTCGCCAAGTATTTAAAGCCATGCAGGGTAAAGCGATAGCGCCTTCTGCGGTACCGCTAGACATGGGTAAGCACTCTAAATTGTTTGCCGAACCACGAGAAATGACCTGCCAAGACATTCACGATGTGTGTCAGCGTTTTGTTCAAACAGCCAAACAAGCCGAAAAAGCTGGGTTCGATGGCGTAGAGGTTCACGCGGCTCATGGTTATTTGCTCACCCAGTTTCTGTCACCCCTAACTAATCAGCGTCAAGACGAGTGGGGCGGTTCTATTATTAATAGAGCACGGCTACTGATTAATATTGTCAGTCAAATACGCGCGGTGTGTGCAAAAGATTTCATTGTTATGGTGAAGTTGAATTCAGCCGATTTCCAAAAAAATGGCTTTTCCTTCGACGATGCCTGTGAAGTGGTAAATCGATTAGAGGCGCTGGGTGTCGATGTTGTCGAACTTTCAGGGGGAAGCTATGAAGCGCCCGCCATGCAGGGGCAAACTAAAGACAATACCACCCTTGCCCGAGAAGCTTACTTTTTAGAGTTTGCCCACACGTTAGAGAGTAAGACGGATATACCGTTAATGACAACCGGTGGAATTAAACGTGCCGAAATAGCTGAGCGAGTAGTGCAAGAAGGGTGTGAGCTTGTTGGTTTAGCGAGTGCACTTGCCATTACGCCGAATTTGGCGAAAAAGTGGCAACAGGAATGGACATATTCCGGCATTATCCCGCACTGCACATGGAAAGATAAATCTTTGGCGAGTCTTGCGAACATGGCCATTGTAAGAAGACAGCTTCGTCGCCTTGGAAACAACCTTACGACACTGCGAAGCCCATCTCCGCTGTGGAGTTTAATTTTAGACTTGTTGCACCGCAAGAAAATGACTAAGCGGGATGTGGCTTTTAGAATGTCTCAGTAGCAACGGCACTTAGAAGCAAGACTGATAGAACGTTTGATAGGTCTGCTTTAAAGGCGTTTTATAATGGGGAGTGCACAGCGTTACACGCTGTGCTTCATCATTCTTTCTTTCTGGCGCTGCCAGTCTTTGTCTTTCAGCGTATCTCGCTTGTCGTGTGCGTGCTTACCTTTCGCTAGGTGAATTTCTAGCTTAACCCAGCACTTCTTCCAATACATAGACGTAGCAACAATCGAGTAACCTTGTCTATCACGGGCTCCCATTAAACGGTCAATCTCTCGTTTTTTAAGCAGCAGTTTACGTGCCCGTTCGGGAGCAGCAATAACGTGGGTCGATGCCTGAGTTAGCGGACTTATTCTACACCCAACAAGGTATGCTTCTGCGTTTTGGATAATGATATACGCATCGGTAATATTGACTTTACCAGACCGAATACTCTTTATTTCCCAGCCTTGAAGCTCTAAACCAGCTTCAAACTTGTCTTCTAAGAAATAATCATGACGCGCTTTCTTGTTCTGCGCGATGTTTCCGGTGGTATTTTTGTTTGCTTTATTCTTTTTCATGGGCGCTATTATACTGATAGTGTGAATAAATGTCTTTAAATGTGTCTTACAAATTTGGGCGTGTATCGTTTTATATTCGCTGAAAAGCATCAACTGCTAACAGATTATTCATGCACAAATGTGGTTTCAGATCTAAAAAGATGAAAAATAACTGTGATATAATTTTGTGATTAGACATTGTATTAGTGAAGTAGATGCCAAGTATTCATAGAAGTGCACTTGTAGCTCATAGTGCAGAGGCCATGTTTAACTTAGTGAATGACGTTGAGTCGTATCCAAAGTTTTTACCAGGTTGTGCAGACAGTAAAATTCTGAACAATACAGAACAAGCGATGAGCGCATCGTTATTAGTCTCAAAAGCAGGGATTAAACAGTGGTTTACTACCGAAAACGTATTGTATCCAGCTGAGCGAATTGAAATGCAGTTGGTCGACGGTCCTTTTCGGTCTCTATCCGGCGGTTGGACGTTTTCAGCGCTATCTGATGAAGCGTGTAAAATAGAACTTAACTTGCACTTTGAGTTTGCCAATAAGCTTGCGGAAATGGCATTTGGAAAGGTGTTTAATAGTTTGGCGTCGAGCATGGTGACCGCGTTTACTGAAAGAGCAAAGAGTGTATACGCATGAGTAGTGAGCTAATTACCGTTGAGGTAGCCTACGCGCTGCCTACTAAGCAGTCTCTGGTTAGCATTGCCATCGATAAAAACGCGACCGTGGAAGAAGCTATTCAGGCCTCTAATCTTCTTCACGAGTATCCAGATATTGATTTATCAAAAACTAAGGTAGGTGTGTGGAGTCGCGTAGTTCGGCTTAAAGATACACTTATTGATGGCGACAGAATAGAGATTTATCGCGGACTAATTGCCGATCCTAAAGAAATAAGAAAACGTCGAGCGGAGAAAGCGAAAGAAGAGGGTAGAGCCGACAAAGTGACTGGCGGCAAGGTCAACCCTCTCAAAGCGAAGTAAACGTACTACACAGATTTATCGGAAATGCTTCCTAGCTCCAAAAATGGAGAAGCGTCGATATTTTCTGCATCCATCATGGTGGCTATGCGTTGCATTGTTGCCACCATCTGACTTTGTTCCCATTCTTTAAGCTGAGAAAAACGCTCAACAAAATGTTCTTGCAAAGGGCGAGGTGCGTCTTTCACTGCTACTTTACCGCGGTCGGTAAGAAACACGCCTACCTTTCGTTTGTCTTTGGTGCTTCTAATTCGTGTGGCTAGGTCGCGAGACTCAAGCCGGTCCAAAATATTAGTGATAGTTGCAGGGCTCAAATTAATGTTCTCTGCAATTTCGCGAACCATAATGCCTGGCTGCTCTTCTATATTTTGCATAACGAGCAATTGCGGGCCAGTTAGACCCACGTGCTTACTAAGCTGTTTGCTGCGCAAGTCTACGGCGCGGATAACGCGCCGTAGTGCAACAAGCAATTCTTCTTCTTTTCGCATATTTTTTCCAACAAATGCGTAACGTGTGTTACTTAAGCAAATGAATAAAGTGCTGATGCTTGTGATAGTGATCTATCACGTCATTGATTACCGATAGCTTCGACCAACCCATGATGTCGTAGTTTTGACCACCTTCACTCAAGTGAACCTCGGCGCGATAATACGTCTTTTGTGTACCTTCGTCCATTTGCTCTGATGGCGCGAACTCAGGTTGATCAGTCGGAGTAGGGTATACCGCATAAATAAAGTCTGGGTCTGTACCCATAGTGACGGTAAGAATAAAGGCTTCATCAGTTTCTTCAACGTTCACTTCGAAGTTCTGCTCTTCAAACTCTTTACCCACTTCATTCATTGCTGGCAGCGCTACTTTTCTCATAAAGCGAAGGACCGCTTCTTCATCAGGGAACGATACGATGTTCTCTAAACGCCCTTTCCAGTTTCTGTCAGCGTCGCTGTGCTGTGGTGTACCCGCAAGCACTTGTAAACTCTCGCGTTTGTACCCTTCCACTCGCAGCGCTTTCAGTAAGCCAAACATCGCAATAAGCAATACAATAGCAAACGGCAAGGCTGCGGCAATGGTCATGGTTTGCAATGCACCAAGCCCTCCTGCGTATAGCAGTACAGCACTCACCACACCGACACCTACGGCCCAATAAATTCGTTGCCATACTGGTGTGTCGTTGCGCCCGTGTGAACACAACATATCGACAACCATGGCGCCAGAGTCGCAAGAGGTAACGAAGAAAACGATAACCATGAGTACTGCGATGAAGCTAAGTACGCTTGAGTATGGGAATTGCTCTAAAAATACAAATAGTGCTACGGCGGTATCTTCATTCACCATATTGGCAAGCACGTCTTGTCCCTGCACGAGTACTTGGTCAATGGCGCTGTTCCCAAACACGGTCATCCAAAATAACGTGAATACCGATGGAATGAGCAACACGCCGAGTATAAATTCTCTGATTGTTCTACCGTAAGAAATACGAGCGATGAATAAGCCAACAAACGGTGCCCATGCTAACCACCAACCCCAGTAGAAAATTGTCCATCCACCAATCCAGTCGGTTTTGTCGTAGGCGAATAGGTTAAAGGTGTTTCTTACAATATCAGCAAGGTAAGCGCCGGTGTTCTGCATGAATGCCTGCAGTAAGAAAACCGTAGGACCTAAAATTAGCACGATCAGTAACAGTACTATGGCTAATACCATGTTTGTTTCTGACAGTCTTCTTATGCCCTTATCTAGCCCAGTGGTTACTGAAATAACAGCAAGACCAACGACACACGCCATAATCAGTATCTGAACGCCGGTACCCGACGGCATGCCAAATAAGTAATTGAAACCAGCATTAACTTGAGAAGCACCCAGGCCGAGAGAGGTTGCAATACCAAAAACCGTAGACGTTACCGCAAAGATATCGACTACATGACCAGGCCACCCATAAATTCTTTCACCAATAAGTGGGTATAGCGCAGAACGAAGGGTTAGCGGGAGGTTTTGTCTGTAGGAGAAATAGCCCAATATGAGCGCGACAATCGCATAGATGGCCCACGCATGAACACCCCAATGGAAAAAGGTGGTTTTCATTGCCTCTCTTACCGCGTCTATTGTACCAGCTTCAGCTGTTGGGGGAGCTAAAAAGTGCATAAGCGGTTCTGAAACGCCAAAGAACATTAGCCCAATACCCATTCCCGCAGCAAATAACATACTTAACCATGTTGGAAAGCTGAATTCAGGTGAAGCGTGGTCGGGACCGAGTTTTATCTCACCATAGCGAGACATGCCAAGATAAACGACAAACAGCACCACGAAAGCAACTGCAAGCACGTAAAACCAGCTGCCGTTGGTAACAATAGCACTTTGAACAGTTTTAAAGAGAGCGTCAGCTACTGTTGGCATTAAGGCCGCGAAGCACAACAGGCAAATGATGATGGCAGATGATGTGTAAAACACCGGTTTGTTTAGGGGAGACTTGTTTTCATTTTCTATCACGCAGAAAAAATCCTTCCACTTATGTTTGGTTTAAACGATTGCTATCAAATATACCGCAAACTCTCGTTTTTATAAACATGAGTTTAAATAATTAGCTTTGAAGTTAACAATAAGAAGAATTCTCATATAATGCGCAATTGAGGTGTGCTTTTTCGCTTTTTATTAGTCATTAGTTCATATTTTCGGTGTTTTTGCATGAAACTTAATCGTTAGAGTAGAAATTAATTTCTGTTTGTGGGTTAATAATGATGATCTTATTGATACGTGTTTCAAGTAAACAGTATCCGAAGAATAAAAAATCCATTTTCAAAGGGAAAACACACATTATGCGTAAAACTCAGCTTAGCTGTGCGATCGTCGCTGCATTGGCAACAACATCTATAGCCGCGCAGGAGTCGAAAGCACCCGCGAAACTCGAAACTATTGAAGTCACTGCAACAAAACGTACTGAATCAATTCAAGACGTGCCTGTTGCTGTTCAAGCTCTTAACGGTAAAGCCTTGGAAAACCTTGGCATTGATAACTTCCAAGAGTACGTCGAGTTCCTACCTAACGTTGTTTTCCAAGGAACGGGACCTGGCCAAAACGAGATTTACATCCGCGGCGCCGCAACAACACAATCAAATATAATGCTTTCTTCAGTCCAAGCATTACAGCCTTCGGTAGCCTTCTACCTAGATGAAATGCCTGTTTCAATGGCAGGTCGTAACCTTGACGTTTACGCCACTGACGTAGAGCGTGTTGAAGTGCTACCTGGGCCACAAGGCACGTTGTTTGGTGCTAGCTCGCAGGCAGGTACTATTCGTTTAATTACTAACAAACCAGACCATACAGGTTTTGGCGCTGGTTTCGACACTAACATTGGCTTCACCAAAGACGGTGAGATGAGCAACTCTGTTCAGGCCTACTTCAATATGTCACTTACCGACGACCTAGCAGTTCGCGTAGCGGCGTACAACGACCAACAAGGTGGTTGGATTGACAACGTAAGAAACGTGCCTGGTGAGGGTGGTTATATAGGAAGCGCGGTTGTTGTTGACCGTATTTCTGGTGGTGTACTTGCCGACCCAGTGGCGATGGATGCTAACCGCATTACTAACCCTAACATTTCTTCAAGTTCGGAAGCATCGGTAGTATCGCCTCAGAACGACGCACTCGTTGAAGAAGATTTCAATGATGCGGTTTACTCTGGTGCTCGTTTTGGTTTGTCGTATCACATCAACGACGACTGGGACTTGCTAGTACAGCATACTCAGCAAACGCTAGACACTGAAGGTGTATTTTCTTACGACCCAACGTTAGATGGCGAAACGTCTGCTATTCGTTTCCAAGCAGATGAAAACAGAGATGAATTCGGTCTTACAACGTGGACCGTTGAAGGTCGTATGGACAAGCTTGATGTTGTATATACCGGTGGTTATTTAGACCGTGATATCGACACATTAGCAGACTACACGGGCTACACTAACGGCGGTTTGTTCTCGGCATATTATCTTTGTAACCACTATGATACGCCGGATAACGCTGCAGATGAGCGTTGCCTAGATCCAACTAAGTATTATCAAGAAGATACTTCTTCTACACGTAATACTCACGAGCTGCGCTTCAATACCACTATGGATACGCCTTGGCGTGTAACTGCTGGTTTGTTCTACGACGAACAAGAAGTAGCCACCGTTGGCCAGTTCAAAATCGCTAACACAGAACTTTTTGATAACCTTCAACGCACGCTAGTTGGTAACGAAGGCATCAATAGCGACGGCGGACCATTCCCAGCTGAAGTAAGTTTTGTTAACGACATTACCCATACTATTGAACAGATAGCGGTATTTGGCCAGGTTGAGTACGACCTAACAGAGAAGTTAACTGCCAGTATTGGTGCTCGTTGGTATCAAATTGACGATATCTACGTAGGTTCAACATCTACTGTGGACGTAACTCGCCGAATTCGTGCATTTGGTACCCAAGATGCTGACGAATTAGCAGCAGTGGGCTTAGACCCTGATGCCGTTAATGCAGCTATTCAAAGCGGTCAATTAGAAACAGACCTTCTTGATAGCAACGGTGTGCTAACGGTTGACGACACCATTTTCAAATTTTCACTCGATTATAAAGTGAATAAAGACGTACTCGTATTCGCTAACTACTCTGAAGGTTTCCGTCCTCCAGTAACGAACCGTGTTGGCGGTGGTTTGTCAACGAACCAAGAAGGTAAGTTTAACAACTTCCGTATTCCAGTGTATTCGACAACGGATACGCTAGATAACTACGAGCTTGGTTTAAAAGGCGACTTCTTTGACGGTCTATTCCGTGTAAACGCGACTGCGTACTACTCAGAAATTACCGACCTTCAAACGTCACGTTACGACCCCACAAATATCTCATTCCTAGTATTTACTGATAACGTTGGTGATGCTGAGATAAAAGGGTTAGATGCTGATTTAACGTGGCTTGCCACTGACGACTTAGTTATTAATGCAGCATTTAGTATATTAGACACGGAACTAACAAGCGTAAACTCTGAGCTTGAAGGTATTGCGGCAGGTGTTGGTTCACAACTACCTTACTCTGCAGAATTCTCTGGTAACATTAACGCACGTTACTTCTTTGAACTTGAAGGCGGAAAGCGTGGTTACGTTAACGGCTCTGTAAGCTACACGGGTGACCGTTATGCAGGCATGGTAATGGATGCTTTCGTAATGGAAGATGCCACTCAGAATATATACGGCACAGGTTCTGGTCTTAAAATAGAGCAAGAAGCAGCTGTATATGAAGGTGTTACTTACGCAGATTCAAACGGTGAAACCTTCCGAGGCGGCCGTTATGTTCAAGAGTCATACTTCCTTGCTAACTTAGCAGTAGGTGTTACTAACGACGTGTGGAAAGCTGAACTATACATTGATAATGTATTTGATGAGCGAGCGGTGTTAAACATCGATACGCAACAGTTTACGCCAAAAGTAGTTACAAACAGACCTCGCACTATCGGAATGCGTTTCTCTTACGACTACTATTAAGTTATTGTTTGAGACATTGGCTAAGCCATAGGTAAAAATTAAAACGGTAAACTTTCGGGTTTGCCGTTTTTTCTATTTTTAGGCATGCTGTATAGATGAATACAAAAGAACAACAAATACTTCTTACTATTAAGAAATCATTAATGCAGTCTCACTTTCAATCGGTGATTACGCAATGTAGTGAATTGCTGACTGCACAGACTCAATCTAATGTGACAGACGCTGGTCTAATTGAAGCTAGTAACGCAGGTGAAACTGGGCTCAGCAGTGATGCACAGCGTGAAGCGCTGTATTTACAAGCGGTCGCCTACAGGCTATCAGGTAACACGCAAAATGCGATTGCTACTCTTGATAACGTTATTGCTTTATTTCCAGATTACGGAAGAGCGTTTCAAGAACTGGGTTACTGCTACGCGAACATAGACGGTAAAAAGTCTGCCCACAGCTTTTATCAAGCTACTCGATTTAATCCTGCATTACTTGCATCGTGGCAACAGCTCGAAAAAGTGTATAAAAGAGATGACCAGAAGCAAGCACTGACATTGTGTCAGCAGCAAATTCAATTTTTAACCTCACTGCCAAAACCGCTATTAGGTGCTACAGATTTAATGCACGAAGGCCAATTACACAAGGCTGAACAGGTTTGCAGGCAGTTTCTTACTAATAACAAGCATCACCCCGAAGCCATGATGCTGCTTGCTGAATTAGGCATTCAATTAAAGGTATACAGCGACGCTGAGTTTTTATTAGAAAGCTGCGTTGAAATGTATCCCGACAATGACAGAGCCGCTGCGGCTTTTCAAAGCCTGTTATCAAAGTTAGGAAAATTTCCTGAAGCAGCGGCGCTGGCTAAAAAACGCTTGGCGCTATCACCGGATAATTTTACCGTGCAAGTCTCACTGGCTCATGCCCTGGTAGGCATTGGTTCCTTAGATGAGGCAATTCACATATACCAAGAACTATTATCTGCCAATGACGATCGCCCTGCGTTGTGGGTTGCTCTGGGTCATGCTTACAAAGCGCAAGGTAACATGGAGCAAGCGGTAAGCGCTTATCAAAAATCAATTGCTTTTGCCGCTGATTTTGGTGATGCCTACTGGAGCTTAGCCAATACTAAAACCTACCGTTTTGATGATAAAACAATGGATAAAATGGTTGAGCAGGAGTCGTTGGCGTCGACGAAATTAGATGACAAAATTCATCTTTGTTTTGCATTGGGTAAAGGTTTTGAAGATAGAAAAGACGCTAAAACCGCGTTTCACTATTACAGCCTAGGCAACGCGCTTAAAAAACGAACCTTACAGTTTGATATTGGAAAAACTGAAGCGGCGTTAGCAGCACAGCAAGAGGCCTTTAATGCAGAAAGCTTTAATAAGGCCCAAGGCTGTCAGGCACCAGACCCTATTTTTATTGTCGGCCTGCCGCGCGCTGGCTCAACCTTACTTGAGCAAATACTGGCCTCTCATTCTATGGTAGATGGCACTATGGAGCTGCATGACGTATTGGGAATTGCTTCTTCACTGAGTCATAAAAAAACGCCTTATCCGTTTAATGTAAATGAATTAGACGATGAAGCGTGTAAGGCACTGGGTCAGCGATATATTGATCAAACTCAAGCTTATCGTCAGGGTGCTCCATTTTTTATTGATAAAATGCCGAATAACTTTATTCATATCGGCCTTATCAAAAAAATACTTCCTAACGCAAAAATTATTGATGCTCGCAGGGCGCCCATGGATTGTTGCTTCAGTGGCTTTAAGCAATTGTTTGGAGAAGGGCAAGAGTTCAGCTACGGACAAGACGATATTGGCCGTTACTATGTCGCTTATGAAGCGTTAATGACTCATTGGAAATCAGTACTTCCCGGTGAAATATTAACGGTGCAGCATGAAGATGTGCTTGATGATCTAGAAGGGCAGGTAAAGCGCATACTCGCGTTTTGCGACCTTCCTTTTGAAGAAAGTTGCCTCTCATTTTATGAAACAAAGCGGGTTATCAAAACCCCAAGCTCAGAGCAAGTTCGCCAGCCTATTTACAAAACAGGTATGGAACAATGGAAGCCTTTTGAGGAGTATTTGGCAGAGCTGAAACAAGCGTTAACTCGTTTACGGTCTTAGTGTTGCCTAGCGCAGCGAGGCTTAGCTTTGATTAAAAGACTAGAAAAAGAACTTAACGTAAAGGGCTAAAGCAGAAGCTAATAGTAAAAGGTTAGAGTATACGGCAAGATAACAAGCCATATAATGTAATGACGAAAAAAGCAGCCTAGGCTGCTTTTTTCGTTTTAGCTTATATTGACTGTAAACGGCTATTTCCCAGCCTGTTCTTATACCGCATATAGCATTACTAATATTTTCTTCGCTTAAGTCCGGTTTCGGCTAAGATCTTTGCTGATATTTCTTCAATGGAATACTTAGTACTGTTCAAAAAAGGAATCTTTTCTTTGCGGTACAAATTTTCCACTTCTCTTAACTCCATCCGACATTGCTGCATCGATGCATACTTACTGTTGGCACGTCGCTCAGAGCGTATTTGATGCAAACGTTCTGGCTGAATAGTCAAACCAAACAGTTTGTTTTTATAACGTCTTAACGCTGGAGGTAGCTTAAGCATGTCTCCCATGTCTTCTTCAGTAAACGGGTAATTAGCGGCTTTTATTCCAAACTGAAGCGCCAAATATAAACTTGTTGGTGTTTTTCCTGAGCGAGATACACCTGTGAGAATAATATCCGCTTCGTCATAGTCTTTTAAGTTTGAGCCATCATCATTTGCTAATGCGTAATTTACCGCCTCAATACGAATATCGTAGGTTGTTTCGTGAATACTGTGCGTGCGATGTTTTTCTGGTTTTGACGGCACGCCAAGCACTTTTTCTAATGGAGCAACAAATTGGTCGAGGAAATTGTAGTTAATACCGACCGATTTAGAGATAATTTTGCGAACATCTACATTCACAATTGTATAAAAAACGAGCGGTCGTTCTCCGGTATCTTGAAAACTTTCAGAAATTTGTTCTAAAACTTTCTGCGCTTCTTCCTCAGTTTCTACAAATGGGATGGTGTTGTGATTAAACTCAACGGGGAATAATGATAGTAGAGCGTGACCAAACACCTCTGATGTGATGGCTGTACCATCTGAAATATAAAAAGCTGTTCTCACAACATATCCTTAACATTGTCGTAATTTAATTACAGAATTAATAAAGAGTTTACATTCTTAATACGCCCATTCTATGATGATTTCGTCGAAAAGCCAGACGCTTATCGCGAATGACGACCATTTAAAACAGACTTACGATGTCGCGCTAAAAGTAATGGCTATCAACATTTCGACTAACGAATTGAATTTTTTCAGGTAATAAAATCAATAAAACCTGAAATTAACCTCATACCCTACACAAAAAAAAGCTGGAGGCTTGGGCTGTGCAAGATTACGTACTTTGGTATCAAGAACTGGGCATGCACGATGTAGGTCGCGTAGGCGGCAAAAATGCATCATTGGGCGAGATGATTTCAAACCTTTCAAACGCCGGTGTGCAGGTGCCAGGTGGCTTTGCAACAACCGCCGAAGCGTTTAATGCGTTTTTAGAACAGAGCGGGTTAGAGGCAAAAATTCACGAAACGCTAGATGCGTTAGACGTTGACGATATTGGCGCACTTACTGAAGCGGGTAAGAACATTCGCCAATGGATTATCGACACGCCGTTCCAACCACAACTCGAAGACGCTATCAGAGATGCATTTGTCACTTTGCAGGGTGATGCAGGAGATGAGGCCTCTTTTGCAGTTCGTTCTTCAGCTACCGCAGAAGACATGCCAGATGCGTCATTTGCTGGGCAACAAGAAACCTTTTTGAACGTGAAAGGCTACGACTCAGTGATGGTAGCCATTAAACACGTATTTGCTTCATTGTTTAATGACCGCGCCATTTCTTATCGCGTGCACCAAGGTTACGACCATAAAGGTGTTGCGCTATCGGCAGGTATTCAGCGCATGGTGCGCAGTGATATCGCGTCTTCGGGCGTTATGTTCACCATCGATACTGAGTCAGGCTTTGAAGATGTTGTGTTCATCACTAGCTCGTTTGGTTTAGGCGAAATGGTTGTTCAGGGTGCGGTAAACCCTGACGAGTTTTATGTGCACAAGCCAACCCTGGATAAAGGTTTACCCGCTATTGTTCGTCGTAACATTGGCAGCAAGCTTACTAAAATGATTTATTCTGATGATGAAGCTCACGGCAAGCAGGTTTCAATTGTGGATATTGAGCCAGTTCAGAGTAAAACTTTCTCGTTAACCGACGATGAGGTGATGGAGCTAGCTAAACAAGCACAGATCATTGAAAAGCACTACAAGCGTCCTATGGATATTGAATGGGCCAAAGACGGTGTAGACGGCAAGCTTTACATCGTACAGGCTCGTCCAGAAACAGTTCGTAGCCGTGAAGATTCTCAAAGTATTGAGCGTTTCCAGCTTAAAGGCCAAAGCAACATTGTTTGCGAAGGTCGCGCTATTGGCCATAAAATTGGTGCAGGCGTCGCGAAAGTTTTAGGCTCTATCGAAGAGATGGATAAGATCCAAGCGGGCGATGTGTTAGTTACCGACATGACAGACCCTGATTGGGAACCTATCATGAAAAAAGCATCAGCGATTGTGACCAACCGCGGTGGACGAACTTGTCACGCAGCAATCATTGCTCGTGAGCTGGGTATCCCTGCGGTTGTGGGTTGTACTAACGCAACAGACAGCATTCAAAACGGCGATAGAATTACCGTGTCGTGCGCAGAGGGTGATACTGGTTACATCTATGGTGACGTGCTTGAGTTTGATGTTGTAACCTCACGCATCGATTCTATGCCAGACCTTCCTCTTAACGTAATGATGAACGTGGGCAATCCGGATCGCGCATTCGACTTTGCACGTCTTCCTCATGCAGGAGTAGGCCTTGCCCGTTTAGAATTTATCATCAACAGAATGATAGGCGTTCACCCTAAAGCCCTTCTTAACTTCGACAGCCAGCCTGAAGAGTTAAAAGAAGAAATTACCGATATGATAGCGGGTTACGAGTCGCCAACGGAATACTACATCGAGAAACTTGTTGAGGGTATCTCAACCATTGGTGCAGCATTTGCGCCTGAAAAAGTTATCGTTCGTATGTCTGACTTTAAGTCGAATGAATACTTCAACCTTGTTGGTGGTTATCAGTACGAGCCTGATGAAGAAAATCCAATGCTGGGATTCCGTGGTGCAAGCCGCTATATCTCAGAAGACTTCAGGGACTGTTTCGCTTTAGAGTGTGAAGCGATAAAGCGCGTTCGCAACAAGATGGACCTTACGAATGTGGAAATCATGATCCCATTTGTGAGAACCGTTGAAGAGGGACGTAAAGTTATTGAGCTTCTAGAAGAGCAAGGGCTTAAGAAGGGCGACAAAGGTCTGCGCATCATTATGATGTGTGAGTTACCGTCAAACGCACTGCTTGCTGACCAGTTCTTAGATATCTTTGACGGCTTCTCAATTGGCTCTAACGACCTTACCCAACTTACCTTGGGGCTAGATCGTGACAGTGGTCTTATTGCTCACTTGTTCGATGAACGTGATGATGCAGTAAAAGCCCTGTTGTCTATGGCAATCAGAGCCGCTAAGAAGCGTGGCAAGTACGTGGGTATCTGTGGACAGGGTCCATCGGATCACGAAGACTTTGCAGCCTGGCTAGTGGCTGAGGGCATTGACTCTGTATCGTTAAACCCTGATTCAGTAGTCGAAACATGGTTGTACCTTGCTGAAAAGCACGGACAGTAAACGCCAAAAGTAAAACGAAAAAACCGCTCAATTGAGCGGTTTTTTTATGTTCATAGTTCGTGTTCATAGTACTTGTTCAGAGCTCGTGTTCAGAGCTCGGCTAGTTAACTGCTAGTTAGCCTCGTTTTTCAGCGCTACTTTCTTAACCGACGCATTAACATTATGCGGTCTAATTTTCTCGCACTGGTTGTCATCGATTTTTGGCTAAACTTAAGCCATCCGCGAGCGCGGGGCCAATCGTAACTGAGCAGCATCAACCCCCCAAGTACAAGGAGAATAGAGCCAGGTAATAAGGTAAGGATAATACCGCTGATTAGCAGCAACCCACCAATGGTTAATCGCACTGTCTTCATGTTTATCTATCCCGCTGAATATGTCTTGATACAAAGACGACAAAAACGCTGTTACTACTAAAAGCATGTGTTCGTACTTTATATATCTGAATAATGCGCTTTAGTTAGGTAAAAGCCAATAAGTTAAATGTAACTAAGTGTAGATATCGTTCTTTGGAAGAGGGGGCACTGAATACACTAGCAGTAGTAAAAGTGGTGTCAGTGCAACTGGGTAACGTCGGGGAGGGGAAACTGTTTAGCCTTACATTTAAGACGCTGCCTCGGCACGCCTGCATCCATAAATACTCTACCCGCGGGTTTAAAACCAATTGAGCGATGATAGGCAACGCTGTCGAGGTTACAAACCACATTGAGTGTAGGAAAAGACTGTTGTTTTGCAGTTTTAAGAAGCGCGGCAAATAACGTTTTATAAATAGACAGGGTTCGATGGCTTCGTTTCACTGCTATTCGCCCTAATTCGCCCCCTCTAGTGAGCCGAGCAGTGGCAACCGCCTCGTCGTCCCCGTCTATAATAAGAACGTGCGTTGCCGTGCTGTCTTGATCATCAAATTCACTGTCCTGCGGAATTCGCCACTCAACTACAAACACACTTTTTCTGAGTGATTGAATGATTGGCTTTCCATTTTCCCAGTCGACGCTTTTTACCGTAAACGCCATAGTGGCATTCCACCCTATTAACTATTCCCAATATCCGTTATTAATAAGTGTAGTTAATGTCTGCAAAAATGCAAAAGAGGGGGCATCTTGGCTCGACGTGGCATCGAACGTGTTGCCTGAGGCAAGTATTTCATACCACTCAATATCGTTCTCGGTCA
Source organism: Alteromonas sp. 4NS20-0143 (assembly GCF_057542855.1). Lineage (NCBI taxonomy): Bacteria > Pseudomonadati > Pseudomonadota > Gammaproteobacteria > Alteromonadales > Alteromonadaceae > Alteromonas > Alteromonas sp. 4NS20-0143. Next base: position 323,762 of record NZ_BAAJLR010000001.1, read on the forward strand.
CATCAAATCGGCTACCATTGACATATAAAGCTAGCGGTAGTCCGTTCGTACCATCGCACAGCAATGGTCTTATACCTGGTGCGGGCTGAAAGCTTAGGCCCGTTGCAAGGTCGTTAGACACTTGCTCAATGCTAACTTCTTGTTCTAATGGAAACTCAGGAATACCTTGTTCGCTCATTGCTTCTAACAGTGAGTGGGTATAATCCTTTGAATTAATGGTGTCGATTAACTGTTGTTTTAGCGCATTCACATCGCCAGCAATAACTTTTGCGGGTTGTACTGTGGCAGGGCGAGAAGGGTCGCTAAAACGCTGGTTGCCCGTTCCTTTATCAAGCATCATCGCTAGGCTTTCTGCAAGCTGAAGATTATCAGGTGCACGATAACCAACGGAATAGGTCAAGCTGTCTTCTATTGTTTTACCGTCATGAGGCCAACCTGGCGGTACATAAAGTACATCGCCTGGCATCATTGTTTCATCAATGATAGGGGAGAAATCTTCAATTTGACGAAGCTTTCCATGGGGATGTATCTCAGCATAATTACCTGGTTCGCCTACTCGCCACCGTCGAGAGCCTTTTCCCTGCACTAAAAATACGTCGTACTGATCGATATGAGCACCAACGCCTGCGCCTTCGGTTGCAAAACTAACCATTAGGTCGTCAAGGCGCCAATTTGGAATAAATGAGAAAGGCGCGAGCAGGGGTGTTACGTCCCCAATGTATTTGTCCACACCTTGAACGAGTAATGTCCAGTGTCCTTGGCATACGCGCTCGAAGTCTTGTATTGGCCCTTCTTCTACATGCCACTGCCCATTGTCATGGCTGATTATTCTGCTGTCTACTTCACTCTCTTGTGCTAAGCCCGCGAGGTCGTTTTCATCAATAGGGTCGGCAAAGTTTTTAAAAAAACCTTTAAGTACAACGGGTTTCTGCTGCCAGTATTCATTGAGAAATGTGTCGATATCAAAGTTTTGCATATAGTGTCTCGCTAAAAAGGCTCGCTAAAAAAGGAAAGAGAGAAAGAAAAAAGCGCGGTAAATAACCGCGCTTTGATAGGGCTAATACACCCTAGTATTTACACTTGTTACAGCTGGTCTACAAGCCTAATCGCATCGCCAATGTAATTAGCTGGCGTTAGTGCTTTTAGCTCATCTTTTGCAGACTCTGGCATTTCAAGATTATCAATAAAAGCTGCGATACCGTCAGCATCTACCTTCTTACCGCGAGTCAGTTCTTTTAATTTTTCATAGGGCTTTTCTATACCATAGCGACGCATCACGGTTTGAATTGGCTCAGCAAGAAGCTCCCAATTATTATTAAGCTCGTTAGTGAGGCTTTTTTCGTTTACCTCAAGCTTACTAATGCCTTTAAGCGTAGCTTGGTATGCAATTACTGCATAACCCACACCCACACCTAAATTACGCAAAACGGTTGAATCGGTAAGGTCACGCTGCCAACGAGAAATAGGCAGCTTAGCGGCTAGGTGATCAAAAATAGCGTTGGCCAGACCTAGGTTGCCTTCTGAGTTCTCAAAATCGATAGGGTTCACTTTATGCGGCATAGTTGATGAACCAATTTCGCCGGCAACGGTTTTTTGCTTAAAGTGACCCAGTGCAATGTAGCCCCATACATCTCTATCAAAGTCGATAAGGATAGTATTAAAGCGGGCAATAGCATCAAACATCTCGGCAATGTAGTCGTGGGGTTCGATTTGCGTAGTGTATGGGTTCCACGTTAGGCCTAGCGATGTTACAAAGCCTTCTGACACACTGTGCCAATCTACATCTTTATACGCAGATAAGTGAGCGTTGTAATTACCCACAGCACCATTGATTTTACCTAACAACTCTACATTTGCGATTTGCGTGCGCTGGCGCTTAAGGCGGATAGCCACGTTTGCCATTTCCTTACCCATAGTGGTAGGCGATGCAGGCTGGCCGTGTGTTCTTGCCATCATAGGTACCGATTGATACTTTTTCGCTAGTGTAATAAGCGCATCTATGAGTTTATCGCAGTAAGGTAATATAACGCTTTCGCGGGCTTCATTAAGCATAAGTCCGTGAGAAAGGTTATTGATGTCTTCTGATGTACATGCAAAGTGAATAAATTCGTTAACTGCTGAAAGCTCAGCGTTATCCGCCACCTTTTCTTTTAGAAAATACTCAACCGCTTTTACATCGTGGTTAGTGGTGCGCTCGATATCTTTTATACGAGTGGCATCTTCAACACTGAAATCAGCCACAATACTGTCTAACAGCGTATTTGCTGATTCAGAAAAAGCGGGAACTTCCTCAATGTGCTCGTTGTTCGACAGCATTTGTAGCCAACGAACCTCTACTTCTACTCGGTACTTTAATAAGCCATACTCGCTAAAAATACTGCGTAATTCTACGCTTTTGCCAGCATATCGACCATCGACAGGGGAAATTGCAGTTAACTGACTCAGTTCCACCTTGAGCTCCTCACTAGTTTATTAGTATGAGCGCCTTAACGGCACTAGTTGATTAATCTGAGCGCTTTAACAGCACTACTTAAAATTTGTTTGCGCTTGAACAAAATGTTGCGTCTTTTACCACCCATTTGGCGCCACATTACCGCCGCTCTAACACCTGACAGTAATATTGCTCGCACTTTATGTTGGGTACCCGGTTGGCTTAGGTAATCGGGATTGCCTGCAACCTGAATTTTCGGCGCAAGCGGGCTAACAACATCGCTGTATATACTTGCAAGGGAAGACACAATTTGTGGATTTTGAAAGTCCACGTGGGCAAGCTGTCGCTGAACGTGTGAAATGCGGTCGCCCAGCTCGTGCATGGCTTTTGATTTGCGCGCTAGCTTGCGCTCAAGGCCAAGAATACTCGCAATGTAACGAGTAAGCTCTGTATCTTTGGTTGCCTGCTTGTCGGATAGTTGTGAAACCAGCGTAGAGTATCCCAACTGCAGGTTGCTCAGTTGACCAAACACCTGCTGTGGTGTTTCTGGGTCGGTAACAAGGATACTTGATAAACTAGCCTCAATGGCGTCACTATCTGCTGTACCTTTTCTTGCCAGTTGCTGAACAAGCGCTGCCGCTTGGCATACACCAGCAAGGGCTAAGTTATCTTCAATATCTGCATCTAACATTATCGGATATAGCTCTCAATAATACCGCCACCTAAACATACTTCATCGAGGTAAAAAACGGCTGATTGGCCTGGAGTAACGGCTTTTTGTGGCTCGTCGAACATGACTTCGATAGTGTCATTGTCTTTCGGCGTAATGGTACAAGGGATATCAGCCTGGCGATATCGTGTTTTCACCATAGCTTTAAACGGTGCACTCACATTTTCGCGGTCAACCCAGTGTAGCTGTTTCGCCACTAAACCTTTTGAATAGAGACGAGGGTGGTCTGCACCTTGACCTACAATAAGGACGTTACGTGCTACATCTTTATCTACTACGTACCATGGGTCTTCACCAAATTTGGCAAGGCCGCCAATATGAAGCCCTTTACGCTGGCCTAATGTGTGATACATCAAGCCTTCGTGCTTGCCTATTTCCTCACCTTCAGCGGTTTCAATAATACCTGGCTGTGCAGGCAGGTACTGCGCTAAAAAGTCTTTGAATTTTCGTTCACCGATAAAACAGATGCCAGTGGAATCTTTTTTATCATGGGTAATTAGACCTTGTTCTTCAGCTATTTTTCTAACCAGTGGCTTTTCAATGTCTCCTACTGGAAACAACGTTTTGGCGACGTGCTCTTCGCCTAGTGTATAAAGAAAGTAGCTTTGGTCTTTGTTGTTGTCTAACCCGCGCAGCATTTGCCATTGACCGTCAACCTCGCGACGGCGTACATAATGACCCGTTGCAATATAGTCGGCGCCTAAGTCTTCTGCCGCAAATTCTAGAAACGCTTTAAATTTAATTTCCTTGTTGCACATAATGTCGGGGTTTGGTGTTCTACCCGCCTTGTATTCTTCAAGGAAATATTCGAATACGTTATCCCAGTACTCTGCAGCAAAGTTGATTGTATGCAGTTCCATGCCAAGCTTGTCAGCGACTGCTTGGGCATCTTTTAAGTCTTCAGCTGCGGCGCAATATTCGTCGTTGTCATCTTCTTCCCAATTTTTCATGAAAAGCCCTTCAACCTGATACCCCTGCTGTTGAAGCAGGTAAGCTGAAACGGATGAATCTACACCGCCGGACATTCCGACAATAACTTTTTTGCTGGCGTTTGAATCTATGTCAGTCACTACGTCTTGCACACTCAATAATTAGGAAATTGCAGGAAAAACCCAAGCTGTTCTCTGGGATAGTTCTTTCAACCGGCTTTTTGACCGGTTTTTCAATGTCGCTCTCTAAATGAACGACAACTTGCTTGCGTATCAATTTTTAGGTCGCGGATTTTATCAGAATTGGAGGGGTAATTCACGCTAATATCTTTTCAATACGGCATAGCTTATAAGGTAGGGTGTTTAAATCTAATTTCAATATGAACAGTTGTTTTGACTCTTTATCCACCATAGGAGCTAAGGCTAAAAAGGCGCATCTCCTAGTACCGAATACAGGCTCTCAAAACACAGTGGCTATTTCATTAAGTTATTTCATCACACTATTTTACACACTATGCATCAATGCTTACGAACTTGCCGTTTTGAATGCCGTCTATGGTCCAGTTTCCAACACGATAACGAATCAGGCGTAGAGTAGGGTAGCCCACGTGAGCCGTCATTCGTCTAACTTGCCTGTTACGTCCTTCGGTAATAGTAATTTCAAGCCATGAAGTAGGAATAGATTGACGAAACCTTACAGGGGGATGCCTATCCCATACCGTAGGCTCAGACATTAATTTAACTTTTGCAGGTTGAGTCATGCCGTCTTTCAGCTCTACACCCGCTTGCAGTGACTGAATAGCGGCATTATCTGGTATGCCTTCAACTTGAGCCCAATAGGTTTTGCTGGTTTTAGCTTTTGGGTGGGCAAGTTTGTGCTGTAATTTACCATTGTTGGTAAGCACTAAAAGTCCTTCAGAGTCTCTGTCTAGTCGGCCCGCCGCATACACATCAGGAACCTCTATATAGTCTTTTAACGTTTCGCGACCATCTGCATCGGTAAATTGAGAGAGCACCTGGAACGGTTTGTTGAAAAGAATAACTTTTGTATCGGACTGCATAGAAAGCCTGTTTAAAGTAGGATTGATTTACGTGTTGTCAAAAATACGGATGCTGCGTCGCGGTTTTCACTTGCGTGACGAAACTATGCTTTGGATATCGCTCATCAAGCATAACCCTTATGGTGTTTATACCTATTTAGTGCATTTTTATCACCCTCAGCATGTTAACGATCGTAGCACGGTTCAAATAATGGTTCCTGTATTTCCCCCTGTATTTCTCTGACTTTTCAGACCAAATTGCCAATTAATACGTTGATCTTTATCACTAAGACAATGGTATGACTTGTAACTCGAACTTTCGACCCTATACTAATGAACGCAGCTAATGTTATAGGCTGTGCATTCGTTTATCCGTTGTAAAATGACAGAGTGATATGTGAAGGGCGTTTGTTGCAATGACTTGTAGCATTGATTGTCACAAAGACACGCCGCTTAAGCACATTGTTAAAAGGATGTGCGGCGGAAAACGAAGACGAAAGAAAATTATCGCGTTTACAGACAGCAATGCTTTGTAAGGCGAAAGAGTAATTACGTATTGCAATGACCGTGGGCGCTACCCTTTGTAGCGGGTTGTTGTAACAAAATGGATTAAAAACGGCAGCACTCTGCCGACTTAACAGAGGTATATAATGACCAAGTCTAAGATCATCTATACGAAGACGGATGAAGCGCCAATGTTGGCAACGTATTCGTTACTTCCAATTATCAAGAAATTTGCTGCTGCAGCAGGCATCGATGTTGAACTAACCGACATCTCACTAGCTGCCCGTGTTTTAGCAAACTTCCCAGAATATCTGAAAGAAGAGCAAAAAGTACCGGATGCATTATCTGAACTTGGTGATTTGACTCAAGATCCTAATGTAAACATCATTAAGCTTCCAAACATCAGTGCCTCAATTCCACAGCTTCGCGCAACCATCAAAGAGCTTAACGACAAAGGGTTCAATGTACCTGCGTTTCCTGACTCGCCTAAAACCGATGAAGACAAAGAGATTCGCGAACGCTACAGCAAAGTACTTGGTAGTGCAGTAAACCCTGTACTTCGTGAAGGTAATTCTGACCGCAGAGCACCAACAGCAGTTAAAAACTTCGCTCGCAAGCATCCTCATTCAATGGGTGAGTGGTCTCAAGCGTCTCGTTCACACGTGGCTCACATGCGCGGCGGCGATTTCTACTCGGCAGAAAAGTCGGTTACCGTTGAAAAAGACGGTCACGTAAGCATTGAATTTACGGGTAAAGATGGCAGTAAGAAAACCCTTAAGCCTCGCGTAGATTTGCTAGCTGGCGAAGTTATCGACGGCATGTTCATGAGCAAAAAAGCGCTTTGTGAATTCTTTGAAGAACAGATTGAAGATGCGAAAAATTCAGGCGTATTGTTCTCACTACACGTGAAAGCAACGATGATGAAAGTGTCGCACCCTATTGTATTCGGACACTGTGTTAAAGTTTTCTACAAAGACCTGTTCAACAAGTACGGCGACCTTTTCGAAGAGTTAGGCGTTAACCCTAACAATGGTTTAGGTAGCGTTTACGACAAAATAGCGACCCTTCCTGAAAGTCAGCGTTCTGAAATCCAAAAAGATATCAATGCGTGTTACGCAGATAGACCACCAATGGCGATGGTTAATTCAGATAAAGGCATTTCAAACCTTCACGTACCAAGTGACGTTATTGTAGATGCTTCAATGCCTGCAATGATCCGTAACTCTGGTCAAATGTGGGGGCCGGATGGAAAAGCACACGATACTAAAGCGGTTATTCCAGAAAGTACGTACGCGACTATTTATCAAGAAGCGATTAACTTCTGTAAAACCCATGGTGCGTTCGATCCAACAACAATGGGTACAGTGCCAAACGTTGGCCTGATGGCGCAAAAAGCTGAAGAGTACGGTTCTCATGATAAAACATTTGAATTGGAAGCTGATGGTACAGTGTCTATCGTAGATCAAGACGGCAACGTGCTTATTTCTCATGACGTTGAGGAAGGCGATATCTGGCGTATGTGTCAGGTGAAAGACGCGCCTATTCAAGACTGGGTGAAGCTAGCGGTGACTCGTTCACGTCAATCAGGCATGCCTGCGGTATTCTGGCTAGACGATGAGCGTGCACACGATGCCCAGCTTATTGAGAAAGTGAATACCTACCTAAAAGATCACGATACATCTGGCTTAGACATTCAAATAATGTCTCCAGTACGCGCTATTCGTTACAGCATGGAACGCGCGATTCGCGGGCTTGATACTATTTCTGTAACCGGTAATGTGCTTCGTGATTACCTCACTGATTTGTTCCCAATTTTAGAGCTTGGTACCAGTGCTAAGATGCTATCCATTGTTCCATTGATGGCGGGCGGTGGCCTTTACGAGACAGGTGCAGGTGGTTCAGCACCGAAGCACGTTCAACAGTTTGTTGAAGAAGGCCATTTACGTTGGGATTCACTAGGCGAATTCCTTGCGTTAGCCGTTTCTCTAGAAGATGTTGCTATTAAGCACAAAAACCCGAGAGCGAAGATTCTTGCAGAAGCATTAGACAAAGCAACTGAAACACTGCTTAACGACGGTAAGTCACCACAGCGTAAAGCAGGGCAGCTTGATAACCGTGGTAGCCACGTTTATCTTGGTCTGTATTGGGCACAAGAAGTGTCTAATCAAAGCGAAGATGCTGAGCTTGCTGCGCAGTTTAAGTCTGTGTATGACGAACTTTCTGCAAAAATGGACGACATTATTGCAGAGATTGATGCGACACAGGGTAAAGCGCAAGAAATTGGCGGTTACTACTACCCAGACGAAGACAAGGTTTTCGCTGCAATGTCACCTAGTGAGACGCTTAAAGCAATTATCGGCGCTTAAGAGCTTTAGCTCAGTTGATAGGGCGCTATTAGCGCCCAGTTAACACGTAATTAGCGCGCAAATAGCGCGTAAGTAGCGAATAAATACCGCGCTAATTAGTGCATATACCAAAAACCCAGAAGTGCTGCTTCTGGGTTTTTTATTGTCTTTTTTTCGCCATAAAGCCCCTTTCTGCTATGGTTGATGTAAACGCTAGCGCCTATTTTTACGTGCTGACATATTGCGTCTGCGTCTACGTTGGCGTTAGCGAATGTGATGCAGCTTGAGTGAATAAGGCGTAATGCGAAGGGAATTTAAAGATGAGCGAAAAAGAACAAAATTCGGTGGTGTCGAGGGAAAAGACTCAAGAGCAGAGGCGCGAAACCGCGAACACACTCACTCTTCAGCATCAGTTTCCTGCGTCCCGCTTTACGGATAAAGAGACTTACAAAGCAGAGGAGAAAGCCCTTCAAGAGCAGCTTTTTCACGTTCAGCAGGCGTATTTCCATCAAAATCGACGAGCATTGATTATTTTTGAAGGCTGGGACGCATCGGGGAAAGGCGGTGCGATAAGGCGAGTTACCGAAAAACTCGATCCCCGCGGCGTGCGAGTATTACCCGTGGCTAAGCCTGATGAAAAAGACCAGGCTAAGCATTTTCTTTATCGTTTTTGGCATCATGTTCCGGCCCCTGGGAATATGACTATATTTGACCGTTCCCACTATGGAAGGGTGTTAGTCGAACGCGTTGATCAATTGGCCAGTGATGCACAATGGCAGCGTGGGTATCGAGAAATTAACGAGTTTGAAGAGACACTTCACAATAGCGGCGTTCGGATTGTAAAGCTGTTTATGCATATATCAGCTGCAGAGCAGCGAAAACGCTTTGAAGAAAGACTTCGTAATCCATATAAACGCTGGAAGCTCACTGCAGAAGACCTGCATAATAGTAAGCAACGACATTATTATATTAGTGCAATTAATGACATGTTTGCCAAAACAAACACGCCATTCGCACCATGGAAAATTATTGATGGTGAGCATAAGTGGCAAGCTAGGGTTGAAGTGCTGCGCGCTATTGTTGAGGGGTTAAGCGCTGATGTGGATATTGTGCCGCCACCTCTCGATGAAGACCTAATAGCAATGGCCACGCAAGAACTTAATATTACTGATGAGTTACCGGGTATTTAGCTCTTTGCTCTTGGGCTTTTACTTTCGAGCTTTATATATTTTTCTATTGGGAATTCTAATGGGGGGAAGGGTGTTGTTCGATGAAAAGATGCTAGCCTAGCTAGCGGCATGTGATTTACATCCACTCATAGCTATTACAATTTATCCATATTCGAAGAAAATTTTGATTCAAAATACGAAATGTGACAGGACTTTTATTTAAAAAAGCACAATATTCGGGTGCAAATCAAGTTAAGAAAACGGGGATTTAAGGCTTAGGATACGTCGCGGAACAATGTATTTTGGTAAGGATGGGCCGTAAACCTATAAAGCATAGGTAATAGTTGGGACGACAAAAACCGCTCTTTTTCCTTTAATGTTGACCGGAAAAAAGAGTGTTAGAAGAGCCCGACATGGCAGTCGGGCTGCTTAGAATTTTTCTTTAACGCTCTGGTTCTTCTACAAAACCTATGTTCTCTGCATGCAAGCCCTTTGGACCTTGTTGCACCTCGAACTGAACTTCTTGACCTGCCTTCAATGAGCGATAACCTTCCATCTGAATTGTTGAGTAGTGAGCGAATATGTCATCACCACCTTCCTCTGGAACGATAAACCCAAAACCTTTCGCGTTGTTAAACCATTTAACTTTGCCAACCGCCATACTTCGACTTCCTCTTAATCCTTGAACTCACACGTTTATGCCCCCATTATAGATCCGAGAGCATAGTGTATTGAGTATCGATATAGACAGATACTCAATGTCACTATCAAAATGTAGATTTTTTAACCATATTATGTCAAGAGCTAATGTGAATTAATTTTATCCAAAAGTTTAACGACATCTGCCAGTAACACACTATTATTAAGTTATGAGTAAAGACAACGCTATTAGTATTGAAAAGGAAAAGCAAAAAGACGCGCAGCGACAAAAGCCGCAGCCGCCTCCCATGTATAAAGTGTTGTTGAATAATGACGACTATACACCAATGGATTTTGTTATAGAGGTTCTCACGCAGTTTTTCAATTTGGACGCTGAGAAAGCCAATCAACTTATGCTTACCGTGCATTATCAAGGTAAAGCGGTTTGTGGTGTGTTTACCGCTGAGATTGCAGAAACAAAAGTGATGCAAGTCAATCAGTACGCACGCAAACATCAGCACCCATTGATGTGCACTATGGAGCAGGCATAAGGCAATTTGTAGAGGGCGAGCAATATGTTAAATAAAGAATTAGAACAAACGCTAAATAGTGCGTTTGTATTTGCCAGAGAGCACCGTCATGAGTTTATGACGGTAGAGCACTTGTTGTTGGCATTGCTGGACAACACAGCAGCTCGCGATGCATTAAAAGCGTGTGGCGCAGACGTTGAGGCCGTTAAAAGCGAATTGCTATCTTTTGTGAAAGATACAACGCCGCTAATTCTTGACGAGCAGCTTAACGAACGCGAAACCCAGCCAACGCTTGGATTTCAACGCGTATTGCAGCGCGCGGTTTTTCATGTTCAATCTTCGGGTAAAGACGAAGTGACTGGCGCAAACGTGCTAGTAGCAATCTTTAGCGAACAAGAGTCGCAAGCGGTATTCATTCTCAAGAAAGCAGACGTCACCAGATTGGATGTGGTTAATTACATCAGCCATGGCGTGAGCAAAGCTGAGGATGATGAGTCAATCAATTCTGAAACCCCAGAAGAGGCTGAGAGCGGCGAAGAAAACGGCACAGCGTTAGGTAAATACGCTACCGATTTAAACCGCCACGCTAAAGATGGCAAAATTGACCCCCTTATCGGCCGTGATGCAGAGGTTGAACGTACGATTCAAATCTTATGTAGACGTCGTAAAAATAACCCTCTACTTGTTGGTGAAGCTGGTGTGGGTAAAACGGCCATTGCCGAAGGGTTAGCTTATCGTATTGTGAACGACGACGTCCCTGATGTTATCGCAGAAAGTACAGTTTACTCTCTCGACCTTGGCGGTTTATTGGCGGGAACAAAATATCGCGGCGACTTTGAAAAACGTCTTAAGGCTATCCTAAAGGAGCTAAGCAAAGATGAACACGCCATATTGTTCATAGATGAAATTCATACCATTATTGGTGCAGGTGCTGCCTCTGGCGGCGTCATGGATGCGTCTAACTTGCTAAAACCTAAGTTATCAAGCGGCGAATTACGCTGTATTGGTTCAACGACGTATCAAGAATACCAAGGTATTTTTGAGAAAGACCGTGCCTTAGCTCGTCGTTTCCAAAAGGTTGATGTGACTGAGCCAAGTGTTAGCGACACTACGAAGATTTTACTTGGACTGAAAAGCCGTTACGAAGATCACCACAATGTGCGCTTCACGCAAAAAGCGATTCAGGCTGCAGCAGAGCTGTCTGCGAAGTATATCAATGAGAGACATTTGCCTGATAAAGCCATTGATGTAATGGACGAAGCGGGCGCTAGTCAGCGTCTCCTTGCACCGTCAAAGCGTAAGAAAACAATCAATGTGGGTGATATAGAGCAAATTATTGCGAAAATGGCTCGTATACCTGAGAAGTCCGTATCGGCATCTGACAAAGAAGTACTTAAAAACCTAGGGCGCAACCTTAAGATGGTCGTGTTCGGTCAGGACAAAGCGATAGAGACCCTCAATGACGCTATATTGCTGTCTCGCTCTGGATTAGGCGCTGAAACAAAGCCAATTGGTAGTTTCTTATTTGCAGGTCCAACCGGTGTAGGTAAAACGGAGGTTACTCAACAGCTTTCAAATATTATGGGTGTTGAGCTAGTGCGCTTCGATATGTCTGAGTACATGGAACGTCATGCTGTAAGTCGCCTAATTGGTGCGCCTCCAGGTTACGTTGGGTTCGACCAAGGCGGGTTGCTGACTGATGCGGTAATTAAAAACCCGTATTCGGTTGTGCTATTGGACGAGATTGAGAAAGCTCACAGCGATATTTACAACATATTATTGCAGGTAATGGACCACGGCACACTAACTGATAACAACGGACGCAAAGTTGATTTCAGAAATGTTGTGCTAGTGATGACAACGAATGCTGGCGTTCAGGAAACCGTGCGTAAGTCTATTGGCTTTAAGCAACAAGATCACAGCCACGATGCGTTAAGTGAAATCAATAAGATATTCACCCCTGAGTTCCGCAACCGTCTTGATGGCATCATTTGGTTTAATCACTTGGATGCTGAAATCATCCTACAGGTGGTAGACAAGTTCATTATCGAGTTGCAGGCCCAGTTAGACGTGAAAGGTGTGTCTTTAGAGGTGACCTCTGAAGCAAGAGCTTACATGGCAGAAAAAGGGTATGACAAGTCGATGGGTGCGCGCCCAATGGCACGTCTCATAAAAGATGAGCTTAAGAAAGAACTGGCCAATGAGCTGCTGTTTGGTGAGCTGGCGAAAGGCGGAAACGTGAAAGTGGATTACGTCGATGACAAATTAACGTTTGAATACAGCGGCGTGGATACGAAGTCAGAGCAAGCTGAGCCTAGTTAATTGTGCAAGGCTTTTAAGAGCGAATTTTAAAAGCCTATTTAAGAGCCCATTTGAAGAGCCTATTTAAGAGAGTGGCCCGTCAGTAATGACGAAGAGAAATCCAAACTGTTGTTAAGGCAGCAGTTTGGCTTTGATTAAGCAACGCGTAAAGCTGTTGCGTATTAGTGCTCTAAGTTACGCGTTCGCAGCACAAATGAAAAAGCCCGATAATTAAAAAATTATCGGGCTTTTTTTTATGCGTTACCGCTTCAATGGCTCATTATCTTGCGCGATAAATGATACGACCTTTGGTCAAATCATAAGGAGTCATCTCAACAGTGACCTTATCGCCAGTAAGAATTCGGATATAGTTCTTACGCATTTTACCAGAAATATGTGCAGTCACCACGTGACCGTTCTCTAGTTCTACGCGGAACATAGTATTAGGTAGAGTGTCTTGCACCGTACCTTCCATTTCAATACAATCTTCTTTTGCCATGTAAAGCAGTTACCTCAGTAATTCAAAATTTTTGCCGCGCAGACATTAACCAATCTTGCGAGCAGTGTAAAGCGATTAAGCTGGTTTTTTAGTAAATAGACGCCATTGGTTGTCTATAAACTGTTCAAAGGGGTGAAATTTGTGCTTATAGCTCATTTTTTGACAGCCTTCCACATAGTACCCTAAGTAAACATAATGGTGGCCTGCTGACCTTGCCTGCTCAATTTGCATGAGGATCATCCACGTACCGAGAGATGAGGCAGCATAGTCAGGATCAAAAAAGGTATACAACGCAGATAGCGCGCTTGTGTGTACATTGTCCTCTAGTACGTCGGTTACTGCAACCGCTACGAGCTTATCATTGTCATAAGCTTCCAAAAAATGCGGTGCCATCCATGTGCAGCTTAAAAAATTGTCAAATTGCTCATAGGAGGGCGGGTACATAGACCCATCCGAATGCCGTTCGTTGATGTACCGCTCGTATAACGGATAATATTCAGGCTTTAAAGAAGTGCTTAACTTTACAGATAGTGTGGCATTTCCTTTTAAAATCCGCTTTTGGCTGCGAGAGGGGGCGAAGGCATCAACGGGTATCCTCACAGACTGACATTTATTACAGCTAACGCAATGGGGGCGATAAATTTGCTCGCCACTGCGTCTAAAACCAGCTTGAATGAGCTGTGAATAACGCGCTGATAAAAATGTATCTTCCTCTGCATATACCAGTAAACGTTCTTCCTCGTGAGGAAGATAGCTACAAGAAAATGATTGTGTAATACCAAACTTCATGGCGTTATTACCCTCGGACGCCAGCGCTGTACATACTCAGAGCTTAGCTCACCCTGTGAATTTACGGTCTGATTATTCTCTCTCAGCGTCTTAATGAAGTCGTTTCTGCTGACTGTGCGTGCCCCTAAAGAAGACAAATGCTCTGTAGGTAACTGGCAATCTATAAATGCCATCTGTTGTGAACGCATGTGTTCAACAAGGGCAACCATTGCAAGCTTAGATGCATTACTTTTCTTATGAAACATAGACTCACCGCAGTACACCTTACCAATACCTACGCCGTAAAGGCCGCCAACGAGCTCTTCGTTTTCCCATACCTCAACAGAGTGGGCAATGCCTAAGCCATGAAGCTGCGAATAGGCGGCTTTCATATCGTCGGTAATCCAGGTTTCGTTAGATACGCCGCTTCCAGATTGCGTAACCCGAGGTATTGCAGAGCAAGTATCGATAACTCTATTAAATGCATGATTAAGGGTTACCGTGTATTTTCGCTGTCTGACGAGTTTCTTTAAACTTTTTGAAACGCAGAAATCATCCAAATTAATAATGGCTCGCGGATCAGGAGACCACCATAACAAGGGCTCGTCATCACTGAACCAAGGAAAGATGCCTTGAGAGTAGGCAGAAAACAAACGTTGCGGGCTCAAATCGCCGCCAAAAGCAAGCAATCCATTGGGATCGTCTAACGCCTCATGTACTTCAGGGAAGGGCGCATCATTTTCAATGTAGTGTAGTGCTAGCATAAGAGAGGCCTCACAAATTCCTATCAGGATAAGTAAGGCCTATATCGTGATTACCCTTGTTCAGAAGCTATTCCGTCCAAGAATTTTTCTGCATCAAGTGCTGCCATACAGCCAGTGCCGGCAGACGTGATCGCCTGACGATAAACGTGGTCACTAACGTCACCTGCGGCAAAAACGCCTTCAACGCTAGTTTGTGTGGCGTTGCCGTGCAAACCACTGTTCACAACTATATAGCCGTCTTTCATAGTGAGCTGGTCGGCAAATATATCTGTGTTAGGCTTGTGACCAATGGCGATGAATAAGCCCATTACATCAAGCTCTTCAGTGGCATCGCCGTCGGTATCTTTGATTCGGATTTTTGTAACACCCATATCATCACCCAGTACTTCATCGAGTGTCTTATTTAGATGCAATACAACGTTGCCGTTTTCCGCTTTGTCTCGTAGACGCTGCTCAAGGATCTTCTCACTTCTGAAAGTATCCCTTCTGTGGATTACATGAACTTCAGAAGCAATGTTAGACAAATATAGCGCTTCTTCTACTGCGGTATTACCACCGCCAACAACCGCTACTTTTTGGTTGCGATAGAAAAATCCGTCGCAGGTTGCGCATGCTGATACGCCTTTACCCATGAAGGCTTGCTCTGATTCAAGACCTAAATACTTTGCTGATGCACCTGTAGAAATGATAAGTGCGTCGCAGGTGTAAGTACCGTTATCACCATGTAGGGTAAATGGACGTTTGCTGAGGTCAGTTTTGTTAATGTGATCAAATATGATTTCAGTATCAAATTTTTCAGCATGTTTTTGCATGCGAACCATCAAGTCTGGTCCCGTTAGTCCTTCAGGATCGCCAGGCCAGTTTTCAACTTCGGTGGTGGTCGTAAGCTGTCCGCCTTGTTGAATACCGGTTAATAGAACCGGTTCTAAGTTAGCACGTGCTGCATATACTGCTGCCGAGTAACCCGCAGGACCCGAACCTAAAATAAGTAGACGGACGTGTCTGCTTTCTGACATTTTCCTCTCCAATAACACCCATCAACAGGGTATGTAGACTATTCATAAATTTGTAAAAAGAAAGTGAGGTCGTTTGGATTTAAATCAACCTTTAAAGCCCCATTCTTTTCAGTCATGAATGCTAAAAAAGTGCTGGCTAAGCAATTCGAAATGATTCGCCAAGATTTCAAACCTCGTTATGAGCGCTAGGATATCAATATTCGAACATGTACGTGGATAAAATTTTTGAAATTTCAGTCAATATAAATTAAGAATCGGCAATCTAGCAATAAAACACGGCAGAAAAAGTGGGCAAGACGTCGGTGTTTCTTGTATTAAATGTAAAGAAGATTACAATTTACGTTAAGCAATAAATCAGTGCGTAGTGCAATACGCACGTTTAGAGGTGAAGCATGTCTCAGTCAGTGATGGCAATGTTGAAAGATGGCCAACAATACATGAAAACATGGCCCATGAGGAAAGAGCTGTATGGTTTTTTCCCAGAGTGCAGAGTTGTGGCTGCCACTAAATTCGCTATAAAGACCATGCCGCCAGCCACCATGGTAATGTGTTTACTGTTGCTTCAAAACTTAGGTACACAGTTTATTCCACAGACCATTGCCATGGGCATGTTTTTTCTTAGTCTCCCCATACAAGGTTTGCTGTGGTTAGGCCATCGCTCTGACCAATATTTACCGCCCCAGTTGAACAGCTGGTATCAAGAAATACATTCTTCAATGCGCTCACAGGGCTGTAACGTCGCTTCGGTCAAATCAAAACCAAAATATAAAGAACTAGCGCAGTTACTCAAAACAGCGTTTAAAGACTTAGACAATGCGTTTACCGAGAATTGGTTTAATTAAGTATTCTGTTTTAGTTCTGAATTACACTTCCTACAACGATAGCGTGTACCGGTGAGAATGCTTTTATGGCGTCGCATTGACAGGGCATGCTCACTGCAGTCACAGGAATAAGCCACGGTGTTCGTCACCGCTTTGACATCAAAGCTATGCGTTGTTTTTGCCTCACATCCAAACACCTCAATCATAATGCTCTGCCACTCGTTACCATGAGGCTTCACCCTTCCAAACAAAGTCCAAACCAGAAGATGACTTACCTCATGAGGTATCACTTCTTCTAAAAATGCCTGTTGGTTTTGCTTAAACAGCAATGGGTGCAGATTAATTCTATTTTGCTGTAAGAATGCAGTGCCTGCGTTTTTACCTGAGCGTCGAAACGACAGGTGAGGGCGGACGAATTGTCTATTAAAATAGTCATCTGCTTTGTCATAACAAGCGTTTAGCGCAGCATGGATTTCATGTTGCTGTTGCTCAGATAAGTCACGAGTAGCGATGGCGTTCGTCCTGCAAGATAGAAGGGGATAGTGTGGCGAATTGCCCCCCTAGATTATTTGAAAATTACAAAAATTGAAAAAGATAGTAAAAAAAACGCCGTTTAAGACGGCGTTTTTTTAAAGCTTTGTGAGGTAAATGTCACTGGATTATTATCTCACATCGCAAGGTAAGCACAATATGTACGTGCCTTTTGGATCGTTAAGCTCATTGAGGGTATTAAACTCACCCATAACGCGTTTAAATTCATTGATAAGCGCAGAGTTGCTGTTAGCGAACTGCCATTTACTAACAAATGTCATAGCCTGACCAAAGAATTCCTTCCAAAACAGTTCTTGAGCAGAAAGGCTGCGCTGCACATACACTGTGTCGTAGTTTTCTAGTTCAGCGAATTCAGCAGCAGTTGCTACTGCATCATCAAGCTCACCAAGCTCATCAACAAGCCCTAACTCTAATGCGTCTTCACCAATCCACACGCGCCCCTGAGCAACAGTGTCGACTTCTTCAACAGTCATATCCCTAGCGTTTGCTACTAGTGATAAAAAGTTTCCGTAAGTGTTTTCCACATTGCGCTGAAGGATTTGCCCAAACGCCGGAGAGAGCGCTCTTGCTGGCGATAAGCCTGCAATGTCAGTAGAGCCAACGCCATCGCTGTGTATGCCTAAATAGTCTAGTGAATTTTCGTACGTCATAAACATACCAAACACACCAATTGACCCTGTGATTGTACTTGGGCTTGCAATAATTTTATCAGTGCTTGCTGCTATCCAATAACCGCCAGATGCTGCATAAGTACTCATTGAAGAGATAACCGGTTTACCCGCTTGACGCAGCTGTAATATTTCTTGGCGAATCACTTCTGAGGCAAAAGCACTGCCGCCTGGTGAGTCTATTTGAAGCACTACTGCTTTAATATTGTCGTCTAAGCGAGCCTGACGCAGTAATCGTGCTGTGCTGTCGCCACCAATCGTACCGGCTTTTTGATTACCGTCTAAGATGGTACCTTTCGCCACTACGATTGCCACCTTGTCCATGTCATTATTGACCTTAGGCATCGGCGGATTAATGACTTTTAGGTAGGTGTTAAAGGCTGTTAGGTTGATTCCCTGCTGGTTATCACCTTCACCCACTAATTCGATAAGCTCTTGTCTCACTTCTTCACGGGTTTTTAGTGCATCTACCCAATTGTTATCTAAGGCATATTGAGCGAAATCGCCTCCAGCAGCCTCAAACTTAGACAGCAATTCGTTAGCCGTTTCATCAAAGTTAGTGACGTCTATACCGCGGGCGGCTGCAACATCTTCTTTATACTGCTTCCAGTATCCGTCTAACCACTGCTTTTCTGCTTCTTTTGCTTCAGCAGACATGTCATTTCTCATGACCGGCTCGACTGCCGACTTGTATGTGCCCACTCTGAATATATGTGTAGTCACTTTGAGTTTATCTAGCATGTCTTTAAAATACATACCGTAACGGCCGTAACCCTCAAGCAACAGGCCACCCATAGGATTAAGGTACACTTTGTCAGCTTGGGCTGCTAAGTAGTATTGATCTTGCGAGTAATAATCGCCTATTGCGTAAACAGGCTTTTCAGATTCTTTAAATGACTCAATGGCCTCTGCAACAACGCGAAGCTTGTCTAGTCCACCACCAGTAAGCCCTTGAAGATCTAGGACGAGTGCTTTAATTCTTCTGTCTTTTGCCGCGTTTTCAAGCACATCTACGACATCACGTACAAGCACTTCTGGATTGTCGGGTTCGCTGCCTAATGACTCTTGCAAAAACTGCTCGAAGGGGTCAACGCTCTCTTTTTCAATCACCAGCTGGCCATTAAGTGTGAGGTATAGCGCACTATCGGATTTAACTGTCAGCTGCTCACCGTCTTGGTTCGCGATGGCCATGATTATGCCAACGAAAATTACAATGAATATTACGTTGAAGAAAAGTTTGCGGGTGAAGTTCAGTACCGTCCACAAGCCAATAAACAAGGATTTAGTCCAATTTCCCTTGGCCGCCATATTTTACTACCTTTTTCTAAAGTGTGATTGTTTTTCAAATTTTTAAGCGCTATGTGCGATGGTAAATCCAACTACACTAATGTCATTATGTTACCTGTTTCGCATAAGATCGCTAAGTTAATTGTAATTTTTTGTAACTTCCACCGATAAAACAGCATTCAGCACCTTAAAACTAGTAAGTAACGGACAATCAAATATATACCGCATAACGACGGAACTCATTTTATTTCCCCATCAGTACAGTCTTTTTAGCGTCAAGCCAACAATGAAATCAACGTTAATTTATATTGGATAAACACGGCCATAGTTCAATAAAGGCAAGCCATAGCTAATCCAGTGATGAAATTTTTTCCTTCACATTATTTCTTAATTCGTTGTCTATGTAATCGTTGATAGCTTCATTGCCGACGACCAACGGATTTGGCATAGACGCTTTCTGTTGGTTCAATAATTTCATTTTCTCTATTAAATTATTCGAAAACGGATGATTTGAAATAGTGACGTCGGCTCTTTTTTCATTAACGACGCTTTGAAAGTAGTTTAGAGATTGAAGGTAACGTTTATTTGCCTCTAATGTATCTGGTAATCCTGTTCCGCCCCATAACGCTACAGTATGTTTTTTTCCACCATCTTCTGCTGATATTATGAGCGATGTCGCGCCTGGTGTGTGCCCCGGTGTGGCAAGAATGGTTACTTGGGTATCCCCGAAGTTTAAGACGTCTTTATCAGCCATAGATGTATAGGTCGTTGGAGTGGGTATTTCTGTAGAGTAATTGCCAAAGGGATCTGTTAAGACTGGTGCCTCTGGGTTATTAATAAAACGCCACTCTTGTTCCCGCATTAATATTTTGGCCCCATATTCCTGTTCAAAATAGTGCGCGCCGCCATAGTGATCGCTGTGCCCATGTGTTATCAAAACAAACTTGATGTCGCTAGGGTCTAATCCAAGTTCTATCATTCCCGGTACGATCACCGTTTTGGCATCGTTTGGCGTCCACATCGAGTCGATGAGTACAATTCCATCGGAGGTTTGTATAACAAAGGTACCGACGCTGACATACCCAACAAAGTAGAAATTATCAAACAACTGAGTGGGTGTAAGAATAGTGGTGTCAAAAAGCTCGCTTGATGTGAGCGCGTCAGGTAACTCACTCAGTCTCGCCTTTGCAGTATTCTCAGGTTGTTCTTCCCTTACTTCGTTAGATACGGCTTTGCAACCGACTACGACCGCTATTGAAAAAACCATTACAAACAGATGTATCAGTACACTTCTCACGAATCCTCCGTTATTCCCGTTCGTTTATTTCATATATACATAGCGCTACAGACGAGTGCTATGTCACTATTTATCGCGTTCTAACCAATTGGCAATTAGTTTAGCAATTCGTTTGTGGTCGTTTTCACTCATCTGCATAAGCAAGTTTCCAGAGGTTGATTTATAACCTGTTTTTGACTGGCCTTTTTTCATCAAACGAGACAATGGAGAAGCATTAGGAGTTGTATTAGATGGCTTGTTCAAAATCTTAATCTCCTTATTTGCAGTGCATTGTGAATATTAAAAATACGTAATCTGACAATAAAAGGATTACACAAGCACACAGACTTTGCACAGGTCACTCTTTAAAACATCGCAGAATATGTAATTAATATACTGCGTTGCGATTAAATGACTTTCTTTAATCTCAAACAGGGTGGTTAGGGTCGACAGCCACGGCTGACCTCCGTAAGATTGACGCGCAAACGAATTAGTTTCTTTATCAAAATACTGACGCCACAGTACATCAAGATCTTGTTTCAATGAGGCGTCATCAAGGAGGCCCCAAAGTGGATGCACTAACTTTACTTCTTAATCGAAGCTCTCAGCCACGCTTAAAAGAGCCTGCTCCAAGCGGAGATGCGCTGGAAAATATTATGCAAGCGGCATTACGTGCCCCTGATCATGCTTGCCTTACCCCATGGCGATTTGTGGTATGCCAAGGTGAAGGGTTAAACAAGCTTGGGTCACTTTTTGAAGCATCCGCAATTGAAAACGACAAAAGTCAGAAAGAAATAGATAGGGCGCCACAACTTCCTTTGCGTGCGCCTATGGTCATTGTTGCCATTGCACAATATAAAGAGCACGAAAAAGTCCCTCGTGTTGAGCAGATAGCGTCTGCCTCTTGTGGTGTTATGGCCATGCAGATGGCGGCGGTAGCACAAGGGTTTAACGGAATGTGGCGCACCGGTAGCTATGCGCAGTGTCCCGTTGTCAAAAGTGGGCTAGGGATGTCAGAAGAAGACGAACTCGTTGGGTTTTTGTATTTAGGTACGCCAGCTTTCGAGCCAGCACCAAAGCCAGAGCGTGACACTACTGCGTTTTTTGAGCATTGGAGTTAATGAAAAATACCTGCTACTGAAGATAAGTGTTGAGGCGCACGTTGCGTGCGCCTTTAGCAGCTCATTTTCTTTGTGGCATCTATAAAATATGGCTTTAAGCGTAACGTCTAGAAAACTTGAAGCGTGACGTTATAGCCAGCAAATTTTCGGATGTTGATGACCCTGTCGCCATCAAGCATCCAGTATTGCCCTTTAATACCCTTAAGCTCACCAGAAAAGTCAGGGGTTTTGTCGAGATTAATCGACTTTATTTTTTCTGGGTAAGTGTCTACGGGAAAGTTGATTTGATGTACTTTCGACTCTACCTCAGATACAGCTTGAAGCCCTTTTTCTTGTTTTAATGCAGCAAGTTCATCGGAAATTTTCTCCATGAGCTCGTGTTTTACCGCTATCAAATCCACTTCATCTGGCTTGCCTTTTAACATGGTGCGCCAGTTAGTCTTATCGGCAATATGGTTTTTGCATAACGTTTCCACAAGCCCGCTAGTTAACCTGTCTGGAACGCGCAACATAACCGTGGCTTGCGTTGCGCCTTGGTCCATCCAGCGAGGCGAGACAGATTCGGTTATTTCTCGGGTAATACCCACTTTCACGTTGCCTGTATTAGCTAAGTAGACAAAGTGTTCGTTAAAGCAGTGGGCTTCGCCCCATTCTGGCTCGCGACACGTACCTTCGTGGTAGTGGCACTTTTCAGGTTTTATAATACAGCTGTCGCACTGAGCAAGTGAAATTAGGCAAGGGTAGCAATAACCCTGGTTGAAACTCTTTTTGGTTTTTCGGCTGCAGTGAACACAGTGAATTTCATTGTTAAAGGACAATGAAATCTCCCGTCCTATCAGTGCGTTCATGTCTACGCTGCTATCTCCAATAGGGAGTTCATAGCAAACTTCATTATTATCAAATGCATGAGTACGCATTTTTCGTAATGCACCAGAATAACTTTGTGTCAAAATTTAGTACCTTATTCGCTTAACTCGCCGCGCAGGTTGGCGGTGAGCAGTAAATTGATTTGTTCAAACGAGAGATTTTTACTTAATAAATAATGCAGTTTTGCTAGTGCAGCCTCTGGGGTCATGTCACTGCCCGAGAGCACGCCAACTTCTTGAAGGCCATGGCCGGTTGCATATCCACCCATGTTTACTCTACCGCGCATGCATTGAGTGCAGTTAACCACCGGTATTTCTCTCGATTTAGCGTATTGCAACTGCTCAATCAGTTTTGGGTTTTGAGGTGCATTCCCCACACCATAACTTAATAGTATGAGTGCATTAACCGGTTGCTGCAGCGTGTTTTTAATAACTTCAGGCGCAATTCCCGGATACAGGCTCACCATGCCGATGGGCTGAGCGGATACATTAGAAACGGTCAGCTTTTTATCTGACGCTTTTGCTAATTCACCGGCTTTAAGCCGAATATTTATTCCGGCTTCCAGTAAAGGAGGAAAGTTAGGTGAGTCAAAGGCATTAAAGCCGTCTGCATCTACCTTACGGCTGCGATTTCCGCGCAGTAAACGATTGTTAAAAAATAACCCAACTTCTGCGATAGGGTAGTTGGCGGCAATAAACAGGGCATTTAACAGGTTTACCTGACCATCTGAGCGCAGTTCAGCCAGCGGTATTTGAGAGCCCGTCACTATCACCGGCTTAGCGAGGTCTTCGAGCATAAAACTTAAAGCAGACGACGTGTAAGCCATGGTGTCGGTACCATGCAAAATAATAAAGCCGTCGTAATCGTTATAGTTATCAGCTATATCGTCTGCAATACGTTGCCAATCAGATGGATCCATATCCGAAGAGTCGATTAAATTGTCGTACTCATGAATAGTAAAAAGGGGCATTTCACTGCGGTTAAACTCAGGCATTTTCGCCAGAGTTTCTGTTAAAAACCCAGCAGCAGGTACATACCCTTGACTCGATGGCTTCATCCCTATGGTGCCGCCTGTATAGGCGATATAAATATGTTTACGCATGAATACCCTGTTGTCTGCTTTTTGCAATTTTTTGCGATAAATAAGTGTGGCTGCATTTTAGCAGTCGTCCTTACTTTGTCACTCGTTATACAAAAAAGGCGGCTCGCTATTAACGGCCGCCTCTTATTGACATAGATATGCCTATTTTACTTCTACACCGGCAGCTTGCTGATCGGCATGGTAACTTGAACGTACCATTGGACCACACGCTGCGTGGGTAAATCCTATTTCTTTCGCGTAATCGCCTAGAGCATCAAACTCAGTGGGGTGCACGTATCGCTTCACAGGGAAGTGGTGACGGCTGGGCTGTAGGTATTGCCCTAGCGTCAGCATATCAACGTCGTGATCACGAAGGTCTCTTAATACACCTTGGATCTCTTCGTTTTCTTCACCCATTCCCATCATCAAACCAGATTTGGTTTTAATGTGAGGGTGCTGCGCTTTAAACTTTTTGAGCAAATCAAGGGACCACTGATAATTAGCACCAGGACGACACTCGCGGTAAAGGCGAGGAATGGTTTCTAAGTTGTGATTGAACACATCAGGCTCACCATTTTTAAATATCTCAAGTGCACGGTCCATTCGCCCTCTGAAATCGGGTACTAGCACTTCAATAGTGGTAGTAGGGCTGTGCTCTCGAATGGCATTAATGCAGTCTACAAAATGCTGTGCACCGCCATCGCGCAGGTCATCTCGGTCAACCGAGGTAATAACCACATAGCGAAGATTCATCTCTGCAATGGTTTTAGCTAGCTTTTCAGGCTCTTCAGCGCTTGGTGGTAATGGCTTACCATGAGCAACATCGCAAAACGGACAGCGACGTGTGCATATATCACCAAGGATCATGAACGTTGCAGTACCATGATTAAAGCACTCAGCTAAATTTGGACAGCTTGCTTCTTCGCAAACCGAGTGCAGATTGTTCTTTCTAAGCGTACGCTTGATGTGATCAATTTTTTCCGTAGAGCGGGGAAGTTTAATCTTGATCCACTCAGGCTTCCTCAGCATTTCTTCCTTTTCAGTGGGAACAATGGTGATTGGAATGTGTTTTACTTTTTCATCATCTCGGAGTTTTACCCCCGCTGTAGGTCGTGCGTTACTCATCAAAACCTTCTTTATATGTTGTTTCCGTAAAGGAAAGCGCCTCTAGTAATAAGCGTACAAGCTCATTGCCAGCCTGTTCAAGCGAATCGGGACCGTTAAGACGCGCGGTGTCCGTCATTTCCATACCTGCATAGCCGCATGGATTAATACGCTGGAACGGTGATAAATCCATATTAACATTTAACGCTAGTCCATGAAATGAGCAACCATTACGTATTCTTAAGCCAAGTGAGCAGACCTTTTGCTCGTTGACGTAAACGCCTGGTGCGTCTGGCTTTGGATAAGCAGTAATATCATGGGGGGCTAGCAATCCTACCACCGCTTCTTCCATTGCGGTGACCAGATGTCTTACGCCTAATTTTCTACGTTTAATGTTTAAAAGCAAATATATTACTAGCTGACCTGGGCCGTGATAGGTGACTTGGCCACCTCTATCAACTTGTACAACAGGAATATCGCCAGGCAACAATATATGCTCTGCCTTTCCAGCTTGACCTTGTGTAAACACGGGGTCGTGTTCCACTAGCCAAATTTCATCAGTAGTGTCATTGTCACGCTCATCAGTAAAGCGCTGCATTGCTTGCCAAATTGGTTCGTAAGATTGACGTCCCAACTGGCGAATAATGACGTCACTTTTTGAGCTAACGTCATCGCTGGCTTTAGCAACCTGGTCTTGCGTACTCACTTACAGAACAACCCTAACTAATTCTAGCTTGGCCAGCTCGGTGTAAATGGTTTCCATATGTTCTTTGCTGGTTACTCGTACGCTTAGTGACAATGAGTGATAGCTGCCTTTGCTGCTAGGCTTTATAGCGGGCACATAATCACCAGGCGCGTGCTGCTGCAAGCACGATATTACCTGTTCAGGTAAGTCTTCATGGGCAACGCCCATTATTTTAAACGTCTGGTGTGTGGGAAAATCTAACAGTTCGTCGAAACGGGTATCCATGCGATATTCTCGGTATGTAAACTTTATATAAAAAAACGGCCAGATTGTATCAATCTGGCCGCTTCACAACTAGGTGTTAACGCAATTATTTATTCGTCGTCAAAACCAATTTGAAGCATTATGTAATCTTTTAGGCGGTTGAACATGCTGCCTTCCTTCACTTCTTGAAGTGTAACAAGGGGATAGCTAGCGACGTCTTCACCACCAAGCTGAAGGTAAAGCTTTCCAACAACTTGTCCTTTCGCCAGTGGTGCTTCAAGCTTTTTATCTAGCTCAAAATTAGCTTCTAGGTTCTCAGCTTGACCGCGTGGAATGGTAATGGGGGTAGATTGATTAATTCCAAGGTCTACAGTTTCTCTGTCACCCATGTAAATTCGGTGTGCTACAAAGCTCTGACCAGCTTCATAAGGAATGACGGTTTCAAAAAAGCGGAAGCCGTATTTAAGCAGCTTCTTATTTTCAACCTTACGCGCTCGCTCGCTGTCGGTGCCCATAACAACTGAAATTAGGCGCATGTCGCCTTGCTCTGCTGATGTTATTAGGCTGTAACCTGCATCAGATGTATGTCCAGTTTTGATACCGTCAACATTGAGGCTTTTATCCCACAACAAGCTGTTGCGGTTATATTGCTTAATGCCGTTAAACGTAAATTCTTTTTCGCTGTAAATCGCGTACATTTCTGGCGTTTCAGCAATAAGTGCGCGAGATAGCACTGCCATGTCACGGGGTGTGGTGTAGTGGTCTGGGTCGTGTAAACCATGTGCATTAACCCAGTTGGTGCTGGTTAATCCAAGGGCCTGAGAATGCGCATTCATCATGCTTGCAAAGGCCGATTGAGAGCCTGCTACATGTTCTGCCATAGCCACACACGCGTCGTTACCTGATTGCACCACGATACCGCGAAGTAGATCGCTTACTGAAACCTGTGTACCTACTTCGATAAACATTTTCGAAGAATCTGGAAATTTCTTCGCCCATGCGTTTTCTGAAATAGTGACTTCATCATCAAGGCTTATGTTGCCCGACTGAAGTTCTTTCCCGATCACATAGATAGTCATTATTTTAGTAAGACTTGCTGGAGCGAGCTGCATATCAGCATTCTTTTCTGCGATGACATGACCGGTTTCAAAATCAGTAAGCAAAAAACCTTCTGCGGCTACAGTAGGCGCTGGGGGGGTAACAACAGCAGCGTGAGCAATGTTAAAAAATACGCCAAGCAATAAGAAGGCAAATGACAGTGAAGGCGCTTTAGCGCGTTTAATTATTTTGAGCATGGTTTATTTCTTTTACCGAGTTATATCCGTGTGAGTTTACAGCTACTCTTAGATTGACGTTCTCACCACTAAGACTACCCATCAAGAGCGATTAGTAATTGCATATCAAATGACAGATAGAGATTGTCATAGAAATTTCGATAGAAATTACAATAGAACTTACATTAGTACCGAAGTCTATCGCAAGGCTGAACATAGGACTAGGGTTTACCGAAAAAGTTTCGATGAAAGTGCTATTGAGGCTGTCTTATTGCATAAGCATGTGGGTAGCCGTTTTGTTTAAGCTGACTTAACACGTCTTCAATCATTTGTTCGTCTTCAATAGGACCAAGCTGAAGTTTGTAGATGTTGTTACTTACAGGGAGATGGGCGGGGAGCTGATATAACGCAGACAACACATTGCTTATGGACTTGGCTTTCTCTGCGTTAGATAGAGCTGCAACCTGAATAAACATACCGCCAGCATTGATGGGGCTTTCATTTTGAGTGGCTGTAGATTGTTCATTGCGTTGTGCTGTCTCTTCAACGACTTCAGACTGAGCCATCTTACTTGGTGCTATTTTACTCGTAGCAATCTTATCCGGAACATCTATACCCAAGTATTCATCATAACTAACGGTGGGATTACTGCCTATTGTGACGTTATTGTCTTCATCGAAATGAATGACCTCTAGTTTTACCTTTGCAGTGCCTTTGCTGTGATAGCCCAACTTCACCGCAGCGGCATACGACAAGTCAATTACCCTATTGTCGTGAAAGGGGCCCCGATCGTTTACGCGAACAATTGCTTGTTTATTATTTTCTAAGTTTGTCACTCTCACGAAAGAGGGTAGAGGCAAGGTTTTGTGCGCTGCACTCATGGCAAACATATTGTACGTTTCACCATTTGACGTAAGGTGGCCATGAAACTTCTGACCATACCAACTGGCATATCCTACCTTTTCGTAGCCTTTGCCTGAGGTCATCGGCGTATAGTGTTTGCCAAGGACTTTATAAGGTCTGTTGTTAAACGTGCGGTAGGCTTCGAACTTGGGCACAGCGTCGAGGGTTTCTGGCAGTTTAGCCACGTAATTAGGGGCAGAGTCTTGTGATTGTGTATAGCGACCAGTTTGGCCTGACTGACATCCGCTTAACAAAAACGCCGATACACATGAGAAAAGCAAAAAGCCTCGGGTACTTGAGTGAATGAAACGCTTAACTAAATTTGGCGCGTTTAACAACGAAAGCAACGACAACAAAACCGATGACATCAAAAACGATGTATGACAAAGCTGATGCATTAACTTTGAAATTTGCGGAAACATTGAGAGTGACAAGGTCATCGGGATATTAAACGTTTTTGCGTTGCAATAGACATAAGAATGCCAAAACCTGCCATCAATGTCACCATAGATGTTCCACCATAGCTAACCAGTGGTAAAGGAACGCCCACAACGGGGAGAAGCCCCGATACCATGCCCATGTTAACGAATACATAGACAAAGAATGTTAGTGTTATGCTGCCGCCAAGTAGTTTTGAGAAAGCATCTTGAGCCCGGCTAGAAATGATTAAACCGCGTAAAATAATGTACAAATAGATGGCCAGTAATACCATAACGCCGGTAAGACCAAACTCTTCACTAAAAACAGAAAAGATAAAGTCGGTATGTCGCTCTGGTAAAAACTCTAGTTGAGACTGTGTACCTTGAAGCCAGCCCTTGCCCTCAACGCCACCGGAGCCAATCGCTATCTGAGACTGAATAATATGATAGCCCGAGCCAAGTGGGTCACTCTCAGGATTTAAAAACGTTAATACCCGCTGCTTTTGATAGTCCTTCATTAAGAAAAACCACATGATAGGGGCGAATGCGCCAATAAGCGCACCTACCAGAGAAATAAGGCGCCAGCTCATGCCTGCAAGGAAGATGGCAAACACACCAGAGCTTGCAATAAGTAACGAAGTGCCTAAATCAGGCTGCTTGGCAATGAGCACCGTGGGCACTACCACCATAGTAAAGCCTAGTGCAATGTGATGCGTTCGCGGGGGTAGGGTATGTTTACTGATATACCATGCTACCATCATAGGTACGGCAAGTTTCATCAACTCCGATGGCTGAAAGCGAATAAAGCCAAAGTCTAGCCAGCGCTGCGCGCCTTTCCCCATATCACCAAAAAGTAAAACGGCAACTAACATAAGCAGCCCTACCGCGAAGGCAAAAGGTGAAAGGCGTCGATAGAAACCAGGCGGCAGTTGAGCCAGTATTGCCATAACGACAAAGCTTAAACCTAAGCGAGTAAACTGTCGCTCCATCTGCGCCATATCTTGACCTGACGCAGAATAGAGTGTGACTAGTCCAACGCCACTTAAGACCAACAGGCCAAGCAGCAACCAGCCATCCACATGGATGCGCTGTAAAAAGCTTATTTTATCTGGCGTAATTGCCGTTCTTTTCATTATTCGTCGAGCTCGCTGTCGATACTTGCGGTTTCAAAACGTCTGTCTCGAAAATAAAAATCCATTAATTTCCTTGCTACAGGGGCCGCATTAGAGCTTCCGCCACCGGCATTTTCTAGCACCACCGTAATAGAAATTTCTGGGTTGTCGAAGGGCGCAAAGCCAACGTAGAGGGCGTTGTCGCGAAGCCTTTCATCCACTTCGTCTGCGTTGTATTTTTCGTCTTGCCCTACGGTAAATAACTGAGCGGTTCCCGTCTTACCCGCAGATTCATAGGGCGTGTCGGCGAACGCAAAGCGTGCGGTTCCCTCTTCGCCATGAACCACATCGTGCATAGCATTTAATACAATATCGAGGTTCTTCTCATCGTTAATCTGGATTGGGCGTGAGGTTTTCAATGGGATCAGGTCGTCTGTGCCATCAAGGTTTCTGTAACCGCGAATGATCTGAGGTATGTAACGCTCGCCTCGATTGACTAACGTGTTGATTGAGTGGGTAAGCTGAATAGGCGTGGCGGTCCAAAAGCTTTGTCCGATGCCAACAGGAATAGTATCACCAATATACCAAGGTTGATTAAAGCGGGCGCGTTTCCACCCTCTGCTTGGCATATTCGCATCGGATTCTTCGTACAAATCGATACCCGTGTAATCACCAAAGCCGAAATTTCGCATGGCCTCACTGATTTTATCGATACCCAAGTTATAGGCTAAATCGTAATAGTAGGTGTCACAGGACACTTCGATCGCTTTTGCAATGTCGACTTCACCATGACCCCATCGTTTCCAGTCTCGCCAAACGTGGTCTACGTTGGGTAATCGGTAGCGGCCGTTATCTTTAATAGTGTAGTCTTCAGTGACCGCACCGTCTTCTAAACCCAGTAAAGCCAGATGCGGCTTTATGGTAGATGCGGGTGAGTATTGGCCTTGAGTGGCGCGGTTAATGAGCGGCCGGTTTGGTGAGTTGAGTAACGCGGAGTAATTTTTACTGCTGATACCGTGAACAAATAAATTCGGATCGTAGCCTGGGTTAGAGTAGAGCGCCAGCACACCGCCGGTCTTTACTTCTGAAATTACCACCGCACCACGAGTACCTTCTAAAATACGCTGAACTTCTTGTTGCAAAGTGAGGTCGAGATTAAGAACGATATCTTTGCCTGGTGTGGGCGGCTCTACGTTTAATACTCGTATTATTCGTCCTTGATTATTCACTTCAACCTGTTGGTAGCCTACCTCGCCGTGAAGAAGTTCCTCGTGGTATTTCTCTATGCCAAGCTTACCAATATCATAGGTGGCGGCGTAGTTATCTTCTTGACCGGCTTCAACTATCTTTTGTAAATCGCGTTTGTTAATGCGTGCTACGTAGCCAAGTACGTGAGTGAGGGTTTCTGCATAGGGGTAATGGCGAGCAAGACGAGCTTCAATTTGCACACCTTTAAACTTGTGCTTACTGGCTGAGAAAATAGCCACTTCTTCTTCAGATAGTTCCGTGCGCAAAACAATAGGTTTGAAGCGGCGAGTACCCTTTAAGTTTTTCTGAAAGCGTTTAATTTCGTCATCAGTAATATCCATAAGCGTGGTAATTCGCGCTAATGTTTCATCGATGTCGTTAACTTTTTCTGGAATGACTTCTAAACTAAACACGGGTCTATTTTCGGCAAGCAATACACCATTTCGGTCGTAAATTAGCCCCCGATTTGGCGCAACAGGCAGTACCTTAATGCGATTGCCATTTGAGCGAGTTTGATAGTCATCGTGTTGTGTCACTTGCAAAGAATAGAGATTGTTAAGCACGATGCCCAGCATGGCGGTAACAATGATAAAGGCAATGGTTGCACGACGGGCAAACAGATTGGCTTCCGCTGAGTGGTCGCGAATAGCTTGGCGCTTACGGTGCATTGAATTCCTTTGCATTAATGACTGCTTCTATTCTCTATGATAAGGGTGATTCTGTGTGACTGACCATGCGCGGTAAACGCTTTCTACCAGGATAATACGAACTAAAGGGTGAGGAAGTGTGAGCGCTGATAATGACCACTTTTGTTCAGAAGCCGCTATGCAAGAGGGGGCTAATCCTTCAGGACCACCAATGAGCAAGCTAACATCTCTACCGTCCATCTTCCAATTATCTAGCTGTTTTGCCAGCATTGGTGTATCCCATGGCTTTCCGGTTACCTCAAGCGTCACTACGCGGTTGCCTTTGGGAATGGCCGCCAACATCTGCTCGCCCTCTTTTTCGAGGATCCGTTTGATGTCTGCGTTTTTTCCACGTTTGCCGGCCGGTATTTCAGTAATGCTCACGGGCATATCGCTGGGGAATCGACGGATAAACTCGTCGACGCCCGCGGATACCCATGAAGGCATTTTTGTTCCCACAGCAACAATTTGAATCTTCAACACTGCACCATGAATGACAGTCCTAACCTTAATGGCTGTTGTGGATGAATATAAGACATGCTGATTACTGGCTCTGTTAGGGCGAGCCCTATGACCAGAGCTTTTCTAGTTGATAAAAGTCTCGGGTTTCATCTTGCATAACGTGCAAAATGACATCGCCGAAATCAACCAGTACCCATTCTCCGGTGTCTTTGCCGTCAACGTGTCCAGGCGCATGCCCAGCATTTTTCGCTTCAACCAATACATTCTCTGCAATTGAGGATACGTGACGTTTTGAATTACCAGAACAAATGATCATGGTATCTGTAATGGTCGACTTACCTCTAACATCAAGCTCAATGATATCACGGCCTTTCATGTCATCTATTTTGTCTTTAACAAACTGCTTAAGTTGTAGACTCTCCAAGTTTTTTCCTCTTATCTTTCTTCAATATATAACTGGTTGGCATCAATATATTCAATGACGCTGTTTGGTATCCAGTTTTCAATAAAATCTTGAACGGCTTTATCTAAAGCCCCTGCGTTTTTTTGGGTTATGGTATTGCGCAACTGCGTTGACGAAATTGCTTTAAGGGGAGTATCAACTAACAATACATATCCATTTTTACGTTGATGTAACTGCGCCGCATCTCGAGTAACAACGGGTTTGAGCCAATCTGCTACAGCCGGTGGTGGGGCGAAATTATCGTCGTCCCTTCGCATTACAACAAGGTGGCAATACGTTAATAAGCATTCCCACTCGTACCACTTATCTAGATTATACAGTGAATCGGCACCAATGAGAAAACAGATTGTCTCGTCGGTTTGAGAATTTAATTCTCGCAGTGTTTTTACCGTATAAGAAGGAGAGGGAAGAGAGAGCTCAATCAGCTCTGCGTGAAGCTTAGGGTTTTCTTCGCAACACAGATTGATCATATTCACTCTGTGCTCTTCAGACACTGATACCGATTTATGAGGCGCCAACTTGCATGGCATCAGATAAACAGAGTCAATGGCTAAGGTTTCTGCGGCATTGAGCGCAGGCGTAATGTGACCGTAGTGGGGTGGATTAAACGTACCGCCCAATATCGCTTTTAAGGCCACCGCTATTTATCCAATAACGGGATGTTAGCCAAATTTACACCCATAAACATCATACACAGGTGGCATAGCTTTACATAAGGACGGGAGATAACTTGTTGCTTAAAGGCAAGGTCGGCTTGACTCAACGCGTGTTGAATACTTTCTAGCTGTTGTAAAGAAAGCCGCTGCATTGCATTTTGATATACCGCTTGTTTATTGCGCCAAATACCAAATTTCTGCCATTGTATAGGCTGGCCTTTTTGTTCAGCCGCTTTTAAATTCCACAGCTGTTCCCACTCTCTCACTAATGCCCAAATGATTATATTTGGCTCTAAACCCTCACTTTCTAATCGGTAGAGCATTTTAATACAGCGGGTGCTTTCTCCATTAAGCATCACATCAACAAGCTGAAACACGCTGTAGCGGGATTGATCGACCATGGCTCGCTCAATTTGCTCATCGGTTACAGACTGATGCGGATAAAGCAGCGCGAGTTTATCTATCTCTTGTTTAGCGGCTAGCAGATTTCCTTCACAAAAGTCGGAAATCATTTTTGCGCCATTGGGTGATACAGAAAGCTGATGCGAGGTGAGTTGCTGGTTTATCCAAGTGCTTAATTGGCGTCCTTCAAGAGGATAACATAGTGTGGATGCGCCTATTTCGTCGAGAACTTTAAACCATTTTCCACGCTGTACGTCTTTACCAATTTTAGGCCCATGAATGAGTAGCAGCATATCTGGGTTAAGTTTAGCGGCGACTTCTTGCAGCATTTTACTGCCCTCCGTGCCTGGTTTGCCGGAGGGAAGTTCTAGCTCAATAAATTGCTGGCTTGAAAACAAAGACATACTTTGCGTTGCCTCAAGCAGCTGGTTCCATGAAAAACCGGTGTCAGCAACCAGGGTTGTTCTCTCGTCAAAGCCCTTTATTTTTGCTTGTGCTCGAATTTGCTCGATAACGTCGAACTTCTGCTGCGGCTCGTCCCCAAACACCATATAACAAGGTCTCAGACCTTTTTTGATGTCTTGATGAAACTGGTTTGGGTAAATTTGCATGCCTAGTTGTCAGTCATCATTTTTCAATGTCCAATGCAGCAACCGCTTGACCGGATAAGCGTCTAATGATCATATCTGCTGCCTCGGCGCGCATTTCATCAAGCATTAAATCTAGCTCTCTCGATTTTGCTAATACCTGATCGGGGTCGTCTTGATAATCCCGTACTACTTCAAACTGCGCCATCATTGGCTCTTTGTTAGGAAAGGACACGCGATAACGCACCACATAAATGAGATCGTACTCCGCCACCTGACCCGATGGATAAACGGATAAAAGTTGGCGGTCCAACTTTTCCGGTAAAAGGTAGATACTGATGTTCTCATTCGGCGCGCTGTCGCTACCCCGTTCTTGTGACTTTAATCCATAAATGTTCAATCTATTGTCGAGCGCACGCGCTAAGGGCGCGTGCGCTCTGGCACTTTCAATTACGATAGTATTGATATTGTCAGGAAGGCTGGGGGCGCCACGCAGGTGAAAACCACAGCTACTAAGGGTGCTCACTATCGCTGCAATACCGACTAATTTTAAAAGTGCATTCATTATCAATAGTCGCCTAGTTCGCTACAATATTTACAAGCTTGCCGGGCACAACAATCACTTTTCGAATGGTTTTCCCATCGATAAATTGTTGGACATTCGACTGGGCAAGGGCGCTTGCTTCAATGTCGTCTTTGCTCGCATCAGCGGCAATGGTCATTTTGGCGCGTACCTTGCCATTTACCTGAACAATGATCAGCTTTTCGTCTTCAACGAGTGCGTCTTTGTCCACTTCTGGCCACGGCGCAACATCAATATCTTCGTTATGTCCAAGCACCTTCCACAACTCATGGGCAATATGCGGTGTAATTGGGTTAAGCAACAAAAGCACTGACTCGGTCGCTTCGCGCATAATAGCAATGTCTTGCGCATCGTCTTGCGGCGCTTTTTGAAGGTGATTCAGTAGCTCCATAATGGCAGCAACTGCTGTATTGAAGGTTTGTCGACGGCCAAGGTCATCGCTTACCTTTTGAATGGTTTTGTGCAGTTCACGACGAAGGGCTTGCTGTGATTTATTCAGCGCCTTCACGTCAAGCGCTTCAGGAGTCCCTTTTTCAACATGCTCAGTCACTAACTTCCAAATACGACGAAGGAAGCGGTTAGCGCCCTCAACACCCGAATCTACCCATTCAAGAGTTTGTTCAGGTGGAGCAGCAAACATCGTAAACAAACGCACCGTGTCCGCACCGTACTGATCAATAACTTCTTGCGGGTCGATACCATTGTTCTTTGACTTCGACATTTTTGTCATGCCGCCGTGAGTGACAGGAGTGTTATCAGCGGTAAGCCATGCGTTAACAATACGGCCTTTGTCATCTTTTTCAGTGGTTACTTCAGTAGGCGAATACCAGGTTTTCTTACCTTTTTCGTCTTCTCGATAGTAAGAATCTGCTAGCACCATGCCTTGGCATAGTAAGCGCTTAAATGGCTCGTCTGAGTCTACTAAGCCTTCATCGCGCAATAGTTTGTGGAAAAAGCGAGAGTAGAGTAGGTGCAATATTGCGTGCTCTATTCCACCAACATATTGGTCAACAGGCAGCCAGTAGTTGGCCGACTTTGGGTCTAGCATGGCATCGGAGTTGGTTGCACTAGCATAGCGAGCGTAATACCACGACGATTCCATGAAGGTATCAAACGTATCCGTCTCACGCAGAGCGGGTTCACCATTGTAGGTTGTTTTTGCCCACTCAGGATCCGCTTTGATAGGCGAAATGACGCCGTCCATCTCTACGTCCTCTGGAAGCTCAACAGGAAGTTGATCCGCCGGCACAGGCGCAGATTCACCGTTTTCTAGCCTTAACATTGGGATAGGGGTACCCCAATAGCGCTGACGACTTACCCCCCAATCTCGTAGGCGATAATTTACTTTGCGTTTGCCGCATTCTTTAGTTTCTAGCTCATCTGCGATGCCGTTAAAAGCCGCATCGAAATCAAGACCATCAAACTTTTCAGAGTTAATTAATGTGCCTTTTTCAGTGTAGGCAGACGCTGAAAGGTCGCATTTATCTTCATCACCTTCTTTCGCGGCAATAACTTGCTGAATGGGCAGATTGTACTTTGTTGCAAACTCCCAGTCTCGTTGGTCGTGCCCAGGAACTGCCATTACAGCGCCAGAACCGTATTCCATCAGTACGAAGTTAGCAATCCAAATTGGTAGCTTTTCGCCGGTAAGCGGATGAACAACCTCCAATCCAGTCGCGCAGCCCTTTTTATCCATAGTGGCCATTTCTGCTTCAGCAACTTTAGTATTTTTGCATTCGTCGATGAAACGGGCGATGTCTGGATTTGACTGTGCTGCAAATTCTGCCAATGGGTGTTGGGCAGCAACAGCAACATAAGTAACGCCATAAAAAGTATCAGGGCGGGTGGTGTAAACAGTAAGGTCGGCAATGTCATTGACAGGTGATGCCAAATTAAAAGTAATGTCTATCCCTTCAGAACGACCAATCCAGTTCGCCTGCATGGCGCGTACTTGGTCGGGCCATTCTTCAAGCTGTTCCAAATCGCTTAATAATTCTTCAGCATAATCGGTTATTTTGATAAACCACTGAGGGATCTCTTTTTGCTCAACTAACGCACCAGAGCGCCATCCGCGGCCATCAATAACTTGTTCGTTGGCCAACACTGTCTGGTCAACGGGATCCCAGTTCACCGTTGAGTTTTTCTTGTAAACCAGCCCTTTTTCGTAAAGACGGGTGAAGAACCATTGTTCCCAGCGATAATAATCAGGTTTACACGTTGTAACCTCTCGGTCCCAATCATAGCCAAAACCAAGCGAGCGAAGCTGGGTTTTCATGTAATCGATATTAGAGTAGGTCCACTTAGCAGGCGCCGTATTGTTGTTGATTGCTGCATTCTCAGCAGGTAGGCCGAACGCATCCCAACCCATTGGCTGCATGACATTTTTTCCCTGCATACGCTGGTATCGGCTGATAACATCGCCAATGGTGTAATTGCGCACGTGACCCATATGCAGACGACCGCTTGGGTAAGGGAACATTGATAGGCAGTAAAATTTTTCTTTATCTACGTCATCAATTGCTTTGAAAGATTGATTATCTTCCCAATATTGCTGAACGCGTTTTTCTATATCTTTTGGGTTGTACTGATTATCGGCCATGAAACTTAGGCTTCCGCATTATTAAGTTGAAACGTTCTTACTTTGCTAGATGGTCGTTATTATTGGTCCAAGACTGGCACCAAAAAATGGCACCAAAAAGTAATAGCAACGAAAATGTAGCAAGTTGAATACATATGTAGCCGCATAGAATACCCCACGGGAGAGTCATGCCTCAATAGCTTAACGTATATGAGCGGGATTTTTATTGCCACTTGCTGTAAAAATAAGCAAGTGGCGGTTTTCATTGGGATGGTTTAAAAGCGTATAGTGTTATCTGATTATCTTTGAGACCGTCTGAGACACGTTTGTTGCACCTTTGAGGATCTCATCCATTACGCCCTGTACTTGCTTTATTTGCTGGCTATTGCGCTCTACATTCTCATTAACGCTTTCCATTTTACTGGTGGACTGATTGGCAAGTTTACGATTTTCAGCGACTACAGATTCAATTTCCACGGTGGAGTGGCTTGTTCTCTGTGCTAGTTGTCTCACCTCGTCGGCAACTACGGCAAATCCACGTCCCTGATCCCCAGCTCGCGCGGCTTCAATAGCAGCATTAAGCGCCAAAAGGTTAGTTTGGTCTGCAATGCCACTAATGGTAGTGACTATCGCTTCTATTTTTAACGACTGTTCACTCAATTCACGCATGAGCTTATTGGTCTGCTCCACTTCTTCTAACGCTACTTCAAATGTATCTATGCTCTGTTGCAGAGAGTTTGAACCGTCAGCCGCTATTTGGGAAGTTTCCTCCGCAGTAGAAACTGCAAGTTCAGCTGCCTGCGCCACTGCATTCTTTTCATTCATTTGCGCCGTAATATCAGAGGCGAATTTGATAATTTTAACCACGTTCCCAGTGCTATCCCTTACTGGGTTGTAAGTTGCCTCAAGCCACAAAATTTCGTTATTCGCATCGACCCGTTCAAATGTACCCGAGTAAAACTCACCCTGTGCTAGCAAGTCCCAAAAGTTTGGGTTTTTTTGATAAAACTCCTCTTTGCAAAACATGCGGTGATGTTTACCGCGGATCTCATCTAGGCTGTATTTGATAGTGGCGGTAAAATTTTCGTTTGCAGTGATGATTGTGCCATCAAGTTCAAATTCAATGACAGCCATTGACCTATTCAAGGCGTCTGATGTTGCTTTTGTTGAAGAAGCGTCTTGTTCTTGAACGGTGACGTCGTGATAGATAGCATGAATTTCATCTTCATGCCCAGTGTGAACTTTCATAAAGCTTGCTTGAAGACATTTAATATCTCCAAATTTCGTTTTGTAGCTGACCTTAGTTGAAAAACTTGGTTGGCTCACTACCTTGTCCCAAAGCAAGTGTCCTGAGGATTCATTGTTTTTGTCAGTAAAGTGAATGTCGCCATGAGTAAATGAAGAAGCATCGTTACCGCTGCGCTCTAGCAGTGCTAAAAATTGGGAAGAGGCAAATGTGCAATTACCTTGCTTGCTGTAAATAGCATAATTGGCACAGCTTTTAAGCGTGTCGAGCACATCTGTATGCTTTTTTACTTGGTCCATAAGTAATGAAATATCCTCATCATATCGTGATTTTGTCACAAGCATTTTTATTCGCTTCCTCTCGTCAAGTTGATAAAGGTTAGCACCACTTCTAAAAAAACGACTGTGACAGAAGATTAAATTGCATTAATGAAAAATGCTTTGATCAACACAGAAAAAATATCAGCGTACCCAACCAAATAAGATGTTATGCGTGCTATATGTTCACAATTTTCTCGGAAATGGCAAACAGAACAATTATACCTTGGGTTAAAAAGCGCTAGTGGCTATTACAATTTGTCTGATTCTTGTTCATTTGCGCCATGAAATTGTGGCAACGGGCGATAAGGGTTTGACACCCCAGTTAAATAGAGTTTCACTTACCTAAAAGCACTATAAAAAGAATGATATGTCAGTCGACAGTAAAGCCTTTGCGTTAGCTACCGATGCCTTAACGCCCACAATAAACAGACGAGTAATAAACAGCGCGCTTAAAGATGAGCAGGCGCTCAATGCCACCTTTATTGGACAAGAAAGGGCGAGAGAAGCCTTGACCTTTGGTTTAGGAATAGATGCCATTGGGTACAATTTGTATGTGATGGGTGAGCCTGCCACTGGTCGATTTACGTTAGTAAAAGACTACATAGAGCGACAAGTTGCTCGGTTGAGCTCTCCTGATGACTGGTGCTACATCAACAACTTTGACGAAGAGCGTGAGCCCGTGGCCCTTCGTTTTCCTCCTGGCGGCGGTAAGGTTTTTCAAAAAGATATCGCCCAACTCGTCGACGACGTGTTAGATACATTTCCAGTGGCTTTCGACAACCCTGGATATCAGCGCAAGCGCGCCTCTATTTCACGGGATTTTGAACAAAAGTACGACGAGGCCATCGACGCGGTAGAGCGCTATGCTAACGCCAATGAGATTGCCATGTTTGAGGAAAGTGGCGCTATCACATTTGTTCCTGTAGTAGACGGTAAACCCGCCAACGACAGTCACGTTGCTACGCTGAGTGAGCAGCAGCGGGAACACTTTTATACACTCGTGGATGAACTAGAGAATAGACTAAGCGAGGGTTTATTAAGTCTCCCGGCGTGGAAGCGAGAAAACTCGGAGCGTCTTCGAGAACTTGATAGGGTGACTGCAGAGCAGGGAATTAAAGCCCTAATAAAAGACCTTGAACATCAGTACGCTGCTAATCTCGGTGTGATGAAGTATCTTAAGCAGCTTAAAACCGCTTTGGTCAATGCCATTCTCGTTATTCACCAAGAAGAACAGAAAGAAGAGAAAAGTGACGACTTTGACAGAAAGATATTTTTGGAAGAGCAGCTTTTACCGAATGTATTAGTGGCCAATAGGCGCGACGATGCTGCCCCTGTTATTTATGAGCCAAATCCCACTTACCAAAACCTATTTGGAAAAATTGAGTATACCAACATTCACGGCAGTGTTTTTACCAACTACAGAATGATTCAGCCAGGTGCGTTACACCGCGCTAATGGTGGTTATTTATTGCTGGATGTTGATCAGTTAATCGAGCAGCCCTATGTGTGGGAAACGTTAAAACTGGCTATAAAATCTGGGCGATTAAGAATGGATTTACCCCAGCAAGACGTTGGCATGGTAAATAACATTACGCTAAACCCACAGCCTATTGATTTAACTGTGAAGATTGTTCTGCTTGGATCTAGAGACTTGTATTACACCTTGCAAGATTACGATGACGAATTCGATGAACTATTTCGCGTGTTGGTGGATTTCGATTTAGAAATTCCAGTCACACGTCAAACTCTATTCGATTTCGTTGGAAAAATCCGCGCGCATCTAGCGTCATTAGGGCTCAAGGGTATTACCGCTAATGCCATGTGTCGCTTGGTCCAATTTTCATTGCGAAAAGCTGAACATAAAGAAAAACTATCGGCACATTTTGCAGAGGTGATAGAGCTAGTTAATGAAGCGCATTATTTCTGCGCTATGGCCGGTGCCAGTGAAATTGAACTTGGGCATTTGGTTACCGCACTTGATGCTAAAAAGCGTCGAACCGGCCGAGTAAGTCAAACTCTGCTAAATGATATAAAGGAAGGCCACGTTCTTATCGACACTGAAAACAAAGCAGTGGGTAAGGTTAATGGCCTGACGGTCTTAGATGTAGGAGATACGGCGTTTGGCACACCGGCCCGTATAACTGCAACGGTATTTGCTGGCGCAAGTGGCGTGGTTGATATAGAGCGGGAGGTAGAGTTAGGGCAGCCCATACACTCTAAAGGGGTTATGCTGCTTAATGGTTACTTGGGTAACAAATATGCCCAGCATTTTCCATTAACCTTATCGGCCAATATTGCCCTTGAGCAGTCCTATGGGCACATAGATGGTGACAGTGCATCATTAGGTGAGCTAGTTGCGCTTATTTCTGCCTTAACAGAGATCCCTTGCCTGCAAACCCTGGCTATTACAGGGTCAATAAACCAATATGGTGAAGTGCAGGCTGTGGGAGGCGTGAATGAAAAAATTGAAGGTTTCTTTGACCTCTGCCAATATCGCGGGCTTACAGGAACTCAAGGCGTTATCATACCTAAATCTAATGCTATTAATTTAGTGCTAGATGCAACCGTCGTTGATGCGGTGAAAAAAGGGCTGTTTCACATATACACAGTGGAAACTGTTGATGATGCGCTTACTATATTGATGCAGCAAGAAGCGGGCAAACTAAGTAGTAAGGGGAGATATCCTAAAAACTCACTTAACTATCATGCCGTAAACAGGCTATACAATATTGCGTTAATTGTTAGCGGTGGTGACGGAGAGTAACAATCAAAAATACCAAGGCTCTATTTAGGAAACTTAACGACGAAAGTTTAATTGGCAAACTCCCCAATCCAGTTATTTTACTTTTAGAGAAGTATAATTGATGAGAATGAATTGGGGTTGTATGGGTAGTATAAACCAGTTTTTTAAACCTGTAGCTTTGATGAAAAGGGTATCCTCCTTAAACGACATAGCCCAATCCAAGCGCTTGGCTAAGGTCTTACGCATAGCAAAGGGCTCTCGCTTAGCTGAGGGCTCTTGCTTAGCTGAGGGCTCTTGCTTAGCTGAAGGCTCTTGCTTAGCTGAAGGCTCTTGCTTAGCTAAGGCTAAACGTCGAAGTAACAAAGCTGCCTCCTTTTTCCTCGCACTCTTTATGAGCAATATATTTGCAGCGGCTGGTATTGCCGAGCAGCTTAATGTCGGCGTATCAATTTCTACCAGTGCTCAGCGTGAAACGTTTTACACCTTAGCGAGAGATTTTGAAAGGCAACACCCAGGTGTAACGGTTCGCTTCACAACCCTAAGTAGCGAAGAATATAAGCGTTCATTTCCTTCCTTGATATCTCAAGACAGCAGTTTAGATGTGCTGTATTGGCACTCTGGGCAGCGACTTTTTGATTATGTAGACGCGGGGTTAGTGCTCTCTATCGATGATGTATGGGCGCAACAACACTTGCATACAGCATTTGATCAAAGTGTGAAAAATACAGTAGTTCGAGACGGTCAGTTTTACGGGGTGCCTATTTCGTATTACCAAATCGGCTTTTACTACTCAAAAAATATCTTTAATCGCTTGTCTCTGGCAGAGCCGTCCTCTTGGCAGGATTTTATGGCGGTGTGTGAAGCAATTAAGCAGGCTGGTTACCCACCCATATTTATTGGCACAAAGAGTAATTGGTCCGCCACAGCGTGGTTCGATTATTTAAATCTTCGAATTAATGGGCTCGAGTTTCACCAACAGCTGACCAGTGGTCAGATTCCATTTACTGATGAAAGAGTGGCTGCGGTGCTTAATGCATGGCTAGAGCCTATCGAGAAAGGTTACTTTATTTCAGACCACAATGAGCTGTTGTGGAGAGAAGGCTTACCGTTTCTATTTCGAGACCTAGTTGGTATGTCCATGATTGGCAATTATGTTATTCAAGAAATTCAGCAAACGGTGGTGCCACGGCTTGGCTTTTTCCCTTTTCCTATTCTCGATGAGCGCGTACAGGCATTCGAGGAGGCGCCTATTGATGTACTGATCATTGTGAAACAGACTAGCAATGTTTCCTTGGCTAAGCAGTTTTTAGCCTTTTCGGCTCGACATGAAGTCCAGTCGAAATTAAATAAAAGTTTGGGGGTGCTGTCGCCGAATAAATTCGCTCAACAGGATACATCGCCCTTAACCAAAGAGGCGTATTACGTTTTATCTAACGCCGCTGGGGTATCGCATTTTTTTGATAGAGATGCTAGCGAGGCATTTGCCAATGGAGTTATGCCGGTGCTAGATAAGTTTATGCTTGAGCCAGATGTGGATAGTACACTTTTGGAGCTTGAAAAAATAAGACAAGCAACGTTTCAACTCACTGAGGGGTAATGAGCCAAGCTCGAAAAGCTAACGCCTTAGGTTTAGACCTTGCACTTAAGCTCAGCCCTTAAGCTTTACCAATAACGCTTAAGCCATAGAATAAAAGCACGCCGCCTGTCTTCTCGTCTTAACATCCGGCGTACTTCATTAATCTTATTTTCAGCTGCGTTGGCTTTGCTACTTTGCTCGGCGTGCTATTTGACTGTGCTGCCCCAACTATTTTGGGGGCATGCGGAGTCCACCGTCCAAACGAATGGTTTCGCCATTAATATACGTGTTATCTGCGATTTGCATAACCAGTTTTGCAAATTCTTCAGGTAAGCCTAAACGCTTTGGAAACTGAACATTTGCTGACAGAGCTTCTTGCACCTTTTCAGGCATAGCAAGTAGCATAGGCGTACCCATCACGCCGGGCGCGATTGTATTCACGCGAATACCTAGGGGCGCCAAGTCTCTAGCCATAGGTAGGGTAAGACCAATGATGCCGCCTTTACTCGCAGCATAAGCCGTTTGGCCTATTTGGCCCTCATAGCCAGCCACCGATGCCGTATTAATGATAAGGCCGCGCTCACCTTCATCATTAATAGGCGACTGTTTTGCCATTGTCGCAGCAACAAGCCGTGCAACGTTAAAGCTGCCAACAAGATTAATGTCGATGGTTTTTTGAAAGTCGCCAAGCGGGGCAGGGTTGCCTTC
This sequence comes from Alteromonas sp. 4NS20-0143, assembly GCF_057542855.1. Classification (NCBI taxonomy): domain Bacteria; kingdom Pseudomonadati; phylum Pseudomonadota; class Gammaproteobacteria; order Alteromonadales; family Alteromonadaceae; genus Alteromonas; species Alteromonas sp. 4NS20-0143. The sequence continues at coordinate 367,119 of NZ_BAAJLR010000001.1, forward strand.
TCTGTCGAGTAAGCGTTTTGCTGGAGCAATACCGGCGCAGTTAACTACCATACTTATGGCGCCAAATTTTGCAGTGGTCGCGTCGATTCCTCGTTGAACCTGCTCTTCATCGCGAACGTCTACGTGAGAAAAAAGCGTGCCTTCTTCACCTAGTTCAGATACGCGCTGGGCGCCTTGTTCGTCATTTAAATCAAAAAGACTGACTTTAACGCCGGCGCCTCTAAGTGCAACCGCAGTTGCATGACCCAGACCAGAGCAGCCGCCAGTGACTATTGCAGTAAGATTAGTTAACAGCATTGATTTCCCGTTTGTTCTCGTTGTTTTAACAAGATGTTAACGGGGTTTGGTAGGAAAAACTATGGCGCTAGCCTATGCCAGCACCAAAAGCTTTCTTATTTTGGCAACTGAATTTTACAGTCTTCGCTAGGACGGTAAATAATTAGCGTGTGACCTATGACCTGAAGTTTGTGTGCGTTAGTTTCGCGAACGATGGCATCCATTATCAACGATTTTTCTTCGCGATCGTCAGAGGGCACTTTTACTTTGATCAGTTCGTGATGATTTAAGGCGCTATCAATTTCCGCTACCACGCCCTCAGTGAGGCCGTTTGAACCAAGCTGTACGATTGGTTTCATTGGGTGCGCTAGGCCTTTAAGAAATTGTTTCTGTTTATTTGAAAGTTTCATTTAATAAATATTCTTACAATTATTCTGTTAGTTTATGCTTGAAATAACGTATTCTAACGCCATCTTCCCTACAATCCTAATAACATTGTAATTGAATGACAAAAAAGAACCAATCCGCCAGCAGTAAACGTTGGCTCAAAGAACATTTCGACGACCATTATGTGCAAAAAGCGCAGAAAGAGGGTTGGCGGTCTCGCGCTATCTATAAACTGGAAGAAATCCAGAATAAAGATAAATTAATCAAACCCGGAATGACATTGGTCGATTTAGGTGCAGCCCCCGGTGGCTGGTCACAGCTCTCTGCAAAGTTAGTCGGCGACAAAGGTCAGGTTATCGCTTGTGACATTTTACCTATGGATTCAATTGTAGGTGTAGACTTTCTTCAGGGGGATTTTCGCGAAGAAGAAGTTTTAAATGCATTATTGAACAGAATTGGTGGGAACACCGTAGATATAGTGTTGTCTGACATGGCACCTAACTTAGCTGGTAATTCGGCGGTGGATCAGTCTCGTTCTATGTACTTGTGCGAGCTGGCGTTGGATATGTGTCATCAAGTATTGAAGCCGGGTGGCTCATTCGTCATCAAAGTGTTTCAAGGTGAAGGTTTTGTTGAGTTTATGAATTCACTCAAACAATCTTTCACCACCATAAAAACGCGGAAGCCTGCTTCGTCGAGATCACGGTCTCGTGAGGTGTATTTGGTGGCTTGTGGGTATAAAGTGTAGTACGCTTTGAATTAAGCGATTTTTGTTGCGAACCGTTTTGCATATTGAATAAACAACTTGTTCAAAACCGCACCGGTTCGGATTTATAGAGGTTAGTAGCATTGAGCGACATGGCAAAAAATTTAATCTTATGGTTGGTTATCGCCGTTGTATTGATGTCGGTTTTCCAGAGCTTTTCACCGAGTGAATCTGCTCGTTCACAAACTGACTACACAACATTCCTAAGAGAAGCGGAGCAGGGCAATATCCGTGAAGTTCGCATTAACAATGATGGCGAAATTCGCGGTACTAAGCGCTCTGGCGAATCTTTTCAAACCTTTGTACCTTACTTCGATGACAAGCTGGTTTCAGACTTGGTGAAAAATGATGTAAGAGTGTATGGAGAGCCACCAGAGGAGCAATCACTCCTCGCGTCGATATTCATATCGTGGTTCCCAATGTTACTGTTAATTGGTGTTTGGATATTCTTTATGCGCCAGATGCAGGGCGGTGGTGGCAAAGGCGCCATGTCGTTCGGCAAAAGCAAGGCGCGCTTGTTAGGCGAAGACCAAATCAAAACGACTTTTGCAGACGTTGCGGGTTGTGACGAGGCAAAAGAAGACGTGTCTGAATTGGTTGACTTCCTGCGCGATCCGTCGAAATTCCAAAAGCTAGGCGGTAAAATTCCTAAAGGCGTGTTAATGGTCGGTCCTCCAGGAACGGGTAAAACGTTATTAGCAAAAGCCATCGCCGGTGAAGCAAAAGTGCCATTCTTCAGCATCTCGGGTTCTGACTTTGTTGAAATGTTTGTGGGTGTAGGTGCATCACGCGTTCGAGATATGTTCGAACAAGCGAAAAAAGCAGCACCTTGCATTATCTTTATTGACGAGATAGACGCTGTTGGACGCAAGCGTGGCGCTGGATTAGGTGGTGGTCACGATGAGCGTGAGCAAACTCTTAACCAGATGCTAGTTGAAATGGATGGCTTTGAAGGTCACGAAGGGATTATCGTTATTGCGGCAACTAACCGCCCAGACGTACTTGACCCTGCATTACTTCGCCCAGGTCGTTTTGACCGTCAGGTAATTGTTGGACTTCCTGATATTCGCGGTCGTGAACAAATTCTGAAAGTGCACATGCGTAAAGTGCCTATCGCAGACAACGTTGAAGCATCGTTGATTGCGAGAGGAACACCAGGTTTTTCTGGTGCTGACTTAGCAAACCTAGTGAACGAAGCTGCTTTGTTTGCCGCCCGCGGTAGCAAACGTGTTGTTGCAATGGAAGAGTTCGAGAAAGCGAAAGACAAAATCATGATGGGCTCTGAGCGTAAGTCTATGGTGATGTCTGAGTCTGAAAAAGAAATGACGGCATATCACGAAGCAGGTCACGCAATTGTTGGCCGTATAGTGCCTGAGCATGACCCTGTATACAAAGTGTCAATCATTCCTCGTGGTAGAGCGCTTGGTGTCACTATGTATTTACCGGAGAAAGACCGCGTAAGTCATTCTAAGCAGCACCTAGAGAGTATGATTTCGAGCTTGTTCGGCGGTCGAATTGCAGAGCAAATTATTTACGGCGATGACAAGGTGACTACCGGTGCATCAAACGATATCGAGCGTGCTACTGATATCGCTCGTAAGATGGTAACGCAATGGGGATTATCTACTAAGATGGGACCTATGCTGTACGCAGAAGAAGAAGGCGAAGTTTTCCTCGGTAATTCAATGTCGAGAGCGTCAAGTATGTCTGACGACACAGCCCGTGCCATCGATGCTGAAATTAAGTCACTTATCGATCGCAACTACGACAGAGCGCAGCAAATTCTAGAAGACAATAAAGATGTTCTTCATACGATGAAAGACGCGCTTATGAAGTATGAAACCATCGATGCTAAGCAAATCGATGATTTGATGAACCGCACTGAAGTTCGTCCTCCTGCAGACTGGGACGACAGCAAACCATCGGGTGGCGACAAGCCTAGTGGTGGTTCGCCAGTGAAAGAAGGTGAAATAAAAAACGACGGTGTAGACAAACCATCAGTCGGTAAGCCAGGCGATATTCCTAGCTAGCACCTCTTTACACTATTTTTTGTAATTAAAAAAACGCCAGTTAATCTGGCGTTTTTTATTACAGACACTGTAATCTATAAGTATTAGCGAGTTTTTTAATGCAGTTTGCCAATCACTCTATCAATCTTTCTGAACCTCGAATTATGGGTATTTTAAATGTCACCCCCGATTCTTTTTCTGATGGTGGACAACACACATCCACTCAACATGCAGTTCAGCATGCACTTAAGATGGTTGAGCAGGGCGCTACGTTTATTGATATTGGTGGAGAGTCTACTCGTCCAGGCGCAAAAGAAGTGGCGCTTCAAGAAGAATTGGACAGAACCATTCCAGTTATTGAAGCCATTTCGGCAAATAGCGACTGTGTCATTTCAATAGACACAAGCAAAGCGCAAGTGATGACAGAAGCTGTTAACGCTGGTGCCGGTTTGATAAACGATGTAAGAGCCCTTCGCGAACCAGGCGCGCTAGCTGCGGCAGCAAATGCTAACGTACCTGTATGCTTAATGCATATGTTAGGTCAGCCAAGAACCATGCAGTCTAACCCGCAATACGATGATGTAATCGCCGATGTAAGCCAGTTTTTACTTGAGCGTATTGACGCATGCAAAAGCGCTGGAATAGATAAGTCGTCTATATTATTAGACCCTGGTTATGGCTTTGGGAAATCACTTGAACACAATTATGCTTTGGTGAAATATCTTCCTGATATCATGGCACTAGGTCTTCCTGTTTTAGTGGGCATGTCTCGAAAATCTATGATTGGAAAGTTATTAGACAGAAATGTGGACGAACGCTTGGCTGGAAGCATAGCACTCGCTACAATTGTTGCTCAAATGGGCGCACACATAATACGTGTACACGATGTGCAAGAAACGGCGGATGCTGTGAATATCGTGAAAATGCTGAATAAAATGTAATAAGGAATAATAATGAGTCAGCGTAAATATTTTGGTACCGACGGTATTCGCGGGAAGGTTGGCGAAAGCAGCATAAACCCCGAATTTTGCATTAAATTAGGCTGGGCCGCGGGTAAAGTACTTGCCGGGCGGGGTACGAATAAAGTGCTCATCGGTAAAGATACCCGTATTTCTGGATACATGCTTGAGTCTTCCTTAGAAGCAGGGCTTTCAGCGGCGGGTATCAACATAGGTCTTTTAGGTCCAATGCCCACGCCTGCTATTGCCTACCTTACCAAAACATTTCGCTCTGAAGCCGGAATTGTTATCAGTGCGTCGCATAATCCATATTACGATAACGGCATTAAGTTCTTTTCGGCTCAAGGCTTTAAGCTTGACGATGACATTGAATTGGCAATAGAAGAAATGCTCGAGCGGCCAATGACATGCGTTGCGTCTGATAAACTTGGTAAGGCAACCCGGATTGATGACGCCGCAGGTCGTTATATCGAGTTTTGCAAAGGCACGTTCCCTTCTGAATTGTCTCTCACTGGTCTAAAGATAGTAGTCGATTGCGCCCATGGCGCTACCTATCACATTGCGCCTAATGTACTGAGAGAGCTTGGCGCTACTGTCATTGAAATTGGCACCGCGCCAAATGGCTTGAATATTAACGATGAAGTTGGCGCGACGGCAATGGACGGCATTGTAGCAAAAGTTAAAGAAACTGGGGCTGACCTCGGATTTGCGCTAGACGGTGATGGTGATAGGCTCATGATGGTTGACCATCTAGGCAACGTTCTTGACGGCGATCAGATTGTTTATATCATCGCACGGGATGCGCTTAAAAATGGGCAGATGCAGGGCGGTGTAGTCGGTACACTTATGAGTAACCTTGGCTTAGAAAATGCGTTGAGTAAGCTTGGGGTTCCATTTGCTAGAAGCAATGTGGGCGATCGCTACGTCATGGAGCTTCTACAGCAAAAAGGCTGGTCTATTGGCGGAGAGAACTCAGGCCATATACTTAACTTGTCTATGTGCTCAACGGGCGATGGTATTGTCGCTGGCCTTCAAGTGCTCGCGGCTATGCTGCGCTCGCACATGGATTTACATGATTTAGCCAGTGGATTTGAAATGTACCCTCAAACCTTGGTTAATGTACGTTATACAAAGCAAGATATTGACTACCTTGCACATCAAGATGTACAAAATGCAAAACAGGAAGCTGAGGCAGCACTGGGTAAAACTGGCAGAGTATTACTGCGAAAAAGTGGTACTGAGCCTTTAATAAGAGTTATGGTTGAATCTAACGAAGAGCAAAAGTCCGAGAAATGGGCAGAGCATATTGCAGAAACTGTTCGTAATCTCGCCAATTGATTGGTGTGGCAGGAAATTTCGCTTTTTATACTTGTATCTTACGTTGTAAATAGTTAATATCACGCCCGCTAAAAGACAGGGCTAAGGTCGACATAGTGAGTAAAAAAATAAGACAGTCGCTAGTTGCTGGAAACTGGAAAATGAACGGAAGCGCTGCGCTAGTTGCTGACTTCAATGAGAAGCTCAAAACAGTGCAATGTGACGCAAATATAGTTGTTTGTTCACCGTCTACGCTGTTTCATCATTTTTCTGGCGATGCATTTTCTCTAGGTGCTCAAAATGTAAGCCACCTTGACAACGGTGCCCACACGGGTGAGTTGTCACTTGAGATGATTAAAGATGCCGGTTGCAGTTATGCAATCGTCGGTCACTCTGAGAGAAGGGAAGACCAGCAGGAATCAAACGACCTTGTCGCATCGAAGGCAAAGAAATGCGTTGAGGCAGGTGTTACGCCTATCATTTGTGTAGGTGAGTCCCTTGAAATTCGCGAAGCGGGTAACGTAGAGCAATTTGTAGGTGAGCAGCTAGATGCATTGACTTCAACGCTTTCGGTTGAAGAGCTGTCAAAATCTGTTATTGCTTATGAGCCGATTTGGGCCATAGGAACAGGAAAAACAGCAACGCCTGAACAGGCGCAAGAAGTACACGAGTTTATACGCGGTTACTTTAACAAAGTGGACGCAGATTTGGCTCACAGGCTCCCTATATTATATGGTGGAAGCGTGAAACCCGATAACGCTCAAACGTTGTTTTCACAAAAAGACGTAGACGGCGGTTTAATCGGTGGAGCCAGTTTAAAAGCTGAAGATTTTATTTCAATTTGCCAAGCGGCAAACTGACGAGGTATTTATGATATATGAAGTGCTTTTAGTAGCATATCTAGTTGTGGCGCTCTTATTGGTTGGGTTTGTACTAATCCAGCAAGGAAAAGGGGCGGACATGGGCGCTTCTTTTGGCTCAGGCGGCTCAAACACAGTGTTTGGCTCAGGCGGCTCTGGTAACTTTATGACGCGCACAACGTCAATTCTAGCAGGCTTGTTTTTCTTCATAAGCTTATCGCTAGGTGCGATGACAGCAAACCGTGAAAGCGCTGATGATGAGTGGAATAATTTAGACGTACCTGCAGCGGTTGAAGCACCGGTGGAAGTACCAGGTGATGCAGACGTGCCGGTAGTAGAAGACGAGCCAGCACAATCTGATATCCCAGTTTCTGACGAAACACAAAACGATGTGCCTGCAGTTGATAGCAGCGACACACCAGATTAAATAGTTTATTGCGGAAGTGGTGGAATTGGTAGACACGCCATCTTGAGGGGGTGGTGAGCGTAGCTCGTGCGGGTTCAAGTCCCGCTTTCCGCACCAATTTTAAAGGGCCGGCAGAAATGCTGGCCCTTTTTTTATTCTCTACATATACATTCGCCAAATCAAGAACCTACAAAAAGCGCCCATGTGTACTGGCCTTAAAGTATGCTTCGTTTATATATCGCTAACAAAGTAAAAAATAAGTGCAAAATAAAGTGTAATAACAGCATGGTTACCCTGTCTTGATGGGGCTAAGTCAGCTATTATTTTCCTAATATATCAAGGGTTGCTGCATTTTGTTTTGAAAGCTAGGGCAGCAACACGCCATAGAACGGCACAAACTCATTCTTTAGAGGCGTATTCGTGCATACAGGTCTTCGCCAATCATTGACTAGGCTTATCGCTATCGGGGCAACCATAGCGACGCTATTCGTGTTCATCGCGCTGTGGACGTCGTTTAGCACCTTAATAAAGAGTCACTTGGACAAGGAAGTATCCATTGCGGAAAGTGCTTTAGAGAAAGTATTAGTCGAACAAAAGAGTTTACTCAGCACCACGCTTGATGCCTTGACAGGTTCTGAAGCACTCAACGATGTTAAAACGCTCTCAGATGCCTCTTCATTCATAAACTCTCTCAACCGTGAAAGAGGCTCATCGAACATTGTGCATCTAGCGATTGTCAATCTAGATCACGTTGTTACCGCCTCTAGCTCCTCACTATTCAAAGCAGGTAAACAAGCTAAACAGAGCGTTGCAATGGCTGCCATGGGCTTAACGCACACCATTGCGGTGGTTGACGGGAAGCTGTCGTACCTCAGGTTTAAAACAATTCAAGCTAACGGTATCCGCTACTATTTACTTATCGCGAGGCATATTCAAGACGACGTGATTCAAAGCGTTGGTACATTTTCAAACGCATATATCAACATTATTGATAGTAATACCGGTGCAGTTTTGGCGTCTACGCTACCTGAACATACAAAAGGTGCGCGCCAGTCAATAGCCTCTCAAATCAGATGGCACGATATTACTTTTTTAGACACGGTTGAGTACATAGAGCACGCTGTCTCACTAGATTCCTTATCGATTGCGCCTGTAAAGATAACATTCTTTGTGGATGTTGCGGCACAGGTTGAAAGCTTTCGCTCAATACAGTTGACATTGTTTTCTCTCTATATTTTAGGCCTTTTTACCATCACTTTATTTGCTCTGATATGGATACGAAGGGTCACAATACCGATGAACTCCGTAATAGGGGCTATTAATAACATAGCGTCTGGGCGCTATAAAAATACGTTTGAGAAGACAGGGAATTTCCACGAAGTTGTTGCATTGGAAAATGCGGTTGATGGCATGCAGAAAAGTATATCTCAGCGCGAGGACAGTATTCGGTATCAGGCACAGCACGATGATTTAACAGGATTATTCAATCGCAATTATCTAGAACGTTATTTTGTAGAGCAAATGCGAGAGCCTAAGTGGGTACAAGTTATTGCTATCACCGTTATTGGCTTTCGAACTATTAACGACTTGTACGGCTACTCTAACGGTGACAATACATTGAAAACGTTAGCAAGGCGTTTGTTGCGCTGGCCGGGCACATCTGCGCGCTTAGCCGGCGGTGAGGTTATTTACGTCACCGATGAGCCCCTAAATGATAATCAACTTGAAACGTTAAAACATATTCTTGAACAGCCCGTTGAAAGTAACCTGATAACTATTCCTGTCAAAGTGGCTATGGCGGTATTATCGTGTCCTGAAGATGCACAGACTACGGAAGAGCTTTTCAGGAAGCTCAATATCGTGTCTGACAAAGCCATCCGAACAGGTGCTTGGTCAGTTCACTATAGTGCAGAGTTAGAGGCTAACTATAATAGACGTCTATCCATTACTACAGAGTTAAAGCGTGCTCTTGCAACTCAGCAAGATGAGCTATCTATGGTATATCAACCTAAGATAGACCTACGTTCGATGAAGGTATGCAGCATGGAAGCACTAATACGCTGGAATAACAGTAAATTAGGCCATGTTGCACCGGATGAATTTATTGCCATCGCTGAGCAGGCAGGTCTCATCGAGCAAGTGACTAAGTGGGTAATGCGCCAAACTATTTCAGATCTGGCCTATTTCAGAGAACAATATTACGACTTTACCATCGCGATGAATCTGTCAACACAAGACATACAGAACAAAGCTTTGCTCAATGAATTGGTTGCTTTTTTGACAGAGAAAGGGCTGTCACCTGCGTCACTTCAGCTTGAAATAACAGAAAGTGATTTAGTCTCTGATGCAACCCTTGCAGTAGAAAATCTATCATCGCTAAAAGCATTAGGGTTTCGTTTCGCTATCGATGATTTTGGTACAGGTTACTCTTCATTGGCTTATTTGAAAAATTTACCGGTTGAATCAATCAAAATAGATAAAAGTTTCATTTTGGCGCTCGCAACACAAGAAAACGATCAGCAAATCGTTCACACTATTTTAAGCTTAGCCAGCATATTCGACTTAAGGGTGGTTGCTGAAGGGGTGGAAAATGAAGAGTCTTTACGCATTTTAAAAGAATGGGGGTGCGACGAGGCCCAGGGGTACTTTATAAGCAGGCCTTTGAAGCGAGAAGACTTAGAAGTATGGCTGCTTAATTCGCCATTCAAAAAGTAAATTGAATAGGAATGCGCGCTTCTATATCGAATAAAAGGCGTTAATCACAATTATTATTACTTCTTGGTAATGCTGGAACGCATTGTGCTTTATTTAAGTGGTAACTACTAGGTACTAGGTGCTAGGTGCTAAGCGTTTAGTATGCTTTTACGGTTTAGTGTTTTTAAACTGATGAGTGAAAGCAATTTGAGCATTATGTGGTTTCATTGCTCACTAATTAGCTGCATATTTAGCTAAGCACATACCAAAGAACGAAATTAAGAACAAACAAGGACTTTATTATGGACATCATACGTGTACTACTATCAATTTTACTTCCTCCATTAGGTGTGTTTTTGCAAGTAGGCATCGGCGCCCACTTCTGGATAAACATACTGCTTACTATTCTTGGTTATTTCCCAGGTGTGATCCATGCGGTTTATATCATCGCGAAAAAATAGTGAAGATATAAAAGGCCGAACATAAAAAAGCCAGTGACAGAAATATGATTTCTGTCACTGGCTTTTTTATTACGTGTTTCTTACCAACGTTTCTACATTAACATCACTTGTTATATGTACGAAGGCATGTGCACTTAGAAGTGTGAGCTTAGGGGGCCGCACTTAGGTATAGATACTTACTAGCACCTAGCATTGCTGCAGATGATGAATTATAGCCAGTATGCAAAAACCCTCTATGTATGGCTTTAACGTCATACATAGAGGGTTTTTTCAGTGCTTGGCACTTGTATTAAATACTGTCGAATTACGACGCTAACTCTTGGTTCATTTCTTTCTTATAACCTGCCGCTAGTTCGGTCTTTTGGTGTTCATTAAGCACTCTTCCAGCTACATGAAAGAACTCTTGCTCTTCGTCAGCTAAATGGTGCTCAACTTTTTCTTGAAGCACTTTTAAGTGATGCAGCCATGCAGGTGAACTCATATCGGTATCGTCTAACTTTGCTATAAGCTCATCAATTTCATGATGCTCTGCAATTCCATGCCGTGTTAAATCTATCGTCGCGTCTTTCTCAAGAAGATGAGTATAAAAATGACGTTCCTCAGCAATAGCATGGCTCTCAAGCTGTTGTTTAAGTTCTTCGAAATATTCTTGACGGGCAGGGGTGTTACCGCTTGTCTCTGCAAGGATTTTAAGCAGTAGGCGTTGCTTTTCATGGTCTTGACGTAATGCTTCAAAGATTTTCACAGTTAGTTCCTCATTAATTAAATATTCAATTACTTATATAGTGTAATGCGATAACCATTCCATAATGCTGGGTTTTGTATCTCATTGAATGTTATGTAATTTTTTTTAAATTAAATCGGGCGCTTGATGTGGGCGTACAAAGATGAGCAGTTTTTACACTTTGTACGCCTAATCTTTCATAAGGAATTTTACGCTGTTGGTTTACACGCCTTGTGCAACAATGGCATCCGCTAATCTTCTAAACGCGGCGATGTTTGCGCCTTTCATATAGTTAATGTACCCGTCTCGATTAGCTAGCAATTTGGCTTCCTCAAGGCAGCGCTCATGAATACTTTGCATAATGGACTGTAGCTCTTCATCAAGAACGTGGGCACTACGTTGGCTAAACATCGCATTTTGCGACATTTCTAATCCAGAAAGGGCGACGCCACCTGCGTTGGATGCTTTACCAGGTACATAAGCAATATTTTTGCCAATGAACGCTTCTTGTGCTTCTATACTGCAAGGCATATTTGCCCCTTCTAGCACCATAGTACATCCATTTTTCAATAGCTCTTTTGCGTCAGCTTCGTGAAGCTCATTTTGTGTTGCGCAAGGTAGAGCGATATCACATTTAATATGCCAAGGAGTTTTCTTTTCAAACCACACTCCAGCGCCTCTTTTTTCAAGATCGACTAAGATATTGTCTGATGTGGTGTGTTGTTTGATAGCCCACGTGATGTCAGCTTCGCTGAAGCCTTCGTCGCAAAAAAGCAGCCCGCGACTGTTTGACAGTGTGACAACACAAGCGCCTTTTTGAATGGCTTTTTGCGCAGCGTGCAGGGCAACATTACCAGCACCAGAAACAACCACGCGCTTGTTTTTGAGCTCGGTGTTGTTAGCCTCGCACACCGACTCAGTAAAGTAGATAAGGCCAAACCCTGTTGCTTCAGTTCTTACATAGCTTCCACCAAATTCAAGGCCTTTTCCCGTGAGTACGCCTTCAAACTTGTTGTTTAATCGGCGATACTCACCGTACATGTAGCCAATTTCCCTTGCTCCAACGTTAATGTCGCCCGCAGGTATATCGGTATTGGCACCAATATGACGTTGAAGCTCTCGCATAAATGCCTGGCAAAAAAGCATAATGTCACGGTCGCTTCTACCTTTAGGGTTAAAATCTGAGCCTCCCTTACCACCGCCCATTGGCAGGCCCGTTAATGCGTTTTTGAAGCATTGCTCGAAAGCTAAAAATTTAAGCACTGAAAGGTTCACGGTTGGATGAAATCTCAATCCTCCCTTGTACGGGCCCATTGCGCCATTATGCTGTACGCGCCAGCCTTGATTAACTTCTACGTTCCCTTGCGAACTTACCCAAGAAACAGTGAAATAGATAACACGCTCAGGTAAACACAGGCGGCGAACGACGTCTGCTTGTTTGTAAGCGCTATTGGCATTGTAAATTGGAATGATATCTTCTAGTACTTCATGAACAGCCTGAAGATATTCTTTTTCGTTTTCAAATTTTGTATTTAAAAAACCGTAAATTTCATCAAAGTTACTGACGTCTGACATGTGGATATTTATTCCTTGTTTTCTATATTGGTAAGCACAGTGAGGCTTCTAGGGGAGGTGGTTATCGACAGGGTGTCTGCCTGATAGATTTCACCATCTACTGCATATGACACTGTGCTATCGAAAGTCAGTGTGACTGTTTTAGCTTGCGCATGACGAATATTCTCTGAATGACGCTTGCTTTCGCTGGGGCTCAGTATTAATTCGGCCAATGACAACAATTGCTTATCAGGTGTGGTTTGGGGTATCAACCACGTCAGGTCAAGTTTTCCATCAGTAATGTCTGGTGGCTCATCACCTTGAGCTAGCGCCGTTGACATAGGGGCAGCATTGGCCACCACAAAACTGGGTGTCGTTAACGTCTCTTCGTCATCATCGTCGGTTTGAATGCGAAATTTTATATTTTGATTGTTACTGATAGCGCTCCAAAGGCCTTTGAGATAGGCAAATTGACCGCCTTCATTTTTTTCATCTCTATCTGCGGATGAAATCATTTGTTCCTCAAAACCAACGGCAGCAACGAGTAGCATGATGTTGTCATTACAGCTCGCCGTATCGATAGACAGTGTTTTACCTTCGATAATAATGTCGCAGGCGATATCAATTGGCATTACCTTGCTCATATAGCCGTGAAGCACCTGGCTAAGTGCGTTCGCTGTGCCTAACGGGATAAAGCCCATAGTAAGGGGGGTATTAACGAGTATTGAGGCAACCTCTGCTAAAGTACCATCTCCACCGCACGCCACAACAATATCGGCGCCTTCATCTTTTGCCTTTTGGGCAAGCACTTTTCCATCTTCATCTGGGGTAGTTTCAGCTACCGTCACATTAAATTTTTCGTTTAGCCGCGCCAATATCTGACTTTTGTTCTGCGACCATTTGCCGCCCCCAGCTACAGGGTTAGCGATGAGAAATAGATTTTGTTGTAGAGAAAGTAGCCCACCTTCTTTGACTTTTTCTAATGCAGCTAGCTGTTTCTTGTTAAGCCTTGCAGTTTCCCGTATTTGATTAATACTTTGCATGGCCTGGTCAACAGATAACGATGAATCTTTTGCTAACAAATAAGCGGCAACCACAAGTACAGAACGGCCTCTGCCTAAGGCACAATGCACAACCACATTTCGCCCAGCTGCTATCTGTTGATCAATCCAGTTGATAGCATGAATAAGTTGCTCTGAGGTGGGACTTGTGTGATCAAGTACAGGAATATTGAGGTATTGGTAATCTTCGCGCAGCGCGGTGTAATCAAGACCATCAAATTCGGCGGTAACATCAAGTATGGCAGCAATATCATTTTCATTTAATAGGTCAACATGCTGACCAGACATTCGACACGCTAAGAAAAGATTGTCTTTCACCTTCTGAAGAGGCGGCACCTTATCAGTTCTTCGTGCGTATTCGTTGTAAAGCCACGAGCCGAATAGGAAAGGAACGAAAATCCAACGTATATAAAAAGGGATGGAACCATCATCGCGCTTTCTAAAAAGAGAGGGATAGTTAAAAATATAAGCACTGCTCACCGCTGCTAAAGAAAACGAAGTCCATCCCAGTAAAATTTGTAAGACAACAGATTGACTAATAAGTAGAAGAGCAAATGCTATCAGTGCACCGGCGATATAATATTTAACCATCTTCACGACGAAACATATCCTTTGTTATTGCAAGTACTTATCTATACAGCACAAGGTTAAATTTCGTTTACTTTTCCACGTAATTTAGGGCTCTTATTCATAGTTGCATCTCATGTGGATAATGAACTTTGTTCGTGTCGGCGTCGTAACTGAGCTTATATGGTGTAAGTGACGTTACGAATTTAATGAGTGAGTTCAATGAAAAACGATGTTGTTGTTAAAGTTGCCAATTTTGTATGGTTTCAAACCATTTGGTGGCTAGTGATTTTATTTCAGAACCAAGCGGTCCTTGCAGTCGTCGGTTTACTTGTTTTGTGGCTTTGGTTTTCAAGGGAACGCAAAAACGACCTAAAGCTGATGGCTTCCATGTTTATCATCGGCACCCTCATTGATACAGCACTCACCAAATCAGGTGTTTTTATATTTACCGAGACCCAAGCCAATATTCCTTTGCTACCAATTCCTATTTGGCTCAGTTTATTATGGGCTGGCTTTGCGGGCACGGTGTACCATAGCCTCACTGTGTTTGAGGGAAGGCCGCTTTTAGCTGCATTGGGTGGCGCTATTTTTGCCCCGCTTAGTTACATTGCAGGGGCTAATTTTGACGCTGTTGAACTGGGCTTCTCTATACCTATAACCTTTGTAATTATAGGGATAGTATGGAGCATTGCGTTTCCATTTTGCTTTTATCTATCAACCGTGTTTGTATCGTCAGACACCCAGAAATAGTCGTCGGTAAAGCGCGGCTTTACATCCATCAACTCAAGGAGTGTATTGATTATGACAAAAAATGTTTTGGTTACCGGAGGCAATAGGGGCGTTGGCTTAGAGATTGTCAAAGGCATGGTTGCTGAAGGCTACAAAGTGTTAATGGGCTGTCGAGACGAAGATGCCGGACTAGAAGCGAAAAAAGATATTGTTGGTGGAGACCTCCACGTTATCGAAATGCCTTTGGACAATGAGTCTGCCATAGTAGACGCATTTACGAGAGCAGAAGCGGTATATGGACCTATTGATATCTTAATTAATAACGCTGGCGTGTTAGACGATACCCAATGGACAGACGTGACCTCCGAGTCATTCGCATCGTCTATGCAAGTCAATGTTTTTGCACCCTTAACATTAATTCAGCGGACCCTCCCGAAAATGATAGAGCGAGGCTTTGGCCGGATTATCAACGTCAGTTCTAGCTATGGTAGTTTTCATGAATCCTTAGCAGGTCCATTTTCTTATGCAATATCAAAAGCAGCCGTCAACGCACTAACCGTGAAGATGGCTGCGGTAGTCGACAATGCAAAAGAAGATAAAGAGATTGATGTTGCTGTAAATAGTATGACTCCAGGTTGGGTGCACACGAGGATGGGTGGTTCAGATGCACCTAAAACCCCTGAGGAAGGTGCCGATACTGCAATATGGCTAGCCATGTTGGAAGACGATGTGCCCAACGGGAAGTTCTTTAAAGATCGAAAAGAAATTGCTTGGTAAGTGTAAGTCGTCAATGTAATCAGGAAGGCGGCCGGTGGTTAGGGCTGCCTTCTGTGAATCGCAGCAATCAGCTAACGCTATAATTTGGCAAAGCCTTTCTTAAGTAAAGCTTTGCCTTAACGGTATTGTGGCGCAAGTAGCGATTACAACGAAAATCGCTCTCTTAAAAATCGTGCAACACCATCTTCGTGATGATGGCCTATGATTGATGACGCAGCCTCTTTAATGGGTGCTTTGGCATTACTTGGCGCGTAGGCCTCATCCGCTATGGAAAACATACTCATATCATTATCGCTGTCTCCAAAGCAGATTACATTTGTCGCCCCTAATTGCTGCTTTAATATTTCAACGGCGCTACCCTTGCTGGCGAGTTTGTGATGCACATCCATCCATCGATATTCATCGCCTTCAATTGCAGGGCCTGAATAGGCAATTAGGCCGTCGTTGGCATTAAGCTCGTTCCACATTCCCCGAATAACATCCCCATCACCTATCATACTGATATTGGTAATATGTGCTTGAGCCGGCATATGGTCAACCGGTAGTAGGGCTGCTTTTGTTTTTGAAAAATATTTATTGATGAGGTTTTTCTCAATCTCATGCTGCGGTGCGTGATGAAATATGATGTGGTCGTGATGTTGCGTGTTTACATCCACCGTATTGATAAAAGGCGTAATTCCATTACGAGTAGCACATTCAATAATCGTGGCGGCTTCGTTGTCGTTAAGCAGGTTTTCTAGCGTAAGGGCATTGCCAGTAGGGTCCCAGATGGCGACGCCATTGTTGTATATATGGGGTAGTACAAATGGTTGTTGCCCAATCACATGCTGTGCAGAGTGCATTGTCCTGCCAGTTGCCACGGTGTATGCAATATCGCGTTCACTGAGAAGTGCTAGTGTCTCTCTGGTGTAATCCGATATTTCGGACGACTTGTTCAGTAACGTTCCGTCTAAATCAAAAAAAATTAAATCCATAGATACTGTCCGGTCAATGTTGGTGAGGGCGATATGATAAAGATCCCATAATACGGGATCTATACTCAATAGTTTAATAGAACGGAAGGTCTATGTAATTTATTTAATCGATTGCACCACATTGTTGCTTTGTTGCTGTAGCAAACCTGAAATCGTCTTTGCGGATTGTGATTTACGTAGATTAATAATTAATGCCGACTTGCCGTTACGAGCGGCATCACTCACGTTTAGAACAATTTCGTTGCGATCTGGTCGCAGTGCAATTAAGCCCGCCACAAACATACCGATAAATGTACCAGGGCTTATCAGGGCAATGTATGTAAACAAAGGATTTTGTTGCGTAAGCGCTGGTCCGCACTGCGTTAGTAGAAACGCAGCAATCATTCCTATGACAAATCCTATCCCAGAAAGCGCAAGATGCGACGTCCAAAGGGTATTTGCTATAGATGACGATTTTTGTTCTAACTTTTCGCTCAGTTTTGGGTCGGAAGGCTCTATCAGCTCGCTTTGGTGCGAGGCAACGCTTGTTTCTTCTTCAAGGCGTCTCAATGCAATTCTTGCCTCGTCAGTAGTATCAAATATGGCAGCAACCTGGAGCTTGTCACTTGAGACAATCGCTGCTCGTATATTGTCGTTGCTACTCTCTCGTGACGTTGTTGTATTCTGGCTTTCGCTTTTCATTGGAACTCCCATATTTAAAGATTTATAGCTGCATTCACGCAAACCCAAGTATTGTTTGATAAAAATTTAACATCCTATTTTTGTCTTTAATTGTTAACGATGTTGGTCAAACAATTATCAATTAAATAGTGTGTCGGGTATGAACGCTGTGCAGTTGAAGTGCAAAATCGATTCATTTATACAAATTAACTTATGAGTAAACGTATACAAGATGTGTTCCGTTCATAAATTTTTTCGCATCAACGAAATGGTGAGTTGCTTACATTCAGCCTTAACTTTAAAAGATATACAGATGTAGCGCTGTATCCCATTGAATTTAAAATACTAAATGTAAGAGTTAAATTATGTTCATATTAAAGAGATTAGTACTCAGAGCTAACAGAGGCTTCATATTCAATTTAATTTAAGGCTCAACATAAAAATGAAGGTGTGTCGGTTTTTCACAGCATTTGCAAAAATCACACGGTAAATTGGCCATTAGATGATTAGCTCAACATGCCTTGGTATTTTTACTTCACTCGAAGGTAAAAAAACGTAATCAATAAGAATGAGTTCTATTTTTCAATAAAATATCGGCGACTCACCAGTTGTCATAAAACTTCTTTAGGATGATCCAAAAAGCCAAGGGATAGCTTCTTTAGAATGTTATTTGTTCAGGGAAGGTGGTTTGTTTCATTTAAGACGCAAATGTTTTGTAATCTATGTAACTGGTTAAATTTTGTTTAAGATTATAGCTGATAATATTGTTTCATAGTAAATAAGTGCTTTTTAAATATCTGAAAGTTAAAAATAAAATATAATTTTTGAATCATTCTTGTTCGTGAAACACGTTAAACGTAAAACACCGTGCTACTAGTGCTGATTGCAAGTTGAGCATAATTTGCGCTTGAAATATTCTCAAAAATCTATATATTGTTTGAACTCTAATGATTATTGCTCGATGTAAATAGCACTTTGCAGACAAAATACGTATGCGGCACGAGCTAAAACATAATGATTAGACTCCCGAAGCTGAAGAGGACTTTGTTTACTATATGACATCTGAAAGTTACCTATCGCTGGCAGCGTTTTCGACAACATTGCTAGGTAAAGGCGTGTTTGCACATCGCCCGATTAAAAGTAACGTAGCTAATGCTTCAGTAAACGGACAGCTTACAAGCGGAGCAGGTAAATCTCCTCTGCCACATTTTTTGCCTTCAAGCACTTCAACATGCACGGCTTGCTCACCAACAACACTTTCACGAATTGAACATTCGCGAATGGCAGCAGGCTTATTGTCGATGCTTAAAAACATTGCGCTAAGGGGAGTAACTTCGTCTCTTAAGCTGCGCAAGGTTTTCTCAAAGACCAGTACCTTATTTCTATCAATATCGTCAGAATCGCTTCGTTCACTGGAACTGCGTGGCTGAAAGTGATTTAAAAAAAATGGTCTAAAATTAATAAAATTAAGTTAAAAATTACTGTGGAGCATGCAATTTGTAGTTGCTCCAAGGCTGGCCAACGCCAATCGCGTTTTAATACTAGATAATTAGTATTTAAGAGCATTGTAATTAACTGCACTGCTTAAGAATTATCGATAGATAGAGCGCCGGCCAAGAATTTGCGAATCAACAATCTAAAGGTTAGATATTTATTATGAGTCATCCAAATTGGAATCGCGTAGTTATTAAAGTGGGAAGCGCACTAATTGCACCTAATCAACAGGGGTGTAGTAGCCATTACTTACTTAGCATTGCGCAATTCATTGTGCGCTGTAGAGCCAACGGAACCCAGGTCGTTTTAGTGTCCTCGGGGTCAGTGGCTGCAGGTTCACACATGTTTGCAGATCAGGAAAAATCTAACATAGCGGTCAAAAAAGCCATGGCTGCTGCAGGGCAAACAGAAATGATTGCAACCTGGGATAGATTGTTTGATTTTCCGTCTGCTCAAATGCTGCTAACACATGCCGATCTGCGAGATAGAGAGCGTTATGTCAGTATCAGGGAAACTATTTTCAGCCTTCTTGATAACAACATTCTACCAATCGTAAACGAAAACGATACGGTTACGACTGACAAGCTGAAAGTTGGTGATAACGACAACCTTTCAGCAATGGTTGCAGCAGCAGCGGATGCTGACGCATTAATTATATGCTCTGACATTGATGGGTTGTACAATAAAAACCCACACGAACATGATGATGCAAAAATGCTTAAATCGGTGGATACCATTGATGAAAGTATTTACGCCATGGCCGGCGGCGCAGTGAAAGGTGGTGTTGGTACCGGCGGTATGCGCACAAAAATTGAAGCTGCAGAAAAAGCAGTGTCACATGGTATAGACACCTACATTATCAATGGTTTTACAGAATTGTCGTTTAATATGCTATTGGCTGGTGAAAACCCTGGTACGCACTTTAGACCGTTCAAAAAACCAATGAAAGAAAATGAACATTGGATGCGTCACACATCAAACGCCCAAGGTGAAGTTATTATTGAAGGTAACTTTGACGGCACGTTGATAACGGACAGCGACCAACTCACAAGCAGCGAAATTATCGGTGTAAAAGGCGAGTTTTCAGTGGGCGATACCATATTGGTCCGCAAAGAAGACGGAACGAAACTTGTTAAAGCCAAATCGAATTATAGTAGCTGTTTATTGAATTTTATTGCTAATCAGGAAAGTGATGAGTTTGCTCATGAATTCGAAGAGAAGACAGGGCCAATTATTTCTGATCAGCACGTAGCAAACCTGGAGAAAGAATGAGTATTATTACTGAGTTAGCACAACAAGCAAAACAAGCTGCACGTACACTGGCAATCTTAGATGAGAGCCAGAAAAACGCGGTGTTAACTGACATGGCTGCAGCGATCCGAGCAAATAAAGACAAAATTATTGCTGTGAATGAGAAAGAAGTTGCACGAGCTAGAGAGAACAATTTAGATGCTGCAATGATTGACCGCTTGATCCTCGACGACGAGCGCATTGAATCAATGGCTGAAGGTATCGAAGTTATTGTTGAACTTGACGATCCAGTGGGCAAGGAACGTGTGTTCGGAACGCGCCCAAATGGCATTGAAATTAAGAAAATGCGTATACCTCTTGGCGTAGTGTGCATGATTTATGAAGCACGTCCAAATGTAACGGCAGATGCTGGTGCTCTATGCTTTAAATCGGGTAATGCGGTAATACTGCGTGGTGGTAAAGAAGCGCTAGATACCAGCCTTGCGATAGCAGAGCTAATGCAAGAGACTCTAGAAAAGCACAACTTGCCTAAAGCACTTGTTACCGTGGTGCCAAATCCTGACCGCGCGCTGATGCAAGAGCTTATGGAACAGAGAGACTACATTGATGTGATAATCCCTCGCGGTGGTGAAGGGCTTATTAATTATGTAACCGAGAACTCAAAAGTGCCAGTTATCCAGCACTTTAAAGGTGTATGCCATCTGTACGTTGACAGCGATGCCGACTTAGACAATGCGCTAGAAATTTTACTTAATGGTAAAACGCAGCGTACGGGAGTATGTAACGCACTAGAAGGTTTAGTTGTTCACCAAGCAATTGCCGGTGACTTTTTGCCTCGCGTCGCTCAAGCATTTAAAGAGCACAACGTAAAAGTTCACGTAGACAGCAAAGGCGCTTCTTACTTTGAAGGTGCAGATGTTATCGACGAAAGTGGTTACGGTGAAGAGTATCTTGGCCTTGAAATTGCCATTCGCGTGGTTGATGATTTTGACGGTGCAATCGACCATATTGCACAATTCGGTAGTAATCATACTGAAGTTATCTGCACGAAAGACAAAGCAAAAGCGAAGCTGTTCCAACGGGCCGTTGATGCGAGTGTGGTAATGGTTAATGCATCATCGCGTTTCTCAGATGGTAGTCAGCTAGGTCTAGGTGCCGAAATTGGTATTGCAACAACCAAGCTGCATGCTTATGGACCGATGGGTCTTGAATCGCTAACGTCAGAAAAATATTTGGTTAACGGCGAAGGTCAAATTCGCGCGTAAATCTCACGCCCATAAGATATTCATAAGGTGTTTTTATGACATTCTTTTGATATTCCTATGGTAATCGGACTGGTCGGCATTGTGCCGGCTAGTTGCGTGCTTCATAATGCAAAGCGCTGACATTCGTCAGCGCTTTTTTTTTACTAAATTTTCAAATTACGTCTCGGAGTACATGCGTGCAGATAATGATAGAGCCAGAACAGCTATGGCAGCAGCTAATTGCTTATGCGAACGAATACAAACTAGTGGCCTCTATTTTATTGCTCGTAATGCTTCACTATGTAAAAAAAGGGCTACTGCGCCTAATTAAACATAGAAGTACTCGCCACGGCGAGGACCGACGAAATCAAATCAACATTCTTGAGCAGCTTGGCAATGCATTAATCATAATCCTGCTGATGGTAGTGTGGTCATCAGAAATACAAACCTTGGCCATATCCATAGCGGCATTCATGGTGGCCATAGTACTGGCTACGAGAGAGTTTATTCAGTGCTTCATGGGATTTATCTACTACCTTGGCGCCAGACCTTTTCGTGTGGGTGACTGGATCCAAATGAATAACGTGATTGGTGAAGTTGTCGAAATGGACTGGGCGAAAACAGCATTGCTAGAAGTTGATCCTGAAACCTTCAACTTTACCGGCAAGCATGTTTATGTGCCTAATAGCCAGCTAGTGACACAGACCGTGCGCAACCTTAACTTTATGCGCCGCTACAGACTACACTCTTTTGAAATTGTAAACGAACCCACCGTTAACGCCTACAGCCTATTGCCTGCATTTCATGCAAGAGCACAAGCTCACTGCGAATACTTTCGAGATGTGGCAGAGAGGTACAAAGGGTTAATCGAGCGTCACCTAGAACAAGAATTTATTCGTATTGACCCTGAAGTTGAAATTAAGACCAACGAATTAGCAAAAGTCGTTGTTAAAGTGAGTTTGTTTTGTCCCACAGCTGAAGCCCATGAATTAGAACACAAGATGTGTTCAGATTGGCTTAGCTTGTGGTTTAGAGCGATGAAAGAGGACAATCTACTGGGCAATACACCAGAGCAAACTGCTATTGCGGTGCCGCAACACCTTGGTGCTGCAACACAGTCATCAGCTGGCGGTGGTTTCTAAATAACCTAAATCCTGTTAAGTAAAAAATGCCAGCACCATTTTTTAAACATGGCTCAGGTTAACTGCATGTCCACTGGCGATATCGGGTGAAATGATTTTGTAAAAAGGCCATCTGATCCGCGAGAATTTTTCTGTTCATCAAGTAAAAACGCTCGTATACGTTTGGTCTAAAAGGAACGGCGAGTAGCGGCATGCTAGCTTCTTCAGGTGTTTTTGCGCCCTTGGCGTGGTTGCATCGCTGACAGGCGGAGGCAACGTTGGTCCAGTTGTCTTTTCCGCCCCGAGAGCGGGGTACGATATGATCGCGAGTAAGCTGTTTTGGCGCAAACTGCGCACCGCAATAAAGGCACATGTAATTATCGCGGCGAAAAAGGTACTTATTAGTTAACGCAATTTTTCCGCTCATATCAGTGACCTTGCCATCGCAAGCGATGATACTCGATAACGACAGCTCACTTTGAATGCCAGCGTGATTCCAGCCTCCTCTAAGCGTGATGGCGTCTGTACCAAGTTCAAACAACACCTTGTCTTGGCAATATAGTTTGGCGGCGTGTTCTATATCTATCCACTCTTGTGGCATACCAGCCTTATTCAGTCTTAGCACAAGCATAAATTCCCCTTAACGCACATTTGTTTTATACAGTTATTTTGTGAGGTTGTTATTTTTGACCGTTGCTCAAACACCAGCATACTCGATTTTATGGCATCAGTTTATTGCATTGTGATGAAAATATAGCCATGTCATCACATTTAATATAGTCATAAAGCTGCGGTGGGGAATAGGGGAGATAAATACATAATAATTTCAATGTTAGTCCGTATTTGACGATGGCAAAATTCTGCGTTCATAGCTATACTAAGCGCCGCAATTAAAAGCGATAAATAAAGATTGAAATTAAAGGACAAATAGTGACTCCTATTACTAAATCATTTCAGTATGGTCAGCATACTGTAACTCTAGAAACGGGCGTAATCGCTCGTCAGGCAACAGCAGCGGTTCTAGCGAGTATGGACGATACGTCTGTATTGGTATCGGTAGTTGGCAAGAAAGAAGCAAATGCGAATCAAGACTTCTTTCCTCTAACAGTTAATTACCAAGAAAAAGCGTATGCTGCGGGTAAAATTCCTGGTGGATTCTTCAAACGTGAAGGCCGTCCATCTGAAGGTGAAACGTTAATTGCACGTCTTATTGACCGTCCAATTCGTCCACTTTTCCCTGAAGGTTTCAAAAACGAAGTTCAAATCATCATTACGGTAATGTCTGCTAACCCAGATATTCCAACTGATATCATCTCTCTTATTGGTACATCAGCAGCATTAGCGATTTCTGGTATGCCTTTCAACGGTCCAATTGGTGCCGCACGAGTAGGTTTCAGTAACGGTGAGTACATTCTTAACACCCGCGCAGAAGAGCAAGAATCAAGTGAACTTGATTTAGTTGTTGCTGGTACTGAAGCGGCAGTATTAATGGTTGAATCTGAAGCTGCTGTGCTTTCAGAAGACACTATGCTTGGCGCCGTTATGTACGGTCACGAGCAAATGCAAGCAGTCGTTACTGCGGTTAACGAATTCGCTGCAGAAGTCGGCACTGAAAAGTGGGACTGGAAGCCGGAAGAAGAAAACACGTCGCTTAAAGATAAAGTGAAAGCACTTGCTGAAGCAGAAATGACGGCGGCTTACCAAATTTCTGACAAGCTAGAGCGTAAAAACGCTGTGGTTGCTGCAACAGACAAAGCGCTAGCGGCGATTGTTGCTGAAGATGAAGAACAGGATCAAAAAGAAGTGCTTGAGCTTCTTCACGACCTTGAATCTGACGTAGTGCGCTCTCGCATTCTTTCAGGTGCACCTCGTATTGACGGCCGTGATCCTAAGATGATCCGTGCTATCGACGTAGCAACTGGAATTCTTCCACGTACTCACGGTTCTTCATTGTTCACACGTGGTGAAACGCAGGCAATCGTAGCTGCAACACTAGGTACAGAACGTGACGCACAGATGATTGACGAGCTTCAAGGCAAGCGCGACAGTCGTTTCATGCTTCACTACAACTTCCCTCCATACTGTGTAGGCGAGACTGGTTTTGTTGGGTCTCCTAAGCGTCGTGAGATTGGTCACGGCCGTCTAGCGAAACGTGGTATCCAAGCGGTTATGCCAAGTGAAGAAGAATTCCCGTACGTAGTACGTGTTGTATCTGAAATCACTGAGTCTAACGGTTCATCATCTATGGCATCAGTGTGCGGTACGTCACTTGCGCTTATGGATGCTGGTGTTCCTATTAAGGCATCAGTTGCAGGTATTGCTATGGGTCTAGTGAAGAGCGACGAAAACTTTGTTGTACTTTCAGACATCCTTGGCGACGAAGATCACCTTGGCGACATGGACTTTAAAGTTGCGGGTACTACCGACGGTATTACTGCACTTCAAATGGACATAAAGATTGAAGGTATCACTAAAGAAATCATGCAGATTGCGCTTAAGCAAGCTAAAGAAGCCCGTTTGCATATTCTTAAAGTGATGGACGAAGCGATTGGCGGTCACCGTGAAGAGCTAAGTGAATTTGCACCGCGCATTTACACTATGAAAGTTGACCAAGACAAGATTCGTGACGTAATTGGTAAAGGCGGAGCAATGATTCGTCAAATTACTGAAGAATCTGATACCAACATCGAAATTGAAGATGACGGCACTATCAAAATCTTTGCAACAGAACGTGCGAAAGCAGAAATCGCTATTGCTAAGATTGAGCAAGTGACTGCTGAAATTGAAGTGGGTAAAACCTATAACGGTAAAATTACCCGCATCGTTGACTTCGGTGCTTTCGTAGAAGTACTTCCAGGTAAAGAAGGCCTTGTTCACATTTCACAAATCGCTCATGAGCGAGTGAACAAAGTAACTGATTACCTTAAAGAAGGTGAAATGGTTGACGTTAAGGTTATGGAAATTGATCGCCAAAACCGTGTACGTTTAAGCATTAAAGAACTTCTAGAAAGATCTGCTCCAAAGTCTGACGACGCAGAGTAAGTATGTTTAATTGCGGTAAATATCGCAGTTAAACAACGACGTAGAAAAAAAACGTTATAAAAAGGGAGCCTGGCTCCCTTTTTTGTTTTTTGAAATGCGTTTTACACAACAAGCTAAGGATTAAAATGGATAAACAAACGCAAACCGAAGTAGAAGCTGCAGTTTTTCGTCGCTTAGTAGAGCACCTTGATGCCAACAAAGATGTGCAAAATATCGACCTAATGATTCTGGCTGACTTCTGCCGTAATTGTTTAGCAAAGTGGTACTCATCTGCTGCAAACGATAAGGGCGTTGAAATAGATTATGACGAGGCACGTGAAGTGGTTTACAAGATGCCTTATTCTCAGTGGAAGGAAAATCACCAGCTGCCGGCTTCTGATGAACAATTAGAAAAGTTAGCGGCAAGACAAAACAAGTAAGGGGGTCCTTTCCCTCAATCACCTTTATACCGTTGAGGCAGCAGTACAAAAAGTCTGTTGCTTCATAAACTAAACTTAAACCCTTAGATTACGTAACTCTTGTATAACTAAAACAACTGTACAGATTTTTTATTGTTGATATAGGGACGATGCTTCTATTAGCTTAAAAATCGTATGTCACTGCGCCTACTCGACATAGCTGGAGAAGCTTAATGCAAGAAGCCTTGAAAAAATCTGAACCATCGTTGACGGAAGGCTCTATATTCTCTCACATGGTGCGCTTGGCGATCCCTGCCTCAACGGGCATGATTTTCAACACCCTCTATAACCTCACGGATACCTGGTTTGCCGGCTATTTATCAGATAATGCGCTCGCAGGCTTATCTATCGCATCAAGCGTTTTCTTTTTACTTTTATCAATCGGTATTGGTATTCAAACCGGTGCGTCTGCAATGATTGCGCCAG
Source organism: Alteromonas sp. 4NS20-0143 (assembly GCF_057542855.1). Classification (NCBI taxonomy): domain Bacteria; kingdom Pseudomonadati; phylum Pseudomonadota; class Gammaproteobacteria; order Alteromonadales; family Alteromonadaceae; genus Alteromonas; species Alteromonas sp. 4NS20-0143. The sequence goes on from NZ_BAAJLR010000001.1 coordinate 393,339, forward strand.
GGGCTGGAAGAGGAGAGACTCACGAAGTTAAAGGGTGGCTAGACAATGTAAGTGGCATTGCTATCGCCTTCAGTGCACTTTCATGTATTTTAGGTTACTTTGCGGCGCGACCCTTGGTGGTGTTACTTGGTGCTGAGCCTCATATTGAGCCACTGGCGATGGAGTATCTATGGGTAACACTAGCAGGCACTGTTGGCTTCACTTTATCGTTCGGTGCTGCTGGAGCGTTAATGGCACTGGGAGATACGAAATCTAATCGCAACGCCCTGATGATTGGCTTTTTTGCGAATTTTGGCCTTAATCCACTCTTTACCTTCGGACTCGATTTAGGGGTAAGCGGCATAGCACTGGCTACCGTAGTGATAAAATTTGCCACTGCCTTTTACCTGCTTCGTGTACTGATGAAGCGCTTAAATATATCGGTAATGCCCACCTTTGATAAAAAACGTTGGCTCGATCTGCTGAAACAAATTTTACCTGCCAGCTTTAACATGCTGACTATTATTTTAGGTGGGTTTATTACCGTCGCGCTTATTGGTCAATTCGGCAGCGAACATGTGGCAGGGTACACCGTTGGACTTCGCCTCGAGCAGGTACTTTTATTGCCAGCACTTGGTTTAAACAGCGCAGTAATGGCCATTGCGGGACAGAACATGGGCGTGGGTTATTACGACCGAGTTGACCAGACTTACCGAAAAGGATTGTTAATCGGTTTCATAATGGCTGTTGTGTCTATTCCGGTGATGTATTTTCTATCGCCAATGGCAATGGGTCTTTTCAGTGACGACAGTGCCATTAAAAATACGGGCGTCACTTACCTTCGAATTGATACGTTAGCGTTTTATGCGTACGTTGTTTTGTTTCAGAGTGTGGCTATTTTGCAGGCAATGCAAAAGCCAATGTTTCCGATGTATCTCGGGATTGCCAGACAGCTTGTTGTTCCTGCTTCGATAAATTATGTGCTCATTGTGATGTGGGACTATCCCATGGTATCCATGTTCTACACCATAGTAACTGTGGTTATCTTAAGTGCCATTATTGCTTTCTTCTATACCACTAGAGAGATTAATCGAGTTAAGGGCCCAAGCTCTTAAAAAAGACGCCTAGAAAAAGCTCCTAAAAGAGCTCCTACAGCAAAGAAAATCACGCCTCAAACCTACTAAGTTGAGAATATAGAGGGAAGGGGTGTACCACTTTGTCTCGAGCCACACAAGCGGCTACTCCTTGACGTTGCATCGTGCTTTAACGTTTTGTAACGATTATTCTTTATTAGTCCTTTGCGTTACCGCTGTTGAAAGGCTACCTTAATTTAGATGGTGGGCATTATCTGTATTTTTGCCGCCCCAAGAAAGGTTTAACACCTCGAAGTCATAACTAGAATTTACGACAAAAACTCAAGCCAGAAACAGGCGTCAGAGACTTGCGTGTTGACCTACGAACTAATCTACGAATAAATTACGAATAAAGTCATAAACGTTTTGCAAACATAAAAATAAGGATAATATTTTATGAGTGTGTTCAAACATATTACCAGGCAGTTTTCTAAAAAATGTCTGAGTATTGTCGCTATTACCCTGGTAGGAATATCCCCCGTGGTAGCTAACGACGATATTGATATAAGCTATGAAAAGTTCACGATTGATAACGGTCTTACCGTTATTGTTCACGAAGATCGCAAAGCCCCCGTAGTCGCAGTGGCGGTTTGGTATAAAGTGGGATCGAAGGACGAGCCCGAGGGTAAATCTGGTTTTGCTCACCTTTTCGAACACCTTATGTTCAACGGTACTGAAAACTACGATGACGAGTGGTTTGGACCTCTTCAAGAAGCTGGCGCTACTGGTCTAAATGGTACAACAAATTTCGACCGCACCAATTATTTTCAAACCGTTCCAACTCCAGCGTTAGACCGTATTTTATGGATGGAATCGGATCGCATGGGGCATCTTTTAGGCGCAGTTACTCAAGAGAAGCTTGATGAACAACGCGGAGTGGTGCAAAACGAAAAACGTCAAAGAGAAGACCAGCCATACGGAGCGTTTTTAGGTCATGCTGTTAAAGCATTGTTCCCCAATGAACACCCTTACTCTCATAATGTTATTGGCTCCATGGATGATTTGAATTCAGCATCGTTAGATGATGTGAAATCTTGGTTTAATAAATATTATGGTCCGAACAACGCTATCTTGGTGCTAAGCGGTGATATTAATGCCGAAGAGGCTAAACCGATGGTAAATAAATACTTCGGTGATATTGAGCCCGGTCCATCACTTGCCAAGTGGCAATCTTGGATCCCAAGTCGTTCAGCGAATACACGGGAAATTATTCAGGATAAGGTACCGCAAACTCGTATTTCTCGCTTGTGGGTGTCTCCTGAAAACAAAAGTGCAAAAGCCACAGATTTGTTAATTGCGGCAAGTGTGTTGGGCGATGGTAAAAACTCTCGCATGTACAAAGAGTTGGTTTATGATCAACAGATTGCTACCAATGCATCAGTATTTAACTACGAACTGCAAATTGCATCCATCTTTGGGCTGAGTGTTGATGTGGCTGCAGGTGAAGATGTAGAAAAAGTAGAGCGCGAAATGGATAAAATTATCCAGGAATTCTTGCGCAAAGGACCAACGAAAGATGAGGTGAAGCTGGTATCTACAAAATATCGCGCCTCAATTATTCGTGGACTTGAAGAAGTTGGCGGATTTGGTGGTAAAGCGGATAGGTTGGCAACGGGCGAATTCATTGCAGGCGACCCTACTTATTTCAAAACAGAGCTAAAAGAGCTGGCTAATGCAACGCCTAAGAAGGTAAAAGCGGCAGCTAAAGAATGGTTAGGCGATGGCTGGCACCAGATTACCTTTGTGCCATTTGAAGAGCATGCTGCTAGTGGCGAGGGCGTTGACCGCAGTTCAGGGCTTCCTGATATTGCTGCTGAAACACAGCTTACCTTTCCAGAAGTGACCAAGACCACACTATCAAATGGCATAAATGTGGTATTCGCAAAGCGTTCTACCGTACCGCTAGTTAACGTTGCTGTTCAGTTTGACGCAGGTTATGCCGCTGATGCGGGCGGGAAACTGGGTTTAGCAAGCTTTGCAACAGGGATGCTCGATGAAGGCGCAGGTCGCTACGACGCCCTTGAATTAGCTGCTGAGCTTGAGCAACTAGGCACAAGCCTTAATAGCGGCTCAAATTTAGATACGACAACAGTGCGTATGTCTATGCTTAAAGAGAATATGGAAGAGTCGCTTGCTTTGTTTGGCGATATTCTCAAAGATCCAACGTTTGATAAAGAAGAAATTGAGCGTCAACGCACATTGATATTAAGCAATATTGCACAGCAGATGACACGCCCGATAAGCATCGCGCTTACGCTGTTGCCACCACTGATTTACGGTGATGATCATGCCTATGGCATACCTTTCACAGGTTTAGGTACGGCGCCTGATGTGACTTCAATTACGCGCAGCGATTTAATCGACTTCAAAAACACTTGGTTACGCCCAGACAACGCGACCATTTTTGTTGTTGGCGATACAACCCTTGACGATATCAAACCCACGTTAGAAAAAGAGTTTGGTAAATGGAAAGTATCTGGTGAAAAAGGGACTAAGCAGATTGCTGAAGCACAGCTGCCTGAAAAAGGTCGAGCCATTATTATTGATCGCCCTGGGTCACAGCAGTCACTCATTCTTGCCGCTCACCTTGCACCGCCAACGGGTGTTGAAAATAACATCGCGATTAACGCGATGAACGAAACGCTCGGCGGCGCATTCACTGCGCGGGTAAACATGAACCTTCGCGAAGATAAAGGGTGGGCATACGGTGCTTACACATTCTTGCAAGAAGCTCGAGGACAACGGCCTTACATGGTTTATGCACCAGTGCAAACCGATAAGACTGGCGCGTCGCTAGAAGAGCTAAAGAAAGAGCTTAACGGCTATCTTGGCGACAACCCGCCGACTGAAATGGAATTGAACAGAGCCCGACTCGATCAGGTACGTTCGTTACCCGGACAGTATGAGACAGCAGGTGCTGTACTAGGTAGCTTATTGTCAAGCAGTCGGTTTAACCGCGAATTTAACTATCCAGAAAGCTTGGTAGAAAAATACAATGGCTTAACACTTGATGACTTAAATAGCGCAGCTAAACAAGTTGTACAACCAAGTAAGCTTACGTGGTTAATTATTGGTGATGCTGAGAAAATTAAGGCGGAAGTAGAGGCCGCTGATATTGGACCTGTAACAGTTCAGGATATGAGCAGTCTTTAAACAAGCTCTCATAATAGAAGCCGAAGCAACTATTGCTTCGGCTTTTTTATTTGCAGCTTTATTACATTGACACCTTTTTTGAAATGAGGAAATGCTAAATGAAGACAATTGAGGTGCATTTGGTCAATGCGTTTACCGCTTTTGAAAAGGGCGGAAACCCTGCGGGAGTGGTGCTTAATGCAGATAGCTTGTCTGTTGAAGAAAAACTTAAGGTTGCTCAGGCTGTGGGCTATTCTGAAACTGCCTTTGTATCTAAAGACGAACACGCCGATGTAGCGCTGTCATTTTTCACCGTCACTGGCGAAGTTGATTTTTGCGGCCATGCCACTCTCGCTGCATTTTCACTGATGTTTAAAAAAGGAATATTACAAGCAGGGGACTATACACAACGCACAAAGGCGGGAATGCTGGGGGTGAGCATCACGGACGAAGGTAATGTGGTTATGGGGCAGAAGTCGCCAGAGTTTATTCAACGCCTTACCTATGAAGGGGTATCTGAACTCATTGGAATTGCACCTGATATTTTGGCATCTACTCATCTTCCTATTGAAGTTGTATCTACTGGGCTGCCGGATATTATTGTGGCGGTGCCACCAGGGTATTTAAGTAAAATTGATTTAAACGTAGATAAAACCACTGAGTTTTGTCAACAGCATAATGCAGTTGGCATTCACGCCTTCGAGCTTTGTGAACCCTCGTCTAACCTCACCGCGAGTTGTCGAAACTTCGCCCCTTTGCTAGGGATAACAGAAGAGTCGGCTACCGGAAGTGCCAGTGGTGCCTTGGCCTGCTACTTAGCTAAGCATGGTCTTGATGGGATTAGTTCTGACGAGCCTGGTTTTGAAAAGAGTAGTATTAAAAAGACTAGTATTGAAGAGAGTTACATCCAAGGTAGCAGTAAAGAGGATAGGTGCTTAGCAGGCGCCAGTTTGGAACATAGCCCTCTGAAAGATAGCCTTGTGAAAGATAGCAGTGTGAAAGATAGCCATGTAGAAGAAAGCCATTTGATAGATAGGCGAACAGAAGGTCAGCCGCACAACATATCAAATTTAGTTTTAAACTATGCTTTTGAACAGGGGCGAGCAATGATGTGCTGTTCACATATTTTTGCAAAAGTTGTTAACAATGAAAGCAAAGATCAAGAGAGAGAAAAAACCAAGTGGGAAGTGTCAGTGGGAGGCACCGCAAGCCCAATGGGTAAGAAAGCTGTCGTCCTCTGACATCATGTGTCTCTATGGGCTTCATGCAGTTAGCAAAAATAGCGGTTTGAAGCACTTTTATACCGGGAAGGTAATGTTAAAAAAGGCCATAGCGCTAAGTATATAAGCCGCTTTATGAGGCTCTACATTCCATGTTTTGTGTAGCGCTGTTGCCTAGTTTTGTACTAATCTTGGGCTCGTTTTACCCGAATTTTATTGTTTGCCACCGTAGTGTGGTGAAGACTTTTAAGAGCACTGTTAGCTTCACTAGCATCAGCCATCTCAACAAAAGCAAAGCCTTTAGATTGGCCTGTCTCGCTATCGAGTACAAGACTGCATTCGTTCACTGTACCGTGTGCTGAAAAAAGGGTAACAATTTCTTGTTCTGTCGTCGTTCTCGCAAGATTGCGAACTAAAAGTTTCATAAGATTATCGCTTTAAAAAATGAGTGTGTATTGTCTCAGGTCTATACATGCAAACCAAGAAAAGAATTTTTTATTCGATTTGCTCAAGCCCTGATTCTGCTAAAGCCTGATCCTGGTAAAGCCTGATTCTGGTAAAGCCCTGATTCTGGTAAAGCTAGTCCCGCGGTGTTAGCGTTTAAACACTATATAAATGATGCAATATTCGACTTAAACCACAAGCCACTTGCTCGTAAAAGGAAAATAATAATGATCTCGCACAAACGGTACTTTCCGTTAGTTTTTATTACACTGATGGGGGGAGGGCTCTGTGGAACTGCTTATAGTCAGTCTGACGGGTACAAAAAGTCATCCTCAGAAGAGTCCTATGCAATTCAGCCCAATACCGTGAATGCCATACCTTCTTCTGAGGAGGTTGAGGGATATATCGAGTACTTCAGCTCACCATCTCCTTGGCCTGAAATACGAAAAAAGCGCATTAGCACATTATTACCTGATGCAATGGCTACAGCCAATTTGAACCACTGGTTAATTGTATGCCGCGAGAATAACAATGATCCCCTAGCCAATCATGTAGGTTGTGAAAATGCAGGCGGCACGGCGGTGGTACTCTTTAGTAAAGATAGTGAATCCGACGAAGTGACTTCACGGATATTTTCACCATTGAGTGAGTCAACGGCGCTAAAAGAATTAGGTACGTTTGACTTTGTAATCGACGTAGATAAATCACAAAGCGCGATAGAGGCGGCATCATCGTATCTCACTCAGCAGAATACGAAAGGCCAAATTGGGATCAATAGTTTTACCGTTAACCCACTTGCTGATGGATTAAGCCATTCACAATATATCGCTCTTAACGACGCCTTTACAGGCACTGATGTTTCACTTATAAGCGCTGAAAACGCTATCTATTATTGGCTTACGAGAAAGTTACCGGAAGAAGTAGAGATAATGGCGAAGGCCGCGGCTATTACCTCAAGGTGGGAATATGAAGCTTATCAATCTGTAATACCAGGAAAGACAACTGACCTAGACATTGCTCGATTCTTGAAAAATAAAATGTCAAACGCGGGAGTTGGCGATGGTTGGGCCCCTAGTCAGAATCCAGCGGTCAATTCTGGTTCTGACCGTGGACATTCACACCCTACTAATCGGGTTATTCAGCGAGGGGATGTGATTCAAATAGATTTCGGTATACGAGTTTTCAAACAGTGGGTCACTGACATTCAACGTTTTGCCTATGTGTTGCAAGAGGGTGAAGCACAACCACCGGAGCAACTTCAGCATGCTTGGGCAAGTGCAATCCATGGCCGCAATGCAGCATTTAACGCCATGATCCCTGGCGCTACGGGCAATGCCGTTCACAAAGCGCAGCAACACGTTATGCAGCAATCAGGCTCTCTACCAGTTATGTGGAGCACAGGTCACCCCGTAGGTTACGTGGCGCACGATGTTGGGCCTAATTTAGGAGTGAGACCCGCATCCGATAAACTACTGGACAGACAAATGACCTTTGCTTTTGATGGTTTTTTTAGTTGGTATTATTCTGAACATAATGACGATTCATCAACCGTTTTACATGAGGGAAAAAGACAGACAACTAAGACTATTTCAGTAGAAGATATGGTGGTTATAAAAGAGGGTGGTGCTAGATTTCTAACACCACCGCAAACTTCTCTTATTCTAATAAATTAGGTGTATCTAGAGCGCGTGTTATCCATCAGGTAGCACGCTATTGCTCTGGCTGCTTAGATATTGTTCACAGGTAGGTATCGGGATGAATCTTATTAATCTTCCAATCACCGTCTTCTTTTATAAGGTCTAAGCTGCGTAATTTCTCGATTTTATCATCGCCATACATACCGCTTAAAAAGACGGTAATGGTAGATTTCTCCGCAAACTCGGTTCTGCCTAAGCTGCCAGATGTTTGAGGTGTTACGATTACTGTGTCGTATTTTAAATTGAGAAGATGTCGCTGAACGTTTCTATTGGTGTGGTAACGTTTAAGTATGCGAGTCATCTTTTCACTAGATAATGAAATGGCTTTATCTAGATTGTCATCTTCATATACGCTATTTAAAAAGGCAACGGCAGTGTATTCAGGTGTACTTTCATCCAGCATGCCATAGCGCCCAATTCCCTTTTCTTTCTCACCACATGCACTAAGCACTAGCAAAGCGGTTAGCCAGAACACGATATACAACTTATGAGCGTTCATTCTTTCATACTCCTGAGCGTTTTTCTTAACGGGCAGAGCGCGCTATTTTGCGCGTGTTTTAATCTTCCCACTATCTTTGTCTGCAAGAATACCAAAAATGTTGCTGCTAAACGAAATGCAAAGACAAAAAAAGCGAGAAACTGGAATAAGTTTCTCGCTCTTGTTTTCAATGATAGAGACTGCTCTATCTTTCTTCATGCCGCATGTTTTTTATACTCAAACATGTTAATCGCTAAAATCCGTTGGCCTTAGCGACACTCTGCGTTGTTAAGTAGCAGAAGCTTTGTCTATTATTGCACTTCTTCTTGATCGTCGAAGGCTCCGGCAAACATTGGGCTACTTAAGTAACGCTCAGTTGCGCTGGCTAAAAGCACGACAACAATCTTGTCTTTATTTTCTGGACGTTCAGCAAAACGCTTTGCTGCAACAACCGCCGCACCAGAAGAAATACCCGCTAATATGCCTTCGTCGGTCATTAGCTTGCGCGCCATATCCATACAATCTTCGTTTGAGACTTGCTCTACTTCGTCGATAAGATCTAGGTCAAGGTTGCCTGGGATGAATCCTGCACCAATACCCTGAATTTTATGTGGGCCTGGCGTTAACTCTTCACCCGCAAGTGCTTGGGTGATAACAGGAGAGTCAGTTGGCTCAACCGCAACAGAGGTAATGGCTTTACCTTTGGTTTTTTTAAGGTAACGACTTACACCGGTAATGGTGCCGCCTGTACCTACGCCAGCGACGAAAGCATCAACTTTACCATCGGTGTCTTCCCAAATTTCAGGCCCGGTGGTTTTTTCATGGATAGCTGGGTTTGCCGGGTTGTCGAACTGCTGCAATAACACGTACTTGTCAGGATCTGAGTTAACAATTTCTTGTGCAGCGGCAACAGCCCCTTTCATGCCTTTTGGCGCTTCGGTAAGCACTAGGTTTGCGCCTAATGCTTTAAGCAACTTGCGACGCTCTAAACTCATGCTGCTTGGCATAGTTAGGGTTATCTTATAGCCTCGTGAAGCCGCAACAAACGCTAGGGCAATACCTGTATTACCACTCGTAGGCTCTACGATCTCTTTTCCTTTGGTCAGTACACCGCGTTCTTCCGCATCCCATACCATGTTTGCACCAATACGGCACTTAACGCTGAAGCTTGGGTTACGAGACTCTATTTTTGCGTACACGTTACCAGAGGTAACGCGATTTAATTTCACTAATGGCGTACGGCCAATCGCAAGAGAATTGTCGTCAAATACGTTCATTTCTAATCCTTAACTCGTTCTTGATTCGCAAGCAAATCCCAACAGTCGTGATCTGTACGACCTTTTTAATAGTTAATAATTCATAGCCTGAATTTGGGGATTTCTTTATACCCCTATATCATTGGCCCCAAACGTAAAAATGCAAAGTGTTTTTTAGCTATATGTTATTGTTAAATTACATGAAGACGAAGAATTAAACGGAGTATAAGAAGAATGGCTTTTAGTGGCACGTCTAATTACATCGCAACCAAAGACTTACAGCTTGCGGTAAACGCAGCGATTACTCTAGAGCGCCCCTTATTAATCAAGGGCGAGCCAGGTACCGGTAAAACAATGCTTGCTGAAGAACTCGCTGAAAGTTTAGGCACTGAGCTTATCCAATGGCATATCAAATCGACGACTAAAGCTCAGCAAGGACTGTACGAATACGATGCGGTTTCCCGTCTTCGTGATTCACAGCTTGGCGACGATCGTGTTCACGATATTAAAAACTATATTGTTAAAGGAAAGCTTTGGGAAGCGTTTACCGCTGAAAAACGCCCAGTACTGCTCATTGATGAGATAGACAAAGCCGATATCGAGTTTCCAAACGACTTATTGCTCGAACTCGATAAAATGGAATTCTATGTGTACGAGACTCAAGAGCGCGTTGTCGCCGCTCAGCGTCCCATCGTTATTATCACGTCCAATAATGAGAAAGAATTGCCCGACGCTTTCTTGCGTCGCTGTTTCTTCCACTATATTCAATTTCCAACACCTGAAGATATGGAAGAGATTGTTAATGTTCACTTCCCTGATCTTAAAAAGAACTTGCTGAGCGAGGCATTAGGTGCATTTTTCAATTTACGCGATGTGCCAGGGCTTAAGAAAAAGCCATCGACCTCTGAGTTAATTGACTGGCTTAAGTTGCTGGTCGCTGAGGATATTCCACCAGAGGCCCTGCACAACAAAGATGGGAAAGCATCTATCCCACCACTTTATGGTGCACTGCTGAAGAATGAGCAAGATATCCACCTGTTTGAAAAACTGGCCTTTATGGCGAGACGCTAATGCTTATTCAGTTTTTTTTCACGCTACGAAAATATCAGGTTAAAACAACCCTTCGCGAGTTGCTTGATTTACTCAGAGCAATGGAAAAGCACGTGGTGTATGCCGATATTGAAGCGTTCTACAGTTTGTCGCGCACCATCATGGTAAAAGATGAAACTCAGTACGATAAGTTCGACCGAGCTTTTGCTAATTATTTTGAAGGTGTCGAGTCAATTGACTTATTCGGTAAAGAGATCCCTGAGGAATGGTTACGCAAAGAGCTTGAAAAGAACCTAAGTGCTGAAGAGCGCGAGGCCCTCAGGCAAGCTGGTGGTCTTGATGAGCTCATGGAAACCCTTAAAAAACGTTTAGAAGAGCAAGAGAAGCGTCACCAAGGTGGCAACAAATGGGTAGGCACGGGCGGTACGTCACCCTTTGGCGCTTATGGCGATAACCCTGAGGGCGTTCGCATTGGTCAAAAGGGCAATCGCAAGTTCTCTGCAGCTAAGGTATGGGACAAACGGGAATTCAAAAATCTGTCGTCCGATGTAGAGCTCGGCACGCGAAACATTAAGGTTGCCCTTCGAAAGCTGCGCAAATTTGCCCGCACGGGTGCGAGTGAAGAACTTGATGTAAGAACGACCATTGGTGAAACCGCGAGAAAGGGTGGCATGCTGGATATTCATATGGCACCTGAGAGACACAATGCAGTTAAAGTGTTGATGTTTTTCGATGTGGGAGGCTCTATGGACCCTCATGTGAAAACCACTCAAGAGCTGTTTTCAGCGGTGCAGTCTGAATTTAAGTACTTAGAATACTTTTATTTTCATAACTGCGTGTATGAAGAAGTGTGGAAGGATAATTTGCGCCGTAATAAAGAACGGATCTCAATATGGGATATTATTCATCGATACGGCAAAGATTATAAAGTGATTTTTGTAGGGGATGCCACTATGGGGCCATATGAAATCACCTATCCTGGCGGCAGTGTAGAGCACTGGAATGAAGAGCCAGGCAGTGCATGGATGCAAAGGCTGTTAAATCACTTCAGTAACGCGGTGTGGCTCAATCCTCAGGCTGAAAATTATTGGCCTTATTACTCGTCTATCAAAATTATGCGTGAAATTATGGAAGACAAAATGTATGGGTTGACGCTAGAAGGGCTTACCGAGGCCATCAAAGGACTGAGTCGCACTCGCTAATACGCCAGCGGTTAATACGGCTATTAGCTCGTGCGGCTTATGCTTATACGGTCATTAACTAATAGCACCAGTGGCTAATAGCAGTAGGTCCGTCTAAAGAGCGCTGTAAACCCGAGAAGTCAGGCCCTTTTTAATGCTTTGAAAAAAAAGGGCCCGGTGGCAAAGCCTTTACGCAGGTTGTTCGATAAGCACATTGGTGGAACGCTGAATATAAAGCAGCCTAGCTCCCAGTAATACTGCGGCGGCACTTAAACCAACGATAAACCCAATCCAAAAACCAGCTGCAGCCATTGGCTCGTTAGTCAGCCATGAGGTTCTTCCCAAAATAATGCCGGTGGGAAGCCCGATAAGCCAATATGACACAAAGGTGATGATAAACATTGCCGTGGTGTCTTTATATCCTCGCAGCGCATTGGCTGATATTACCTGTACAGCGTCTGAGAGCTGGAAAAGCGCCGCATAGATAAGTAGAGCGTTGGCAATGGCGTAAACCTCGCCGTCGCTTGTGTATAAGCTGATAATGAAACCTTTAGCCACGAGGGTGAAAGTGGCGGTACATGCAGAAGTAACAAATCCAATCAAAATGGCACTTCGCGCTGCTATTTTTGCTTGTCGAGGGTTCTTTTGCCCAATACGGTAGCCAATGCGAATGGCCACGGCCATACCTATACTCATCGGAAACATAAACATCAGTGCTGAAAAGTTGAGGGCGACTTGGTGTGCAGCGACGACTGTTGCACCAAACGGCGCAAGAAGTAGGGCAACGGCAGAAAACAGCGTTACTTCAAACAGGATTGTCATTGCAATAGGAAGGCCCAAAGCGAAGGTTCGACCAATGGTTTTTAAGTTTGGACGATACCATTGATTGAACAGGTCGTATTTTCGCAGAGCAGGTGCAAATCGAACGTAGATAAAGGTGGCAATTAGCATGGTGTAAATAACCAGCGCAGTAGCAACCCCGCAGCCAGCCCCACCCATGGCAGGTAATGGGCCAACGCCATAAATGAATAAATAATTGCCTACAATGTTTGCCATCAAGCCAATGACGGTAATGATCATGGTGGGCTTTGTTTTACCTAGTCCTTCGCAATAATTTCTCAACCATTGATAAATAGCAAAGCTAGGCATGGCAAGAAATACGTAGATAACGTAGTCCACGGTTATGCTGTGAAGCTCTGGTGCCATTGGAAATAACGATACGATGCTTTCAGTAAAGGGAATAAACGCGGCGATGACTAAGCCTACAAACAACACTAAGTAACCAGCCTGCTGACTGGCATCAGCAATACCAGCAATATTCTTGTTGCCGTGTAGTCTTGATATTATAGGCGGTAAGGCAAGGGCAATACCCTGAATGAAGCAAAGAAGGGGTATGGTAATACTAAAACCTAACGCTACCGCAGCCATGTCAGTCGCACTGTAGCGTCCAGCCATAATGGTGTCACTCACACCCATGAGCATTTGCGTAATTTGGGCAATCAGCAACGGCCAGGCTAACTTTAATACGTCTCTAGCTTCGATAATAAAGCGTTTTCTATTCACAGATGTTTATTCTCACGGTAAAAAATTCAGACTAAAATGTTTTTTAAAAAATCATGTCTAAACAGCATTGTTTGAAAGATAAAAAGCAATAGGCATAGCTCTATAGGCATAGCGCAACAGGCAATGCTTTAGCGCATTAGGTGAATGGCATCACCGGCACCGAATCGCCAATAGCTAACGTGCTTATATCTTCATGGATGATCATAAAGCAATTAGCGGATGTGATCGATGTCATCACGCCTGAGCTTTGTGTTTTAAACGGCGTGACCACTAAGTTCCCATTGTCGTCGTAACTCATAGTGGCTCGCTGGTAATCTCGACGCCCAGCACGACGCTTAATGTCTTTTGTCAGCGTGGCCGTTACCGTGAGCGCAGTGTGACCATCTTGTCGTCCCTGCATTTTACTGATGATGGGAAGTACAAGGAGCTTAGCGGTCACAAACGAGGAAACTGGGTTACCTGGAAGCCCACAAAATACGGTATTGTTAAGTCTACCGAGTGCAAAAGGTTTTCCAGGCTTAACGGCAATTTTCCAAAACTCGATGTGGCCCATGGCCTCTATAACATCTTTAACATAATCAGCATCGCCAACAGATACACCGCCGCTGCTCACCATGATATCGACGTTGCTGTCTGCGCTAGTTTTTGTGTTAGTTCCTGCAGTATTCGATGCCGCTTGATTAAACAAATTAGTCAGTGATGCTTTATCATCTTCAACGATGCCGAAATCGACAACTTCTACATTTCCGTCACTTAAAATAGCGCTTATGCCAACACGATTCGACTCGTAAATTTGCGTGTCGCTACGCGACTCTCCAGGGGCCGCTAGTTCGTTGCCGGTGGCAACGATGCCAACTCGTAATTTTCGATAAACCACCACCTCGTCCAGGCCTTGTGAGGAGAGCAGCATGAGGTGCTCTGCGCGTAGCTGAGTGCCCTTTTTTATCAGTACTTGCCCTTGAGCAATATCATTCGCTTTAGCGCGTATACTTTGTCCTTGTGTGGGCGTGTCGTTAATGATCACGTTTCCATTATTATCACTGTCACAGTTTTCAATCATTACCACGGCGTTAGCGCCGTCCGGAATAGGCGCGCCAGTCATAATTTTGTAAGCATGACCAGCGGATAGGGGGGTAGAAGCCTTTTCTCCAGCCGTAATGATACCTTGAACGGTAAGCGCTTGGCCTTGAGTGTATGAGTTTGCATTAATCGCAAACCCGTCCATCGCAGAGTTATCCCATGGCGGCACATCTAGCGTGGCGACAACGTCTTGTGCCACTACCCGACGATGTGCACTAAATAAGCTTATTGTTTCAATGTCAGAAACTACATGTGTCGCTGCCAACGCCTTTGAGAGCGCTTCTTCCAGTGAAAGCCAGCTAGATGACATTTTGATAACTCCCTGCGTAATTTAACCGTGGCATAAGGTTGTTAACTCTTGGCCAAATAGAGACGAAGACAAAATTAACAACGAGAAAAATAGACGGGGAATACTACAGAAAAAGCACGCTATTCACCAAAGGTAAATGCGATAGTGTTTAACCTTTATTGAGAGTCTTAACTAAAATTGAGGGTGAAGAGTGACTAGTTGGAAGCACTGTTTAGACTAAGTGCTCTATTGGACGCCACTTGTCCAGGGTTGAGGCTATAGGCTTGATGCTATAGGGCTGACGGTGTAAGGGAATAGTGCTATTTTTTTAGTACTCGTCGTTGAGTGCTAATTGTTTGATATTAATCGTTTAGTACTAATTGTTGAGTATTAAGTAAATGATGCTAAGAAGTAATTGAAGCGATACGACTAAAATCATCGAATACCCAATCAGGGCTGTGTGCACTAATATCTTCGCCGTAGTTATACCCATAGGTAAGTCCAACACTTCGCATGCTTGCAGCATGTGCCGCTAAAATATCGTTTTTCGAATCGCCTACCATAACGCATTCACTCGCTTTGACGTTCAGGGTTTTACAAACATGGTTCAAAGGCAAGGGGGAAGGTTTCTTTTCCTTTAAAGAATCACCACCAATAAAGAGAGAGAAAAAAGATTCAACCTTGAACGCTTCTACAATGGGGGCGATAAACTTTTTGGGCTTATTAGTTACTAGCGCTAGCGTATAGCCTTTACGTGAAAGGGCACTGAGTGTGTCATAAACATGAGGGTAGAGAGTAGAAGCGCGACACACGTTTAAATCGTAATGATATAAAAAACGCTGAAAGGTATGGTCGATTAACTCGTTGCTTATAGACTTAGATTGCTGCGTGTTAGCATCGGTATTGCCAGATAGTCCTCGCTCAACCAGCACTCTTGCACCATTACCTACCCAATTTCTAATTGTTGATTCACTGAACGTTGCCATACCCACATCGTAAAGTGCATTGTTTAATGCGCTCGCAAGGTCGGGGACTGAATCAACAAGTGTACCGTCTAAATCAAATATAAAAGTGGTTATAGGCTGCATAAAATACTGTTCATTTCTGTTTAAGACTACTGTCTATGTTTGAGATTACTGCTTATGTCTAGGGATATGTCGAAGGATACTTGCCCACATCGACAGCTTGCTTTTGGTACTTGGAGCCAAGTGAGCCGAAACCCGCTTTCGTCAAAGGTTTCGGCACTTGTTATGGCTGTTTTCTTAGTTGTTACTTGGCTGCTCTCTCGGTTTTTTTTCGAGTAGGGCACTTAGGCCACACTCTCAAACGTGTCAGCAGCCTTGCTGATACACACTATTCAAAGTCTTGATTACTGATCCACAGTGTCTGGTAGGGCTTCAATTGAATAAAGCCGCTTGAAAGACAAATTTCATCACGTGTTACCAAGTCTATCCAGTTGTCGGTGCCGATTAGATTGATATCTGATAGCAAAATGGTTTTTTCTTCATCGCAAATGTTATTCACGCAGAAAATACTTTGCTTTCTATCAAGACTTTGTCGCCAATACCCAAATATTTCATTACCCAACTGCAGTGTGAACTGAGTTGCATTGGGGTGAAACGCCGGTTGCGCCTTTCTTATACGGATAAGCTGAGACACCCGGGTTAACACTTTGTGGTGTTGAGAGAAGGGCGAATCAAGCAGAACCTCCAATTCATCGATATTCCAGCGGCGACGGTTAATACTTCTATTTTGTCCTGTGTTTGCTACTTTCTCATAATCGTTGGATGTGCCCAGTAAGCTGTGGATATACAGCCCGGGAATACCTTCCATGCCTAACATGATCGAATGGGCACAAATAAAGCGGTCTACTTGGAACCGGTCTGGTCCTTTGGTGGTGCCTTGTAATGCGTCAAACAGGGTAATATTAATTTCATACGGTTTTTGTTTCCCATGCTCAGACGCACGCCAAGAAATCTTACCGCCAAAGTTCTGCATGGTATGAACCAGATCTGATATTTCTTCATCGTCTAGCAGCCCCTCGGCGGGACGTAATCCAATACCATCATGTGAAGCAATAAAATTAAAATAGGCCGTGCCGTTTTGCGCGGGTGGCATGCTCATCATCCAGCTTTTTAAATAGGTACAGTCGCCGGTCACTAACGTATTTACCAGAAGCGGCGGTAGAGAGAAGTTATAAATGGCATGCGCTTCGTTAGCATTGCCGAAATACGTTAAGTTTTCTCTATTTGGAATGTTGGTTTCTGTGATAATAATGATAGAAGGATCGACATGCTCAATCAGTGTTCTCAGTAAACGCACAACTTCGTGGGTTTGAAACAGATTAATGCTGTTTGAACCGACTATTTTCCACAAAAATGCCACCGCATCTAGGCGAAAAAGCTTGGTGCCTTTATCGATATACAGTTTGATAATGTCCACAAAGGCCAGCAGCACCTTTGGATTTCTAAAATCAAAATCGACCTGATCATGACTGAAGGTACACCACACGTGCTTAGTCCCCTCGGCGGTTTCCGTTTCTCGCAATAACGGTGACACACGAGGCCTCGTTACCATGGAAAGGTCATCTTGCGGGTCAGCGGTAAAGAAAAAATCTGAACCGGGTCCTTCGCTTTTTATAAAGTTATCAAACCAAACGCTTCTCGCCGAGCAATGGTTTATAACCAAATCTGTCATCAGCCCATAGTCTTTCGCTATGGCCTCTATGTCTTCCCACGAGCCTAACGACTCATTAACGGTTGAGTAGTCAATGACTGAAAAGCCATCGTCGGAACTATAGGGGAAGAAAGGCAATATATGCACATTATTGATCGTGTTTTTGCAATATTGATGTAAGAAGTTATTCAAGGTTACCAATGGTTTTTCATTCTCACGGATAACGCTATCACCATAGGTGATCATAATAATATCTTCTTCATCCCAATAGTTATGGTGAGATTGAGGCGAAGCAATGTCTTCGCTCGATGCTATGCCGATAGCGGCTAGCAGCTGCTCCGTTAGCGTGTCATAGGACACGTCTAACGAAACATCGGCATAGATAGTCTCTAAATGGTGCTTTACTTTGTCATAGAGAGGTTCCCATGCCATATTATTTCTCCATATATTCGGCGGTGTCTGCTTCAACCGCTTCAAGTAGGCGTTCTAAAATGTCAGGTACCGCACTAGTTACTCGGTTCCAACTTGGGATAAACGGTGTTTCCATCGGATTTTCTAGAAAGTTTTGACCCGCTTTCATGATATTGCTCGCAAACATTTCTACCGCTTTTTCTTCGCTGTGAATGTCTAGAGTTAAACCGTTCATTACCGCATCGTTGTGGTAGGTTTCGATAAAGTCGAGTGCAATCCTAAAATACGTCGCCTTAATTGAGCGGAACATCTCGTTGCTAAATGTATAGCCCTGAGTCGCTAACTTTCTGAAAATGGCTTTAGTGATGTCGATAGACATCTTTGATAAGCCGCCTTCATCATTATTTAATGATAAGTCTTGATGCTTATGATCATAAATATCGCAGATGTCTGCCTGGCATAGACGGTTATGAGAATAGTTGCGATGCATCTCAGACAACACACCAATTTCCAGTCCCCAGTCGCTCGGAATGCGAATGTCGTTTAACACATCACGTCTGAATGAAAACTCTCCCGCTAGTGGATAACGAAAGCTATCCATAAACTCAAGGTATTCATTGTCGCCCATAATGCGTTTTAGTGCTCTCAGTAAGGGCGTTACCAGCAGACGAGACACTCTGCCGTTAATTTTACCGTTGGCAACTCGGGCGTAAAACCCTTTACAGAACTCGTAGTTAAAGTTGGGATTCGCTACAGGGTAAATTAGCTTGGCAAGTAAGTCTTTTTCATAGGTCACAATATCGCAGTCGTGAAGCGCCACAGATTCAGCGCGGTTTGAAGCCAGTATGTAGCCCATGCAGTACCATACGTTTCTGCCTTTACCCATTTCTTTTGGGGCTAAACCCTGCGCTTGTAACTCTTCGTCTAAGGCCTTTAGGCGCGGCCCATCGTTCCATAACACCCGGTGGTGCTGTGGTAATTTACCGAAAAATTTAAGTGCGTGTTTATATTGTTCTTCGTTGGCTCTGTCTAATCCGATAACAACTTCGGCCAAATAGGGAACCGATGTAAGCTCACCAATAATATGAGGTAATGCGTCACCTTCAAGTTCAGAAAACAAAGAGGGCAAAATTAACGCCATGGGACGTTTTTTGGAGAACTGTAATAGCTCAGCCTCTAGATCTTCCGTAGGTCTGCGCGATAAGTTGTGTAATGTGGTAATAACACCGTTTTGATAAAAATCAGCCATGTGTGCTCCTGATTATAGAGATAGCAATTGAGTAAGCATTTCAGTCCAACCTTCTGGACCGTTAAGGGTGCTGGTATATACCTCTTCTTTTTTTACTGTTGGCGGAGGATTTACCGGTGATAAAATTCGTATTGAGACATCTGCCGCTTCTAGCATGGCAATATCGTTATTTCCGTCTCCAAGGGCTACGGTTTGTACGCACACCCCATTTTGTCTTTGGTATTCTTTTGCCAGCCACGTTAGCGCTTGGCCTTTATCGCAGTTGCCGGAAACGTGGATAAATCGTCCACCTTCTAGAGGATACGCACCTCTGTGCGATACTGCTTTAAGAAATTTTCGTTTATCGTCATCGCTTCCTTGCCACAAAATGGGCTCGCCAAACTGACGCTTCGCGGCAAGGGAGGCTGAATATTCATCTAATCCGGTACTGTCTTGGATTTCTTCAATAGACATTTTGGAAAATTGTTTGTAACTGCCTTCAAAGTCACCGCTTATTTTTTCCAACAGCTTAATCCAGTGGTTTTTGCTCGATATAAACGCCTTACACCAATATCCGTCCACCCACACTGTGCCGGCGGGCTTTTGTTTAAAAAAACCGTGTGGAATAAAAATGGCAGCGCCATTTTCAATGATAAAAGGGCCCGTTAAATCTATTTTCTCTCTAAGAGGCTGAAGTTCTGCAAAGGTTTTGCTGGTGGTTGGAATAACGGGTATCTGCTTTTTGTCCAATGCGGTTAAAGCCGGTTTCGCCGCCTCAAAAGAGTAAGTATGATGGTCTAGCAGCGTGCCATCCATATCGGTGAAAACAAGCGTTTTTGTCATTACTTCAAATCCTGTTGTGTGATGTTTCTGTGTTCGTCTAAATAGAATACGGTATCGCATTGCTGAGGAAGCGTACTGAGTGCATGCTCAGTAAGGCGCTGATAGTGTTCAATAAAACGAGCAACCTCATCATCGTTCATTACGCCAGTTTTTTCACCTTGAGACGTTTTGGCAAGCTTGTGCTCTTGTTCTAAACGCCAATGTAAGACGCTGTCAAAGGAGGGGGCCGCTAGCATTACACTATAATCTATCTTGTTAAAAAGTGTTTGATATTGATTGCCTAGTTCGCTGTTAACAAAAGAGCGCCAGGTACACAGTGAATCTTCCTCGCTTTCTAACTCATTCACAGGGAGTGTTAACGCTGACGATTCTTGTGGCGAGACGCCCACGCACCAGCCCTCTAAAATGATGACATCAGGGACAGCGTCCATTACCGGCCACTGAGATGTTGGGAAGGGGTTATCTGTGGATTTGTCAAACCGTGGGAGCTGCGTTCGTTCGCCCTTTTCAAGCATAGAAAACGTGTTGAGAGCCAATGGTATGTTGTGGGTTCCAGGTACGCCGCGGGTCTTCAATAGCGGGTGTACCTTTATGGCAAGAGCGTTTCGGTGGTCTTTGTCGAGATAAAAATCATCGATGGAAAGAGAGACCACACGCATGTCGTGCTCAGATTTTAAAAAGGTTTCTATAAAACTAGTGAGTGTAGATTTTCCAGAGCCTTGGCAACCATTAATGCCCACAATGAATGGTTGTTTTGCACTTTTTTGGTGCTTTAGTAACTGTTCACAGAGTGGGATGAACCACATTTGTGCAGTGTCTGCGTAGCTACTTGGCAGATGATGGGCTGTTAAAAAGCCATGTATATCCATGTTGTCACCCTAATCAATACAGAATTAGCACTCCATAGCTGATTAGGGTTACAACATCTATGCCAACAAAGCGATTAATTTCAAGATGAGCTCAATTACTTCTTGTTAGCGACGATAACGGCTCTTTGTGGTGCAGGGTAGCCTTCAATGGTGCGCGTAATATCTTCTGGGTTGAGAAAATCTTTCAACGACTGGGACTCCATCCATTCTGTTGCACGCTGCTCATCAAGGGTAGTGTGGTTAATATCAACCACGCGTATATTTTCAAATCCGAGACGCTCTAACCACACCATCAGCGCCTTTGCGCTGGGAAGAAACCAAACATTACGCATTTGTGCGTAACGCTCGCCAGCCATTAGCACAGTGGTTTCATCACCATCAACAACAAGGGTTTCAAGCACTAACTCGCCACCCTTGCGCAACTGATCTTTCAACTGGGTAAGAAACTGCAAAGGATCTTTACGGTGATAGAGGACTCCCATTGAAAACACGGTGTCGAATGCCTTAAGTGGCTGCATGTCTTCAATGCCCAGGGGCAGGAAATGAATATTTCGTTGTCCAATAAAGTGCTTAATGGCTTGAAACTGAATTAAAAACAGCTGTGTGGGGTCGATACCGTAGACACCGGATGCGTCTTCGCCCAGCATTCTCCACATGTGATAGCCACTGCCACAGCCTACGTCTAGCACTTGTCTGTTTTTAAGCGGCGCAATATGAGGTACTACGCGATCCCATTTCCAATCTGAGCGCCACTCTGTATCGATGTGAATGTCGTGCAGATAGAAAGGGCCTTTACGCCATGGCATAAATTGCTTCATTAACCCGCTAATTTGTTTTTGAGTATATTCATTTATGTCAGCAGCAGCGCCTACGGTTACGCTGGTGCTTAATTCAACAGTGCTAGGCGCTGTTTGCGGTAACTTGGCGAGAAGTCGACACCATTTATCGAACTCACCGTGCTTATTGTGTTGCTGCCATGTGTTGAGCTGTGAAGGAAGTGTTTGAAGCCACGCTGAAAGAGGGCTATCTAACAGAGATTTATAGCAGTCGTTAAACCATGTCTGCGCTAATTTGCTCATTGTGTTCTCGTTGTGCTCTTAGTGTATAAAACGTCAATAACGCCATGTGTAGCTAAAAGAAATGATGGGTGCCGATAAAGTGATAAAAGTAACTCGAGGTTCTAAACCTATCGCTTAAGGGCAACAATAGAGGTGAAGTTGTAGCACTTAAACCACATCACTACTTCATCAAAACCAGCATTGCTGAGCCTTTGCTCATGCTCTGCATACGTATCGGTTAACATGACCTTTTCTAGCGAGGCACGTTTTTGACTGACTTCTAACTCGCTATAGCCATTATTGCGCTTGAATTGATGATGTAAGTCGATTAAAAGCTCATTTCCAGCCACTGAAGGGTGGCGAATTTTTTCAGATAAAACCAATATGCCCCCAGGATTCAAGCCGTCAAAAATTCGTTTAAGCAGACTCTCCCTATCCGCAGGGGGAATAAATTGCAAAGTGAAGTTCATTATCACCATAGATGCATTATCTATCTGAATGTCCTGGGCCATTCCTTGTTCAACCCTAACAGGGTTTGGCAATGAAAAGGTTTGTACAATCCGCTTGCAGCGGTCAACCATTGCCTCAGAGCTATCAATGCCGATAATTTCACAGGACTTCTTTTCTGTTGCTCTTGCCACCGATAAACTTGCAGCGCCAAGAGAGCAGCCCAAGTCATAAACTCGGCTACCATCGGTTACTTTCATTGCAGCAAGTTCACCAATGGCATGAATAATAGATTCATAGCCCGGCACCGAGCGTTGAATCATATCTGGAAACACATCAACCACTGACTCATCAAATTTAAAGTCGGTGACTTTGTTCAGCGGGGCGGCAAAAATGTTGTCGTGTTTCTTCACGTATTTCTCTTGGTTTTGAATCTGGACGCTCAATTTTACCGTTTGAAACGGAAATGCCAAACCAAAACGTAAAATATATACTGAATTTACAGGTTTTTTGCGGTTAAGGGGTTTTAGTAACTAGCCTAAAGTATTAATCTATACCCATATTATAAAAAGGACGTAGTACGTTAATGACTAGAATCTTAATTGCAGACGATCATCCGTTGTTTCGAGAAGCATTGAGTGGTGCGCTTACCCCTTATTTCGAAAATGCTCAAATCGTCGAAGCGGAAAGCCTAGAGACTGCCCAAGACAGACTTAGCGAATATGAAGATATCAAGCTTGTACTTCTCGATTTGAATATGCCTGGTGGCGAATACTTCAATGGGTTAATTACGCTGAGAGAGCAATATCCGAATATCCCAGTTGGCGTCATTTCTGGTAGCGACGGTGTTGAAGTTGTTGCTCAAGTTATGAGTCTCGGTGCTCAGGGCTTTATTCCTAAAGTATCTGCAACACGAGAAATTGCGCAAGCTATTGTCGATATGATTGCTGGCAAAAAGTGGCTACCTGCTGGCGTAGGTGAGCAACTTGAAAAAGTGGATGATGAGCTTAAAGTATTGCTGCAAAGATTCAGAGAATTAACGCCTAAGCAAATTCAAGTACTCTCATACTTGCGTGCAGGTCTTATGAATAAGCAAATCGCTCATGAGATGAACGTCACTGAAGCCACTATTAAGGCGCACATAAGTGCAATACTTCGCAAGTTAGAGATTAATACTCGTACTCAAGCGGTGTTATTAATGGATAAACTCCAGCTTAGCTAATATTAAAGCTAACACTTGAGCTAAAAGCGCGCGGCTGGTGCTTAAAGTAAAATGAGAACAAAGCCAATTTGGCGTGAGCCCACTAGCGAAGCAATTTAAAAAGGACCGAACTTTACGTTCGGTTTTTTTATGCCTCTCGCTTTATGCTTAAAACGTTATGTTTTAAGTAAAGGGACAGACATTAAAACTCAGAGATAAAAAAGGCCGCTGCAGTAGCGGCCTTGTTTTTAAAACGAAATACCTAAAGCAATAGCTAAAGCAATAGCTAAAGCAATAGGCTAGGCAGCCTTGCCGCTTCGTTTCTTCGCGGCACTTGTTGAATTTATCTTGGCCACAAGTTCTTCATGGTCAAAGTCGTCAACGTTAATAGTGCGAAGTCTTCCGGCTTCCGTTTTGTGCAGTAACTCGGCCTCAGCTTTATCGATAATACCTTCAGCTAACGCTTCATCTGCTAACACGTCCAAACGAGTAAATGGAAGTTTTGCTTTCTTATGTTTACAAATGCGGTCAAACACAGGCTCACTTAGCAACACATCATCAAGGGTTTGCTCAAGGTCGCCAAACAGGCTGCCGTCTTCACGGCTTAGGTATTGACCATAACCTAGACGGCTACGTGCTGATGAGGGCGTCTGAAGCATTTTAGCAATCGCATGTTCAGTCTTATCTGATGGCTTACCAACACGACGTCCCACAGGAAGCACCATCACGCGTAACGCTACTGCAATAGCTCGGTTAGGGAAGTTAGCAAGGAAGTCTTCGATAGCCGTTTCTATATCGTGCAATGTGTTTTGCATTGCCCAATGTAGAAGAGGAAGGTCTTCTTTTAAACGACCGTCTTCATCGAAGCGCTTCAGCGTTGTGCTACCCATATAGATACCGCTTAGAATGTCGCCCAAACGAGCAGACAAACGTTCGCGACGTTTAAGATCGCCACCAAGTACACCCATAGACACGTCGGTTAGTAGCGCTAAGTTTGCACTGTAACCTTGCATTAGTTTGTAATAGCGTGCTGTTTCGTCGGTAAATGGGGCACTGCTGAATGCTCCATTCGTTAGCGAGAACCAAATACTGCGAACAGTATTTGCTACCGCAAAACCAATGTGACCAAATACGGCTTTGTCGAAAGCAACAAGTGCGTCTTTCTTATCTTCAATTGCAGCAGCTTGTAGTTCTTTCAACACAAATGGATGACAGCGCATTGCGCCTTGGCCGAATATCATCATGTTGCGGGTAAGAATATTTGCGCCCTCAACCGTGATTGAAATGGGAACACCTTGGTATCCACGACCTAAGTAGTTATTGGGACCAAGCATAACGCCTTTACCGCCATGAACGTCCATGGAATCGTCCATGACTTGACGCATTTTTTCCGTCAAATGGTATTTACATATCGCTGAGATAACAGAAGGCTTCTCGCCTAGGTCTACACCCACCGTAGAAAAGCGGGTTACGCCATCCATCAGGTAAGCATTACCACCAATGCGTGCTAGCATCTCTTCAACACCTTCCATATGACCAACTGGCATACGGAACTGGCGACGAATTCGCGCGTAAGCACCCGTAGCGAGTGATACTGATTTAGCACCACCCGCGGCAGAAGAAGGTAGGGTAATACAACGACCAACAGACAAGCATTCCATCAGCATACGCCATCCGCGCCCAGCCATTGAAGGCCCACCGATGATGTAGTCAATAGGGACGAAAATATCGTTGCCCTTCACCGGACCATTTTGAAATGGCGTATTAAGTGGGAAGTGACGACGACCAATTTCTAATCCCTTCGTATCACGAGGAATAAGCGCACAAGTAATGCCTGGATCGGCATTATCGCCAAGTAAGCCGTCTGGATCTTTCAGTTTAAATGCAAGGCCAATAACCGTAGCAACTGGTGCGAGGGTGATATAACGCTTACTAAACGTAAGACGCATGCCCAACACTTCTTCACCGTTAAACTCGCCCTTACACACTATACCAACGTCTGGAATTGCGCCCGCATCTGAGCCCGCTTCTGGACCCGTTAGCGCGAAACATGGAATTTCGTCACCAGCTGCAAGTCTTGGTAAATAATGGTCTTGTTGCTCTTTAGTACCATAGTGCTGTAGCAGCTCACCTGGACCTAATGAGTTAGGCACACCTACCGTACTTGAAAGGACAGCACTAACACCTGCCAGTTTCTGTAAAACACGAGATTGAGCAAATGCTGAGAAATCTAAACCGCCATATTCCTTTTTAATGATCATAGCGAAGAATTTATGATCTTTAAGGAACTGCCAAATTTCAGGAGGCAGATCGGCGTCTTTGTGGTTGATTTGCCATTCGTCCACCATAGAGCATACTTCTTCACATGGTCCGTCTAAGAACGCCTGTTCTTCTGCGGTTAAACGGCCTTTAGGGATGCGGTGTAGCTTGTCCCAATCTGGCTTGCCACTGAATATATCGCCATCCCACCAGACAGTACCGGCATCAATAGCCTCTTGTTCAGTACTCGACATTTCAGGCATTACCTTGCGATAGAATGCCAATAATTTCTTCGATATGTGCTGTTGTCTAATATTCGACAGCGTGAAAGGGAGTGTGAGTGCTAAATACACTACCCAGCCTATAAGGCCAATGTCACCAAAAAAGGTGCCTAAAACCATGACGCCTGCACCCATGGCAACTGCTGTTACCAAGCTAGTGCGCTGATAGCTAGCAACTGCTAGTGTCACAACGACCAGTAAAAACCATATAAAATCTGCCATACATCACTCCTGAAAGGCCTTGAATAATACACTTGTCTGACATTTTGAACGATGGAGCTCGGCTTACTCGTGTTTAGTTGCCTAATCCATGTTCTTTAAACTGAATTTTGAGGTCAGACCAGCATGCCCTAAACGTATTATTTAATGGCCGAAAGATCAAGATTTTTACATGAATAATCTACTAATCACGGCGTAAATAATAGGCGGTTACTTAAAGTATAGCGGTTACTGAAAAATTCAGATCAAAACCCATAGCGACGATAGGGACATGCCGCCTTTAATTATGCCCCTTTGCTAATGTCCAATTTACGATAATAAGGGCGTAATGATTGAAAAAGGCCGCAGATAGCGGCCTTTAGAGGAAAAAGAGGTCAGCTAAAAAGCTCATTCAGGGCCCATTCACTAAAGCCCGTTTGCCAAAGTAAATTTGATAAAGCATGGCCTCTTGTGAAGCGATGAGCTAAAGCGTTTCAAATGCCTTTAATTTAATATCGCCTTGTTCTTCGCCTTCTTTAAATTGTTGTAATCTAACCAGGGCATAGTTCAATGAAGGTGCAAACCAAGCAAAGGTTTCGCGCTTTTTAGAATCTCGGATTAATTTCACTTTCACTGTCTTTAAATCGCCGTAGGGTAATTTCAACGTTTCGTTGTCCACAACCTCAACGCCGTATTGACGACGTTGGCCACGATAATTAATAAAGTCGTAAGTCAGAGATGTTTCACCTTTAGCCAGTTGTTTGGCTAAATCTAAACGGTAAATTTGATTATCAAACTCTCCATCCCATTCAAAAGCATTGCCATTATCAATGGTTATTTTACCGTTACCCTGATGACTGAAAGACACTTCTAATGATTTATCTGAACCGGTACCCGAACGACTATAATAATACTCAGATGGTACGATATTATCGCCCTGAATTAGAAATATTGAATGTTCACTGCGTTTATCAGAAAGGAAAAACTTGGATACTTTAGACGTATAAATAAGCGAGTATTTTTCTTCGCCTAATTGGGAGAGCTCGATGGAGGCTTGACCCACATCGTCACCCCACTTATATGCTGTGTAGGTGGCTTTATAAGGCTCAATAGTCAGCGAGGTATCAGCGAATGCATTCGCTGATACCGCACTCAATGAAATAAATAGCGTCGCTAATACGTTTTTTGCTCGCGCATTACTCGTTCGCATAACCTGTTTCTGGAAGCTCTTGCTCATCTAAGATAGCCTTATTGTCTCGCATCGATAACCTGCCTGCGCTAAACCAGCTCAGAACAAGAGGGTAAATACGCCTCTCTTGCTCCTGCACACGCTCAGCTAAGTCGCTTGCAACGTCATCTTCAAACACTGGCACTCTGCATTGAATAATAACAGGGCCGCCGTCGAGTTCTGGTGTCACAAAGTGAACACTAACCCCGTGTTCCTCGTCACCGTTATCGATAGCACGCTGATGTGTATGTAAACCTTTATACTTAGGCAACAATGATGGATGAATGTTCACTAATTTTCCAGCGAATGCATCAACAAATTCGGGGGTGAGTATTCGCATGAAACCTGCAAGTACCACACAATCTGCACCGAAGGCCTCAATCTGCGCTCTTAAAGCGGCGTCGTAGGAGGCTCTGTCGTCAAAGTCGGTGTGGTCAAGACAGATGGCGTCAATACCGGCATCTGCTGCTCGCTCTAATCCATAAGCATTTGGACGGTTACTGATAACGCCGCTTACTACGGCATTGAGTCGGCCGGCAGCAATTGCATCGATAATCGCCTGCAAATTACTACCGTTACCTGAAATGAGTACGCAGAGTTTTGTCACAGTGCTGCTCACCCGTTTATCTCTACTTGTTCACCGTCGCTATCTTTTGCTTCGATAGTACCAATAAGCCATGCATTTTCACCCTGACTGTTTAGTATTTCTAGTGAGCTCTCAACATCGCCTTCGTCAACAACGATAACCAAACCAACGCCGCAGTTAAAGGTGCGATACATTTCATGGCGGGTGACATTACCTTGAGTTTGTAACCAAGAAAAAATCTCTGGCCATTCCCAAGTGCTTTCGTCAATAACCACTTTTGCATCGTCAGGAAGTACGCGAGGAATATTTTCCCAGAAACCGCCACCGGTAATATGGGAGATTGCACTCACTTTAATTTGCTCTAACAGGGTAAGCACAGACTTAACATAGATGCGTGTGGGCTCAAGAAGGTGATCGATAATAGGCTTGCCGTTTAACTCGGCATCAACGTCGGCTTCACTCACCTCTATAATTTTACGCACTAACGAGTACCCGTTAGAGTGGGGGCCTGATGAGCCTAAGGCTATCAACTTTTGCCCTGGCTTAACGGTAGTTCCGTCAATGACGTTTTCTGCTTCAACAACACCCACACAGAATCCAGCAATATCGTAGTCGCCGCCGTGATACATTCCAGGCATTTCGGCGGTTTCACCACCAATAAGTGCACAGCCTGCTAGTTCACAGCCTGCGCCAATACCAGTCACTACCGACGCTGCAACATCTATATCTAACTTGCCTGTGGCGTAATAATCAAGGAAGAACAGCGGCTCTGCGCCTTGAACAATGAGGTCGTTAACACACATGGCTACTAGGTCGATACCTACGCCATCATGGCGATTCGCGTCCATAGCCACGCGAAGCTTAGTACCTACGCCATCGGTTCCAGAAACAAGCAGTGGTTTTTTGTATTTAGTAGGTAACTCACATAACGCGCCAAAACCACCTAAATTACCTTTTACTTCAGGTCGGTGGGTTTTTTTAGTGACTGATTTGATGCGCTCTACAAGTTGATTTCCTGCGTCAATATCTACGCCTGCGTCTTTGTAGCTTAAAGAGGTTTTATTTTCGCTCACGGTTGGGCCCTGGAACTAAGAGGTAGAAAACCGCGGATTCTACCAGTTAGTTGAGACAAGTCCAATTTGTAGCGGTGATTTTATGGCCTTTTTTCGGATTATCCTCTTCACGCCCTAGCAGGCGATTAAAATATTTGTTGGTTTAAGGATGAAATAAAACCCAATATAAAAGAGAATGGACGTACCGCTGACACGTTATCACTATTTTTTTATGGATATTGGCATGTATTTAGTCATTAGTATCAACGCTTGTTTATAACCAGTATCAACGCGTGTTTATAACCAACGTGTTGATACACACTTGAACATCAGGGCGTTGGCAGCACAGTTGTTAATAACTGAATTGTGAGCAAGGATTTGTGAGCAAGAATTTGATAGCAAACTGTTAAGACAAAAATACAGCAAAGATGGAGCATTAACATTGACAATGAGTAGGGCATTCTCACTCGCCGGAACGAATAATTTGATGAAACCGTATCATTCTTTACTACTGACGTGTGCAGTCGTTTTTACTCTCGTCTGCACTTCGTTCGTCGCAAGCGCTACCCAGCGAATAGTGGTGAATGAAGCGAAGATCCTTGTCGAAGATCAAAGCTCTCGCGCTCAACAAAAAGCTGCCAAACAGGCATTGCGAGAGGTGTTTTTAAAGATGTCTGGGTCTACTGAATCCCTCAGTAATCCCGGCGTAAAAGCCGCACTATCTTCACCTCAGTCTTTGCTTCGGTCTTATCGCTATTCCTATGAAGGTAGCAAAACTTATTATGTTGCTGAATTTGACAGCACTAAAGTAGGTGAGATTCTACAACGTGAAATGTTGCCCCTGTGGGGCGACAGAAGGCCAGAGACGCTAATATGGCTAGCGGTGCAAGACGATAAAGAAAATAAGCTTATTATTGACGAGTCTTTAGATTTTCCAATCGCAGAAGCGCTGAGAACCACCGCACAAGAAAGGGGGTTACCGTTAAGCCTTCCTCTTATGGATTTAACGGATAACGTCAACATTACCACTTACGATGTGTGGGGCCGTTTTGTTGAGCCCGTGCGAGAGGCTTCTCGCAGATACAGCGTAGACAACATTATCGCCGCTCGAGTTTATAAAAACGATTCGTCCTTTATTCCGGACCTACCCAACGCTGAGCCGAATGCGGGCCTTAATTCAAACAGCAATTCAAATGGCAAGGCAAGTACGCAATTTGAACAAATGTCTGACCAGACAGGCGAAACTTACACCGACACCGATAGTGACAATAACGCTTACACCGGCACCGCCGACGGAATGAGTGAGCCAGGTGTGAAAGAAGTTAAACCAAAGATCAAACCCTTTACGATGGACGAATTTAAAGCGTATGCCAAGCAGTCTGAAGAAGGTGATTTCGGGCTTGATTGGGTTTTTATCAGTAAAGAGAGCGTGAGTTACGGCAGTATTTATGCTGATTCACCCGCTGAACTTGGTAACGCACTGATGGATGCCTACGCGGACTACCTATCATCACAATATGCCGTCGTTGGCATTGATAAGGCGAACCGTGAAGTGCTTGAGATATCTATTGCGAACGTTGGAACCATTGAAAGTTATGCCGCTGTAAGTCGCTACCTTACCACGCTAAGCGTAGTTGAAAGTGCATCTCTTAAGGCTCAGCGAGGTACAGTCGCAACGTTCTCCATTACGCTTATTGGTACGACAGAAGACCTTATGAATACGGTTGGCCTCGAAGCAAAACTCAGACCTGTAACTGATGCCTACGGCCAGCCTGTAGAAGGTTTCAGTTTCTATTGGAATAACTAACTATTTATGCAATTACCTTTACCCGTGACGCTGCCCATTGATGAGAACTTCGATAGTTTCGTGGGTGATGGTAATGAAGAAATAGTCACTTTGTTAACTGATATTGTTCATGCGTTACCCAGTTGGCGTCACTCATCGTCATTGGGGCAACTCGTATCTCTCAAACTTCCTCTTGTTACCTTATTGGGTGCAAGCAGTGCCGGGAAAAGTCACTTGTTATTTGCAGCGTGTCACCAGCTGGCAAACAAACAAGTGAATCATCTGTACTTAAATCTCAACGATTATCAGGCGTGGTCTCATGATATCTTCGATGGTCTCGAAAACTTATCGCTTATTGCTCTAGACAACGTTCACGCCATTGCGGGAGATGCAGAATGGGAAGAAGCCTTATTTGATCTACTCAATAGAGTGGTGGAGACCCAAGACACCCTGGTGCTGTGTACCAGTCATTTAGGCCCTTCAAACCCCGCATTCTCTCTGCCTGATTTACGTTCGCGCTTAGCGTGGGGCGTTATCTATCACATCAATCCACTTGGGGATGATGGCAGAGAAAGGGCGGTTCGACTTAGAGCACTAGAAAGAGGGCTAAAGTTATCTAACCAGGCCCTGAATTTTCTTCTTCATCACAGTGAACGAGATTTGAAAAGTTTAATGACGCTGCTTGGGCGCCTAGACACACGCTCTTTGCAGGAGCAAAAGCGATTGTCGGTGGCCATGGTAAAACGAGAGCTTGGTATTCAATAATACCGTTTAATGGAAGAAGCCATTTCTGTTGAGCAGCGTTTCCATCGTTGCATGCTTAGCGCACTAAAACGAATACCGACACCAAAACGCACCCGCTCGCACACCGAGGATGTGCGTTGGAACGCCGCTCTGCATTTATTAAGCAAACTCGCTCTACGTAAATAAACTATTTCTGTTGCTCGAAATACTCTTTTTCTTCCTGCATTTCTTCTTTCAGTTTTTTTATACCCAAACCAAGTTCGCGACCTCGTTTTCTTGCAAATGCTGCACAACCAACAAACATAGTGGTGCAAAGCACTAACTCAACAACGCCATACCAGCGCTCAGCGGGCACTGCATACACAACAGTGCAAGCGTGAATAAGGTAAAACAGCACGACAAAGTTCGCCCATGCATGAGTATATGGTTTGCCTTTCAATACGCCGCGGTAAGGCAACAGTAAGGGCAACAGATAAATTAACACAATAAACGTAGGCGAGTAGGTGTGTACCTTGGTGAAGGTAAATTGCCATAACGTAAGCCATATTATAAGTAAGGTGTGGCTTACGAGCGCTAAATAGCGAAAAAAGCGCGTATCAGATGCCATTCTAATTCTCCGAATGTGTAGGTGTATAAAGTTGTTGAGCAAATGAAGCCAAGCGTTTGCCTTGTGCCATACACAGTGACCTCTCGTCGTCGCTCAATTGATTTGAATTTTTTAGGTTGGAATGCGCCACGTGGGAAACGCCGTAAGGACTACCGCCGGTTGTGGTGGTATGAAGCTCAGGCTCACTGTAGGGCAAACCACATAGCACCATGCCATGGTGTAAAAGCGGGATCATCATGGAAAGTAGCGTAGACTCCTGACCACCATGCATGGAAGAGGATGAGGTAAATACGCAGGCCGGTTTGTCTATGAGCGAGCCTTTGAGCCACAAATTACTGGTTGTGTCTAAAAAGTGTTTCATCGGCGCTGCCATATTGCCAAAACGGGTAGGGCTTCCCAGTGCAAGGGCGCTGCAATTTTCTAACTCTTGCAATGACACCACAGGCACATCCAGTTCAGATTCACCGGTCGCAATTACAGCGCTACCATCCTCGCCTTGCTCCTCAACTTTTAAGCCAGGCACAGTACGGACAATAACGGGAACATCGGTGGAAGTTATGCCTTGTGCAATGGCGTCGGCCAGACGCTTGGTGCTTCCATGGCGACTGTAGTAAAGAACAAGAACGGGTTTCACTATACTATTTCCAATACATTTTCAGGTGGGCGACCAATACGAGCGTGGTCTCCGTTTATCACAATAGGGCGCTCAATTAATTTAGGTGTAGTAACCATTGCCTGCAATAAAGCATGGTCATCGACGTCCGCATCCATCAATTTTGCTTCTTTGTATTCTGCTTCCTTGGTACGCATCATGTGGCGAACCGATTCAACGTTAAGTTTTTTAAATATTGATTTGATTTCATCAAGGCTCAGCGGGGTTTTCAAATAATTGATAACGTTGGGCGTAATGCCATTTTCTTCTAACAATGCCAAGGTTTGTCTGCTTTTAGAGCAGCGCGGATTGTGGATGATAGTGACTTGAGTCATGAATAAAGCCTTACTATGATATTTTGCGCAGACTATTGCGCTTTTGATTTTTGTTTTCAAGCAATAATCAGTGAGAAGGCGAAAAATGTTGAACGCCATTCAGGTTTCGTACTACTTTAAACAGTTAACAGTGCCTGTAGGCTCTGAAAAGCGCCGAAGAATTAAAAACGAAAGCATATTGCTCACACCCATATTTACGATGAACTTACGGAAAATACGTATGGCCAACAAATTTAAGCCAATTCAAACAACAGCGCACGGCATAAAAGCATTTGCCTTCGTTGCGGTAACGCTACTGGCGCTTGGTGCTGGTATCTTCACCTATCAGTCGCAGCACAGTGATTTCGAAACAGTTAATGGCCAAGGCTACCAATGGAGCGAATTACAAGGGCAGTGGACCGTAATTAACTACTTTGCCCCCTGGTGTGCGCCGTGCTTACGTGAAATGCCCGAGTTAAACGCGTTCAGTCAAAACCTGCCAGAGGACACGTTACTTTTTGCGATAAACTACGACAGGCAAACATCCACACAAATTACTGAAATGGCAAATAAATACACCATTGAAGTGCCTATTATTTTTGCATCTGAAAACACAGTGCTTCCTATGGAAAAACCACCGTATCTGCCAGCAACATTCATAGTAGGCCCAGAGGGAAAAGTAGTCGATACCATTATGGGTGAAGTGTCAGAGCAAGAGCTGCGAGTGCTAATTCAACAGTTGAAGACTGCGGCTAATAAAGCTGCATAAGTTAGTAATTAAAGCCGCTCTAATCGGTCCTCTTGATCTCTAAACTGCTTAATGCGAGCTCGTATGCGTTGCTTTTGTAAGTGATTATCGCCGGCAAAATTGTAGGCATATTGCAGTTCATCTACCGCTCTATTGTAGGCCCCGTAAAGCGCATACACTTCCGCTTTACTTTGATGCATCTGAGAGAAGCGTTTCGCTTTTTGATATGCCTCGCTCATCATTTGATACGCTACCTGATAATCTTTTTTCACTAGCAAGAAGTCTTTAAGCAGTATAATAGCCTCGTCATATTCTTGGGCACTGATAAGCGCATTCGCTTGATTCAGCGCCAATACTTGGTTACGCGGGTTATGCGTAACGTGAGGCTTGAGCATTTCTACCGCTTTTAAAGGTTCGCCAAGGGCGATATATATGTCCGTTGCTGCATCGAGATAGAAAAGGTTGGTTGGATCTTTTTCCAAAAGCTCGTCTAATATCTTCTGGGCTTTCTTGTTCTCTTCGTTTCGCATATAAGCCAGAGTGAGTCCATACAAAGAGGCTTCTCTGCTTCGCTGTGCCTGTTGGTCAACGGCGGCCTGGTAATATTCTAGTGAATAATCTGCATCGAAAGAGTAGCGTGACTTTATTCGCGCCTTTGCTAATTCAAACTGTTTGTTAATAGGCAAATAGCGTCTTGGGTAGTCATTAGCGCGGTTTCTAGCGTCAGCAATACGGGTTTCAGTTAAGGGATGAGTTAATAACCTAGCTGGCGGTCGTGAAACCATTCTGTATTCTTCTGCCATGGTTGAGAAAAAGCTCGCCGCACCTTTTGGGTCAAACCCCGCTCTGGCAAGCATGGCGATACCAATTCGGTCGGCTTCTTGCTCGTTAGACCTTGTGTAATCTATCTGCAACTGGGCTGAGGCTGCCGAACCTGCCTGCATCGCTGCCATGCCCGCTTGAGGGTTCGCAATTGCGATAAGCACGCCGCCTATCAGTGAGGCAAGGGCCAATGGGGAAGCTCGCTTTTGTGCTTGCATTCTTCGCGCAATGTGGCGCTGGGTAACGTGAGAGATTTCATGAGCAAGCACCGAGGCTAGTTCACTCTCATTGTCTGCTCGTCGCATCAGTCCAGCATGAACACCAATATGACCGCCAAAGAAAGCGAACGCGTTAATGGCATCGTTATTAACCCAAAAAAATTGGAAGGGGAATTTGGCATTGTCTGCATGCACAACAAGGCGATTGCCTAAATCCTGCAAATATTCATCTAATACAGGATCGGCGATGATTGGACTTTGGCCGCGCATTTGACGCATGACAGCGTCGCCAATGATCATCTCTTTATCAAGAGAAATGGCGTCTGACGCTACCACTCCTATCTCGGGTAACGTATTTTTATTGCTGTATTTCATATCTTGGGCAACAGCAGATAAGCTGAGGATAAGAGCGCAAGAAAGAATAATAAACGGCGCAGATAATTTTTTTCTCATGAACCTACAAGTGTACCAATGTTGTTTACTGTTTTGTTAGAACCATAAGTGGTTAAACAGTTTCATTTTTCTTCGAATATTTCACTAATAGTTGCCGCTATCATTGTGCACCATGCTTTACATTATTGCTACATGTGCACAGCGCGCATGTTTAGCTGATTATCATAGCCCGTCATATCATAGCCCGGCATATCAAAGCCCGGCATATCAAAGCCCGGCGTTTCAAAGCCGGCATATCAGCTTTGCTGGAAGGACCTTTTAGAAAAAAGCTTTAAACTGTGCAATACACAACAAGTTGCTCAATAACCGTCCAGCTTCAACGTTTTCTTAACGCGTAGCATTTCTACCTACTGTTTTTATACGCACGTAATGTCATACCAGTTTGATTTAGAAAGATTCTTATCTACTACTTATTGCTAACTCGCCATCTGATAAACTATGATGCGTGTCCTATTCTTTGTATTTTCTGGATATTGATATGATTAGCGTGTTTGGTCGATGGTACCGACGCAAATTTTCCGATCCCGATGCAGCAATGCTGCTTATTTTAATTTTACTTAGCACCGCGGTTCTATTGCTGTGGGGCGAATTGATCATGCCTGTTTTGGTGGCGGCGGTTATCGCGTATCTTCTCGACTGGCCTGTGACCAGATTAATAAAGTTGGGAGTAGGAAGGGGAATAGCATGCGGCGTTGTCCTTCTTGGATTTATTACAATCACTATTCTTACGCTAATTGGCCTTGTACCTATTATTTCTAAACAAAGCGTTAACCTTATCCAGGAGACGCCACTTATCTGGCAAAAAGCCCAAGAGTGGATTTTAACATTACCAGACAAATACCCCGATTATGTTCAGGTCTACCAAATTCATCAAATGATGGAAGGGTTAAACGACAAGCTGGTTGAAGTGGGAGAAACGCTTATTTCTGTGTCGTTTAGCAATATTGCTAATGTGGCTGCACTACTGGTTTACATGGTACTTGTGCCCTTAATGATATTTTTCATGTTGAAAGACAAAATGTTCTTTTTAGACAGCATTTCTAGATTGCTTCCAAAGGAGAGACGATTAATTACCCAGGTGGGTCACGAAATGAACTCTCAAATTGCCAATTATATTCGAGGTAAGGTCATTGAGATTGTCATCGTAGGTGTAATTAGCTGCGCCACGTTTGTTCTAATGGATTTGCGTTACGCTATCTTGTTAGGCGTTCTTGTGGGGCTTTCTGTGTTAATTCCTTACATCGGCGCTGCTGTGGTTACCATACCGGTTGCTATTGTTGCTATGTTTCAGTGGGGCATTAGCCCTGAGTTTTGGTATCTCATGCTAGCTTACGGCGTGATACAAGGTTTAGATGGCAATCTACTGGTGCCACTCTTGTTCTCAGAAGCAGTGAGTTTGCACCCCCTGTACATCATTATTGCTGTTTTGGTATTTGGTGGTTTGTGGGGGTTCTGGGGCGTGTTTTTTGCGATTCCACTTGCAACACTAGTCAAGGCAGTGATCACCGCGTGGTCGAGTAACCCCGTGAAAGAGACGCCAGAAGTCGCATAACAGAGAAGCACTGGTACAAAAAAAGCCCCTCCATCGAGGGGCTTCTTCGTTTTAGCGATTTAACATTCGATACGGGCGCGTTTTAAATTCGCCGCATACCTTTTTGTTTTACGCTACAGGCTATTGCAACAAGCAATTAGCCATTGTTTAAATAGTCTAGTACCACGATATGGTGGTCCTTCGTTTTGAATTTATTGAAGACGTGTTCAACTGTACCTTCTTCATTAATTAAAAACGTTAACCTGTGTATGCCGTCGTATTCTTTACCCATAAACTTCTTAAGACCCCACACACCAAAATCATCTGCCACAGCGTGATCCTCGTCTGATAATAAGGTGAAGTTAAGACTCTCTTTCTCAATAAACTTCGGCAAGCGTTTTACTGCATCAGGGCTAATACCCAATACCACAACGTTTTTCGCGTTAAGTTCGCTTTGGACATCACGAAGCCCTTGAGCCTGTACAGTGCATCCAGGCGTCATCGCTTTTGGATAAAAATAAACTAAGACCTTTTTACCTGCGAAGTCAGTCAAAGACACCGTTTCGCCGTTTTGGTCTAAAAGAGAGAACTGTGGTGCTTTGTCACCAGCTTGTAGTGTTTTCATTAGGATCCTTTTTCTGTTTGTCTACCACTTTGCCCGTCACATTTAACGTAGCAAATAGGGTCATTAGATCAGATTCTAGTTGTTCAAAGCTTTCTGATGTGGGAATAGACACCACAAATTTACACTGCATAACGTTATGGTCTGACTTTTGGTACGTTCGCTGCCTAAACGCACTAATGATGGCATCGCGATCGGCAAAAAAGCCAGTGACCGACTGAATGAGTCCCGCCGCGTCTTGGCCACTAAATTCAACATTGAGTAGGTTAGCGAGATTTTGTTTTTCGTGGTGACTTGTCCGCTTCATCATCGATAACAAATCTAGACGTTGTATAACTGCGGGCAAGGTGCACTCAGCCTTTGTGATGGCGCTTTGGCTTCCTTCAATAATCATGGTGAGAGAAAACTCTCTTCCATAGACTGCTTGTCGACTATCGAGAATATTGCATTGGGCCTGCGAAACTGCGGTGGCTATTTCGCTTAGAATGCCGCTCTTATCTGTACCTAAAAGTGTAACGATTAGTTGGTGTTTAGACATCAAATTCACTTTAAACCTAGCAATGGCGGGATGTTAGCATAGAGTTTTTTGTTAAGTTAGTGCCTTTTTGGCGTCATTGCATAAGTTATTGTCAAATTCTTGTCTATTTACCCGCGCAACCGCTTGTGTTTGCGCACTGAGATAATTAACATGTGCGCTCACATTTTGCGGAGAGATTATGTTTACTGGTAGTTACGTCGCACTCGTCACACCCATGTTCGAAAATGGCGATATAGATTATAAGTCTTTAGAGAAACTGATTAAGTTTCATATAGAACAAGGAACCCACGGGATTGTTTCAGTAGGAACAACCGGTGAATCAGCGACACTTCCCTTTGACGAACACGTAAATGTGGTTAAAGAAACGGTAGCGATGGCGTCTGGTGCTATCCCCATTATTGCTGGAAGCGGAGCAAACTCCACCGCGGAGGCTATTTTTCTTACTGAACAACTTGGCTCAGCCGGTGTTGACGGCTTCTTAAGTGTAGTCCCGTATTACAACAAACCTCAACAAAGGGGAATGGTGGCGCATTTTAATGCGATTGCCGATGCGAGCGAACAGCCCGTTATTCTCTATAATGTGCCAGGCAGAACGGTTGCCGATATGTTGCCTGAAACTGTCGCTGAACTTGCCGTACACAAAAATATTGTGGGCTTGAAAGATGCCACAGGCGATATATCTCGCTTAAAAGAAACTCTGCCGTTAGTACCTTCAGATTTTGTCATTTTAAGTGGTGATGATGGCACGAGCAGTCAATTTATGTGTGAAGGTGGGCACGGCGTCATTTCCGTAACCGCTAACATTACACCCAAGGCTATTTCACAAATGTGTGAGGCTGCGCTTAATAAAGATTTCGATAAATGCCGTGACATTGATAAAACAATTGAACTGCTTCATAGCGAACTGTTTATCGAGCCAAACCCTGTTATGCCTAAGTGGGCATTATACAAAATGGGCATGATGGAAAGCGCAGTTATGCGTTTACCAATGGTATTGCCGGAACTATCAAGCCAAAAACGTATCGAAGAACTATTACAAAAATACGCATTGATTTCTGGTTAATTAAGGAACACAGATGAATAAAACGCTGGCTATAGCAAGTTCAGTGGCAATTGTTGCACTTGCGGGTTGTACAAGCCAAATAGATAGAAAGACTGCGTCAGGCAGTTACAAATATCTAGAAACAGAAAAACAAGAAGAACTCAAAATACCATCCGATTTAGACAAACCGGCTTTTTCTCGTGAGTTTGCGCTTCCTGAACTAGGCGAGGGTGCTAACGAAGAGCTAGTAGGTCAAACATTGCCAGTGCAATCACCTGCGTTGGTTCTACCGCTAGTGACGGGCTCTCACGTTGAAGAGGGAACCAATACCGCTACGATTTGGTTTGACCAAGTTGATGACAGCCAACCATTAAGTGAAGCGATCTGGAATTCATTACTGAGCTATCTTGATGAGAACGGCATCGGTGTTGATTCATTCGACCCTGAGGCGCGTGTACTTATCACCGACTGGATGGTAGTGAAGGAAGATGTAGATGGGCCGTGGTATAGCATTGTTGATGACGAGAGCGAAATCGGCCGTCGGTTCGAGTTTAACCTGAGCGTTAAACCACACGGGCGAAGTGCTGCACTTAGCGTAGACCTAAAAGACTATATGAAGTCTATCGGTAATGACGTTACAGCACAGGTGACTGAGTTAGATGAACGCCGTGAAGAAGTGAGTGTTCTTAACCAAGTGGTTGGCCATTACGAATATCAAATTCGCTTAGAACAGACCCGTCGTATAGCGCGCATTCGCAAGGGTATTCAAACCGAGATGGGCTTTAACGCCGATGGCGAGCCTGCTTACGTGGTTGAATCTCAATACGATATTGTGTGGCCACGTATGTTGCTTGTATTGCGCAAACTTGGTTTTAACGTCAAAGACTTAGACAAATCTAACGGTCTTCTGTTTGTAACCTATAGCGGTCCAGAGGGCGACTGGTGGAATGATTTATTTTCAAGCGATGATAAGTTACTCGAAAAGGGTGATTATCGTTTGAAAGTGGCAAAAGCAGGTGACTCGAGAACGTCTGTAACCTTTATGGATAATGAGAGTACCCCGTTTGAAGCCAATCAGGTTTCCGACCTTTACGATGCATTTGCTGAGGTCATGTCAGAAGATAATCTTGATATATAACTGAGACTGAGAATGGAAAAACGCGACGAGCTTTACCGTGGTAAAGCAAAAACGGTTTATTACACCGATGACAGCGAAAAGCTGATATTGCACTTTCGAAACGATACATCAGCGTTTGACGGTGAAAAAATTGAGCAGCTTGACCGCAAAGGCGAGGTGAACAACAAGTTTAATCATTTCATTATGAATAAGCTTGAGGATGCTGGCATTGCTACGCAGGTAGAGGCCCTTGTATCTGACACTGAATCGCTGGTGAAAAAGCTTGATATGATCCCGGTTGAATGTGTCGTGAGAAACCTCTCAGCGGGCTCTCTTGTGCGCCGACTTGGTGTTGACGAAGGCCAAACGCTTAACCCACCCATTTTTGAGTTTTTCCTTAAAGATGATGCGCTCCATGACCCAATGGTAAATGACTTTCATATCATTTCTTTTGGCTGGGCTACAGAGTCGCAGATTAGTGAAATGAAAGCTCTCACATTCAAAGTTAACAACGTCCTTAAGGCATTGTTCGATGACGCTGGCATGCTGTTAGTAGATTACAAACTCGAGTTTGGTGTGGACAGCGACGGTAAGATCGTCTTGGGTGATGAATTTACTCCTGATGGCTGTCGTTTGTGGGACAAAGAGACCCGCAAGAAAATGGATAAAGACAGATTCAGACAAGGCTTAGGCTCGGTAGTAGAAACCTACATCGAAGTGGCCGAACGTTTGGGATTATCGTTGTAATAACCCATCGTCATACGTTTTAGCAAAGAGGACCTGTTATGGTCCTCTTTTTGTTTTAAATGGCGATAAGAGTAGTGTCTGTGGCGCGAGTAATTAATGAATAGGCATTCACTGAGATTGCCTTTACGGAGAGTGTATTTTGTTTAAATCGGTGCTGCTCGTTATTGCCGCGATGGTCGCTTTTGCTGCAAATTCATTGCTGTGCCGTATGGCGTTAGTTAATACGAATATTGACCCCAGCTCTTTTACCATTATCCGGCTGTTAAGTGGCGCAGTTAGTCTTCTTGTTCTTTCAATAGTGTTCTACGTTTCTCAATCACGGTCGCAAGAGTCAGAAAGGCTCATCGCTATGATGAAGCAAAATGCGAGTGTTGCTGGGGGCATTGCGTTATTTGTTTATGCACTGTGTTTTTCATTTGCCTATATTTCAATGGCAACAGGCACTGGTGCACTGCTTCTTTTTGGTACAGTTCAAGTAACCATGATCGCAGTAGGTCTTATTAAAGGGGAGAGATTTACACCGTCACAGTCGCTTGGCTTCTCCTTTGCAATAATCGGTTTAGTCATATTACTGCTACCAAGCAGCAGCGCGCCCTCAATGCTCTCCGCTATCTTAATGATACTAGCCGGGTTTGCATGGGGAGCGTATTCTTTGATTGGAAAAAGCGCAACGTCACCACTGGTAGCAAGTGCAGGAAATTTTGTGATAGCTTCAGCGCTTTGTGTGCCTCTTGCCGCAGTTGTGCTTCTAACGGGGGCTAAAATCAATATAGATCCCACAGGCAGCTTATACGCGCTTGCATCAGGTATGCTCGCATCAGGCGCAGGTTACGCTATTTGGTATGCGGCTTTACCCTTAATAAAATCTACCACCGCCGCTACTGTTCAATTAAGCGTCCCTATCATTGCAACATTTATGGGGTGGGCCATTTTAAAAGAATCACTAAACATAACTATCATAGTGGCGTCACTTGCTACCTTAGGCGGAATTTTACTGGTGATAAGGCAAAGAAATTAGCATCGACGTATCGAGTCTCATCTCTCTAGTGGCAGTGGTGAGTGGTGAGTAATAAAGAGCAAAATCTGTCTATTTCAGGCGATAAACCATAAAAAATTGAATAAATGAGCGATTTTAGCACCCATTTACGCCTCTCTGTGTTACGTTCATATGCGAATTTGGCTATGCTTTACACTCAAGATGTGAGATAGCTGTGTGGGAAAGCAGGCCCACTCTTTTCAATACGGACGTTCATCATTCACAGTATCGTTTAAGATATCCAAAATAGCACTATTAACTAGCGTTAGGAGAGATTTTGACCAGCCCAGTATTGCCGCCGAACGAACAAAAGCGAATGGAAGCGCTGCGCAAGTTAAACATATTGGATACCTCTCCAGAAGAACGTTTCGATAGAATTACGCGTTTGGCTGCGCAATTATTTTCCTGTGAATTTGCGACTGTTTCTCTCGTCGACTCAACACGGCAATGGTTTAAATCTCGCGTTAATCTAGATGCAGAAGAAACATCAAGAGATATCGCTTTTTGCGCCCATGCTATTTTAGAAAACGATGCATTGATTGTACAAGATACTTATAAAGACAAACGCTTTTCTTCAAACCCCCTTGTGATAGAAGACCCTCACATACGCTTTTATGCGGGCATAAAACTGATGGTTGACGGGCAGGCCGTGGGAACCATTTGTGTATTTGATACCACGCCTAGAACCTTCTCTGCCCAGCAGCTTAAATCACTTAAGGATTTGGGCAGTTTGGTTGAGCTTGAACTGAAACGGACTGACCTTTCTGTATTGTCAAAGGAACTCGATACAAAGCATCAAGAGCTTCTTGAATCGCAAAAATTGTTGCGGGTGCGCAGTGCTATTCTTGAAAAGGTGGTGAACACGGAGCCGCTCTCATTTGTACTTGACGATATTGTCGCTGCCGTTGAAAGAGAATATAAGAACCAGCTGTGCAGCATACTGTTACTAGATGGTACTCAGCTACGATTAGGCGCAGCTCCTTCATTGCCAGGTTTTTACAACGATTTGATAGATGGTGTTGAGATTGGCCTTGGGCAGGGCGCGTGTGGCACTGCGGCTTTTCTTAATGAAAGAGTCATTACAGACGATTTAACTACCCATAGTTATTGGGCGTCTTGGCGCGATGCGGCAAAACAGGCGAACTTGGGAGCGTGTTGGTCGCAACCTATCTGCGGTGCAGATGGAAAAGTACTGGGTACTTTTGCCATTTACCACAAAGAAGCGGGCGTGCCATCAGATGAAGACATCACTCGAATTGAGTACTTCGCCCATGTCGCGAGTATTGCCATTGAGCGGGAAAGGGCGGATGAAATAATTTGGCGACAGGCTAACTACGATAGCCTAACCGGTTTACCCAACCGCCACCTTATGGAGGACAACCTGTCTCACGCATTAAGTTCTGCCGATCGACTATCCACGAAAGTCGCCGTGATGTTTCTCGACTTAGATCATTTTAAAGATATAAACGATACTATGGGGCATGGTGTCGGCGACGAATTACTTGTTCAGTGTGCCCGTCGTATTGAGCGTTGTGTCAGGCAAAACGATAGTGTTGCTCGCTTAGGCGGCGATGAGTTCGTCATCATCATCAATAATTTGCACGATGTTAAAAATGTCGAGCGAGTCACACATGATTTACTGTCGTCACTGTCTAAACCTTTGACCATCGAAAACGAGGTGATTCACACCAGTGCCAGTATTGGTATAACGCTCTATCCCGATGATGCGCAAGATGTAAGTAGCCTG
The DNA here is from genome assembly GCF_057542855.1 of Alteromonas sp. 4NS20-0143. NCBI lineage: Bacteria > Pseudomonadati > Pseudomonadota > Gammaproteobacteria > Alteromonadales > Alteromonadaceae > Alteromonas > Alteromonas sp. 4NS20-0143. Next base: position 436,902 of record NZ_BAAJLR010000001.1, read on the forward strand.
CTTAAAAATGCCGACCAAGCCATGTTTCGCGTTAAGGCAAATGGTAGAAATAGCTATGAGTTTTACACGGAAAGCATGCGCGAGGCGGCTGTCAAAAGGTTGGGGTTGCTCAATGATTTGCGCTATGCCACCCAAAACGATGAGTTTTTTATTGAATACCAACCTATTGTGGCTTTAGACAGCGGCGATATTCATAAGGGTGAAGCGCTAATTAGGTGGAATCACCCCAAACGGGGACTAATCAGACCCGATGATTTTATTCCGCTAGCTGAAGAGTCAGGTTTGATCATTGAAATAAGCAACTGGGTTTTTTCTCAAGTATGCGACGATATAAATCGCTGGAGAGAGGCTTATTGTAAAGACTTGCAGCTAAGCATTAATACATCAGCGAGCCACTATTTTAGTTCAGAGCCCAATATTATGGAGTGGATGACTGCACTACTGGAGACCAACACGCCATCAAGTGCTTTGTTAATAGAGATTACCGAAAGCTTGCTAATGGACGCTGATGAAAAAGTTTCACAAAAACTATTTCAGTTCCGCCAGGCCGGAGTAAGCATTGCGCTAGATGACTTTGGTACTGGGTACTCCTCCATTTCCTATCTAAAGAAATTCCCCACTGATTATATAAAAATAGACAGAAGCTTCGTTAATTCGATGACAGAAGTTAGCAACGACAAAATTCTTTGCGAGGCCATTATTGTTATGGCGAAAAAACTAGGTATTCAGGTGGTTGCAGAGGGCATTGAAACAAGTGAACAGCTGAACATATTAAAGAGTATGGGGTGTGAATACGGTCAAGGATATTACTTTTCAAAACCAGTCAGTAAGTCGCAATTCGAATCTATACTCATGAATCAAAGCGAAGAAAAAAAGTCTTAGTACTTTGCTAATGATTAAAAGGATAGGCTTTGCATTGTCCTCGTTCAATTCTCATAGCCCATATTTTATCATTCAGTCTCGTTGAATAGCTTCTAACTTCATCTGAAGTGAGCGATGAGCTGTACCTAGGTCGTCTCCACAGCGCTCGCCGTTGTCTGTTTAAGATCTTAAGTTCAATCAATGACCAGCCGTTCTAATTAGGTTGTGTCTTGAGTGTCTTGAGGGATGAAAGAAATGTTCTATTTCTCGATCTGTGGCTGATTATAACGTGAGCCGAGACTGAATGAAGTCCAAGAAAGCGGATATCCGAGAAGAAACCGCACTATTTTTATAGTAAACCGCCTGAACCGATTCCCGTCGGTTCGGGCTTATAATGTCGTCGCTAAATAAATCGACAAGCGTGCCCGTGCTAAGGTCTTTATGCACCATAAAGTGAGACAGTAATGCAATACCTTGCCCTGCCAAGCATAGCTGACGAATGGTTTCACCGCTTGAGGCGTGAAGACTGTACTGCAAATTGATATCTTGCTTGAGTGGCCACTTATTTAAACGTGGTGCGTCGCTAAAACCAATCAGTTTGTGGTTGTTTAGCGTGCTAATGTCCCCTTCGTCTTCAGATATAGGGTATTTTTCAAGATACTGTGGGCTTGCCACAATATGCAGCTTACTTTTTCCTAAGCGCCTAGCGTGCAAATTCGAATCAGTTAAATCACCAATACGTATCGCTATATCTGTCTTGTGTTCCAACAGGTCGATAATGCTATCGTGACTAGTAATGTCCAGAGTGATATCTGGAAATGCTTCGCTAAACTCGCCCACTAATGGCGCAAGCTGGTGCAAGACGAATGGGCTTGCCGCATCTACACGAAGTTTTCCTGAAGGAGTACGCTTTAAAAGTCTCAGTGCTTCTTCGCCTTTCTCTAACACGTTTAAGCCGTCTCTGGCGTATCGCAAAAAAAGCGCGCCTTCTTCGGTTAGTTCTAAACGCCTGGTAGTGCGATTCAATAGGGTTACCTCTAATGAACTTTCAAGCCGCGTTACCGCTCTACTAACCTTTGCTACTTGCTGATTGAGCAAGTTAGCCGCACTGGAAAAGCTACCTGTATCTATCACGGTTAAAAACGCTTCTAAGTCTTCAGTTTTTGATGAAACTGGCATCACACACCTTATATTTTCAAATTTTACAAAAGTATTTTGTCATTAGTACTGTTTTTTGCAAATAAATTTATTGTCAAACTGAACGCACTTTATAAATGACTCCCAACAAGATGATTTAACTGTTCACTTGGAGGGAGTAGGTGGCGTCGGCAACGACCCCCATCACGTTGAATACTTTGTGAGGATAATTGAAATGCCCATTGCATTATTTGCCTTAACGTTGAGTGCGTTTGCTATTGGCACAACCGAGTTCGTTATAGTGGGGCTTGTACCTACCATAGCAACAGATCTTGGCGTTACATTACCCAGCGCAGGCTTACTGGTGAGCTTGTACGCTGTAGGTGTTGCCGTTGGCGCACCCGTTCTTACCGCCCTTACTGGTAAGTGGAATAGAAAACATGTTCTGCTTAGTTTGATGGCGCTTTTCGTCGCAGGTAATATTCTTGCTTGGCAGGCTCCTAGCTATGAGAGCTTGATTTTAGCGCGCATACTGACAGGCCTAGCCCACGGTGTGTTCTTTTCCGTTGGTTCTACCATCGCTACAGGACTGGTGACGAAAGAAAAAGAAGCCAGTGCTATTGCCATTATGTTCACTGGCTTAACGGTAGCGTTGGTCACAGGTGTGCCCTTGGGTACCTGGATTGGCCAAAACTTTGGGTGGAGAGCCACCTTTCTTGTGGTTTCCGCTCTTGGCACGCTTGCGCTTGTTGGCAGCGCGTTTCTGGTACCGAATAACTTAAAGCAAAGTAAGCCCGCTACGTTAGGTGAGCAAATGAAGGTGTTGGTACAGCCTCGACTGGTATTAGTGTATCTAATGACGATTTTAGGCTATGGCGGCACGTTTACAGCATTTACTTATCTTGCACCAATATTGCAGGAAGAAGCTGGTTTTGCTCCTTCAGCTATTAGCTTAATCATGTTGGTTTATGGTGCATCAGTTGCGGTCGGTAATATTTATGGCGGTAAGCTTGCCGACAAAAAAGGCCCAATTCGGGCGCTAACGATTATCTTTTCAGCCCTTGCGGTAATTTTGTTTGCGCTGACGTTCACCATGGGCAGTAAAGTTGCTGCAGTGATCACCGTATTAGTGTGGGGCGCCTTTGCTTTTGGAAATGTCCCAGGTCTTCAGGTCTACGTCGTTCAATTAGCAGAGAAGTTTACGCCCAATGCAGTTGATGTTGCCTCTGGGTTAAACATTGCGGCATTTAATATTGGCATTGCTTTGGGCTCAATTATAGGCGGTGCCATTGTAGACGGCATGCATTTATCTGATACCGCATGGATTGGTGCACTTATTTCTGTCGCGGCCCTAGTTGCCACTCGTTACAGCGGCCATTTAGACAAGCGTGCACTTAATACCTCAGACAACGCAACGAGTTCATAGGAGTTCACCATGACAACAAATACCTTTGATAAGCTTGCACAACATGAATTTTCTGTAGGTGTGGAGCTTCCACTAGATAACGACTGGGCGCATTTTGACGCTACAAAGGGTACGCCATTTGGCGTACCTGATGTGACCGAGCATCACAGTCGTATTCAGCTAGCCGACAAACTGGGGTTTAAAGCGGCATGGGTTAGAGATGTACCGGTTTACGATCCCAGCTTTGGTGATGCGGCCCAGATTTTTGAAACCTTCACCTACTTGGGCTATTTGGCGGGCATTACAGACAATATTCTTTTAGGAACAGCCGCTGTAGTTTTACCTCTCAGGCAGCCATGGCTTGTTAAAAAGGCGGCAGCAACAGTCCAGCAGCTGAGTAACGACCGTCTTATTCTCGGTGTCGCCAGTGGCGATAGACCGGCTGAATACCCTTTGTTTGATGTTGATTTTGACAGCCGCGGTGAGCAATTTAGACAGTCACTTGAGATTCTCAAGCATGGCGACAATACGCTTAAGGACGGTATGTCACTGCTGCCAAAATCGGCTTCTGCGCCACTTTACGTGGCTGGGCTAGCTCAACAAAGCCCTCAGTGGGTTGGAGAAAATATGGACGGTTGGTTGGCATATCCCGGCACACCGAATGACCATATAAAGCGTGTTGAGCTTTGGCGAAATGTCGCGGGTAACAAGCCTTACGTTAGCTTTATCCATCTTAATTTGGTTGAAGACGATGAAGCGCCGATAAAACGCCACCGGTTCGGGGTTGAAACTGGCGTAAACGGGCTTATCACTGAACTCAATGCAATGAAAGACGCGGGTGTAGATCATATTGGCCTGCACTTCAGGCGTAATACTCAACCAGTAAAAGATGCGATGCAGCTTATTGCCGACAAAGTATTGCCGCACTTTCATAACTAACTAAGCCAACAAGGAGGCATCATGGCTAATGTAAATCAGTCACAATCCAACATTCCTTTGCTAGGAGTAGGCACGTTTCGTTTAAAAGACGATGAAGCCTATAACAGTGTGACAATGGCACTTGAAGTAGGTTTTCGTCATATCGATACGGCGCAAATTTACGGCAACGAAGAAGCGGTAGGCCGTGCTATTAAAGACGCTATTACAAACAATGTTGTGGCTCGAAAAGACCTTTACGTTACTACCAAGGTATGGAACGACAAGCTAAATAAAACACGCTTTGTTGATAGTGTTAAAGAGAGTTTGGAAAATCTTCAGCTGTCGTACGTTGACCTACTACTGATCCATTGGCCGGCACCGGAAAACGGCGAAAGCATGGAAGAGTACCTAGGTGAATTACTGCGCGTTAAAGAGCTGGGGCTGACAAAAGAAATTGGTATTTCTAACTTCACCGTGGCGCAAATTGAAGAAGCGGTGAGTATGTTAGGTGAGGGCGTGATCGCCACGAATCAGGTAGAGGTGCACCCTTATCTCACGAATGAAAAAGTGCGTGGAGCGTGCGAGAAATATGGCATCACAGTTACAGGGTATATGCCTTTTGCTGTTGGTAAAGTTTTAAAAGATGAGACCATCACCGCTATTGCAGATAAGCATGGCGTAAGCACTGCTGAAGTGGTTATAGCTTGGGAGCTTGCACATGATTTAGTGACTATCCCATCGTCCACTAAGCGCAAAAACCTAGAAACCAATTTCAAAGGGCTTGAACTGACGTTAGATGCAGACGATATCGCAAAAATTGACGCGTTAGATTGTGGCGATCGCCAAGCTAACCCCGATTTTTCACCTGCGTGGGATTAATCGGGAAAATTATCTTGTTAAGGAGTTTTTATGCAAGCAAACGTGTGGCAATTTGCACAAGCCGGTGCAGCACTGGTACAAAACATACGGGAGTTTTCTGAGCCGGAAGCAGGGCGTATGGTTGTGCGTAACTATGCTATCGGTATTAACCCTGTAGATTGGAAGTTTATCGATGAAAATCCGCGCGAATGGGAAACAGGGCACATTCCCGGTGTAGACGGTGCGGGTGTCGTTGTATCAGTAGGTGAGGGCGTTGATAACAGCCTCTTAGGTAAGCGGGTGGCTTATCATCATAGCTTAGGTGAAAACGGAAGCTTTGCCGATTATAGCGAAGTGTACGCAAGTCGAGTCATGGTCGTGCCAGAAAGTGTTGATTTTGCATTGGCTGCCGCGTTGCCATGTCCGATGCTTACTGCCTGGCAAGCATTTAGTAAAGTGCCGGTAAGAAAAGGGGCTGACGTCCTAGTTAGCGGCATGGGTGCAGTTAACAAATTACTCGCTCAAATACTTTCTCAGGCTGGGTTTAATGTGCATGTTATCTCAGGTAGCTTTACCCAAGAGCAAGCGGACGAGATGGTAGTGAAAGCCATCCATCGCGGCAAACCTAAAGGGAAAACATTTTATGCGCTTTTCGACGCGAATGGCCCAGACTACGCGGCATCACTTGTTCCGCTTCTTGAGGCTAATGGTCACGTGGTGAGCATTCTCGGTCGTATTGAAACGCCTGTTGATGCGGCCTTCACGCGCACGATTTCTTATCACGAGATAGCCCTTGGCGCGCTGCATGATTATGGCGATTTACCGCAATGGCAGCGGCTAGTAAAAGATGGCGAGGCTCTACTTGAGCAAGTTGCTGCGCAGACTTTGGTTGTTGAAATTCCAAACCTGTTTGAATTTGATAATTTGAACAAGGCGCTGCAATTTTCAAAAGACGATAAGCGAAAAGCGGTGGTTACGGTGTCATAACGCTAAAATGATTAACCCTACTACTTTATCTTTGCCAATATACAGAGTCTAGTCCGCTCAGATTAAGGTTTCGACGATACCGCCGGAGCCTTTAAACGATGTCAAATCTATGTATGATTTCTATGTTCTGACATCAAGCGACACCGTACTCAGTTTGTCAAAAGCGGGTTTGTCAAAAGCGAGTTTGTCAAAAGCGAGCGGGTGAAAGGTAACCTAGTTAAAGACATAGTGGACCCCGTCGAGTTGCTTTGCAAACTCATGGTAGTGGTCAAGTCATTTTGGCCACTACTATTTTAGCTGTTTCAGTAACGCTTCCCTGGAGCTTCCAGCGTTTTCTTTTGGGTTACACTTGGGCTACCGAAAGTGATTTTGATTTGAAAAATCGATTGTCGTTATGATAGCGAGCCAAGGGATTTTCCTGAATACTGCTTTAACTCGTCTGTGCGACCTTCTTTAATTTTGTTCGCCCAACTTGGATCTTGAAGCAAGGCTCTACCAACAGCCACTAGATCAAATTCCCCTGTATCAAGGCGCTCTAATAAATCGTCCACTGAACGAGTGCTTGAATCTTGCCCTTTAAATGCACCAAAGAAATCGTCATTTAAGCCTACTGAGCCAACGGTGATTGTTGGTTTTCCAGTAATTTTCTTAGTCCACCCAGCTAAATTTAATTCACTGCCGTCAAACTCATTCTCCCAATACCGGCGCTGAGAACAATGAAATATATCAACACCAGCTTCGCTAAGTGGCTGTAAAAACTGCTCTAGTTCTTGAGGCGATTGTGCAAGTCGAGCGGTGTAGTCCTGCTGTTTCCATTGAGAGTATCGAAGCACAATGGGAAAGTCTTTTGAAGTTGCAGCGCGAATAGCTTTGATAATCTCAACAGCAAAACGGCCTCGATTTTCCATGCTGCCACCCCAACTATCGGTGCGTTGATTAGTGCCTTCCCAGAAAAACTGGTCAACTAAATACCCATGAGCCCCATGAATTTCAACACCGTCCATACCAATCCGTTGAGCGTCAGCTGCGGCTTCAGCGAACGCTTCAATCACAGATTCGATATGCGCTACGGTCATTGGTTCTGCACCTTGCTTACCCGGTTTAAACAAACCAGAAGGCCCGGCACTTGGCAGCTCGGGGAAAGGCGCATTTTCTGCAACACGAGCCATACCTACATGCCATATTTGTGGCATTATTTTGCCGCCAGCATTGTGAACTTCATCTACGACTTGTTTCCAGCCTGCAAGGGCATCTTCGCCGTGAAAACGTGGGATTGTTGCGCCCATCGTAGCTACTTTATCGTTTACGGTTGTGCCCTCAGTAATAATAAGTCCGGTTCCGCCCTCGGCACGTCGTCGATAATATCCAGCAACATCGCTTGTTGGTATGCCATCCGGTGAGAACTGTCTCGTCATTGGTGCCATTACGATACGGTTGGTGAGTGACAAACCTTTATTTTTAAAAGGCGAAAATAGTGTGTTATCTGACATTAGGCATTTCTTATGTTGGGTGATTAAGACTTTGAAAATAGTAACCTGAGGGATAACTAAGTCAATTTTCTATTAGTGATAGTAATTTATAAATCATCGCTGCGAATACCAATGTAAACTTTCAGTATCATTTTCAAGTATTGATTTAGATACACTTTATTAATATTGCGAAAGATAATCACAGTGAGGAAATAATGATACTAATAAGGACTATGGCTTTAGTCGGGCTTTTATGTAGCAGTGCATTTTTTAATGTAGCAACAGCGAAGCCGATCAAAGTAGCAGAGCTAAAAGGAACGCAGATCACTGGAGTAACAGTCAGTAACGATGGACGATTGTTCGTCAATGCACCCAATTGGCGCGATGGTGTGGATTTTAGCGTCGCTGAGATTTCGAAGAGCGGGGAAGTTAGTGAATATCCAAACGCCCTAGCAAATCGCTGTACTAGCGATAGTCTTGTAAAAGAAGACTACTTTCTTGCTGTACAGTCGGTGGTCGCCCATAAAGATAAACTGTATGTGCTTGATACCAGAAACCCGAAATTCCAAGGTGTAGTCGATGCCCCGCGCGTGTTTGTTGTCGATTTACGTACTGACAAAATAGAGCGAGTATTGACGCTCTCAAAAAATGCTTATCATCCGGATTCTTATATTAATGATCTTCGCGTTGATGATAAGACACATCGAATTTATATGACTGACTCGGGACATGCAGGGCTGGTTGTTTATAATCTAAACGACGACTCGAGTTACAGAATACTTAATAACCATCCATTTACCAAAGCAGAAGTGGAAACCTTATCGATTAAAGGTAAGCCATTTAATATGCAGGTGCAATCAGATGGTATCGCCCTTGATAGGTTGAATGACACACTTTATTTTCACGCGTTATCGGGTTATTCACTGTATGCACTAGATACAGCGGATATTAGTAATGACACTAGCGCTGATATCGCCGAGAAAGTTCGTACTGTAGCGCAAACTGGTGCACCCGACGGCATGCTATACCATAACGGCAATCTCTATTTAGCTGATTTAGAGAAGCAACAAGTTCAGTATTTAACACCAAGCCAGTCGCTAGAAACGTTAGTGGAAGGTAGCACTGTTAATTGGGCTGATACTTTTAGTCTTTACGATAACACGCTGTACTACACTAATAGCAAAATTCAAGACGCTGGTGATGATGTGAGTAATATGTCGTTTGAAATTTATAAGGTACCTTTACCTGCAAAAGAATGATCTTATAAACATTAAGCGTCGTCGCAACCTTAAATTTCGATGGCGTTTACGTTTTCAGATTTCAAATGCTAGTAGATTAAAGAGACTTATAACTCGAGGAAGGCGTGATGAGACTGAAGAGTGTCTACCGCACGCAAACTTACATTACAGCGGGACTTTTATTTTCAACGGCTTTTTTGCTACGCAGCAGCAGGGCAGTATCTCGTCGTCATCAATAAAGGCGAGAGGGTCGGTGGTGTATTCCACTTCACCTTCGAGGAGCTTGGTTCTACACGCACCACAAAAGCCTTCTCTGCAATGATAGTGGATATTGATACCAGCAGCTTCAATAGCGCTTAATAGGGTTTTATCGGTAGGGGCGTTAATTTGCCCCACATCAACAATGTCGATGCGGAGCATCTCGTTACTACTATTCATTAAACTGCGTAATTACAGTTCAAAGTCAGCAAAGTCTTCTTCACTTACCGCTGAGTCAATTTGACCAACAAGGTATGAGCTAATCTCAGACTCTTGAGGAGCTACCTGTACGTTGTCTGAATTAAGATAGTTATTCATCCAAGGCAGTGGGTTGCTGCTAACGTCAAACGGTGCGTCGAAACCAATGGCAGTCATACGCTGATTAGCAATGTACTCTACATAAGAACACAATATTTCCTTATTCAGGCCGATCATAGAACCGTTCTGGAATAAGTAATCTGCCCATTCTTTTTCTTGCTCAACGGCGTTCATAAAGATAGCGCGAGCTTCGTCTTTACATTCTTCTGCAATTTGCGCCATTTCAGGGTCGTCTTTACCCTTCGCCCACAAATTTAATACGTGTTGCGTTGAAGACAAGTGAAGGTTTTCGTCGCGAGCAATAAGACGGATAATTTTTGAATTACCTTCCATCAGCTTGCGTTCAGCAAATGCGAACGTACATGCAAAAGAGACATAAAAACGAATTGCTTCAAGGGCATTCACAGAGTTCATGCAAAGGTATAGCTTTTTCTTAAGCTCGTACATATTGATTGTGTGTGCAACACCGTCAACCGTATGCACGCCTTCGCCTTGGGTTTGCCAAAGCTGGGTTGCAAAAATCAAATCGTCGTAGTATTTAGAAATATCAGCGGCACGGCGCTTTATTTCATCGTTTACCACGATGTCGTCAAAGATTTCACTTGGATCAGAAAACAAGTTACGCAATATGTGCGTGTAAGAGCGCGAGTGAATAGTCTCGTAAAAAGACCACGTCTCTACCCAGGTTTCTAATTCAGGCAGTGAAATGATTGGCAAGAACGCAATGTTAGGGCTTCTGCCTTGTACCGAATCAAGTAATGTTTGGTACTTAAGGTTAGAAATGAAAATGTGCTTCTCTGGCTCGGTTAATTTTTGAAAATCAACGCGATCTCGAGTGACATCAACTTCTTCAGGGCGCCAGAAAAAACTTATCTGTTTTTCAATAAGCTTTTCGAAAATGGCATGCTTCTGCTGGTCGTAGCGTGCAACGTTTACGGGGTTGCCGAAAAACATTGGCTCTAGCAACGGATTTGTACTTTGTTGATTAAACGTAGTGTATTTCATGATGACCTAACTAAAAACTTAATGATAAACGCGTATTTTTATTTGTGTTCTTGCTGCTATCTATTACCTTGCGGCGCACCGCAAGGGCACGTGCAGTATCTAAATACTTAGATTTTGCACGCACCGCCGGCACAATCATCATCTTCTTCTATTACAACTTCTTCTTGACGAGGAAGTGGCTCACTAGCTTTTGTATCTAGTGCTGAAGTGTCTGACGCGCCGTCGCGAGTATTATGATAATACAATGTTTTCACGCCAAGCTTGTATGTTGTTAACAGGTCTTTAAGCAACAGCTTCATTGGAACCTTGTTACCATCAAAACGGCTTGGGTCGTAGTTTGTATTTGCTGAAATTGTCTGGTCGATAAACTTCTGCATAATACCAACTAATTGTAGATAGCCATCGTTAGATGGAATATCCCATAATAATTCGTATTGATTTCTTAGAGTCTCATACTCTGGAACAACTTGTTTTAAAACACCGTCTTTACTGGACTTGATACTGATAAATCCACGAGGTGGCTCAATACCATTGGTCGCATTTGAGATTTGTGACGATGTTTCTGATGGCATCAACGCCGACAGTGTCGAGTTGCGCAATCCGTGTGTTTTTACATCTTCACGAAGAGCGTCCCAGTCGTATTGCAGAGGCTCATTGCATACCTTGTCCAAGTCACGCTTGTAACTATCAATAGGCATTATACCTTGCGAGTAGGTAGTCTCATTAAACTTCGGACAGGCGCCTTTTTCTTTAGCGAGATTGTTCGATGCCTTAAGCAAATAATACTGCATTGCTTCGAACGTGCGGTGAACAAGACCGTTCGCACTGCCGTCAGAGTATTTAACGTTATTCTTCGCCAAGTAGTAAGCAAAGTTAATTACACCAACACCCAAGGTTCTGCGACCCATAGTGGCGTTAAACGCCGCTGGCACTGGGTAGTCTTGGTAGTCTAATAAGTTGTCGAGTGCACGAACCGCTAAGTCTGCTAGCTCTTCAAATTCGTCTAATGACTTAATAGCCCCTAAATTAAATGCAGACAGTGTACACAACGCAATCTCGCCTTCTTCATCATTTACGTGCTGAAGCGGCTTAGTTGGAAGCGCAATTTCTAGACAAAGGTTACTTTGACGTACCGGCGCTACTTCAGGGTTGAATGGGCTGTGAGTATTACAGTGATCCACATTTTGAAGATAAATACGGCCAGTACTTGCACGCTCTTGCATAAACAAGCTGAACAATTCCATGGCTTTGATTTGTTTCTTGCGAATGCTGTCGTCATTTTCGTATTTAACGTACAGCTCTTCAAACTTATCTTGATCGGCGAAGAAGGCATCGTACAAACCAGGCACATCAGAAGGGCTGAACAATGAAATGTAGCCATCTTTCATCATGCGCTGATACATAAGCTTGTTAAACTGCACACCGTAGTCGAGGTGGCGAACGCGGTTCTCTTCAACACCACGGTTGTTTTTAAGTACTAAAAGCGATTCAACTTCCATATGCCATAGTGGATAGAACAAAGTTGCTGCACCGCCGCGAACACCGCCTTGTGAACAACTTTTAACTGCCGTTTGGAAGTACTTGTAGAAAGGAATGCATCCAGTGTGGAATGCTTCACCACCGCGAATTGGGCTACCTAGAGCACGAATACGCCCAGCATTCACTCCAATACCGGCACGTTGGCTCACATACTTAACAATTGCGCTTGCAGTTGCATTGATTGAATCTAGGCTATCGCCTGCTTCAATTAAAACGCATGAGCTAAACTGACGGGTAGGGGTTCTAACACCAGACATGATTGGCGTTGGTAATGAAAGTTTAAACGTAGACGCAGCGTCGTAGAAGCGTCGGATGTAATCCATACGAGTCGCTTTGTCATAATTCGCGAATAAACAGGCGGCAACTAAGATATAAAGAAACTGTGCGCTTTCGTAGATTTCACCCGTAACACGGTTTTGAACAAGGTATTTCCCCTCGAGCTGTTTAACCGCGGCGTAGCTGAAGTTCATGTCGCGCCAATGGTCGATATACGTTTCCATTTCCGCGAACTCTTCAGCAGAGTAGTCTTCAAGAAGATGGCTATCGTATTTGCCCATTTCAACCATTTGCTTAACTTGGTCGATAAGCGCTGGCGGCTCAAACTGTCCGTAGGCTTTTTTGCGAAGATGGAAAATAGCTAGGCGTGCAGCAAGGTATTGATAATCAGGCGCATCGGTAGAGATCAGATCTGCCGCAGACTTGATCAATGTTTCGTGGATCTCGCTGGTGTTAATGCCGTCAAAGAACTGTATTTGCGCTTTAATTTCAACTTGCGAAACAGAAACGTTACTAAGTCCTTTTGCCGCCCACGTTACTACTTTATGGATTTTTTCTAAATCAATAGACTCTTTTTCACCATTTCTTTTGGTGACAAATAAATTATCATTCATGTTACTTGGCCGTTTTTCTGTTAGCGCATAAAGCGTGGGTTTAACACCCATTTTAGTTTTAATTCGTGTTGTGTTTCTAAGGTGTCTCGTTGTCACTTTTAGCGTGTCTGCACATAGCGTTAACCGCTGCTAGTGTGATGCTGTTTTTGCACTTATGCTGACATCATTAAACACACTAAAGCCGTCTGAACTGAAATACACGAGTAGAGACTGCTTAAAATTTTCTGCTTTTGTTGTGTCCAGTGAAAGCGTCGCGTAGAACTTGTTACGTGACGTCTGAGCTTTGATCCTGAAAAATTACTGCCGGATCGCGCTGCGGACAGAACACAAGATAGTGAGGTTTTCGCTGTAATGCAACCCAATATCTGGTGGTATTTCCATCACTCAATCTGGCATAGTTTTTACGTTAGTGGAGACTAACTTTTTAGCGTTCTACAAGCGTTAATCAAACCAAATGCAAGCACTTTTGAGAAAAATGATCGAACGCTAAATTAATTTAATATTAAAAACGCTTTTTTATAAAAACACGATATATGGTGTATGAAATATCATCATGCCCCTACATATAGTGTTAACTTAATCTGGTACTACTGTATATAGTAGGTAATTAACATCCACATTATCAGCAGAAAGATAAAAGCCTTGTGTGATCGGATCCATATGAAGGCCTGTCATGTCTCGGGGAAGTAAACCCGCATTGTCAGTCATCGACATGAGCTCAGAAGGCTTCAAGAACTTGCTGTGATCGTGAGTACCTTTAGGAACCAATTTAAGGACATATTCAGCACCGACGATCCCCATCAAATATGACTTTATATTTCGATTAAGCGTAGAAAAGAACACATGCCCTCCAGGCTTAGCTAGCGCAGCGCATGCAGAAACTACAGAGGCTGGATCTGGAACGTGTTCTAGCATCTCCATGCAGGTGACTACATCAAACTTGCCAGCGTTATCAGCGGCAAAGTCCTCAGCAGTTGAGCAAACGTAGTTAACTTTGGCCCCTGATTCCAGGCCGTGAAGCTTTGCCACTTCTAGGGAAGCTTGGGCCATGTCCAAGCCTGTGACTGCAGCACCGGCTTTGGCCATTGACTCAGCGAGTATTCCACCACCGCAACCTATATCGATCACGGTTTTACCAAAGAGGCCTTGTGCATTTTGATTGATAAAGTCCAGACGAAGAGGGTTTATGAGGTGAAGGGGCTTAAACTCTCCCTCAGGGTCCCACCACCTTGAGGCGAGTTGGGAAAATTTATCAATTTCTTGTGGGTCTACATTTGTTACGGCTTTGTTTGTCATAGACAGGTGAATCCTTCAATAGCGTATAAATAAGATAACGCAAAATACCGAGTAGGAGTTACATTTTCCCCTATTTTTGTCCATTATACAGGGTCTAAAACTGCCGTCTGCACGAAAAATAAACGCTTACCTTATATTGCTCCAATAAGCGTAATTAAGCGCTACATAAATCTGTCATCAAGTGGTACACTCGTGAGACGATTATGAACCCACATAATAACAATAGTGCGCACCAAGACATTGCTTTGAGGTTACTTAAAAGCAGGTCAAAACGGATAACGCAGAACAAATCAAGAAAAAGGGATTAAGCAGTTTATGTCTGATAACGCTAAAGAAATTCTCCCCGTTAATATTGAGGAAGAGTTAAAAAACTCCTACCTCGATTACGCGATGAGCGTTATTGTCGGGCGAGCATTGCCTGATGTAAGAGATGGCTTGAAGCCAGTTCACCGCCGAGTGCTGTTCGCGATGAACGAACTAAAAAACGACTTCAACAAGCCATATAAAAAATCTGCCCGTGTGGTAGGCGATGTAATTGGTAAATATCACCCACATGGTGATTCCGCTGTGTACGACACTATCGTTCGTATGGCGCAACCTTTTTCATTGCGATATATGCTGGTAGACGGACAAGGTAACTTTGGTTCTGTCGATGGCGATTCTGCGGCCGCAATGCGTTACACCGAAGTGCGCATGGCAAAAATTGCCCACGAGTTGTTAGCTGACCTAGATAAAGAAACCGTTAACTTTGTTCCGAACTATGACGGTACTGAATTTATTCCTGAAGTGTTACCAACGAAGGTGCCTAACCTTCTAGTTAATGGTTCGTCGGGTATTGCCGTGGGTATGGCCACTAATATTCCGCCGCACAACCTAACTGAAGTTATCAATGGTTGTGTTGCGCTTATCGAAAATCCCGATTTGTCTATCGACGAATTGATGACTCATATACCGGGTCCTGATTTCCCAACTGCTGCAACCATCAGCGGCCGCAAGGGAATTGAAGACGCTTACCGAACTGGCCGCGGTAAAATTTACCTGCGCGCAAAAGCTGACATTGAAACTGACAGCAACGGTAAAGAAACAATTATCGTTAACGAAATACCGTATCAAGTTAACAAAGCTCGCCTTATCGAAAAGATGGCCGAGTTAGTTAAAGAAAAGCGTATTGAAGGTATTTCAGCATTGCGTGATGAGTCTGACAAAGACGGTATGCGCATTGTTATCGAGGTTAAACGCAACGAATCAGCCGAAGTATTGTTAAACCACCTATATGCAAATACGCAGTTACAAACTGTATTTGGTATAAATATGGTAGCGTTGGACAATACTCAGCCTAAGATATTTAACCTTAAAGAAACGCTAGAAGCATTTATTCTTCACCGCAGAGAAGTGGTTACACGTCGTACGGTGTTTGAATTACGCAAAGCACGAGATCGTGCGCACATCCTTGAAGGCCTAGCAATTGCGCTTGCCAACATCGACCCAATTATTGAGTTGATTAAGGCATCGAACAGCCCAGCTGACGCGAAAAAAGGATTGGTTGCACAAGGCTGGCAGCTAGGCGACGTGTCGCAAATGCTAGAACGTGCTGGCGACGACGCTGCGCGACCAGATTGGCTAATGCCAGAGTTTGGTATTCGCGAAGGAAAATACTTCCTTACCGAGCAGCAGGCACAAGCTATTCTAGACCTTCGCTTGCATAAGCTAACAGGCCTTGAACACGAAAAGATTTTAGAAGAATACAAGCAGCTATTAGAGATCATTGCTGAATTACTTCACATATTAAACAGCCCAGAGCGTTTGATGGAAGTTATTCAAGAAGAACTTGAAAAAGTACGTGAAGAATACGGTGATGAACGCCGTACAGAAATCACTGCTGCAAGCCACGACATAGACATTGAAGACCTGATCGAGAGAGAAGAAGTGGTTGTAACCCTTTCTCGCGAAGGCTACGTGAAATACCAGAAGCTGACAGACTACGAGGCGCAACGACGTGGCGGCCGTGGTAAATCAGCGACGAAGATGAAAGACGAAGACATTATTGAAAAACTGCTTGTGGCGAATACCCACGACCATATTCTTTGTTTCTCAACTCGCGGAAGACTGTATTGGTTGAAAGTGTATCAACTGCCGTTCGCCAGTCGTAATGCCCGTGGTCGTCCAATAGTCAATATTTTACCGTTGGAAGAAAACGAACGTATTACTGCAATCTTACCTATCAAAGAGTTTGTTGAAGGCAAGTATGTCCTTATGGCAACGGCTAACGGTACGGTGAAGAAGACTGACTTAAGTCTTTATTCTCGCCCTCGTGCAAACGGTATTATTGCTGTTAACCTTAATGAAGGCGACGAACTGATTGGTGTTGATATTACCCACGGTGATGACGACATTATGTTGTTCTCTGACGCTGGTAAAGTGGTTCGCTTTAACGAAAAGCTTCGCGATAGCGAAACCGGTGAAGTGAAACGCGACCCTGAAACTGGGGAAGAGCTTCTTGCCCTTCGTCCAATGGGTAGAACAGCAACCGGTGTTCGTGGAATTCGTTTGCAAGATGATCAGAAAGTGGTTTCACTTATTGTTCCTAAAGGCGATGGTCCTATACTAACGGCCACCGTAAACGGTTTCGGTAAGCGTACGCCGCTAGAAGATTATCCAGCGAAGAGCCGAGCAACCCAGGGGGTTGTTTCTATAAAGGTTTCAGATCGTAACGGAAAAGTTGTTGGTGCCGTGCAAGTAGACGAAACTAACGAAATGATGTTGATCAGTGATCAAGGTACATTGGTACGTACACGAGTAAGCGAAGTCTCAGTAGTGGGACGTAACACTCAAGGTGTTCGCTTGATGCGTACTGTGGAAGGTGAACATGTGGTTGGCTTACAACGTATTGAAGAAGTTGTAGAGTTACCTGATCTTGATGAAGAAGGTAATCCTATTACTCCTGAAGCGTTACCTGAGCAAGAAGAAAACGTCGCACAAGACGACGACAGCTCAACGACAGAAGACTAGGGGTAGTGCAAGTTACTTAAAAAGTAACTAGTTACCGGCTACAGACAATTCTTTGTAGTTGGTATGCATTATCATTGTTCTTACAAACAAGCGGCTTATGCCGCTTGTTTGCCAATTGGCGTTCTAATTGGCATCCCAATTGGCAACTAGTATACAGGTGTTGAAAAACGCGATGAATGAGGTATTTAACTTTAGTGCTGGCCCAGCAATGCTTCCTAAGGAAGTGATGCAGAAAGCCCAAGGCGAATTTACAAACTGGCGTGACTTACAATGCTCTGTCATGGAAGTAAGTCATCGAGGCAAAGATTTTATTGAGATAGCCGCAAAGGCCGAGCAGGATCTGCGTGATCTTTTATCTATTCCTTCAAACTATCACGTTCTGTTCACCCATGGTGGTGGTCGTGGTCAGTTTGCTGCAGTGCCTCTGAATATTTCTAAGAGTGAGGATACCAGTCTTCACCTTGTCAGTGGTTCTTGGTCTAAGGGAGCTGTAGCAGAGGCGAACAAGTATAACAACGCAGTGGTTATTGGCGAAGTAACGGATAAAGATGGAATGCATTTTGTTGCTCAGCCTTCACTTGCCAATATTGACCAATCGGCTGCGTATTATCACTTTTGCCCGAATGAAACTGTCGATGGTATTGCTTTTGATTGGCTACCTGAATCAGGCGATGTGCCCTTAGTGTCAGACATGTCTTCAACAATATTGTCGCAACCGCTAGATGTGGCTAAGCACGGTATTATTTACGCTGGAGCGCAAAAGAACATTGGCCCAAGTGGTTTGTCAGTGGTTATTGTTCGTGAAGACTTAGTGGGTTATGCCCGTAAGGAAACACCTTCTATCTTCGATTATGCTCTAGCAGCTAAAGCTGACTCTATGTACAACACGCCGCCAACCTTCTCATGGTATTTAGCGGGGTTGGTATTTGAGTGGTTGAAAGACATGGGCGGCGTAGATGCAATGGCGAAACGCAATGCCGAAAAAGCCTCGTTACTATATTCAGCTATTGATAGTTCTGATTTCTATTCAAGTAAAGTGCATCCACACAATCGCTCAAAAATGAACGTGCCGTTTCATCTTGCAAATACTGACTTAGACGGGTTGTTTTTAAAGCAGTCTCAAGAAGCAGGGTTGCTAGCGCTTAAAGGTCATCGTTCTGTTGGCGGCATGCGCGCGAGTATTTACAACGCTATGTCTGTTGAAGGCGTGTTAGCCCTTGTAGAGTTTATGCGTGAATTCGAACGAGTGAATGGATAAGAAAGGAATAGACAACAAGATGGAACAGTTAACATTAGAACCGATTGCAAAAGTATCGGGAGAGGTCAATGTACCTGGTTCGAAAAGCCTGTCAAATAGGGCTCTGCTGCTTGCGGCGCTAGCAGAGGGCGATACTGAACTGACCAACCTGCTTGATAGTGATGATATTTCTCACATGCTTACGGCATTGACGCAACTTGGCGTGAGCTACACGTTAAGTGAAGATAAAACCCAATGTGTAGTAAGGGGTAAAGGCGGTGCTTTTGATGTTGCAGCGTCCCAAGAGTTATTTTTAGGCAATGCAGGAACGGCAATGCGCCCTTTGTGTGCTGCATTAGCAGTAAGTAAAGTAGATACAATCCTTACCGGTGAGCCTCGTATGGAAGAGCGACCTATCGCTGACTTAGTCGATGGGTTACGAGAGGCCGGTGCCGATATTACTTATCTAAAGAACGACGGCTTTCCGCCGCTTCATATCAAAGGTAAAACATTAGCCGGCGGTGAAATGTCGGTAGATGGCAGTGTGTCTAGTCAGTTTCTTACCGCGCTATTGATGGCTGCTCCCTTGTTTAGCGACGATGTCACTATTCGAATTAAAGGCGAGCTGGTTTCTAAGCCATACATCGATATTACGCTGGACACTATGGCTAAGTTCGGCGTGCATGTGAGCAACAACAACTATCAAACGTTTACAATATCGGGTGACGCAAAATACGTGTCTCCAGGTAAGTTTATGGTTGAGGGCGATGCATCATCTGCTTCGTACTTTCTTGCAGCCGGCGCTATTAAAGGCGGCACGGTACGCGTAACCGGAATTGGCCAAAATAGCATTCAAGGTGATATCCGCTTTGCTGATGTTCTCGAGGCTATGGGGGCGACTGTTACTTGGCATGATGAATATGTGGAAGTCACTGGGGCACCTCTTAAAGGTATATCGATGGATATGAATCATATTCCCGATGCTGCCATGACGATTGCGACCACGGCACTTTTTGCCGAGGGTCCAACTACCATGACAAATATTTATAACTGGCGAGTTAAAGAAACCGACAGGCTTCACGCAATGGCCACCGAACTAAAGAAAGTAGGTGCTGAGGTAGAAGAAGGGCACGATTACATTAAAGTATGGCCCACTGATGGTTTGAAACATGCAGAGATAGACACGTACAACGATCATAGAATTGCCATGTGCTTTTCCCTTGTCGCATTAAGTGACACGCCGGTAACCATCAACGATCCAGGGTGCACTCGTAAGACGTTCCCAGACTACTTTACTCGGTTTAAAACGCTTTTCTCTGAAAAAGCGTAGACGCTAAGGCCAGTAATCGGGCAGTACTTAGAGCGATTTCACAACATCAATAACTTGATACATATCAACGTTGGCGATTAACTGCGCGGCGTGCAAGTACTGTCGCCATTGCTAATCTCGTGTTAAAGCGTATAATTGCGCGCGATTTTTAGCAATTTTAAAAATATGGAGCAGGTATGCATTCCACACCCGTAGTCACGGTCGACGGCCCAAGTGGTGCTGGTAAAGGTACACTAAGTAGCTTATTAGCCAAAAAGTTAGAGTGGCATTTTCTAGATAGCGGTGCAATTTATCGCGTTCTAGCCGTTGCTGCACTTCACCACGACCTCCCGTGTGATGATGAAGAATGCGTTGTTCCCCTTGCAACAGGGCTCGACGTTAGTTTCGAGACGAGCCAAGATGCGACCCGCATTATTTTGGAAGGCGAAGATGTTACTGATGACATCCGCACTGAAGAAGTGGGCGCT
This sequence comes from Alteromonas sp. 4NS20-0143, assembly GCF_057542855.1. NCBI lineage: Bacteria > Pseudomonadati > Pseudomonadota > Gammaproteobacteria > Alteromonadales > Alteromonadaceae > Alteromonas > Alteromonas sp. 4NS20-0143. Next base: position 457,124 of record NZ_BAAJLR010000001.1, read on the forward strand.
GTAGCGTCAAAGATTGCTGCATTGCCAAGAGTGCGCGAAGCGTTACTTCGTAGGCAGCGCGCTTTTCAGCAATCGCCAGGCCTCGTTGCTGACGGTCGCGATATGGGCACAGTGGTGTTCCCTGATGCACAGGTAAAGATATTTCTTACAGCAAGCGCTGAAGCGCGCGCAGAGCGACGTTATAGCCAGTTGAAAGCAAAGGGCATGGATGTTAATATTGCGCGCCTTTTAACCGATATCAAGGCGAGAGACGAGCGCGATACACAGCGCACGGTTGCACCTTTGGTACCGGCAGAAGATGCTGTAATTATAGATTCGACAGACTTGGATATAGACCAAGTCTTTGAAAAAGCGATGGATATTATTTCCTCACGACGTTAATCGCGTGGGGCAAAATACGTTCAGAGCAGAGCTGCTACAGGAAGTGGCGGCGATTTTTTAATAACCCCGCGTTATCCGGATTAGAAGCGTGGATATCAACTTAAAAGTTATCTGAGACTTATGACTGAAAATTTTGCACAACTTTTTGAAGAAAGCTTACAAGAACTAGAAACACGTCCTGGTTCAATTGTAAAAGGTACTGTTGTTTCTATCGACAAAGACATCGTTCTTGTTGATGCGGGCTTGAAATCAGAAAGTGCTATCCCAGCAGACCAATTTAAAAATGCTGAAGGCGAATTAGAAATCGCTATCGGTGACGAAGTAGATGTTGCACTAGATGCAGTAGAAGATGGTTTCGGTGAAACTATTCTTTCTCGCGAAAAAGCGAAGCGTCACGAAGCATGGGTTGAGCTGGAAAAAGCTTACGATGATAAAGTTACTATTAAGGGCGTTATCAACGGTAAAGTTAAAGGCGGTTTCACTGTTGAAGTAAACAGTGTACGCGCGTTCCTTCCAGGTTCATTGGTTGATGTGCGTCCAGTACGTGACACAACTCACCTTGAAGGCAAAGAGCTTGAATTTAAAGTTATCAAGCTTGATGCAAAACGCAACAACGTTGTTGTTTCTCGTCGTGCAGTTATCGAAGCAGAAAGCAGCGCAGAGCGCGAGACTCTTCTTGCTAACCTTGAAGAAGGCCACGAAATCAAAGGTATCGTTAAGAACCTTACTGATTACGGTGCGTTCGTTGACCTTGGTGGCGTAGACGGTCTTCTACACATTACAGATATGGCTTGGAAGCGCGTTAAGCACCCAAGTGAAATCGTAAATGTTGGCGATGAAATCAACGTTAAAGTTCTTAAGTTCGACAAAGAGAAGCAGCGTGTTTCTCTTGGTATGAAGCAAATGGGCAACGATCCATGGCAAGAAATTGCTTCACGTTACCCTGAAGGAACTAAGATCAACGGTCAGGTTACTAACCTAACTGACTACGGCTGTTTCGTAGAAATCGAAGACGGCGTTGAAGGTCTTGTTCACGTTTCTGAAATGGATTGGACTAACAAAAACATCCACCCATCTAAGGTTGTTAACCTTGGTGACACAGTAGATGTTATGGTTCTTGAAATTGACGAAGAGCGTCGTCGTATTTCTCTAGGTCTTAAGCAATGTATTGCTAATCCTTGGGAAACGTTTGCTGAATCGCACGAAAAAGGCGACAAAGTATCTGGTAAGATCAAGTCAATCACTGACTTCGGTATCTTCATCGGTCTTGACGGCGGCATCGACGGTCTAGTTCACCTTTCTGACATTAGCTGGAACAAGTCTGGTGAAGACGCAGTTCGTGACTATAAGAAAGGCGACGAAATCTCTGCTGTTGTTCTTCAGGTTGACCCAGAGCGTGAGCGTATCTCTCTAGGCGTTAAGCAAATTGAAGAAGACCCGTTCAACAAGTATCTGACAGATAACAAGAAAGGTGCTATCGTTGTTGGTACAGTAACTGAAGTTGAAGCTAAAGGCGTTACTGTAAACCTAGCTGAAGAAGTTGACGGTTATATCCGCGTTGCAGATATTGCTGTTGAGCGTGTAGAAGACGCAACTGAAGTAGCGAAAGTTGGTGATAGCATTGAAGCGAAATTTATGGGCGTTGACCGTAAGAACCGCACTGTTAACCTATCTGTAAGAGCGAAAGATCAGGCTGACGAAAAAGAAGCTATCGAGAAGGTTAATCAGCAAGATGATGCTGGTTTTGCTAGCGCGATGGCAGAAGCATTTAAAGCTGCTAAAGGCGAGTAATGTTTTTGTGGGTGTGCTTAGGCGCACCCAATTCGCGATAGCTGTTTAAACAATAATAGTGACAACGAGGTTAAGTATGACCAAGTCTGAATTAATTGAACGGCTCGCGGATCAAGCGCGTCAGGTTCCAGCGAAAGAACTAGAACTGGCTATCAAAGAGCTTCTCGAACAGATGGCACAAACCCTTCAAAAGGGCGAGCGTATAGAAATTCGAGGTTTTGGCAGTTTCTCACTGCACTATCGCGCACCACGCGTAGGTAGAAACCCTAAAACGGGCGAAACAGTAAAGCTAGACGGTAAATATGTACCGCACTTTAAGCCAGGAAAAGAACTTCGCGAACGAGTTGATGCCTCAATAGCATAAATTATGAAAGCCGCTTTTTTAGCGGCTTTTTTGTGCCTGCTTTTCTAATTCTCTATAACATTCCGTTAAAATCTCATAATTAATGCGTATATTCTGTTATACGTAGGACTTGCCGCTAATAACTATTGACCCTTACTTAAAGACAGTTATATATTATTGCTATAAGAATAAACGGTTTTAATTGAAGTAATGTCAGCCGGCGAAGAACAAGCAATAATAAAACAATACCAGCCGCTAATTCGTGCACTGATCCCCTATGAACAGCAAAATCGTTTGTTAGAGGGAATTAATAAGTTTTCCAAACGCTTGCCAAGTGCTGTTCGAAAAGTGGTAAAGGAGGAAGTCGTTAGGCTTACCTCTCTTACAGACGCGCCCGCTGATAACTCCGCCTTTGCCCATTTTCCGGTAATGAAGTTTAAACACTTCGGCATTCAAATGCGCTTAGATAAAGTGGGGGCAAAGATCCTCAAAAGTGAAACCTCGCTTTATCAAGATAGATACACCGTCGGCGTCTTTGAATCGGTAATGAACTCCGATTTCTATCAGAACCAGATTAAGAAAGACCAGTTTAAAAAAATCGTGGATGCTTTCAATATTGAGAGTCAGTCTTTTACTGACATCGATTTTGGTGACGACATCGCAATAAGACCTAATTTTACCGTAAGCTCTCCAGAATTTGAAAAGGGAAGGCACTGTAGTGTGAGTGCTTTTTCTCACCTTGGTATGGTGGTAGAAACAAAGCGACCCCCGAACGTAACCACAGGCGACACCATAACGTTTACGTTGCCTGAAGTAGCTGGCTTAACCAAAGAACCCACAGACATCGCGTTTAACCTTCAAGCAGTAAAATATAATAAACATCTTGGGAAATATGAGTCGTTCTTTGTGTTTCCCGATGATATCGAGCCTGATTTTTTAACTAACCTAAGACGCTATGTGGAGGTCACCGCTTATCGACAGCCTTTGCAAAGGGATTTAGAGATAGAGCGCGCCATGCAAGAATTAGAGCGCGATAGAATTTTGGAAAATAGCCCTTGGCTACCCGTTTACTTATCTGCTCATAAAAAGTCGCTAAAGCCAACAATAGCGCTTTTTACAAAAGCCAATGTTGAGCACAACAAAGCTGAAAAGTTACTGAGCAGCTTACAAGATAAACCGTTTTTTGATGCCCTTGCTAAGGAGCTATTGAAATACAATGAAGCGTTTGTCTTTCACGGTACAATAAAAACCAAAAATGCCACGGTAAAAATCACAGCTACCCATAGGCAACTGGTTGAAATGGGCCAGTTAAATGCGCTGGTTTACTTGTTGGCGAAGAACAATGATTTCATATGCAGTCATTGCCGCCTTGATGTTGTGACGCGGACAGATAAGCAGAAAGCCTTCGCCATACATGATATTGCTAGCAAAGAATTTGAACAGCTCTCTAACATTTCTCATGTCCTCTATTGTAAAGATGTCTCTGGCTATATTGGCAATTTAACCTTAAGTGCGAAATGCAGTTTCAAACCACTATCAAGCGATCTTAAAGCCAGCGGTGACAATTGGCATATTGATTATGTGATGGAAGAGGATTTAGACAGACGTAACGAAACACGTTATGTGATTGATAAAGCAGCCTCAATTAAAATAGGACTGCTATCGTCTTTAGAGGCACGAGTTGCCGATTTGTCTGCCAGCGGAATGCGGCTTATTGTTGCGCCAAACAGCGAATTACAAAAAGAAATTCGGGTTTCTGTGCCAGACCTTAAAATCAAAAATGAGAAATATAAGGTTGTATATTTTGAGCCTGCCTCTGGCGTTATCAGGCTATGTTTGTCAGAAGCCGGTCGAAAAACCAAGGTTAGCGCCAATGTAGACAATATTGTAGAAGAAAATACGGCGTATTTTAAAGTAAGGGACATTGCTCGTATTCAGCGTTTGACCCATCGATTTATATGGGAGTTGGCGGTAAGGCATATGCCTTCTCTAGCAGTGCTGTGTGTAATGAATCGCTTTACGTTAGACAGGCTCAAAACCGTGTATCAAAGCGATAACTCGGATGATTTATTTCCTTTTTCTCGTACCCAAAATATTATTCCTTTACACGGTTTCTTTGCTGATAAAGGGCAGGCCAAGCCTAAATCTTTAATTCTAGAGGCAATGTTTAAAGAGTCTATACAGCAGCATTTGGTCGTACACTGCGTTCGCAAAAGTGACAACAGACTTGTTTTTATTAGAGAGCGAGACTTTTTGTACTCCAAACTTCGCACCCAAATTAAAGAGCAGTTGGATGAAGGAAAAATTCAGCTGAGCTCTACTGACGTAACGGCAATTCGCTGTCACGGCGCTATCACGCCGTTAACCAAAAAACGGTTGGCACAATTATCAAAACTCGATAAAGCGATGTACGATAAATTAGAGACGATGCAAGCAGGGTACACCCACTGTATTTTTATTACTAATATGTCGGCACTGCATCACGATCTCGTTATCGATAACCTAATTGCAAAACGGGAGTCGAAAGAGCCTGATTCTGTTCCCGCTTAATCGATAAACCGCGCTGCTATCTGCATTGGGTAATGCTTTTTTGTGTTATCTTTTTTCCCATTTTGCTATTCTTACCAATAAATCAAATTAAAGGGTTTTGTGTTGAAAGGGATCGTATCATTTTTGATCATTCTTGCGCTGCTAACGGTGGCGTTCGTTATTGGGTCGCAAAACGAAGGAGTAGTGACGGTAAATTATCTTATTGCTCAAGCAAACATTAGATTATCTACTCTCATCGCTATTTCGCTCTCTATAGGAGTGATTGTTGGTATCTTGATTATGCTAGCGAGTTGGTTGCGTTTGAAAGTGCAGCTCATGTCGGCTCAATCTAAGATGCAGCATTTGGAAAAAGACCACTAATGCTAGAGCTGCTGTTTTTACTTTTACCTGTCGCGGCAGGTTATGGCTGGATAATGGGGCGCAATAGCGTTCGCCAGGCACAAAGAAAGCAGTCGAGCATACTGTCTAAGCATTATTACAAAGGCCTTAACTTCCTTCTTTCAGACCAACCTGACAAAGCCGTTGATACGTTAATTAAAATGATTAACGTGAATAGCGACACGGTAGAAACCCACATTGCCATGGGCAGTTTTTTTCGTCACCGAGGCGAAATAGACCGCGCAATTAAGGTGCACCAAAACTTAGTGAGTCGTGATGAGCTTCAGCCTGCACAGCGTGAAAACGCGTTACGGGAACTAGGGCAAGATTACACACAGGCAGGCTTTTTAGAACGTGCAGAAAATGCGTTTCTCCAGTTACTTAACAGTGAAAAACACTACCTCATAGCCCAGCAACAACTTTTCAGTATCTATCAAACAACCAAAGAGTGGCAGCGAGCGATTGAGCTTGCTGAGCGTATGGTTGAATGTCACGGCGATAACGATGATGTGTGCGAGCGGCTTGCCCACTTTTATTGTGAGCAGGCAACGGTTGAGCTTAAAAATGACAGTCAGGGTGCGGCCCTTACGTTACTTCAAAAAGCGGTTAATGCCGATGCTCATGCGGTTCGCCCCTGGCTTATGCTGGGCGAGCTAGCACTTAATCAAAAACGATACACCGACGCCACTGCTTATTTTGTTCAGGTAGCTGAGCGAGATATTAACTGGTTTAGTGAAGCCGTGCCGAGTTTAGAAAAAATTGCCGAAGATACTGGTGAGTGGGATAGTTTCGAAAAGAACTTAGAAGCACACTGGCAAGAATGCGCTACGTCATACCTAGCCATGGTTGATGTTTTGCTGAAAAAAGGTGAGATATCGCAAGCCAGTGAGTACTTAATTGAGCAGCTTAGAAAGCGTCCTACCATGCGAGGTTTTAAAACCTTAATGGGCCTTTATATCGACCAGCTCAGCGATAAAAATACTGCCGATAGTTTGCGATTATTAAAAGAGTTAGTTGGAAAACAAATGCTTCAGCGCCCCAAGTATCGCTGTAATAGCTGCGGTTTTTCCGGTAGAAAATTGTATTGGCTATGCCCATCGTGTAAGAAATGGGGCGTAGTAAAACCCATAAAAGGGTTAGATGGAGAGTAATGATTTATGCCCAAAGCTAATCCCAATGAAGCTATTCAAGAACCCCGCGTTATTGTAGCGCTTGATTATGACGACAAAGACACCGCATTAGCGTTTGTCGATAAGCTAAGTCCCAGCTTGTGTAAACTCAAAGTAGGCAAAGAAATGTTTACTTTATTCGGGCCAGAGTTTGTTAAGAGTTTAGTGGGTAAAGGGTTTGACGTTTTCTTAGATCTAAAATTTCACGATATCCCCAATACCGTGGCCAAAGCGTGTAAAGCTGCTGCTGAACTTGGCGTTTGGATGGTAAACGTTCATGCTTCTGGCGGGCTGCCAATGATGCAGGCTGCAAAGCTCGCCATTGAAAATAGCAACAACCCCAACACCAAGCTGATTGCCGTCACGGTGCTAACCAGTATGGATCAAGAGCAGCTTTCAGGTGTTATTGATGGCGTTACCCCTGAACAGCAGGTATTACGACTGGCAGGGTTAACGGAAAAAGCCGGCTTAGACGGTATAGTTTGCTCAGCGCAAGAAGCAGCTGCTCTGCGCAAACGTCATAACGATGATTTTTTACTGGTAACACCCGGCATAAGGCCTAGTGGAAGCCAAGCTGGCGACCAGAAGCGAGTAATGACGCCCCCTGATGCTATTAATGATGGCGTTAGCTATTTAGTGATGGGCCGGCCTATTACACAGGCATCAGATCCCATGGCAGTGTTAGCAGAGGTTAATGAATCTATTCGTTGAACCTGTGCTAGTTTGACGCATTTGGGTTTTTATATGCTCTTCAATGAGCGCTAGTCGGGCGTTAGTTAAGCGTTCATAAAGCTTTTGGTGAGCGTCTATTAATCATAGTCACATGCCTTGAACAGCGAATTCATTTTTGGTTTATCAATTGAATACATACAAAAAAGCTCGATGTCTTATTACAGACATCGAGCTTTTTTATTAAGCGGGGCTAACCCAAAGCAGTAGCTGCTAAATTATAGACCGTTAAGCGCTACTTCTGCTGGCGTATAAGTTAGGCCAAGTTCTTCACCCAACGCATCGACAACCGCCTTATACGTAACTTTTCCTTCGTGGGTGTTCAAGCCCGCAAGTAAATGCTTGTCATCTAGCATTGCTTGAACTGGACCCTTGTTTGCCAAAGCAAGGCCAAAAGGCAGAGTTGCATTGTTTAGCGCCATCGTTGATGTACGCGCAACACCACCTGGCATGTTAGCAACACAATAGTGCACAACATCATCAATGATATAAACAGGGTCTTGGTGTGTCGTTGCTTTTGAAGTTTCAAAACAACCACCTTGGTCGATGGCAACATCTACCAATACTGAGCCAGGCTTCATTGCCGCAATTTGTTCACGGTTAAGCAACTTAGGTGCTGCTGCGCCAGGAATTAACACCGCGCCAACCACTAGGTCAGCTTTTGACGAATAGTGCTCGATTGCGTCAACAGTAGAATAAACTGTCTTCACTTGGCCATTAAAAATATCGTCGATTTGACGCAAACGCGGAAGAGAGCGGTCAAGAATAACCACCTCAGCGCCTAAACCAAGGGCCATTTTCGCTGCATTTGTTCCTACAACGCCACCACCAATAACCAATACTTTACCAGGTGCCACACCTGGTACACCGCCAAGCAATGTGCCACTGCCACCGTGGGCTTTTTCTAGGTAATGCGCACCTGCTTGTACAGACATACGGCCTGCAACTTCACTCATAGGAGCAAGAAGAGGGAGGCCTCCACGGTCGTCAGTTACTGTTTCATAAGCAATACAAGTTGCTCCAGATTCAACGAGAAGTTTAGTCTGCGTTGGGTCTGGTGCAAGGTGAAGGTAAGTATATAAAGTCTGGCCTTTGCGCAGCATTTTACATTCGTTAGGCTGGGGCTCTTTTACCTTTACAATCATTTCTGCTTCTGCGAAAACTTGCTCAGCTGTTGGCGCAATAGTAGCGCCAGCGGCTACGTACATTTCGTCAGTAAAACCAATGGCATCGCCTGCTAATGTTTGAACTAGCACAGAGTGACCGTTGCTTGTGAATTCTTTCACTGCAGCTGGCGTTAGGCCAACACGATACTCGTGGTTTTTTATTTCTTTTGGTACACCAACTAACATACTAGGTCCTCTTATTACTGATGAGCTCTGAGTGGCTCGGCTTTAAAAATAACTGTGTTTATTTTGGCGAGTATACGTTAATAAAAAGCGAACTATGTGCTGAAAAATAGCAGTTATTAGCATATAGTATGGCTATTAATTGCTTTTGAAAAATATAATATGTTAGTAAAAACCCCAAAACACCTTGACCGAATAGACAGGAATATCCTAGTTCAGTTACAAAAAAACGGACGGGTTTCTAATGTGGAACTGGCTAAGGAAGTGGGCCTGAGCCCCAGCCCATGCCTCGAGCGGGTTAAGCGATTGGAAAGCCAAGGCTATATAAAAGGCTACCACGCCATTGTGGATCCCGAAAAACTTGGCGCCGCAATGTTGGTGTTTGTGGAGATAACTTTAACGAAAACTTCCGTGGATATCTTTGCAGAATTTTCTGCTGCGGTAAAATTGCACGACGATATACAAGAGTGCCACCTAGTTTCAGGCGACTTTGATTTTCTGTTAAAGGCAAGAGTGGCAGATATGTCTAGCTATCGAAAGCTATTAGGAGACACACTACTGCGCTTGCCGGGCGTCAGTGAGTCTAGAACCTATGTGGTTATGGAAGAAGTCAAAAGTACGTCTTCTTTGCGCATTAATTTGAAGTAATGAAAGCATGGCTCAGAATGTTGCTTTTATGGTAGGCTGTGCAAAAATACAGTGCTTTAATACTCGCGCGCTTTCAATACCTTACAGAACCAATACATATCGGTTACAGAAGGTTTGAGGCGGTTACAGAGAATGGATAGCAGGAAACAAAAACGGGTTTCTTGTACTTATAGCGCATTACATCAATAGTAGTGGCAGATAATTTAAAGGTTTTATAAACGTTATGGCGCGATTAACAGGGGTTCAGCGAGTGTGGGAAGCAGGCATGATAGTCGCTTGCGTTTTCGCCTTTTTCTTATTGCTGGCACTAGCATCTTTTCATCCTGGCGATCCTGGATGGAGCCAAGCCGGGCTGCAGCTCGATGTACACAATTGGGTGGGGGCCACTGGCGCGTGGGTTGCTGATTTATTGCTATTTTCTTTCGGCTTCCTTGCCTATTTACTGCCTTTTGGTGCGGCGTTCTTAGGCTGGTTTCTTTTTCAGCATATTAAAGAGCTTGATGAATTTGACTACTTAACCATTGGTCTTCGGATTATTGGCGGTTTACTCATGGCACTGGGTGCAACGGGTATCGCGAGTATCAACTTTGACGATATTTATAACTTTTCTGCTGGGGGCTTTGTTGGAGATGTTATAAGCTCTGCACTAATTCCCTATTTTAATACCGCGGGCACAATCCTCCTTTTACTCTGTTTCTTTTGCACGGGGTTTACTTTACTCACCGGCGTGAGCTGGCTTTCGATTATTGACAAAATAGGCGAGGGCGCTCTGTGGCTTACCAGAAAAACGATTAGTGCACCCCAGCGGTTACTGTCTTTTGAGATGCCGCGCTTAGCGCTAACCAGTAATGTTAAGGATAATACCGCTTCATCAGGTGAGCTTGATATTACGACCATGCGCGCTGAGCCTGCTTATGAATCTGACTCTGCTTCTGGTTCTGAACATGAGCAGGGGCAGGAGAGGGGAGCGCAATCTGCTGCGCCTTCACACAATGCACACGATGATAGTGCGGCGAATCAGCGTCATTCGCCCTATGAGAGACAGGAACCACGGTTTACGGTAGACACTACTCACCATACCAGCCAGTCAGATGAAGAGAGCGAACCGCCATTTTATTCTCACACCGACGGTACAGACGAGCTCACACCGTCTTCTAAGGATATCGAAAAAGAGCCGAAAAAATCGCCATTTTCTTTATCAGGCATGCGCGCGGCCGTTAAGGATAAAGTGGGGTTGGGTGATTCTGGAAATTCAGCTGAATCAATCGTTGATAGTAGAGCGGATGAAGATGCTAACGAAATGACTCCTAACGCAACAAACTCTGCCGCTTTCAGTGAAAGCACAAGAAAAGCTGAGCCAACCATCGGTGACTTTGACGAGTTTGATGAATTTAATGCAGACATGCCTTACGCTAGCGACGAAGAAGACTCATCGAACTCGCATATTCAACCTCCCGTAGAACCTGCAAAGGCTCAAAAAACGGTAGATACCTCTGTACAACAACCGTTTTCGCCAGCGGCAGTGGGTGCTAAGCCTATTAAGCCAAGACAGGAAATTGATGAAAACATGGCGCCCATGCCATCGTTTGATTTGCTAGAGCGAGCCGATAAACACGAAAACCCCCTTACCCAAGAAGAGATAGAGGGTATATCTCGCCTGGTTGAGGAAAAGTTAGCCGATTTTAATATTGAAGCCACGGTAGTGGGTGTTTATCCAGGGCCTGTTATTACGCGTTTTGAGCTCGATTTAGCGCCGGGGGTTAAGGTAAGTAAAATCACTGGTTTGTCGAAAGATTTGGCGCGAGCGATGTCTGCCATGTCGGTGCGTGTTGTTGAGGTTATCCCTGGTAAATCGGTTATCGGATTAGAGCTACCGAATAAGCAGCGAGAAATGGTTCGCTTGAGCGAAGTTATCAGCTGCGACGCGTTTCAATCGAATAAATCGGCGCTTACCATGGTACTTGGCGCTGATATATCCGGTAAGCCAGTTATTGTAGATTTAGCGAAAATGCCCCATGTACTCGTTGCTGGTACTACAGGCTCGGGTAAATCGGTAGGTGTGAACGTAATGATTTTGAGCCTGCTATATAAAAGCACGCCTGAAGACGTTCGCATGATCATGATAGATCCTAAAATGCTCGAATTATCGGTATATGAAGGTATTCCTCACTTACTGTCTGAAGTTGTTACCGATATGAAAGAGGCGGCAAATGCTCTTCGTTGGTGTGTGGGCGAAATGGAGCGCCGATATCGATTAATGAGTGCACTTGGTGTGAGAAACCTCAAAGGCTACAACGTGAAAGTTGAAGAGGCTAAGGCAAATGGAACGCCGATAAAAGATCCGCTCTGGAAAAATGAAGAGAGCATGGAAATCGAAGCGCCAGATTTAGATAAATTACCTGCCATTGTGGTTGTGGTGGACGAATTTGCTGACATGATGATGATCGTTGGTAAAAAAGTAGAGGAATTGATAGCACGTATTGCACAAAAAGCGCGAGCCGCAGGCATACACCTTATTTTGGCTACGCAAAGACCGTCAGTAGATGTTATTACCGGATTAATCAAAGCAAACATCCCTACTCGTATCGCATTTCAGGTATCAAGCAAGATAGATTCGCGTACCATATTAGACCAGCAGGGTGCTGAAACACTGCTTGGTATGGGAGACATGCTTTACCTACCGCCAGGAAGTCCGGTGCCTACGCGAGTACATGGCGCGTTTGTAGACGATCATGAGGTGCATGCCGTGGTAGCCGATTGGCAGAAACGTGGCGAGCCCGAGTACATCGATGAAATTCTAAACGGTGAAGCGTCTGCTGAAGTACTACTGCCTGGTGAACAACCTGAAGGCGAAGAGCAAGAGTTTGACGCATTCTACGATGATGCCGTCGCATTTGTTACTGAAACACGCCGTGCAAGTGTGTCTAGCGTGCAGCGTAAATTCAGAATTGGTTACAATCGAGCAGCGCGTTTAGTTGAACAAATGGAGGCGAGTGGGGTCGTAAGTGCACAGGGGCACAACGGAAATCGCGAAGTAATAGCGCCGCCCCCAATAAAGGAATAACGATATGAAGAACAAAGCAATGTACCTTGTACGCAGTGTGCTTTTAGTGGCTGCTGGCGCAACAAGTTTTGTGTTAAATGCTCAAACACAGGCCTCAGTCGAAGCTGCTCCTGAATCAATGGCTGCTCCTGAATCCATGGCCGCACCTGAATCAACGAGCGATATTGATACTAACGACACAGCGGCATTAAAAACACTGCTCAGTGATATGCGTCAGTTTCGGGCTAACTTTGCTCAAACCGTTGTGGATGCCCAACAAAATGTAGTGCATGAAGCACAGGGTGTGCTTACTATGACACGTCCTGACAAGCTGCGTTGGGAAACAACTTTTCCAGACGAGACGCTACTTATCGCCGACGGCGAGGCCGTGTGGAATGTAGACACATTTGTAGAGCAGGTTACTGTGCTATCTCAGGCAAATGCTATTAAAGACAACCCTGTTATGTTACTCACCTCTACTGATAACAGCACGTGGTCGATGTTTTCTATTAGCCAGCTTGATAATGCGTTATCGCAGCTGTTAGAGCAAAAAAACAGGTCAGGACAAGAAAACACGTCAGGTTTGCGCAGCTTTCAAATAACGCCTAAACAGCAGGGCGGACAAATATTAACGCTTACCCTTACGTTCAATAGCGACAACGAACTTGCAGCGTTAACCATGTTAGATGCTCAGCAACAGATAAGCACGCTGACCTTCAGTGATATAGAAACAACCTTCCCACTTGCCGCTGATACGTTTGAGGTTGAAGTGCCAGACAGTTTTATTATTGATGACCAACGTTAATCAGGCATTCGCCCCACTGGCCGCGCGGATGCGGCCTACTACTATTGAAGAATACAGCGGCCAATCTCACCTTTTAGGCCCTGACAAGCCCCTTCGTAAAATGCTAGAAGCGGGTCACTGTCATTCGATGATTTTGTGGGGGCCCCCTGGAACAGGAAAGACAACCCTAGCAGAGCTCATCGGAGAATATACGAACGCTACAGTGCTTCGTATTTCAGCAGTGACGTCTGGGGTAAAAGACATTCGTGCGGCCATGGACAGCGCCCAAGATAACGCACGCTACAATCAGCGTACGCTATTATTCGTTGATGAAGTGCATCGTTTTAATAAAAGTCAGCAGGACGCGTTTTTACCGTTCGTTGAATCCGGTGTCGTGACTTTTATCGGTGCAACCACGGAAAATCCGTCTTTTGAGCTAAACAATGCGTTGTTATCTCGGGTAAGAGTTTACGTACTTAAGCCACTTGAAAATGATGCTTTGGCCGAGCTAGTAGAACGGGCTTTAGGCAATGTGCAAAAAGGGCTGGGCGAACGGCATTTAAAAATTTCAGAACCTGCAAAACAAGCCCTTATCGACTTAAGCAGTGGTGATGCCAGACGCCTCCTCACTTATTTAGAGCTATCTGCCGACTTTACCAGTAATGATGAAATTGCCATTGGTGACATTGAGCAAGCCGTTGGTCAAAAAGTGGCGAGCTACGATAATAAAGGCGATACGTTTTACGATCTCATTTCTGCCTTTCACAAATCGGTGAGAGGTTCAGACCCCGATGCAGCGCTATACTGGTATGCCCGAATTTTAGACGGTGGTGGCGATGCCCTTTACGTTGGTAGGCGTTTGCTGGCTATCGCTTCAGAGGATATTGGCAATGCTGATCCGCGCGCCATGCAGCTTTGCATTAATGCTTGGGATACATTTCATCGCGTAGGTCCAGCTGAAGGCGAACGGGCTATCGCGCAGGCTGCCGTTTATTGTGCATTAGCAGCTAAAAGTAATGCGGTTTATATGGCGTTTAGTGCTGCAAAGGCATTAGCCAGAAAAACGTCAGATGCGCCAGTGCCTATGCATTTACGTAACGCTCCCACGTCGTTAATGAAAGATCTTGGCCATGGCGATGGTTATCGCTACGCACATAATGAGCCAAATGCTTTTGCGGCAGGGGAGACTTATTTGCCAGAGAGTATTGTGGGAACGCGATTTTATGAGCCAAGTGAGAGAGGCTTAGAAAAGGCACTTAAAGCGAAACGAGATTTCTTAGACAGCTTAAATTCACAGAGCAAAAACAGACGGTAAAGGGGTATTAGCGTGTCACTTGGCGTATCACACAGCTTAACATTGTACTGTTTTATCGCCGCTGGCGGCGCGACAGGTGCATGTTTACGCTATTTTGTTACCACAACGGTAGATTCTTGGTTTGGAAAAAACATGCCGTTTGGTACACTAACGGTAAATGTCATTGGCTCATTTGCGCTGGCGCTTCTTTATGGCTTGATAGAACGTCACGATTTGAGCGATTCACCATACCGCGCACTACTAGGTGTGGGATTATTGGGTGCATTTACAACATTCTCAACGTTTTCCATTGAAACGCTAACGTTGTTAGAAAATGGGCTGTGGCTGAAGGCCATAGCTAACGTATTTCTTAATGTCGGCGCTTGCTTAATAGCAGGTTGGCTGGCAATTGAATTGATGAAAGGATAAGTAGAAGCGCATGTTAGATCCAAAGTGTTTGCGAAGCGATATAGAACAAACTGCCGAACGTTTGGCTGCCCGTGGTTTTAAGCTTGATGTGGCAGCATTTAGTTCGCTTGAAGAAAAAAGAAAAACACTTCAATCCAGAACTCAGGATCTGCAGAACGAGCGTAACGTGCGCAGTAAGTCTATTGGTAAAGCGAAAGCACAGGGCGAAGACATTGCGCCTTTGCTCGCTGAAGTTGGTAAGCTCGGTGATGAGCTTGATTCAGCAAAAGCTGAATTAACTGCATTGTTAGATGAAATTACAGTGATGACACAAGGCATACCTAATTTGCCTGACGAGTCTGTGCCTGAAGGTGAGAACGAAAATCACAATGTAGAGATATCACGCTGGGGTCAACCAAGAACGTTTGATTTTGAAGTAAGTGACCATGTCGATGTAGGCGAGCGCTTAAACAATGGCCTCGATTTTTCTACGGCAAGTAAAATTACCGGCAGCCGCTTTGTTGTTATGCGTGGCGATGTTGCACGTTTAAATCGGGCGATTGCGCAGTTTATGTTAGATGTGCATACCGGTGAGCACGGCTATCAAGAAATGTACGTGCCTTACTTAGTAAACTCTGACAGCCTATATGGCACAGGTCAACTTCCAAAGTTTGGTGAAGATTTGTTTCACACTCAGCCAGCAACTGAAGAAGGACAGGGGCTATCCCTGATTCCTACTGCAGAAGTGCCACTCACTAACATCGTGCGCGATGAGATAGTAGACGCTAAATCGCTGCCAGTGAAAATGACGGCCCATACACCGTGTTTTCGTTCTGAGGCAGGCTCATACGGTCGCGATACACGAGGCCTTATTCGTCAGCATCAATTCGATAAAGTGGAGTTAGTGCAGCTAGTAAAGCCTGAAGATAGCTTTGAAGCACTTGAGGCGCTTACTAGTCACGCTGAAGCGATTCTGCAAAAGCTTGAATTACCTTACCGCAAAATGTTGCTGTGCACTGGTGATATGGGCTTTGGTGCGTGTAAAACCTACGATTTGGAAGTGTGGTTACCAGCCCAAAACACCTACAGAGAAATCTCTTCGTGTTCTAACATGTTAGATTTCCAAGCCCGCCGTATGCAGGCTCGCTTCCGTAACCTTGAAACCAACAAGCCTGAGTTGCTTCACACATTGAATGGTTCAGGTTTAGCAGTAGGGCGTACATTGGTTGCTATTTTAGAGAATAATCAGCAAGCCGACGGCAGCGTAACGGTACCTAAAGCGCTCGTCCCTTACATGGGCGGTGTTGAAGTACTTAAGCCTCAGTAAACCGAGGGGCTTCGCAATACTTGTTGAACACCGTAGGTAGCTATTCGCACTTATTCATTTATAAAGTATTGTATTAAAAGGTTTTTAATTAAACGTACAATAAAGGCCTGATGGTTTTTACCTCAGGCCTTTTTTTGTATTTGCTGTTTTAATCGGTTATGCGTAACGAGAATTTTGGCTAAATATCATCGTATTTGCTAGAAAATTGCAATTCTTATTAGAAGTCTAATAAGTGTGGAAAACATGGAGGCTATATGTGTGGTTTTATTCAACGAGAGACAAACGCCCCCGCGGTTTTAGAACTGCTTGAGGAAGTTGGATTAGGTGAAACCATTCCGCTCTTTAACCATGAGGCACAGCATAGCGATACACTCAATTTTTATCCTGCATTTGGCAAATCGGTAGATAAACGTATCTCTAATCTTATTGTAGATAGTAAACGCACTATAAACGCAACGTGGTGGTTTGACGCGAGCCCCGTTGGCGAGACATTAGCGCTTGGTGATCGCACCACGTTTAATGCAAGAAATTTGGATAGCCCTTACTGGCACAAAGCAATATCTAAACGGCGTGGTGTTGTTGTCGCTACTGCAGTGGGAGAGTCTAATCCTTCTGCTAACGGTAAATCACAGTATTTAATGCGTCCTACCAGCGGCGCCATGCTGCTAGGTGTGGTCTATCGAATGTTTAGCAACGGATGCTTTTCATGTGCAGTGGTAACGCGGCCGCCAAGACCTGATTTCAGCCAGTATCACGAAAAATCCATTCCTTGTTTCTTACCCCACGATAAAGAAGTTATTAACGCTTGGCTTGGGAATAGGGACGACGGTGCTGTCGATGAACTATTGTCGAACCCCAAAATTTACTGCGACCTGGAAGTCACTAAAGTGAAAACCTTTAAAAGCGGCGAACCTTTAGCACCCACAACTATATTGCCAGCTTCCACACGCTAAACAGCCTACACAGTATCTAATGGGATAGCTGCTGTGTCGGTAAAACAGCTCTTTTCTATGATGTTGTGATAATAGTCTCTAGTAAAATGCCAGCGGCACTATTTGTGCTCTATATATTAAAGGGCATATTAGAGAATTATATGTTAAAGAAGGGCATATTAGAAACGAACACTTTAGGAAAGGGCATATTAATAGAGGCGTTATAGGCAGCGCGCAGGTTTTGGTAGGCCAGCTAGCTTTGTTGCTTGTTTGGCTGGGCCTTTTTTGAACAGACGCTGTAAATAGCGGCTATTTCCTTTTTCGGGGCCAAACTTGTTTGCCATGGCTTTAACCAGCGCTCTAATAGCTGGGCTTGTTTCGTACTCTTCATAAAACTCGCGAACAAAACGAACGACTTCCCAGTGTGCATCGCTTAGCTCAATATTTTCTTCTTGGGCCAGTAAGGGCACCATTCCCTCATCCCACAACGTATAATCTAGCAGGTAACCCGCTTTGTCTGTTGGAATTTCATTTCCGTTGTAGGTAAAGCTGAAGGTATCTTGTGACATTCTTATCTCGTCCGTCTTTATCTTGAGTTTTTTTCTTGGGTCTATCTATTGGCTTTTCTCGTAGCGAATTCTTGTAAGGCTATTTCGGAGCGTCTTCTAATAGGTCATTTCAGTACCGCGTTTTCTCTTTGGTCGGCCATATCACCTTTTTAAACCGCCAAATACGCTTCACCAAAAATGCTTCACCAATTATGCTTCACTAAATATGCTTTACCAAATACAACCCACCCACTCTTTAACGCAAACTAACCTATAACCCATAAGCTCAGAGCGTAACCCATTGCTGATGACGATTCGCTAGCTCTGCAAGTTCTCGATGATTGATTATCGAAACATTGTTCACAACACACGCACCTCGAAGTGCTAAATCTGCTTGTACTGCAAAAAGTATCGTCTTGCTGGGGCTTGCTTCGGCTTCGTCTGACAACGCTTTACGCTTAGCTAATAGTGATGCAATACTGGATTGTGCAAAAACGCCATCGCCAGAAAATATAATGATGGCCGCCGAGTCAGTGGCTTCGTCTGCTTTAACACCGGTATTAGAAGCCGTCTCATTATTTGCATTTAAAACTGCATCTAAATTTGCATCGAAAACGGCATTTAATAATGCATTATTGCTGCTTGAAAGCTGTGTACTGGTAATATTAATAATCATCAAAAGGTTACCACATGATCAGCGCGTTGAATCAATGCCAGTCGCTGTGTAGCGCTTAGCAGTTGTCCTTCGAGTTTTTCTATTAATCCGGTATTTAAAAGCACGCTATCGATTGCAAAAGCGTCGACGCTATCTTTGCAGATAAAACATTCTTCAATATCAAATAAAGGCATAGAGGCTAAACGTTTACTGTGGTTCCTTATCCCTTTTGTTGATGCTGTTTGAACAAGCTGTAATACCCCTTCACCTTCAAAAAGAACGTGAACCGTATGCCCATAATTTGTTGCTGCAAGCGCAAAGTCTAGCCCGTCTTGACTAAACGCGCTGCCATAAGGGCTCTGAGTAAATCGGATAAGTAAACTCGCCATTAAAATTGTACCAACCTAGTGCAATTATGTAACTCAGTAAAAAACTCGCCCAAGCCAGCCTGAATAAAAGGAGCGGTTAAATTCGCGGAGGCGATGCCGTTATTAACCGCTTCCTGTTCGCTCACAATACCGCGTTTTACCGCAGCGGTAATGCACACCAACAGTTTTACGTTATGGGCTTCAGATAGCTTTTTCCACTCACCAAAGCTAAAGCACTCACCACCAGCCTCAAGCATAAGGTTGTTGGTATGATAAACCCCATCACCATAAAAAAAGACATTATCGATAGTGCTGCCACTGTCAATCACGCCTGCAATAAACTGAAGCGCACGAAGTGTACTGTCGCCATGAAAAGGGGATGAGGTAATTAAAACTGAATATTGCGCCATAAAAAGTGTTCCAAACAAAAACACCCCGATTAAGGGGTGTTTGTTTTACGTATTAAACGCTTGTTTAGTCGTCGCCGCCAAATGCACCTAGAAGGTGAAGTATCGCAGTGAACAAGTTGTATATGTTCAGGTAAAGCGACACAGTAGCGCGAATGTAGTTTGTTTCACCACCGTGGATGATACGGCTAGTGTCATACAAGATGAAACCAGACATGATAAATACGATAGCTGCGTTAAGAGCCAAGCTTACCGCTGGCACTGCAAAGAAAATGTTCGCAATTAAGGCAACAAGCACTACCACTAAACCTACAACCAAGAAACCACCCATGAATGAGAAGTCTTTCTTAGTCGTCAGTACATAACCTGATAGAGCGAAAAACACCAGCGCCGTTGCGCCTAATGCTTCCATAATCAGACCTGGTCCAGCCACGCCTAGATAGAAGTTTAATGTGTAGCCGAGGGACGCACCCATTAAACCTGTAAACGCAAACACCCAAAAAATACCTGATGATGTGTCTGCTTTCTTCTGAACAACAAATAAAGTGATAAATGCGCCTATGGTCATGCCTAATGACATCATAGGTGAAATACCTACTGCCATTGCGACACCTGCACAAACTGCACTAAACGCTAGTGTCATCGCAAGCAGCATGTAGGTGTTGCGTAGAACCTTGTTCGTCTGCAATACCGATGGTTGAGATGCACTAGAATACATCGAACGTTGATCCATTGTTTCCTCCGATAGGACTATGATATGACCACAACTGGTACACTTACATTTAGTGTATGTTGTATGGGTTTTAGTTCCCATTTTCAAGTAGTTTCAGATGAAAATGATGTTATGTGCTTATAAAAACAGCCAAGGTACTCACTTAATACGTTATTTGTTTGATTTATGGGCACTTAAATAACTTTTTTCATTTTTCCCTTTACAGCGAAAAAAATATCATTAAGATACGCAGCACTTCTGGAGAGTTGGCAGAGCTCGGTTTAATGCACCTGACTTGAAATCAGACGTGGGGTCAAACCCACCGGGGGTTCGAATCCCTCACTCTCCGCCAGATTAGAGAAACCCGCACATTGTTGCGGGTTTTTTTATGCCAAAAGAAAATATATCCACGGATCGGCGCTGATTAGACTTTTGACTAAGACTACAGTCGCATTGTTACCCTCCTTAGACCTGTTTACCCTTGCGCTTCCTTTTAGCAACCCACAGGTGTTTTGTGTCTCAAGATAGTGCTTCATATAAAGAACTGCATAAGCCAAGTCACTCTTTCAAAACCCGAGATGATTATCTCAATCACGAATTACAAATACTGTCTGTGAAACGCTGGCGTCCGAATCTTCCTTTTAAAGATTACCGCATTGAGTGGGAAGACTTTATTCCAGGCATGGCAGCTACTATAGGTAAAATTGTTATGGTTGCTGCGGTGGTAGGGGCTTTTGCTGCACCACTTGGTTTATCGCCGGAATTTGTCATAGAGAATGTTCGCTTTGAGCTACTTATCGCCGCCGTTTTGTTTGTGGTTCTGATATCCGGTTTTTTAAATCCATCGGCTAACTTGGCCGGCACCCACGGACCTTTGTTACCTCTAGTGCCTTTAATGGTTGCATCGGGTGGTCATCCCATGGCGTTAGGATTGCTAATTGGCGTACTGGGCTTTTTATTGGGGATCACCAAAGGGGGAAGCCTGCTTGCAAGGCTAACCAGTAACGGTGTGTGCGGTGGTCTTTTACTGTATCTCGGATTTATTGGCATTACTGGGCAGGTAAAAAAACTGTTTGAATGGGCCGAAGGTTTCAATATGGGCTATTTAGCGTTTGTTGTACTCATTGCCACTATTGTGATGTTTGCATGGCTCGAGCACATCAAAAAGCGCTGGTTAGCCATTCCTCTTGGGGCCGTTATGGCAGCGGTGATCGCTCTTGCGATGGGCGCGCCTTTTGAATTCACGACCTCGCCAGGTATGCCAAATTTAAACCCAGCCTATTGGTGGGGTGAGAATACCGGTTGGCAGCTAGGGCTACCCGATTGGTCTCATTTTGTTGCCGTATTACCTTTTGCTGTGTTGGCCGTGGCTATGTGGTCACCGGATTTTCTCGGTCAGCAAGTGTTTCAAAAACTGAGCTATCCTAAAAATAGTGAAAATGCCTACATGAATATAGATGACACTATGATTGCTGCGTCTAGTCGACAAGCAATAGGCTCAGCGCTTGGAGGTGGCAATATTGCCTCATCATGGGGCACATATATTATTCCAGCGTCAATTGCCCGCAGACCCATACCCGGTGGCGCAATAATAACAGGCCTGTTGTGTGTGATAGCCGCAATTTGGGGCTATCCCATGGACTTAGCAATTTGGCCTCCAGTGTTATGTGTCGCCCTTATTGTTGGCGTGTTTCTGCCTCTCATGGAAGCTGGCATGCAAATGACCCGAGAGGGTAAAACAACACAATCTGCAGCGCTTGTTGTCATCAGTTCAGTGCTGGTGAACCCCGTATTTGGATGGTCGTTTACGATGCTGCTCGATAACCTGGGTATTGTAGGGTGTAAAGAGCGAGCGTTAGATCTTGGAAAGGCGGGTAGGTGGCTAATACCAGGCATCACTTTTATTGTGCTGTGTACGGTAATGGCGCTGATTGGCATGTTCCCCGGTGTGCCGGCCATCATGTCGTCTTTTCGTGTTTAGTTTTTCTATCCCAATGGGGCGTATCGTCAAAAAATTCGCATAAAAAGTCGATAAACACCTTAAGCTTTGAAGAAACCAGCTTACGGTGAGGGTATACGGCATAAAGTGATACAGACTGTGGTACATAGTTTTCTAGTATGGACACCAGTTCGCCGCTTTGTAGCGCCTTAGATACAATAAATGTAGGTTGCAGTACATAACCCTCACCGTGCTTTGCCACGTCAGCAAGTACCTCTCCGTTGTTGGCTGTTAATCGAGGTGCGTGTTTTTGCGCATTTGTTCTCAGCGCCTGTATGAGTTCCGATTTGTCGTTGTCGTAATTAACATGTGCATATTCGAGATAATGCTCTGGACGCAGCTCGCATGGGTGCTGTGGAGTACCGTACTTCTTTAAGTACTGTGGTGATGCGCAAACAGCAAGCTTTATCGTAGTCACCTTTTTAGCGATCAGCGAAGAATTGCTGAGTATGCCTGCGCGCAATGCTACATCTAATCCTTCTTCCACCACATCCACTTTTCTATCGTTTAACTGCAGGTTTATAGACACGTCGGGATATTGGGTTTGGAATTGACCAATACAGTCTGATAAGTGAAGGGTGGAAAATGAGACCGGAGCGCTAATGCGCAGTGTTCCCTTTACTTGAGAATTCAACAGTCCAAGTTGGCCTTCCATATCATTGACACTTTCAAGAATATGATTAGCGTGCTGTAAGCATTGATAGCCGGCCTCAGTTAAATGAATCTTTCGAGTGGTTCGGTTGAAAAGACGGGCGTCGAGACGCTTTTCAAGCTGGTTGATATATTTGCTAACGAGTTGATTAGACATATCGAGTTTCGATGCAGCGTTAGTAAAGCTACCTTCGTTTACTACCACAACAAACGTCTTCAATAGATCTATTCGGTCCATAACCATAGCCTCTCAGTCATCTTTCAATATTATTCACTCATTCTTCGTAAATAATATTGAAAACAAATTGTTGATAATCATTCAATAATTACACCATTTATTCAAGCGTTGTTGTTAGTTATTATTCTTATCATCTTGAGAGTACAGCTTATATGACAGGCACTCATGAATTCATAAATTAAAAACTATTGGAGATTAAAAAATGAAAAATTCACTACTAAAAAGCGTATTTACAACTAACAACAGCATCGCCAACCTTGCATTACGCCTACCAGTAGGCATTATTTTAGCTGCACATGGCAGTCAGAAGCTGTTCGGGGCATTTGGCGGATACGGATTAGAAGGTACGGGTCAGTGGATGGAGAGTATTGGCTTAGCGCCTGGCTTTTTAATGGCGCTATTAGCTGGAAGTGCTGAATTTTTTGGCGGGATCGCGTTAATACTTGGTTTATTAACTAGACCTGCCGCAGTGGTAAGCGCCTTCACCATGATTATTGCAATTGTGACTGTTCATGGCAGTAACGGGTTATTTATGAGTAACAACGGATACGAATTTGCACTATCGCTGCTGGCTATCACTGTGGCATTGGCCATACAGGGTGGGGGTAAGCATTCAATAGATAGCACAATAGTAAAAAAATTCGAGCTATCAGAAAATTAAGAATAGCTTTAGTCCATTATTAGTCATTGTGCTAGGCCCTAAGCCGCTATTGTGAAATTGAAGTAAAACCGAATAGTGGCTTAGTCGTTGCAGTGCTTAGTCGTCGCGATAACAAGTGCGAATTGCTCAATTTTTGTTACTACAAATCAAAATATAATCACATTGTTCACCAATTCGCCAGTTGATTGATTTTATTGAAATAAGGGCTTTACAGGCCAGCCAAAATCATTATCATACGCAGCACTTGAGGAGAGTTGGCAGAGCTCGGTTTAATGCACCTGACTTGAAATCAGACGTGGGGTCAAACCCACCGGGGGTTCGAATCCCTCACTCTCCGCCATATTGAAAGAAGCCCGCACAATGTGCGGGTTTTTTTTTGCCTGTAACAAACACTCTTTACACTGACTCACAATACTTTTACTTCAAACTACGGCTTCTTAATTTCATTCACTGCCGTATGTCAGTGATACATCATTGTTTTCACTATTTTTAGAGAAGAACTTTTGATCTCAACCAATGCATGCAGGGTATTTAAGGTTCATCCCATCATATAGCTCCGTTGTAAAACCAATACAGAAAAGTCTGATAATGCAGCGGATTTTTGCTACAAATAGTATATAACGAAATATTAATGCTTTTTGCGTCGGCGTTAGAAGCGATGCTCCATGTCTTCCTTAGAAGTAGACAGGCAAACATTAATAAAAGAATAAAAACGAGGAATATATGCAGGCAATGTCAACGCTCAAACTAAACGAAGGTTCTGTTGAGCAAAAACGTATGGAAGTGAAAACGTATTTTCTCGACTCATTCGATACCTATGAATCACTTTTTTCATGCTTAAGCAGTGATGAGGCTTTTTATCAGCGTGCTGAACGACTTCGTCATCCGCTGATTTTCTACTTTGGCCACACAGCAACATTCTTTATCAACAAACTCATTCTTTCCAAAGCGATAAATGAACGGATAAACCCTCGTTTTGAGTCATTATTTGCCATCGGTGTTGATGAAATGAGCTGGGACGACCTCAATGACAATAACTACGATTGGCCAACCGTTGATGAAGTAAGAGCATACCGAGACCAAGTGCGTACGCTGATGTGCGACCTCATTGATACTATTAACTTCTCTATGCCGATAGATTGGGAAAGCCCCATGTGGCCAATTGTGATGGGTATTGAGCATGAAAGGATCCACCTTGAAACGTCTTCAGTGCTTATTCGCCAACTACCGCTTTCGTTTGTTAAGTCCCAAGATTCTTGGCCTCGCTGTAGCGATTCTGTGACCAGCCTAGACAAGGCACCAGTGAACGATTTTATTAACGTATCGTCTGGTGATATTTCTCAGAATAAGTCTTGGGATAATCAATACTATGGCTGGGATAATGAATATGGCACGCTTAACGCGCATGTGAACGATTTTAAAGCGTCCAAGTTTTTGGTGAGCAATGGCGAGTTTTTATCGTTTGTTGAAGACGGCGGCTACGATAACGCAGAATACTGGGAAGAGGAAGGCAATAGCTGGCGGCTTTATACCAAAGCAAAGCATCCCTTATTTTGGTCTAAAACCGAGTCTGGTTTTGTGTATCGAAGCATGACTGAGGAATTTGCGCTGCCATTAGATTGGCCTGTTGACGTGAACTATCACGAAGCGAAAGCGTTCTGTAATTATAAAAGCGAAAGAAGTGGCAAAGTCATCCGTCTTCCTACCGAGAATGAATGGTTGCGAATGCGTGATGAGGCCGGGCTTAACCAAGCGGTATATCGAGATGGTTTCAATATTGCCCTTCAAAAGCATGCATCAAGCGAGCCGGTAAATACCAACCAAACCGGTGAATTCTATGACGTAGTGGGTAATGCATGGCAATGGACGGAAACGCCCATTTATCCTTTTGATGGCTTTAAAGTGCATCCGTTATACGATGACTTTACCACGCCAACCTTTGACAATAAGCACAACCTAATTAAAGGCGGCAGTTGGGTATCGACGGGTAACGAGGCAATGAAAGACAGCCGTTATGCGTTTAGACGCCACTTTTTCCAGCATGCTGGATTTCGATATGTACAAGGTGAGAGTGTAATTCAAGTGAATGATTTAGATTATGAAAGCGATACTCAGGTATCACAGTACAGCGAATTTCATTATGGCGACGAATACTATGGTGTTGCTAACTTTGCTAAAGCAAGTGCAGAGTTTTGTATTCAGCAAATGGCCGGTAGAGCATCAGTGAGAGCGCTTGATTTAGGCTGCGCAGTAGGGCGTTCTACCTTTGAGCTAGCGACTCATTTTGATCACGTTGACGGCGTTGATTTTTCAGCACGTTTTATTAAAACCGCATTTTCAATGCAAGAGCGCGGTGAAGTCCGCTATAACTTGATTGAAGAGGGTGAGTTAACGTCATTTAAATCTCGTAAGCTCAGTGCAATGGGCCTTGAAAACACCGTAGACAAGGTTTCATTTTCACAAGGCGATGCCTGTAACCTTAAACCTCAGTTAACAGGGTACGACCTCATCTTTATGGGTAACCTTATTGATAGAGTGTACAGCCCTCGAAAAGTACTTGCGGATATGACCGAACGCTTAAACCCCGGTGGTCTTCTTATTATTGCAAGCCCATTCACTTGGTTAGAAGAATACACAGAGCGAAATGAGTGGCTTGGTGGCTATAAAGATGAAAATGGCGAGACACTGAGCTCTACTGACGCACTTGAGCAAGCGTTAAGCCCCAACTTAGTTCGCGTTGGACAGCCGAAGGACATCCCTTTTGTTATTCGAGAAACTAAGCGCAAGCATCAGCATACGCTGTCTGAATTTAACGTTTTTGAAAAAAAGTAAAAAACGGTAATGCCTTGCAGTATGGATAATAGCGGCACGGAAATTAGCGATTTGAACAGTAGCGATAAGGATAGTAGTAGGAATAGCCCCAATAGTGCACAGACAGGCGCTCAGGCAAGCACACTAGCAGGCACAATGACAGAGGCAGGCGCAGTGCCTGCCGAGTTTCTAGCCTATCAAGATGTATGGGAAAGGGTAAATCCACAGGAGTATGACGTATCTTCTAGGCTCAAGTTTTCCGCTGTACCCAGCAGATACCCAGAAGCTCCTGCTGATACCATCGCGATGTGGATTGCCGACATGGACACCAAGCCATTACCAGAGATTTCAGCTTATATAGCCGAACGCGTTCAACGTGCATATGGTTATCAAGACAGCGATATTGGTGAGGCGGTACATGGATGGTTTGAGGCGCAAAGATCCTTTGTGGATTCAAACACAGTAGACCCATGCTCAGTCGTTGGTGTGGCAAGCGTGATAAGCGCGGTAGACGTCGCCCTTAAAACATTCTGTATTTCTGGGGATGAGGTCATGGTGTTAGCGCCGACCTACGGTCCTCTTGTTGACTGTATCAATAATAACAGTTTGAAAGTGCACGCCGTTCACACAAACCGTGATGAGAATGGCGACGACACCATTGATTTTAGTTCGCTATCAAAAAACACCACTGCTTTTGTCCTTTGCCATCCCAATAATCCAACAGGGCAGGTGCTACCAGCATCTTGTCAAAGCGAACTTATACGGTTTTGCAACGAGAATGGCATACTTATTATCACTGATGAGATACACAGTGAATTTGGCTTTTTAAGTAACGATAAACCACTACCTATCCCGCTTTTTGGCTCCCATTGCGATGCTGTGGCACAAAAAGGCATCATTCATATTAGCGGCGTGTCGAAAGCCTTTAATTTGGCCGCCATTCCAGGCGCTTCCTTTGCCATTATTGAAGACGCTGAATTAAGAGCGAAATTTAGTACTGCTATTGCCTCAAGGCATCTTGAGGCGAGCTACCTATCGCAAGTTGCGCTTAAAGCTGCCTATAGTCTTGGTCACAATTGGTTAGATAATATTCGTAAGGCACTTGGGCTCAATCGCAAGCTAGTTCACTTCTACTTTAAACAGCAGAACGTTAGTTGTGAATATACGATGGGTAAAGCGGGTTACTTCTTATGGCTTAACTTGTCGAAAACAGCGACCTGCGCTGATAAAAAGGTTAGCTCATCAGCGTTGTCAAGAAAGGGTATTTTCAATCCTGCTTCAACCTTTGATAGTTGTGTTAGCCGCGGCGTGATAGGCAGTGATGGCAATCAATTTAATGCACCTGGGTGGATTCGACTGAACCTCGCTTGCGATCCAATACAAATAGTGAACGTGCTAAACAGGTTATTTTTCCGTTAAGCACCACCAGACTTATAGCCTAGTGATATAAGTTTGCAACAAATACTACTTTTAACATAGGTTCACGAAATGCCATCTCATGGTACTATTGCACTAAAGATGGATATACAAGGTGAGTGTAAGAACTCCCAATAAAATAAAGCTATGCGCAAAGCCACAAATAAAAAGCCGTGCTAGAGCAGGTGAAAACGCAAGGGCAGTCGCAAAGACAGTGAGATAAACAAGTGATCAAAATTATCCTAGTAGACGACCATGAATTGGTGAGAACCGGGATCCGCCGTATTTTGGAAGATGTTGCAGATTTTAAAATTCTCGCAGAAGCAAAAAGTGGTGAAGATGCGGTTCAGTTGTGCAGAAAGAATGCGCCAGATGTCATTCTCATGGATGTGAATATGCCGGGGATAGGCGGGTTGGAAGCAACCAAGAAAATAGTTCGTATGTCTGAAAATACACGGGTTATTTGCTTGTCTATGCATACTGAAAGCCCAATTCCTATGCAGGTGATGGAAGCTGGCGCGTTTGGTTTTTTAACCAAAGACGCAGAGCCAGAAGAAGTCATACGTGCTATTCACAAGGTAATGGCAGGGCAAAAATACGTCGATAGCGATGTGGCTAACAGTATTGCCGTGGCTAGATTGTCGCCCCGTTCGGATAATCCGTTTAACGAACTTTCGTCACGGGAATTGAGCATAGCAATGCGGTTAACCAAGGGGAAAAGGGTTCCTGAAATCGCCAGCGAACTGAGTATCAATCCCAAAACCGTCAATACCTATCGCTACAGAATGTTTGAAAAGCTTGGTGTTGCCACCGATGTTGAACTTACTCACCTTGCCTTACGTCATAAGCTCATCGACTCTAATTTGTTATAGGTGTAAACATTTCACACTATGCCTGCATTTGATTCAGCAGCGTTTCTCAAAAATCTAACGTCGCAACCTGGGGTGTACCGAATGTACAGTCAGCAGGACGACGTTATTTATGTTGGAAAGGCAAAAAATTTAAAAAAACGTGTCTCCAGTTATTTTCGAACTAATGTAGATAATGCCAAAACGCGCTCATTAGTTAGTCAGATTGCGCATATGGACGTTACCGTTGTTAACAGCGAAACCGAAGCGTTCCTGTTAGAAAATAATTTTATTAAAAAGTATAAGCCACGCTACAACGTAGTGATGCGCGATGATAAATCTTACCCGTTTATATTTCTCTCTGATCACGAACATCCACGTTTATCATTTCATCGCGGCCCGCAAAAGAAGAAGGGGGAATACTTTGGCCCTTACCCCAGTGCTTGGTCGGTAAGGGAAAGCTTAAGGTCAATGCAGCGGATTTTCCCGGTCCGACAGTGTGAAGACAGTTACTACCGATCTCGCAGCCGCCCGTGTTTGCAATATCAAATGCAGCGGTGCAGTGCCCCCTGTGTTGAAGGCTACGTGTCGGATGAAGAATATAAAGAACAGGTGAATTTTGCTCGTTTGTTTTTGAAGGGCAAAAATCAACAGGTAATTGGCAGCTTAGTTGAGAACATGGAGAAGGCGAGTGAGTCACTTAACTTCGAGGCAGCGGCTCGCTATAGAGATCAAATTAATGCATTGCGAAAAGTGCAGGAGCGTCAGTGGGTAGCCGGTACTCAGGACGAAATGGATGTGTTTGGCTTCGCATTTAAAGGCAACATGGCCTGTATACAGGTAATGTTTATTCGTGAAGGTCAGCTATTGGGCAGTAAAGCATTCTTCCCAAAAGTACCCACCATTGCCGATGAAAATGAAGTATTCGAATCATTTTTCCTTCAGTTTTACCTTGCTGGCAACAAAACCATACCAAAACAGATTGTGTTGGCGAATACGTTAAGTGATGAATCAGCAATTTCTACGGTGCTCAGTAGTGAAGCTGGGCATAAAGTCACCTTCTTTAAAGGTGCTCGCGAAGAAAAGCGACAATATTTGGAGCTGGCGCAAACCAACGCAGAGTCTGCTCTTGATGCGCAATACAGCCAACAAAAATCAGTATTTGCGCGATACCTCGATTTAGAAACGGCGATGGAAGTAGACAGCCCCATTCAGCGTATGGAATGTTTTGATATCAGTCATACTTCTGGTGAGCAAACCGTAGCGTCCTGCGTGGTGTTTAACAGAGAAGGGCCGTTAAAGAGCGATTATCGCCGTTATAACATTGAAGGGATAACGCCAGGCGATGATTACGCGGCGATGGCGCAAGCATTAAAACGCCGATACAAGTCAGTGAAAGAAGTCCAAAAAATACCGGATCTGTTGCTAATTGATGGCGGAAAAGGCCAACTAGCGCAAGCAGAGTCATTTTTTGAGGATTGGCCACACGATAAAAAGCCCATGCTATTGGGTGTTGCAAAGGGCACCACGAGAAAACCAGGATTAGAAACCCTTATATTGGCAGGCAGTCACGACGTACTGCCAATGGATAGCCATTCTCCCGCCCTTCATTTAGTGCAGCATATACGTGATGAGTCTCACAGATTTGCGATAACAGGGCATAGAAATAGACGCCAGAAAGTGAAAACCACCTCGAGCTTAGAATCTATACCGGGTATTGGTGCAAAACGCCGCCAAACGCTATTGAAGTTCATGGGCGGTTTACACGGGCTCAAGAAAGCCAGTAAGAACGAAATTGCCAATGTGCCTGGTATTAGTCAAGAATTAGCCGACACTATTTACGACCACCTGCACCAATAACATAATGACTGGCAAGCATTAATGATTAAATTAAGGTAAGGTGTGTGGAATTATAGGCCGTAAAGGCTAGCGCTAAAAAATGCCCCCCGTTGGCAAAACCTGAGATATATCTTTTATGTGGAATGTTCCAAATTGTATTACTTTATTCAGAGTAATTTTAATTCCTGTTTTCGTTGTTGTTTACTTTCTTGATTGGCGTTGGGCCCACGAGGCCGGTGCATTCGTATTTTGGCTTGCCGCCATCACGGATTGGTTTGACGGTTACCTCGCAAGAAAGCTCGAGCAGTCGACGCCATTTGGCGCCTTTCTCGACCCCGTGGCGGATAAACTTATCGTTGCCACTGCATTACTCATGATCACACACAGTTATGCCACCTTATGGATTACGCTGCCAGCAGTGGCTTTATTGGTTAGAGAAATCTATGTATCAGCGCTGCGAGAGTGGATGGGCTCTAGCGGCGTTCGCGACGCAGTAAAAGTGTCATTTATCGGTAAAGCGAAAACCACAGCGCAAATGTTGGCGTTAATCGGTTTACTTTCAGGGCTTGAAACTTTCATGGGCTTCCCGATCTATTGGGTAACTTTAGGTTATATTCTTCTTTATATCGCAGCGGTGCTGTCAATTTGGTCAATGGTTGTTTATACAAAAGCGGCTTGGCCACACTTGAAAGGTGCTGCGTCAAATTAAAATTGATCGCGCTTTAACCAAGTTGAATAAAAAAATAGCAAACGATCGTCAAAACATGCATTTATCTCAATTTAAACGTTTTTTCGTATTGACAGTTTTGAATGGGTAGGTAAAATGCACCCCACATTTCGAGAGGACATAAACCTAACGAGATGTACGATTTAAGAGTGCGGGAATAGCTCAGTTGGTAGAGCACGACCTTGCCAAGGTCGGGGTCGCGAGTTCGAATCTCGTTTCCCGCTCCAAAATCGCTGGCATTATGTAGTCGCTATTTTGAAGTATAAATTAGCACTGCAGTCAGATTATTACGGCGGAATGGCAGAATGGCTATGCAGCGGATTGCAAATCCGTGGATCTCGGTTCGACTCCGGGTTCCGCCTCCATAATCTGTAACGCCACATCAGGTTCTACGCCTGACACCTCGCTGAAAAGCAACCCAATGCCCGGGTGGTGAAATTGGTAGACACAAGGGATTTAAAATCCCTCGCTGGTAACAGCGTGCCGGTTCAAGTCCGGCCCCGGGCACCATTTTATGATTGCACACCTTTTGCATGTTTCCCATAAAATCAAACCTCAATATAATACTTCTCTTTAGCACTAAGCATCATCTTCATTCAATTATGCTGAAAGCAGATATATTCAAAAATCATTTCCTTCAAAACTCTGTTGCTCATAACTCTGTTTTCCAAAGCTATTAATTCAAACTCTTTAATTCAAAGCCTTTAGTTCAAAGTTCTTTAAATCAGAAGACACAATGCATTGCAGCAAATGAAAGCATTGGCGTTGCATGTTTGCTTCGCGTAACCTTTCGCCCCTATATCCATTCTTAAAATTGGTGAACACATCATGTCACAACCCCTGAAGCAACAAATTGGCAATATTTCTATCGTGGTCGATGATTACGATGATGCCCTTGAGTTTTACATTGAAAAACTACAGTTTGTTTTAATCAACGACATAGCATTAGGCGAGGGCAAGCGTTGGGTAGAAGTATCGCCCCCAAATTCAAATGGTACGCATCTGCTATTTTCTAAGGCAAACACCGAAGAGCAGAAGCGTGCCGTTGGCAATCAGTCAGGAGGCCGAGTCTTTCTATTTCTTCATACCAATGACTTTTGGCGAGACTATGAGCACATGAAAGCCAGTGGGGTTGTGTTTGACGAAGAGCCAAGAGTCGAAGAGTATGGCACCGTTGTCGTTTTCCAAGATCTATACGGAAACAAATGGGATTTACTGCAAAGTAGTGCAGCTAGCGAATAAAATGGCTATCGACTAAAATTCTATACAGTCTTAGTAAACCAGAGATGCGGTGAGTACATGACGTTGGACGCGCAATTTAATGAGTGCGGATTTATCATCTTAAGGGATTTTTTCAATAATGAAGAAATTACCCAGATAGAAACCAACGTCGACCGCATTTATGAAACCTGGACTAAAAATAACGAGCAAGCCATATACGATTACAGGCTGGTTAACATGCACTCGTTAACAAGCCCCCAATACTTTAATGACGCTCCACATCAAAGGCAGAAGTTTTTTAGCGCAATTGCGCCGTTTAAGCTCACCTCGGTGCTTGCCAATATCTTTGGCGAAGGGGTGTATTTCCACAATACTCAATTATTTTTTAACCCTTCAAACACTCAGCGCCTTCCATACTGGCATAGAGATATGCAGTTTAGTGATATAGAAGACAAAGTTCAGCGCGATGAGCAGCATTCTATACTAAACCTTCATGTGCGCATTCCGCTAGTAGACGAAAAAGGCCTTGAGCTTGTTCCAGGGTCTCACAAGCGGTGGGACACAGAGCAAGAGCGCAATGTAAGGTTTGAGTTGGGTGGCCATAAAAACAGTGAAGAACTTCCTGATTCGTTGATGATGAACCTTGCCCGAGGCGACGTCTTGATATTTGACGGACAAATGCTGCACAGGGGCGTGTATAAGCACAACCCGATAAGAAAAGCCTTCGATGTGTGTGTGGGAAAGTACCATTCTATCTCTTCGTGCTTTTTAGACCCTCAGGTACTGCCTACCGAAGAGGAGATGGCGCACATCAATAACAATGGATGGTATACACTGGCGAGAGAAGTGTCCGCAAAAATATTTTAAAGATAGGTGATGACACTAACTGGTTATTGTTTCGAAGGAGTTGGTAGCGTGCTTAAGCTATAACGGTAATAGTAATTGACCAAGAGCGTCGAGCCCTCGGTCAATTATTATTACGAAACACGTGGGCTATTCAGCAGCTGCGTCTTTGAGTGGTTTCATTTTATCTTCGATATCTGAGGCTTCTTGTTCTGTAAGCGACGTCTCAAGAGGAGCTGGCTTGCCGTATAAGTACCCTTGTAAATAGTCCGCTCTGGCGTCTTTTAACCACTGTGCTTCATCTTCAGTTTCCACGCCCTCTGCAATCACTTCAATACCACTGCGGTTAGCTATTTGAATAAGACTCTTAACGATATTTTGTTTGTAACTGTCGTTATGGACATTCCTTACTAGCTCCATGTCTATCTTCACAAAATCAGGGCGTAAGCTTTGAAGTAAGTTAAGACCGGACCACCCAGAGCCAATATCATCGAGGGCGATTTGGAAACCGGCATTGCGATAGAATGCTAAAATACCTTTCAGGTGGTTTATGTCTGAGGCCCGATGGGTTTCCGTTACTTCAAACACAATGTCAGATGGCGATAGTCCAATTTCATTAATTGCCGCAGCCGTCGCCCGCAGGCAGTACGAGGGGTCGTAAATGCTAGATGGATTAAAGTTGATAAATAGTTTAGTTCTTAATTTGCCTCTTGCTGCGCACTCTACTGCAGAACGTCGTGCAACCAAATCGAGCGAGAATAAAAGGTCAGACTTTTCTGCAAGTTTAAATGCCAATGCTGGCGGTACGATTGAGCCATTGTCATCGCGAACCCTAAACAATCCTTCATTTGCAAAAACCTGTCCATCTATTGCACTGACAATGGGTTGAAACCATGATTCGTAACGCTGTTTCTCAATACTTTCCACCAGCCATTTTGCTTGATAGCGATTAACCAGTACTTCAAGCGTCACCATACGGCCCATATCGTCAATAGAAGGCTGTTGATCGTGTGACGCAGTGGTGACCTTAGTATTTTCTTTTTCTTTTGATTCTAGTGCGCCATTGAGGGACATGATGAATCTTTGAATATTTGGACGTTCTACTACGCAAGAAATACAGTGATCAGACTGCTGAGTGGCATGAATTTCCATTGAGCCGCATAGCCCTGCAACTTTTGAAAATGTTTCTAGAGTGGGGAGGAAGCTCCAAAAGTGAGTGGTCTCAAAAAAATAGTCGTCAATAGATTCGCAGTCGGCGCAGTACATAAGTTATTCCTAAAACATGGCGTATGAGTATGGTTACACTAGTGACTGTATTTTGGTTTCCTATGTAATGAAATTCTTATAACAGGCGCTTATAGATGGTTATATTTAATCGGTAAGCAACGTTGTACTAACAGGTGAATACCGGCAAGTGTGGTACTATTCGCAATCGTATTGATCATCCATTGGTAAGGGTAACCGTTGAACTCAGTTATGGCGCTGCGCGCACAAGAGCTGTTAAAAGCAGAGCGCCCATTTCATGCTCGAGGAAGCAAAGTAAAGCGCTGTGATGCGTGCCTTCTGCCTATTCCTCAATGTATTTGTGCCTACAAACCTGAATTGGGCACGGATGTTGCCGTGTTGATTCTCATGTACAAGGGGGAGTACTTTAAGCCCACGAATACGGGTCGGTTAATTGCCGATGTGGTGAAGGAAAACTACGCGTTTTTGTGGCACCGCACTGAGCCAGCAGCAGATATGTTGGCAATGATTAATAACCCCGCCTATCAGCCTGTTGTGGTGTTTCCCCACGAATATGCCAACGAAGTCCACCGCATTGACAAACCGCCTTTGTCAGGTGAGAAAAAGCTTCTTTTTATTTTTCTTGATGGAACCTGGCGCGAAGCTAAAAAAATGTTCAGTAAAAGTGATTACCTTTCAAACTTGCCCGTTTTAGGGGTGAACCTTGAAGGCTCATCTGATTATTTGCTGCGTGAGTCATCGCATATGTTTCAACACTGCACCGCAGAGGTTGGGGTGCATATATTGGCTATGGCTGAAGAAAAGGAAGGGGCAGAAAAGCTTGCTCAGTATTTCAGTATTTTTCGGCGAGAATATGTAAAAGGAAAACCTCACTTGCGTGACAAACTAGACTTTGCCAATGCGCAGGTGAAGTAATACGTTTACAAGCCTAAGCATTATTTGCGACACTCTGGTTGCTACAATTTTTTCAACTAGCCATTCGGAGATTTTTAATGTCATCAGTAACATTTCAAGGTAATGAAGTAAAAACGGTAGGCGAATTACCCAGTGTAGGCGCAAGTGCACCTGCATTTACGCTAGTTAAAGCAGATTTAAGTGAAGTTGCTTTGTCTGACTTGTCTGGAAAGCAAGTTGTATTAAACATTTTTCCATCAATTGACACTGGAACCTGTGCCACATCGGTACGCAAGTTTAATGAACATGCTGCAACGCTAGACAATACCGTTGTCATTTGTGTGTCAGCAGACTTACCGTTTGCTGCAGGCCGCTTTTGTGGTGCCGAGGGGATTGAGAATGTTATTACCGGTTCTACATTCCGCTCTTCATTTGGCGACGACTACGGTGTTGCGTTTGAATCAGCACCATTAACAGGTTTAATGTCCCGTTGTGTTGTTGTTATCGATACCAAAGGTAACGTAGTTTACACCGAGCAAGTAGCTGAAACTACTGAAGAACCAAATTATGATGCCGCAGTTGCTGCGTTAAGCTAAACTCTCTTAATTGATTGTGCAGTTTATATAATCGATTGGAAACCGCTGGCATAAATAAGCGTGTCAGCGGTACTCAATGTATTTATCAATACTGCGATTTGTATTTTTAGGAGACACCTATGACATCAACGTTACTTCAAGTTGGAGAACTTGCCAGTAAAATGCAGGAGAAACCTGTAACCCTTCTGCGAGCGTTGATGGACGACCCGCTTACCCAAACACCCGACAAGCGGGGGGCCATGGTGTTACCGGCCTCTGTTGATTTAGACCTAGACGGTGAGGGCAGCGATCATGCCACTGGCTTTCCCCACAGTATGCCGTCTGCCGAAGATCTCGCAGTATATTTAGGTAAGCAGGGCATAACAGCAAACACCACCGTCGTCGCCTATGATACGAGAGGCATTTATAGCGCGCCTCGTGCTTGGTGGATGCTGAAAACGCTAGGTCACAATGATGTGTATCTACTTGATGGTGGACAGCCTGCTTGGAAAGCCGCAGGTCTTCCTGTATCGGAGCAACAGCACTTTGGCAAACTGACTTACCACCCGTCACCTCGCAATGGATGGTTTGTGAATTCCAGTGCGGTGCTTCAGTCTCTCAATACAGATGCACAACTGGTAGATGCGAGAAGTACACCCCGTTTTAGAGGGGAAGTATCTGAACCTCGTGCAGGTGTGCGCTCAGGTCACATGCCTGGCGCATTAAACTTGCCCTTCGGTAGTCTTATTGATAACGGTCGCTATCTCCCTATAGACTCGCTCAAGCAAGCTTTTGAGCGTGCAGGTATAAATTTATCTTTGCCGATTATTTGTACCTGTGGGTCGGGAATTACAGCATGTGTTGTTGGTTTTGCCGCCCTTTTATGTGGTGCAAAAGAAGTCTCCATTTATGACGGCTCTTGGTCAGAGTGGGGTGCCGATCCTCAATATCCCGTTATTGTTGATTAATGCTTAGGTACAATTTAACAATAAAGATCTAACGCTAAAGAACCAACGAATCAGACATAGTCATTCCAATGGATTGAAAACCATGACTCAATTAAAAACACTGCCAAAAATCGTGGTACTGACTGGTGCAGGCATTTCTGCGGAGTCGGGGTTACAAACCTTTCGTGATAATAACGGCCTGTGGGAAAATCACAGCGTTGAGGACGTGGCAACACCACAAGCCTTCGAAAATAACCCTGAGTTAGTATACCGCTTTTACAATGCGCGCAGAGCACAATTGCAAGACAACCAAGTGTCTGCCAATAAGGCTCACCATGCACTTGCTACATTAGAGCAGCATTGGAAAGCGCAATTGGTGTTAGTAACACAAAACGTCGATAATTTGCATGAACGCGGGGGCAGCGAACGTGTGCTGCATATGCACGGCGAACTTCTCTCTGCTCGATGTAGTTTCTCAAACCAAACATTTGAATGGTCTGAATCATTTGATGGTAATACGGCGTGTCCTTGCTGTAGCAATAAAACCTTAAGACCAGACATAGTCTGGTTTGGTGAAATGCCCATGTATATGGACGAAATAATGTCACATCTTTCTACCGCAGACATTTTTATCGCCATTGGTACCTCTGGTAATGTGTATCCAGCAGCGGGCTTCGTGCAGCTCGCAAAAAGCGCGGGAGCCCACACGATTGAGGCGAATTTAGAACCAGGCAGCTCAAATGCATTATTTGATGAGTCGCTTACGGGGTTGGCCTCAGATGTTGTACCGAAATGGGTCGACGACACTATTGCTCAATATACCAAATAGAAGACAAATTAATGCAGTACCTCAACGAATTCCTTACCATCGCTTTAGTACATTTAGTTGCTGTGGCAAGCCCCGGCCCAGACTTTGCCATTGTGGTGAGAAATAGTGTCGCTTATGGACGTCGTATTGCGATATTCACCAGCGTAGGCATCGGTGCTGCTATTTTATTGCATGTAGCCTATTCGCTAGTAGGGCTTAGTGTGGTTATTGCCACTACGCCTTGGCTATTTACCACGTTTAGCTATTTGGCAGCGGCCTATTTACTTTACCTTGCGTTTGGGGCGCTAAGAAGCAGTCCATCTACGGATGCTTTGCCAGATGAGCAAAAAGTCGCAACCGCTATGATATCGCCGAAAAAAGCACTTTGGATGGGTTTTCTGACTAACGGACTCAATCCTAAAGCTACCTTATTCTTTCTGTCTTTGTTCACTGCCATTATCAGTATCGACACGCCTTTTAGCGTACGGTTGGGATATGGCATCTACCTTGCGATAGCCACCGGACTGTGGTTTTGCTTTTTATCCTATA
This sequence comes from Alteromonas sp. 4NS20-0143, assembly GCF_057542855.1. Taxonomy (NCBI): domain Bacteria; kingdom Pseudomonadati; phylum Pseudomonadota; class Gammaproteobacteria; order Alteromonadales; family Alteromonadaceae; genus Alteromonas; species Alteromonas sp. 4NS20-0143. Next base: position 495,212 of record NZ_BAAJLR010000001.1, read on the forward strand.
TGCTCAGCACCTCAAAAGTGGCAGAGTTCATTGGCAAGAAAGGCTATTGGTTAGACCGCGCAATGGGCGTTTTATTGGTGGGGTTAGCAGTGAAGCTGGTCGCGGGTTAACGCGACCTGCTTTGGTAAGATTAAGCAGATAGAGCGTTCTTACTCTTCAGAATCTGGAGAAAGGGTTGCCAGCATGTCAGCAATTTCTTCTTTTAACTCTTTGTCCTCAATTTTATTAGCACTCACTTTCGCTGATTCAAGGCTTTTTATGGCTGCGTACTTTTGGCCGCATTCTACCTGTAATTGAGCCATTGAAAACGCAATGGAAGAGAGGTGGTCTTTGGAATTTATCTTTTCTGCTTTTTTAAGTGCCTTGGCATAAATAACGAGCGCATCAACCAGTTCTTCTGTGAAATCGGCCAGGGTTTCCCACTGTTCGGGATGGTCTTTTGGAGTATCTTCGTGTTCAATACACAGCGCATTCAGCTCTTTGTATAATGCGTCGAAGGTTTCTCTGTCGTCTTTATTGGCAGCTTCCATAAGCTGCTCGCTAAGTTGATATACAGCTTTATATATTTTGGTATTGATCATAAAAACACATGTCCATCTCTGGTATTAAACGCGATAGCGCTATCGGCAAGACAAGCAGCAATAAAGTACTGGTGCCATGCAAGTAATAGTCTTCAATAAGTAAGCTTCAAACAGTAATCACAAGGTAATCATCAAGCGTTCACGCTATGGCAAAAATCTCGCGACAAACATCTTTCGAAGTGCCTCTTAGGGCGTGTTGATCTTTGTTGTACAAGTTTTGGGCTAAATGGAAGCATTTTAATCGCGAAACAGTCCTGTAGGCCTAGTGGGCTAAGTCAAAGGGCCCAAATAAAAAAGCGGCAACAAAGAGTAAAATGCTTCCATAACGCCCCCTTCGGGCAGCGCCTGTGAGCTATTTATCCTGCGTAAAATGGTTTCGATTTAGCCCGCTAGACCTTCAACCATTCGCCTTGTCTAAATAGCTCACAGACCGCTGCAAAAATGTACAGCAAAGATCAACACGCCCTAGTATTCAGGCATAATACCTTAATTATATGAAACGTGTTTCGCGTTCACCCAAGTATTTCTTCAATGTGCTTACTCTTTTGACTGACGTTAATGTTGAATGTTGTCGCAACGCAACTCAATACAAACAACAGACAATACGCACAGATGACTGAGCATGGGCAGTTTAAAAAAAGATAGGCGAAACAAAGACAGAAAAGTAAAGATAGAAAAGCAAACCTTGAATTTTGCCACGTTAATAACTATTAACGCACAAAGGCAACTGTTGTTATGTTACAGACAAGCATTCAACTGCGTGAATTGTTATACTCGCGCGGTTATCACGTTTTAAAATAGGAACGAAGTGAAAGACGTTAATTCTGACCGCCTAAACACAACATTGGCAAAGCAATATCAATTCGATCTGAAGTCGCTCTTGAAAAAAGCTTCTGTATTAACAAAAGCTAACTTTTCGCCTCTGCTTCAAAGCAGCGTTGTCCTGTTTCTCGCCTTTGTAGTGATGGGAGTGATTGCTCAACGGTTTATCACTATCAACGATGACGGCAGTTATATTTTTGAGCATCAATCAATTTTTGAAATTGTGGCAATATGTATCGTCTCTCCGTTAATAACCGGCCTTTACATGGCGGGCGTTAAACATGCTAGAGGAGAAAGCACCACAGTCTTTTCGGTTTTTGCCTATTTCCCTTTACTGTTTTTAGTTGCGTTAACACAGCTGGTTAACAGCATCTTAGTGCAATTAGGCTTAGTGCTACTCATCATTCCTGGCATCTACTTTTATCTCGCCTCGTCGTTTGCTCTTATGCTGGTGGCAGATAGAAAATTAACGCCTATCAGCGCAATTATCCTCTCTTGTCGCGTTTTTAATGCATATTGGAGTCAAATGCTGAGCGTATACGGCGTTTTCTTTCTATTATTTGCTACTGTGCCGCTTACCTTTGGTTTATCGCTAATTTGGGTATTACCCTTTTATTTCAGCGCGATGGGATTGCTGTACGATGAATTAATAGGAGAACAAGGCGCCAGTGTTACTGCATCAGGAAATGACGTAAAAGAGTCTAATTTTAATGCATAAGCGAGAAACGTTTAAAATTGTCCTCATCACCATTGGTGTATTGGCTGTTATTGTTATTAACGCCATTATCTTCAATGAGGAAACCCAGGACATTCTCGACGTTCCAGAAACTATCAAGGCGAAAAAGCCCGTACCAGATTTTTCTGTCTACACACAGGTAGAGGAAAAGAAGGCTGCTTTTTTTAACTATTTGAGGCCAGAGGTAGAAAAACAAAACGCGTACTTGCTTACACTTCGTCATTATGTGCAAACCCTTTATCGAAAAGCGCTAGCTGAAGAGCCTTTTAGTGAAGACGACATTACCCGTCTGGCGTGGTTAGAAAAAGAGTACCGAGTGAAGTCTTCAGATCCGCTGAACACTAAACTGCTTAATTTATTGCAAAAAATTGATGTGTTGCCTGCTGAGCTCGTCTTGGTACAGGCTGCTAATGAGTCAGCGTGGGGTACAAGTAGATTCGCCCGCGACGGCTATAACTTTTTCGGATTGTGGTGTTTTAGCAAAGGATGCGGCTTTGTTCCAAGCCGAAGAAATGATGATGCTTCTCATGAGGTGGCAAAGTTCGACAACCTATCACGGGCTACATACACCTATATGCGAAACCTAAACCGGCACGATGCGTATAAGGATTTACGAGAAATTCGTAGCCGATTAAGAGCCAATCAAATTGCTATTAACGGTGTAGCGTTAGCCGAAGGATTAATGAAATATTCTGAGCGTGGCGCTGCCTACGTGGAAGAACTACAAAATATGATCAAATACAACGAGGAGTTTTTGGGCGAATGATACGAGTTGCTATGGTGTTGCTGTGTGGATTTTTCACCGGTCAGTCAATTGCAGAAACAATTGATGTTGAATACAGTCGGTTTTACAGCCACGTAAAAAAGTTGGATAACGAAGATACCCAAGCTTTGCAATTCGCATTCGGATTTCTACGTGTAGGTGAAGGGCGTTTATGCGGGATGACCAGCGCTGAAATTGTCACTGATAAACAAACAATGAGCCTAGATGTAAGCAATGAAGGACGCTTTACGGTGCCTACCGAAAAAGCGCTTAAACTTGCAAATGCAATAATACGGATATCGTTGGTTGAGCGCGCCAATGTGTGCGACATGTCGGTACAGCTTGAGACTAAACCAGAGTATTTAAAAGCTCGCTATACCAAAGATGAGTTAACGTTTGTGTATGGCCAGTACGAAGCGTTCTTTAATGAAATGGGGAGCTTCCTGTCTTTTCTCATGCCAACGGTTAAAGGCTTGATGATACATTTTGAGGACAGAGATTTAGATTATATTACGCCTGAGGGCGTGACCATCACCAATGGTGTATTGCATATTGAGCAAGAGTGGATAAGCGAAGCAAAAGGGTTATCGTTACCTCAAGCTCCGCTTCGTATTACCGCAATGGCATCAAGTTAATAGCTGATAGCGTATTTGCTCTGCCAGACGGGTGATAGTTTCTTCGCCCTTTGCGCAGAGCTCTTCTGCTCGGTGAAATTCCATAATACCAACGTCAGTGAGTTGCGGCTCAATTAAGATATCTGGCGGATCGCCAGCAAGTCGAGAACGGGTTACTCTAGCTTGCAATATCTCTAACGAACTACTCATTACGCTCATTATTCCCGGCGGGTTCTTCTTATTGACCTTTGCAGGAACTTCCATGACTTCTTCTTCAACCTTTTCGATAACTTCAGCCCCTAATGAGTCGTTATTGCTCTTGGTTTTTTTATCAAGACCGTCTTCGGAATCACTGTCTTCTGACTTACTGTCTGAAGAGAACCACTGTTTCAGTGCGTTTTGGCTTTTGGTAAAGAAGTCTTCGGTTTTTCTTTGATTGTCTTCGTGATCTTTACGCAACTTTTCAAGTCTAAGGGGTCTAAAGTCTGCATTCAGATTAACCGCAATGACAAAATCTGCGCCTAGCTGTCGACAGAGGTTCACAGGCACAGGATTGACCACCGCACCGTCTACCAACCACCTGTCATTGTACGCTACCGGTGAGAAAAGCGCTGGAATGGCACAAGACGCTTGAATTGAAGTGCCCACCGGGCCTGAATCAAAAACAACTTCGCGCCCGGTATACAAATCTGTGGCCACTGCGGCAAATGGCTTATTCATTGCCTCAAAGCTATCAGCGCAAAAGTCACTGGCGAGTTTATCAAACACTTTTTGTCCGCTGGCTAGGCCGCCTCTGCGCAGCCCAACGCCCATGAGGGCTAACACCTGCCAATCACTAAGGGAGCAGGCCCACTCTTTAAGACCTTCAAGCTTACCACTTGAATACGCGGCGCCTACGTACGCACCAATAGAACAACCTGCCACAACATCAATCTTAATACCTAGTTTTTCTAGTGCTTGTATAATACCAATGTGGGTCCAGCCTCTCGCTGCACCCGCTCCTAAAGCGAGTCCAATTTTCATCTATTGAGGTTCCATAATGTTGATGATGTCGATAGTGTCTGCTGCCTCGGCTGACTGGTCACTTTCTGGCTTTTCAAAAGTGGGCTCGTCAAAGCCAATGTCGCCATCTTTCACAGGGCCATCATGTGTAGTTATTGATTGAAAGTCGTATAAGTTACTGTCAACTAAATGGGATGGCGCCACATTCTGAAGGGCACTAAACATAGACTCAATTCGTCCAGGAAAGCGCTTATTCCAATCTTGAAGCATGCCCTTAATATGCTGACGCTGTAAATTATCTTGTGAGCCACACAAATTACACGGGATAATAGGAAAGTCAGACAGTGTAGAGTATTCTTGTATGTCGCTTTCAGTGCAATACGCCAAGGGGCGTATAACGATATGCTCGCCGTTATCACTGACTAGCTTAGGCGGCATAGACTTGAGCTTACCACCGTGAAACATATTGAGGAAAAACGTTTCAAGCATGTCATCTCGGTGATGGCCTAACGCTATTTTGGTCGCCCCAAGCTCTTTTGCTGTGCGATACAAAATAGCTCTGCGCAGCCTAGAACATAAAGAACACGTGGTTTTGCCCTCAGGAATCTTATCTTTCACGATAGAGTAGGTGTCTTCTTCTACTATCTGATAGGCTACGCCTAAGCTGTTTAAATATTCATGAAGAATATGCTCTGGAAAGCCAGGTTGTTTTTGGTCTAGGTTCACTGCCACAATATCAAAGTGAATAGGGGCGGCGCGCTTCAAAAACATAAGAATATCGAGCATGGTGTAACTGTCTTTACCACCTGACAGACATACCATCACTTTGTCATTCTCTTCAATCATGCCAAAGTCGGCTATGGCTTTACCCACATTGCGACGAAGACGCTTTTGCAGTTTATTGAAATTGTGTTTTTGCTTACTTTGCGCTGCAGCAGAGGACGGCGATTCAGCGCCGTTTGTGCCTAAACTCATAATTAACTAACTTAGTTTGTGTGAAAGCCGCCATTATACAATAAAGCGGCTTTTGTTAACTATGCTTGTGTACGTTAAATATCTTCGCTTACAGTTTCATTACGCCCTGTTACACACGGTCGCTATTTTTTAGCGATTTCTCAGCGTAAATAGCGGGCACCTTGAGGCATTTGTCAGCACTACACGGTATAGGGCGACACAAATCCGTTAGGCTTTATGGCTAACACGTCGCAATTTAGCGCATCAATAACATGTTCTGCGGTATTGCCAATCAGCGCCGCCGATATGCCAACCCGCCCAACGGTGCCAATGATCACCAGCTCAGCATCTATCTCTTTAGCAACTTGTGGGATAACACGTTCAGGTAACCCTTCTTTTACAATACATTTGTTAGGGGCAATGTCGTGTTTTGCTGCATGGGCATTCATTTCATCAAGATGATGATTTTTAACCGCGCTGTGGTACTTCTCCGAATCAAACTCGGGAACCTCTATGGCAATGTTGAGCGGAGTAGCGGGGTAGCTATTGACCAGATTAACATGGCCTTTTAGCAGCCGAGCATATTCATTGGCAATGTCGGTTATTTTGTCATTCAGGGCTGCGTGTTCTTCATCTTCGCTGCCCACGTTTACCGCCGCAATAATTTCACCATTTTCAGGCCAGTCATGGTCTTTTACTAACAACACTGGGCGAGGGCACTTTCTCATGAGATGCCAGTCGGTTGGCGTGAATATAACAGAAGCTAGGTCGTCGTGATTTTTTGTTGCTTTGACGACTAAGTCGATTTGGTTGTTAAGCGCATAATAAATGATGGATTCGTACGCTTTATTGTTCCACTCAACCACTATGTCGATATTGGAAAAACCTTGCTCTTTGAGCTGCTGTGACAGTCGCTTAGATTGGTCTTTAGTGACAGCATCGCGCATAGTATCGCGCTCGTCAGGGCTTAGCATGGTGGTCATATCGTAAGATAGGTCGTACACAACCATTAGCGCAGTAACCGTTGCGCCTGTTTTTTGGGCAACCTCGAGAGCGCGGCTTAACGCAGGTTGGTTGTCACGCTCAGCATCGACTACCGCTAAAATGTGATTACACTCAATCATAACTTCTCCTTCCTATGAAGCTCTTCATTAAGTGTAATAGACAATAGGGAAAACGTGGCTTGTTTTAGATCAAAATTTTAACAAATTTGTCAAAGCCTTCTACCACGTTAACGTGCGCTAACCATTGCAAACAATGCTCGGCCCTTTAAGGGCGGTGACTTTGCCGTCGATAGCATCAAAATCGAGTATGGTGATCAGTTTGCCATCCACTTTAATTAACCCTTCTTTTTGAAAACGACTCAGTAACCGACTGATAGTCTCAATAGTCAGGCCTAAGTAATTCCCAATTTCGTTGCGAGTCATGGTTAGGTGAAACTCTCGGTGAGAGAAACCACGCTCTTCAAAACGCTGAGACAAGTGAGATATAAAATAAAGCAGGCGTTCTTCAGCAGTGCGTTTATTGAGCATCATGATCATATCGTGATCTTGCTTTATTTCAGCGCTCATAAAACTCATGATTTGATGGCGAAGCTTGGGAAACTGAACAGACATTTCATCAAGGGTGTCGTAGGGAAGCTCACATACCATGGCCGTTTCTAGCGCCTGGGTGTAGCTTTGATGTCTACTTTCGCGAAGCGCATCGAAACCCACAATATCACCAGGGAAATGAAAACCGGTTATTTGTTCTTCACCATCTGAATTAGTCACAAATGATTTGAACGATCCGGTTCTTACTGCAAATAATGACGTAAACGTGTCGCCGTTATTAATTAATGTGTCACCTTTGTGCAGCGGCTTTTTGCGTTCGATGATGTCATCGAGAGATTCAATCTCGGTCTTATTCAACGCCACTGGTAAACACAAGTGACTGAAGCTGCAGTTTTGGCAGTGGATAGAGAATCCGCTTCCTTTGCTCATAATTTCTATTCTCTGTAAGTTCACACCCCTAAATGGTACAACATCATTTAGGATAATGCGCTATAAATAAGATAAGCTGCATATAAGGCCATGGCAATGGCGATGCATTGTCGAACAGCACTATGCTTAAACCCCTGAATAATATACTGGCTACTGGTGCTTACAGCAAGCAAGGTTGGCAGTGTACCCAGCCCAAAACACAACATGATACCAGCGCCTTGAACCGCTGAGCCCGCCGCGAGAGACCAGGTTAAGGTGGAGTAAACTAGGCCACACGGCAACCACCCCCAAATAAACCCATAGGGTATGGCACTAAAAGGGGTTTTAAAGGGGAGAAAGCGTTTTGAAACCGGCTGGATATAGCGAAATAAATGTTTGCCCACACTCTCAAGCGCCGTAAGCCCTGTCCACCATTTTCCTAAATAGCATGCCAATAAAAATACCATAACAGCACTTAAAATGGACAACGCATAACTGGCCACGGGCACAAAGTCGGAGGCCATTTTGCCTAAGGCGCCGGTGATTGCACCTGCAAGGGTGTAACTAATAATACGACCAATGTTGTAGGCAAGAGTGAAGGGAAGTGCAGGTTTATCTTTTGGCGTTACCATTCTAAGCGCCGATACAATGCCACCGCACATTCCAACGCAGTGCACGCCGCCGGCTAAGCCAATCAAAAATGCAGAAAAGTAATTAATCTGATCCATACTTATCTTGTTCTTGTTGAAGCTTTTTGCGTTGTTCGGCCAGCTTCTTCTCTTCTGGCGGTAAGTCGTCATCAAACAAAATGCTGTAACCTTGTCGGTCTAAGTCTTCAAATTGATTTGATTTAACAGCCCAAAAAAAGATAACGATCGCAAGAGCAACAATGATAATCGCAATGGGAATTAAGACATAAATAATGCTCATGTTATTTGCTCAATAATCGTGTTGAATTTGTAACCACAATGATACTGCTTAACGACATACCTACAACAGCCACCCAAGGGGAAAGTAAACCCGAAACGGCAAAAGGTAGAATGATAATGTTATACAGCACAGACCAACCAATGTTTTGGCGAATTTTTTTCCGGGTTTGGTGCGCTGTATCGATAAGCGCCGGTACAGACAATAACTGATCGCCCAACAAGATGACATCTGCAGCGGTTTTAGCCACATCAGTGGCGTTACCTACTGCCACTGCAACGTCGGCACTGGCCAATACTGGCGCGTCGTTAATGCCATCGCCCATCATCATCACCTTTTTGCCTTGTGACTGAAGCGTTTGAACCTCCGCGTATTTCTGTTCAGGAGTAAGGCCACCCAAGGCCACGGATACTGGCAGTGAGGCAGTAAGGTCGTCTACGTTTTGCTGCGTGTCTCCACTAAGCACTACCAACAGGTTTGTTAAAGCCAAAGCATCTAGGGTCGATTTGGTATCATCACGCAGCGTATCGCTTACTTCAAATGCTGCAACCAGTTTCCCTTTTGTCGCTAAATATACATTGGCGGCAATGGGAATACTTTCGTTACTTGATGAGTTAACACCGCAAAAGATAGCTGAACCCATTTCAAAGGCAACGCCGTTGACTTCGCCACTTATTCCGCCACCGGGTGTCACGGTAAATTGAGAGACCTTATGCTTAATGTCATCAGAAAATGCGTGTGCGATAGGGTGCTCAGAGCGTGATTCTAGTGCCGAGGCAATTTCCCAGGCCCGCTGACTGTCTACACCCTGCGCATACCAGCTATGTCGAAGGCTAAATTTACCTTGGGTAAGCGTACCTGTTTTGTCTAAGGCGACTGTATCAATTGTGGTAATTTGCTCGAGAGCGTCGGCTCGCTTTAGCAAAATGCCTTGTTTGTTCAATTTGGCCATTGCACAAGTTAAAGCTGAAGGCGTTGCTAAACCTAATGCACACGGGCAGGTAGCAACAAGCACAGAAATGGTGATCCAAAACGCATCTACATTGCCGGTATAGGTCCAATAGGCATAAGTGAGCAATGCAATGAGTAACACCGATACCACAAAGTAGCGAGAGAACTCATCAGCAAGCTGTGCCGCCTTTGGCTTGCTGGCCATGGCGCTTGCCTGCAAACGCATTATTTGATTAACCAGCGCATTCTTAAGGGTATTTGTTACGACAACGGTTAATGAACCGTCTTTGCATATCGTGCCGCCATACACTGTGCTTTTCTCATGTTTCATCACGGGGTTAAATTCCCCGGTCAGCATGGACTCATCCACCGACGCATTGCCATCAGTAACATAGCCATCGATAGGAATAGTTTCCCCAGGCTTTATTAGCACCACATCATCTTTAGACAGTTGCTTGGCTAAGCATTCGATCACGCTTCCGTCGGCTTCTAATTTGGATGCAGAAACGGGTATGTACTGCATCATATTTGCTGAAATCTGCGCCGCACGATGCCTGCTTCTATGTTCTAAAAACCGGCTTAACAGCAGCAAAAAGATAAACATACAAATAGATTCGAAGTACACCTCTCCCTGTTCTAGCAGGGTTGAACGAATACCTGCTATATAGGTGCCAAAAATAGCGATGGTAACGGGCACGTCCATATTGACAGTTTTGGCGCTTATTGCTTTTAATGCGCCCAAGTAAAATGTGCTTCCGGAATACAAGACCACTGGCGTGGTAAGTGTAAGCGCCACCCAATAAAAGTATTGGCGGGTTTCTAATTCGATAGCGCCAAACCAATCAAAATATAGGCCTGTCATCAGCATCATAACCTGCATGGTCATAATACCGGCTAACCCAAGCTTTTTAATAAAGACTTTTTCTTCGCGCTTGTAACTGGCCTCGTGCTCATCAGGGTGAAAAGGGGAGCCGGAATAGCCGATGCGCTTTAACGTGGATAGAATTTGGCTTAATTTAATGACTGAGGCAGACCAAGTTACTAAGGCACGGCGTTCCTGTACGTTTACCGCGACTTGCTTAATACCGTCTACTTTGGATAGCTGCTTTTCAATTAACCAACCGCAAGCAGCACAGGTGATACCCTCAAGAGTTAACTGTATTTGTTTATGCTTGCCTTCGTCGTAAACGAATTCATCTTGAAGCGTTGGATCATCAAACACTTTTAACCTGTCTAAGGTGTCGAGAATGCTATCGTCAGACTTTTGCGCAGGTTCGGTTCTAAACTGATAATAGTCTTCTAGGCCATTGCTTACAATGGCCTCAGCAACCGCTAAGCAGCCAGGGCAGCACATTTGTCTGGTTTGGCCTAAAATGACGGTTTCAAAACGTTTGTCGTCATCATTGGGTAAACCACAGTGATAACAGGTAGCTTCGCTCATTACGGGTTAAACTTTATAACATTAGTAGTAGGCAATATGAGTGTATTTTGGATTTTCCATGCTTCGTCCACGGGTGTCAGCGAAACCTGCCATTTACCGTCTAAATTCGCTTCTATAAATCCACGATAAATACCGTTGGCGTCACGGCTAAGTAGGGTGCTTACATCTTTATCTTCTAAGGTCACGTGGTAAAAGTTCAGCTTAAGCGCATTGCCCTCTGCTGGAATACCTGAGTGAAATTCTAATGCAATGCTGCCATCTTTAATGGTGAGATCGGAGGTCATGTTAAGTTTGCGTGCAACGGCCTCTTTGTCTAGTCGTGCGTTGATTGCTTTACCTTCCTTGTAGTAATCGTCTACCACCAAACTATCTTCTGTTGAAATGGCAAGCTTAAGCAGCACGCCACCCATGATTGCGGTGATCACTGGCACGGCAATAAGAAACCACGGCCAAAATTGTTTATACCAAGGTGTATTCATTAATCGTTGATCTCATCGTTGTTTCGCTAACTGCATATTCATGTTCACTCTTCGCTAGCTTAAGGCTTCGAGACTTTCAAAAACCGCGCAAAAATAATCATGAATATACATTTAGTGTTTACATTTGATAGCGACTGGTTAAGTAAAACCAATGGCTAAGTGATGGTATTTTCTCATAAAAAAAGCCCCGCAGTAACGGGGCCTTTTGCGATATTTAGCTTTTCAATGATTAATCATTTGAAAGGCTATATACGTAAGCTGCAACAACGTGAATCTTATCTTTACCCAACGTCTTTTCAAAAGCAGGCATTACACCGTTTCTGCCGTAGGTAAGGGTTTCTGTCACCGCTCGGTGGCTGCCGCCATAAAGCCAAATGTTGTCAGTAAGGTTCGGAGCGCCAAGCATTTGATTGCCCTTACCGTCCATACCGTGACATGCAGCACAAGCCGCGAAGCGGGTTTTACCTGCTTTCGCTAACTGTGGGTCTACATCGCGACCGCTAAGACTAAGTACGTAGTTAACCACTTCGTTAATACCGTCTTCGCCCATTGCGTCAAGCCATGCAGGCATTGCTGCGCGACGACCGTTGATTAGCGTTTCCACAATTTTATCGCCCGAACCGCCGTACAACCAATCGTCATCCGTTAGGTTAGGGAAGCCGCCGTTCTGACCACGCGCATCAGAACCGTGGCACTGTGAACAGTTTTGTAAGAACAAGCGTTGTCCAACTTTGTTGGCTTCCGCGTCATTCGCTAACTCTTCAACAGGCACTTGTGCATAAGCTTCAAAGATTGGGTCAAACTTGTCTGCCGCATAATCTAGCTCGCGGTCATACTCAACCAGTTTACCTTGCTCTTTCGCATCTATACGCGCTTGCATAGACTCTTCTAGAGACTGAACGTTCTGGTTAGAACTTTTCCATCCTAGAAGACCTTCGTATGCACCTAAGCCCGGGTATAGTGCAAGATATATAAAGCCCCAAACGATGGTCATGTAGAACATAATTGTCCACCAACGAGGAAGCTGGTTGTTCAGCTCCTCAATCCCATCGAATTCGTGCCCCATTGACTCTCCTTCTGGTACACCTGTCTGGTTAGAAAGGCACCAGCGCAGAAGGAAGTAGCAACCAATGATTAACCCTAGGGTTATCACTGAAATCCAAATTGTCCAAAACATACTCATGAGTTCAAGACTCCTGCTAATCTTCTTTTGATTTTTCTTTTTCTTCGTCTGCAAACGGAAGGTTTGCGGCTTCATCAAACTTTTGTTTGTTGCGACTACTGAAAGCCCACCAAACTATGCCAATAAAGCTAACAAAGACGATGATAGTAAAAATGCTGCCTATAATTCCCTGATCCATATTATTTCAAATGTGTGCCAAGAGATTGTAGATAAGCAATAAGGGCCTGCATTTCTGATTTACCCTGTACTGCCGCTTTTGCACCCGCGATATCTTCATCTGTGTAAGGAACACCAAAGCCGCGGAATACTTCCATTTTCTCTGCCGTCAACTCGCCTTCTAGCGTGTTTTCTGCAAGCCAAGGGAAACCTGGCATATTAGATTCTGGAACAACATTGCGAGGATTAAGCAGGTGAACACGATGCCACTCGTCACTGTAACGACCGCCAACACGCGCTAGGTCAGGACCTGTACGTTTTGAGCCCCAAAGGAAAGGGTGCTCCCATACAGACTCACCAGCAACACTGTAGTGACCGTAACGCTCAGTTTCAGCACGAAACGGGCGAATCATTTGGCTGTGACACCCTACGCAACCTTCGCGTATATAGATGTCACGACCTTCAAGTTCAAGTGCAGTGTATGGACGTAGTCCTTTAACGGGTTCCATTGTTTGCTGTTGAAACATCAACGGCGTTATCTGAACCATGGCACCAAAGCTGATAGCAACCAGAATTAGTACGGTTAAAAGACCAACGTTCTTTTCAATTAACTCATGTGGATTTTTCATTATTCGACTCCTTTACTACGCCGGCTGTGTCGCTGGGTCTACAGCGATACTGCCTTTAGGGGCACGAACGGTTTTCCATGTGTTATAAGCCATGACAAGCATGCCTGTAACCACGAAACAACCACCAATGAAACGCACTACATAAAACGGCTTCGATGCTTCTAAAGACTCAACAAAACTGTACGTCAGTGTGCCGTCTGCATTAACTGCACGCCACATAAGACCTTGTAGTACGCCCGACATCCACATTGCTACGATGTAAAGTACAACGCCAATTGTGGCAAACCAGAAGTGAACATTAACAAGACGCGTGCTGTACATTGCCGGCTGGTTAAACAGTATTGGGATCAAGTGGTAAATAGAGCCAATTGACACCATAGCAACCCAACCTAGCGCACCCGAGTGAACGTGTCCGATTGTCCAGTCTGTGTAATGCGATAGTGCGTTTACTGTTTTGATTGCCATCATAGGGCCTTCAAAGGTAGACATACCATAGAAAGACAATGAAACAATAAGGAAGCGCAATACTGGGTCGGTGCGTAGCTTATGCCATGCGCCTGATAAGGTCATTATGCCGTTAATCATTCCGCCCCAAGAGGGCACGAATAATATAATCGACATCACCATACCCAATGACTGCGTCCAATCTGGAAGGGCAGTGTAATGAAGGTGGTGAGGACCAGCCCAAATGTAAAGTGAAATCAGCGCCCAAAAGTGAACGATTGATAATCTGTATGAGTAAACCGGGCGTCCAGCTTGTTTAGGCACGAAGTAATACATCATTCCTAAGAAACCGGCGGTAAGGAAGAAGCCTACAGCGTTGTGTCCGTACCACCACTGCATCATGGCGTCCACTGCACCCGCGTACAATGAGTATGATTTAGTGAAAGACACAGGAATTGCCATGCTGTTACCAATGTGCAAAACAGCAACGGTAAGCATGAATGCGCCTAGGAACCAGTTTGCTACATAAATGTGCGAAACCTTACGAATCACCAACGTACCGAAGAAGTTGATAATGTACGCAATCCAGACGAGGGCAATTAAAATATCGATTGGCCATTCTAGCTCAGCGTATTCTTTTGAACTGCTAAGCCCCATGGGTAACGTGATAACAGCAAGTACGATGACTGCTTGCCAGCCCCAGAAAGTAAATGCAGCGAGCTTGTCACTGAACAATCTTACCTGGCTGGTACGTTGAACGATATAGTACGACGTCGCAAACAATGCGCAGCCGCCAAAGGCAAAGATAACGGCGTTAGTGTGCAAAGGACGCAAACGCGAAAATGTTAGCCACGGCGTGTCAAAGTTGAGCATAGGTGCAAACAATTGCGCTGCAATGAATACCCCCAGTCCCATACCAATGATACCCCAGACTATGGTCATGATGGTAAATTGCCTAACTACTTTATAATTGTAATCAGGTTGTGCTTGGCTTGTCTCACTCATTTTAATGAATCTTCCACTTCAAATGAACTATGGTCTCCAACTGCCGAATAGTGCGGTTGAAACGCGTATCAGCTAATAATAACGCTTCACACCGAGCCCGGAAAGAGTAATAATTATTGTCTCCAAGCCAGTTGGTCCGCGGATAATAAGGTTTTTGATAACAAAAAGATACCACAAACTGGCCTTGCTTGATCTCTATCAATAAAGAAATACATAAAATTTAAGAAATGAAAAAAAGCGATAACAATAAAAGATCAAAGTTTTTACAAACTCAGTTGCCTCTCGTCGCTATTTTAGTCGTTGCTGTGTGTGTGTATGTCGCACATAGTTATCAATCATCAGTCTCTACCGACACTGATATTATAAGCGGATTAAAAAGTAGCTGCACGTTTTCCAACAAAACTTGCGAATTCTTAATAGATGATGAATTAGCTGTAGCACGGTTTTCTACACAGCCAATGCCAGAAGAATCAATCACGCTGTCACTTCGTATGCCGAACGATGAAATTATAGAGAGCGCATGGATTGAAGGGGTGAATATGTATATGGGAAAAGTGCCTGTACTGCTCGAACAATCGGTAAAGGGCGAATGGAGCGGTTGGTTTATGCTAGGCAGCTGCAGCGAGCCGGTAATGACATGGCAACTCCGATTGAACATAAAAAAACAGGCAGCACCAAGCTACCTGTATTTTACAACTGAGGCTTAACGACGCTGTTACATCATAGCCTGTAGATAATTTTGCAAACCAATGCGTTTAATAAGTCCAAGCTGTTGCTCTAACCAGCGTGCGTGGTCCATTTCAGTGTCGTCAAGCAACACAATTAGCATATCTCGGGTTACGTAATCGTTTTCTTGCTCACACAACGCGATAACTTCACGCAGTTTTGCATCAACTTCATATTCCACGCGAAGGTCGCTTTCAAGCATTTCAGGAACGTCAGTCCCCACTTTAAGACCTGTGCGAGTGACCATATCCGGAGTGCCTTCTAGAAACAGCATGCGTTCTATTAGCTTAGTTGCGTGGCCGCGCTCATCGTCAAACTCGTGGTCGATGCGCTCGTACAATTTGTTGAAGCCCCAGTCTAGATACATTTGTGAATGTATAAAGTACTGATCCATCGCGGCAAGCTCATAGCCCAGTAATTCGTTAAGACCGTTGATGATGTTTTGATTGCCTTTCATTAGTCGTCTCCCATTACTTGCGCTTGAAGATAATTTTCAATGCCCATGGCATCAATTTGATATTCTTGCGTTTCAATCCAGTCTAGGTGTTCTTCTTCGTATTCGAGAATGTCTTCGAGTAAATCTCTTGAAACGTAATCTTGTTTTTCCTCGCACAGCGCAATGGCTTCGCGTAGAAGGGGAAGCTGCTCTTTTTCAAAACGAGCATCACAATTGAGCATTTC
Source organism: Alteromonas sp. 4NS20-0143 (assembly GCF_057542855.1). NCBI lineage: Bacteria > Pseudomonadati > Pseudomonadota > Gammaproteobacteria > Alteromonadales > Alteromonadaceae > Alteromonas > Alteromonas sp. 4NS20-0143. The sequence continues at coordinate 511,267 of NZ_BAAJLR010000001.1, forward strand.
AACTGTGTCTTCGCCAATATAAAGTTTTCCAAGCGCCTGAAGATTAGGTAAGCCTTCAAGGAATAAAATGCGCTCTATAATGTCATCTGCCTGCTTCATGTCTTTAATCGACTTTTTGTAGTTCTTGGTATTGAGAACTTCAAATCCCCAATTTTTAAACATACGAGCGTGCAGAAAGTATTGATTTATCGAGGTAAGTTCGCTTGTGAGAACCTCGTTCAATTTCGCTATAACTTGTCTATCGCCTTGCATTGCGAACGTCCTATCTGAAAATAATGTGTGGAGTCTAGTTGAAAGTGCGGGGTATGTCAAAAAATATTAGTAAAAACAATGATTTACTAATGAAAACAGTTCTCAATCAATCCTTCGTTCGCATTAGTAATACCTTACTGATGGGAGCGTACATAGGTTAAGCTCTCATCGGCGAAACCAAGCCCAGCTTCAGTAAAGAAATTAAAGACTTTGTCTATGCCGTTTTCAAGTAGGTAAGACACTTCATCTTCATAGCGCGCTATGGCAGCAACACGACCCTGGTAACCCGCGTTCTTGAGCTGAGTAGTAATATTTATCGCGTCTTGAATAGAGGGTAATGCCAGCAGTACCAGCTGCGTACTGTTTAAATCTAGATTTTCCCACAGGTCTACATCTTCGCCATCGCCGCAAATTACCTTATGGCCTTCGTTTGCCATTTTCTTAATTTTAATTCTATCTGCATCCATACCACATACATTGACATCAGACAGCTTCGACAGGGCGTTAAATGCGCCTCGGCCTACGCGACCCATACCAATCACTAAAAATTCTGCCTGTGACAAAGTAGGGTAAACATCTTCTTTTAATCGTTCTTCTTTTTCAAACCGCTTAATTTTGTCTTTAAAGCGGTTATATTGAGAATGAGAACCTTTATATAAAATACTTGTGAAGACAAATGAGATAGATACCGCGAGGGCAATAATGACAAGCCATGATTCTGCCAAAAGACCCATGGAAACCGCGACGGCACCAACAATAAGGCCAAATTCACTGTAGTTTCCCAAAACTAGACTGCTTAGGTAAGCGGTTCTTCCACGCAGGCGCAACGAGGTGAAAAGCCCAAAAAACAATATGGCTTTGAAAGGTAGAAAAAGACAGAATACTAAGGCCATCCCAACCATACTCAGGGTAGGTAATGCAGTAAGACCAATCGTTAAGAAGAAACCAATTAAAAACAGATCTTTAAAGCTTAAAAGTGATTTTGATAGCTCAGTGGCTTTTTCATGTTGAGCCAACATGATGCCAAAAATGAGCGCACCCAAATCACCCTTTATGTTCACTAGTTCAAATAATTGATAACCGCCAAGTGCTAATATAAAACCGGTAAGAGGGAGAAGTTCACCGTGTCCAGATTTGTTTATTATCTTATTAATAAGAGGCATGGCAGGGAATAATGCGAGTAGCCCAAGCGCATATACTGAGGGAAGTTTACCTGTAGCTGCCACGAGGAACACTACCGCAAAAACGTCTTGCATCACTAAAATGCCAATGGCTAAGCGTCCGTGGCGCGTTTTACTTTCACCACTTTCTTCAAGCACTTTTACAACGCAAACGGTACTGCTAAAACTGAGCGCAAAGGCAATGAGCACAGCACTTTGCCAAGAAACGGCGTCAGAGGCTTGAGCGACTAACGCCGCAGCACCGTAGATGACGCAGGTGATAACACCAATCCAGATTAGTGTGTGAGAAACACTGCCGGCCCATACTTCTCTTCGACTTAAATCTTTCAGATTAAGTTTAAGTCCAATAGTGAACAGCATAATGGTTATACCCAAATTCGCTATTTGGGTAAGATCATCAGTTAACGAATAACCAGCGAAGTTGAGAAGAAAACCTGCGATGAGGTAGCCAACAAGTGGCGGTACACCAATTAATTTAACCGTTAATCCACATACGAAAGCAAAGAGAAGAAACGCATACTCCATGGATACTTTAACCCTATTAGTTTTTAAAAATGACGGTGCCGTAAGGTCATCACGCCCTAGTCATAAATAAGTCTTTATGTATGGCAGACCTCAGTGATATAAACATTATCACGTAAAATAAAAAATTCGCATAACAATTACGGCACATCAACTCCACAACTGGTTATGCGTAACTTATTTAATTGATCTTAATCAATAAAATCACATAAAAACAATTAGATAATCAATATTACATAGACTCAGATGGGAAGCCTAGCGTACAGGGCTTTCGTTTCAGCAATACCAATAAGCAAGCAACGCCAGTCAAAGAAGTAAAGGAAATACAATGCGAAAAACAATTTTATTCACACTAACTGCATTTGTTGCAATCAATGTTGGTTTGAGCGTCATCGAGCCTAGTTTGTGGTGGTTACTCATCGTCACAGTACCATTACTCATCATTGGTTTATATGACGCTTATCAACCGCAGCATGCCATACTGAGGAACTTTCCGTTGATTGGCCGAGCAAGATGGGGAATTGAAGGGTTACGGCCTTATATTCAACAGTATATTATCGAAACGGATACGGGAGGTGCCCCGATTTCTCGTATGTTTCGAAACATCGTGTATCAAAGAGCCAAAGATAGCAGAGAAACTGTACCTTTTGGAACACAGTTGGATACTTACGAAGAAGGCTATGAATGGATGGGCCATTCTCTAGCTGCCCGGGAAGTTGACGATGTGGAACAAAACCCACGTGTGAATATTGGCGGTCCCCATTGCAAACAGCCTTATAGAGCGAGTGTACTCAATATAAGTGCAATGAGTTTTGGCAGCCTATCGAAAAACGCTATTTTGGCATTGAATAAAGGTGCGGCTAAAGGCGGTTTCTATCATAACACGGGGGAAGGAGGCCTTACCCCTTATCATCTTGAAAACAAGGGCGATGTGGTGTGGCAAATCGGCACGGGCTACTTTGGTTGTAGAACCGAGGATGGCAAGTTTGAGGCTGAATCGTTTAAAGAAAAAGCAACGTTAGAAAACGTGAAAATGATTGAAATTAAGCTGAGTCAGGGAGCAAAGCCAGGTCACGGAGGAATTTTACCTGCTTACAAAAACACCCCTGAGATAGCGAAAATTAGAGGGGTAACAGCGGGTACCCAGGTCGACTCACCACCACGGCACAGTGCGTTTTCATCGCCGTTGGAAATGGTTGATTTTATTCAATATCTACGAGATTTAAGCGGTGGAAAGCCCGTTGGGATTAAGCTAGCCCTAGGCAGAAAAAGCGAATTTATTGCTATGTGTAAAGCCATGGTGAGCAAAGGAATAACCCCTGATTTTATTACAGTAGATGGGGGCGAGGGCGGCACAGGCGCAGCGCCGCTTGAATATACCAACTCTATTGGCTTTCCATTACGTGACGCGCTGGCCTTTGTGGATGATTGCTTAATGGGGTTTGGTTTACGTGAAAATATAAAGATTATTGCGTCAGGTAAAATAATCAGCGCATTTCAATTGGCTAAAAACCTTAGCTTAGGGGCAGATTTATGTAACAGCGCAAGGGGGATGATGTTGGCGTTAGGCTGTGTGCAATCTCTGTCGTGTAATACTAATAGATGTCCAACAGGTGTAGCGACACAAGATCCGCGGTTGGCGAGAGGTCTCAACGTTGAAGATAAATTTGAGCGTGTTTATCGCTTTCATCAAAAGACGGTTCATGCACTTATCGATTTACTGTCATCGACCGGCCACAAAAATACCAATGAGTTAAATAGAACCCACATATTTAAGCGTATCGACCAATGTAACGTTGCCCGTTATGACGAAATGTACCCTTTAATTAAAAAAGGCGCTTTCTTGACCGACGAAATACCAGAGCGCTACAAATTACACTATGAGGAAGCTAACGCAGATAGCTTTATGCCCTCTAGCTTGCTTGCGGAAATAGATAAAGAAACAAAGGCAGTGTCCTAGACATCTGCCTTTACCTTAAATCTAAAAAAGGCGTTGAATAGCACTTTCAAATCTAATTAACGTAACCCATTCAGTCGTTGTTTTCAGCCGCTTTTTCAGGGATCCTCAGTTGATATAAACGGTAGTCGGTGGTGCGATAGGGCATCACTTTGTACTTAGGCTGCAAATAGGACACTAGGTCTATAAGTTCACTCACGGTTAATTCATCATTGATAATACGCATAAACGATACACCGTCTTCACTGGTAAAACTTGCTGGGCGACGTGGTGTAAGTTTGTGAGAAGGGTTAATAATACTGGTAACTAATTCACCATAGGTTTTTATTCTACCACTGCTTCCGCCAAGGGGAATAGGGTGGCTTATTAAATAGCGGGCATCACTGTCTGCTTTTTCGCCTGCAACCGTGTGACAATCGTTGCATCCATATTTCTTAAATACCGTTTTACCTTGTTCGATGTCGCCCTCTGGTAAGCTGAATCCTCTAGGGGATTTTGCACCTTGATCGCATGCACTTAAGAAGAGGCACGCCAGTAGCATTATTGTAATACGCATAGTTTTCTCCTTAACCAACCCATGTGGTTCATTAACAAGTATTGTCTAAATATAACTGACACTATTTGATTTAGCTCAATCCAAAGCTAAAAAACATGCACTACTATTAACATTACGACAAAGTTAAAAGGACAACACTATGCAGAGCTACGATACCATTTTGGTACCCATTGATGTGTATTCTGATTACGAGCTGGTAGTCGAAAAAGCACTTGCGATAGCGAGTAGCAGTCAACAATTACATCTATTATATGTGGCTTACCCGCAGACTAATGTAGAGCCTTATGGATTTTTTCTAGAGAAAGACTTTTCACAAGAAGTACGTGAACACGCATTAAGAGTATTGAAAGATGTGGCAGATAAATACGAAATACCACAAACTAACATTAACGTAGAGATTGGTTCGCCTTCAGATGAGATACATCATTTGGCAGAGAAAATAAGCGCAGATTTAATCGTTGTCGGTACTCATGGACAAAGCGGTTTGAAACTACTTTTAGGCTCTACTGCGAATGCCGTATTACACGGTGTCAAAACCGATGTATTAGCAGTGAAAGTATAAAAGTCTCGCAGTAACCATCCAAATACACATATAAAAACAAGAGCAAAAACAGTGGAGCTTTCGAAAGCTCCACTGGCACTAGCACTTAACTATGCTATTAGAATTAGCTAATTAAATTCGCAACTTAAATCCTACGTCTAAAACTTTATAACGCTTTGATTGATAAATCGCAGCTGTCTGTCACAAGAGTGCGAATAGTACTTTCAAGATTTTTAAGGTGAGAGTAGTGAAGGGCAGTTTCCCCACCAAATTTAGTACTGTTAATAGTAAACACAACATCGGCATCACGTGATGAAACGCAAAGGCGAATGGAGTCATCACTTTCATTTACAGGCACATGCATGTAAAGCGGTTCGTTATGAGAATCTAAATAGCTAAGCGCTTCAGAATCACTTTTAAACGGCGTTTGTTTTTCAGGTTGCAGCTTCCAGCTTGACGAGGGAACCACAATTTCTGCCAATAATTTTCCATGTTTAGAATCAATTCTATTACTCATAGTATCTCCTTGTTTTTGAATCTATTCAGTATTACTTAATGGATACGCAATAATGGCAAAGTAAGTTCTAATTTACCCAGACAGGAATGTTCCAATGAAACAATTCAGTTACGCGTAACAGATTTGTGCGTATAAAGCATTGTTTTATCAATACTTTAATAATTAATTCATTAATGCTGAAAACACTAGCGCTTATGCTTTGAAGACAGTTTTGCCATGCCGCCACGTTTAACACTGGCTTGTTTGGTATAGTGGCCTGGCATCTCCGGTGACTGCCAGCCCCCAGCTAACTGCAATTCGGGTAAAGATGCGCCGTCTTCCGCTAACGAAACTGCTCCACCAACTCGTCCACTGTGTGGCGTGATATTTTCTTGAATACCTGCCCGGACTGCAATGCGCTGCCACAACCTATAAATACTAGAGTAATTCAACACGGCGTCTTGGTTTACGCTATGACTTTCTTGATAAGGATGAAGCGCCGTTTTGTGATTGTTAACTCGCCTAAACAATACACCTTTACTAATTGAACGAGGGTCATTCTGATCTCGAGGAAGTGATGTAGAAGGGTTATTATTTGCCTCGTTGATGTATTCGTTAATCATAGAAAGTGTACTCGATGAAACATATCTATATTGGCCATCGCCACTTTGGTCGCTCTTGGAAGATACAACGAGTACAGTGTTATTTCGATGAGAAATGTGTTCAATGCACACCCTGACTAATTCGTCTGCACGAAGAAGGGCATCGAACATAAGATTAATAATGGCTAGGTCTCGAAGTTCGAGCAAGGAATCCGGGATGATTTTATTATTGATCTGCTCAACCATTTCAATGGTGAGTGGTACCGCTTGTTTATGAGACATACGAAATTTTTTGTTCTCTATAAGCGACAACCGAATAAAATCTCTAAGGTAGACCGAACGAATAATCGGGTTAGGTAGCTTTGCCATACCTAAGAACTTACTCAATGCTGAAAGCCGTCGCTTGATGGTTCTGTAGGCGAGGGGAGTTTGGCATAGCAGCGCAACGTATTCTTTTATGCATTCTTCATTGTTGGTAAAGCTATTGTTCAAACCTTGAAAGTTATTCTGCTTACAGAAAATCGAAAATTCGTTGTAATCACTAATATAAGCTCGCTGTGTGTTGTAAGGCAGTTTAGAAAATATATCTGTGAAGTATTTCTGAAAACTTTGGTCCGCAGACGAATAGGCATGATTTTCTGAAGTTTCTGAAGTAACACCGTATGCATCATCTGAAACTTCTGCTGTATTTGCCAGCGGTACTGGGAACAATTGATGGGAACGATGCTTAATAGTCTTATTTGTCATAAAGCCAAAGCCTCAACGGATTTCTTATCAAATGTGGGTAGCCTTGTTCGAAAAGGGCTCTTACTCACTGAGTTTAAAAGTATTAAATGAATCAAGTTAACGAATCAAGTGACGTGTATGTTGACGATTTTTCTCTGAAACAGCTTATGGAGCAACTTAAGAGAAACTTATGGGATATCTTTTGGGGAAGAAAAAGACAAGATTAACAATAAACCAATCAGCGTTCTTAATGTTAGGCGTCACAAAGCGGGAACATACTCATAAAATCCGCAGTCATCACAAAGTACTGAAGAGCTAAAATTATTTCTAACCATATGAAAATATGTACTTTTTTAAGTGTTCACGCATGATAACTGTAATTATCATGCGTGAACATTCAGCATGATAATATAGGTAATATAAGCCCGATTCAGATACCGTAAAACCCCCTACAAACCTTGTGCAAAATAACACATAACTGTGCATGTATACAGTTGTTGGTGGTATTTTAGGGTAAATTAGACTATAGCAACAGCTATGTGGCTCAAAAAACAGGCGCTCCTACGTAAAATCTGAGGCGTTTTCCAGACATCTACCTTGCAGAATTCGCGAAAATGAACCTTTTCCATATACCGTTACCTTTCAATAAACGAGAACTATGAGAAGCGAGATCTTCTTCATTGTATTAGGCAGAATCCTTCATCACTCATGAAGGTGAATAGCGGTGCTGCTCAAACTATAAAACAATTTTAATATGAATTAAAACCCGCGAATTCAAACATCAATTCAAATCTCAATTCAAAACCTAGTTTAAAACTGGCCCTGGCTGCTACGTGTAAAAAGCATAGAAAGCGTAAAGCACTTATGAACACTCCGTCGGTAGTTAACACACTTATGTTTTTACTTTGAAAAATTTGAAGTAGGAGATAGAAAGTAAAGTGGTTTAACCCAACCTAGTAAATCAAAACAGCTATTCTTGAGTTCTTCTTTAAGTAATGTCCAAACTCTTACGGTATTTAATCCCAGATGAGCAATATTGATAAAATTTGTCCTCCATATAGTCATCGCTAGTAAATTAAATATCGATAAATAATCTCAAAAACTCAAGCAGAAATAGGAAGCTAATAAGCCTATTAATCGCTAGATATTAAAAACTACGACAAATTATTTAACTACGCCGCTGAACTCATCCTTAGCTTTCTATGCATCGCTTTTAATCGCTAAACTATAAATCGAAAGAATTAAATTGGAAATGAATGATTAACTGAATATGCCTTTATAGTTGAAAAGTATTTAATTTAAAAAAATTGAAATGCTTATTTTTGATTTAGCCATAGAGTACTTGTACTGGATATCAGACCGCCATACTAATCTTTGATATATAGGCCGCTATTAACTCCGGTATGTAACAAAGAGCCTTTACTTGAAGTGTCATTGAATTAAATCAAAAGCACACACGTCTATTATTAATCGATACTTTGCTTTTCACTGAATGCGATTAAAAGAGCCAGTATAAGAGTGTTTTTTTTAATTAAAGAGCTCTAAAACCTCTCTGTATAAAATAAGAGCCAATAAAAGATGGATAGGTGATACACCTTCTAAATTGCCGACGCCTTTTTGGATACTTTAACAGTCTATTTAACATAATATACATTATGCGTAATTATGTATTGTGTCGTTTTAAGAGTGAATCTGTTGCTGCTTGGTTGGTTTGCTGTGCGTGAAGACTTACCTACTTTTACCGCATGCGCAGTGCTTTGCAGTCAGTTATATCTTCATGGGATTTTAGATGGCTGGTCACGAGTTTGTTTACGGTGCTTGTAACTGGCTTTTTGCAGGCTTTTTCTGAGGCTTGTTTTGAAAAGCTTGAATTGGTTTATGTTTGATAGTGAGTGCGTTACTAGCAGCTTTATCTATAGTTATGTGCATTATTTCAAATCGTCTTCTACGTGAAATCTGACGTACTACACCTCACATTCTTTTATTTAATTCACGTAGCGTCACCTAATATCTTGAGGGAATTCTAAAAGCTTTTGTAAAGACATTAATGTCTATCTTCTGTATTACTCCTATCACAAACTGTAATTTGATTGGCTTGTTTTATTTCTCTCAATTTAAAAATACGACCACGCTTTTTAGTTTTCTGCTTTTTAGCTTTTTAGCTTTTTAGCTTTTTATTTTTCAGTGCTTAATCAAAGTTTTAATACTCGGTTTTTATCCACGGCTTGAGTGACTTGTTTGTTGTCCTTTTTCCAAAGTTTATTATTTAGTTCCACTTCGATGATTTATGTAATTAGTATCATTATAAGTTCTTTGGTAGCCGCCAGTTTTTAACCAGGCCTTGATGATAATTTCAGAACGCTATTCTGAAATGCCCCAATTTTCTGATGATTGAAATAAATGCTGAACATTTAAGTGTCTTACTTTTAGTTCTTAGCAAATGGTTTTTAAAGGACTCGAGTGTTAGCTAGTGGCTTTGACACCGATCTCAAAAATCAAATCGCCTGAGAGATTTTAAAAAATTATCGAGGCTGTATATGATTTTCTTTATGAGAGTAACGGTTATTTTTATCAAAACAGATAAAAGAGAATAAAGCTAGTTTGATAATGACTAACGATTCTGTTTATACAGATTAAGATTATTGGAAAGACTGTGGCGGTTTTTTATTATCCTATGAATCACTATCCTATGAAATAGTAGCGCGGCTTGGTCTTGGACTAGGGCTTGGAAACTGGTTTTCCAGTAAGTTAATGCGTCACGCAGGGTTTGCTGTGAGTTAATGCATCACGCTGATTTTTTTTGAATAATTAGGTGTCGACGCTGTTTTTGAAATACATGCATGCAAGGTTCTTAAACTTCATATCAGCAACGAGAATCAATTATTACAATAACAATAAAACAGTGCTGACCGCCCTACTTTCTTCGTTACTAGATTACTGGTTATTAGGTTTTAGGACGTGTTTTGCTACAACCTATTTTTCGAATTCGAAAACACAATATTGAGGTTTTAGGTTTTTGGTTTTAGGTATTAGGTAATAGGTTCATCAACTTTTATCAGCCATCTAGCCGTTGATGCCAAAAAAGCACTATTTTTTAGGTGCTAATTTCTAAGCGCTAAGTTTTAGGCCTTAATTCTTAACGTTAATACTTGGCCGCTAGAGCCTAACCCTTTACAGGTTTAGAGTAAGACTTTTTAAGCAGCCCGAATCCGAATGCCGCCATTGTCACTGCCACAATACCGTTTAAGTAATTGAAAAAGGCGTAAGGTGCATAAGATAAAACGTCGACTTCAAGGGTTGCGGCATAAAATGCACCTGCCGTTGTCCAAGGAATAAGGCCCGTTGTCATTGTGGATCCTTCTTCCACTGAGCGTGAAAGTACGGCGCTGTCTAATTGCTGTTGCTCATATTTTGGCTTAAAAAGTTGGCAACTAAGAATAATTGAGATGTAGGCTTCTCCCATCGCCACATTACCCACAAAGCCAGATACAATAGTGCTAGCAACGAGACCTGCCGTTCGTTTTACTCTGGCAATACTGCCAGCAAGAAGCGAACTTAAAAAACCGGCTCCGTGTAAAACGCCGCCTAAGGCGATAGCCATTAAGGCAAGCAATAGTGTCCAGCTCATGCTCGTTATACCGCCGCGACCGAGTAAAGCGTCTAAGTTCTCAATGCCAGTCGATTCCGGTTTATTTTCCCATAGCGCATTCAACACACTGATAAAACTCTCGCCTTGATAAAAGATGGCAATAAACACGGCGAATAAAATACTGAATGACATGGTGACTTCTGCAGGTACTTTTTTAATGCTTAAGGTGGCCAATAATATAAGTGGAAGCAAGGTCACAATGGGTGTCAGGCTATAGTTGTTTGCCAGCGCATCTTGAATCAACGCGACTTCACTTAGGTTAAGGTTTTGATCTCCATAGCTTAACCCTATGACTACAAAAATGATGAGGGTGATAATAAATGTAGGTAACGTGGTAAAAAGCATGGAATAGATATGGCGAAACAGTGTGGTTCCAGCACTCATTGCTGCAAGGTTTGTGGTATCTGAAATAGGTGACATTTTATCGCCAAAGGTAGCACCACAAACAATCATTCCCGCCACCAATGGAAGTGGAATATTCATGGTGCTTCCTATACCTATTAACACAACGCCCAGTGTACCCACGGTGCCCCAAGACGTTCCGGTTGCCACAGACATAATCGCGCACAGTATCATGCCAACGGCTAAGAATAAGCTAGGGCTTAGCCAGCTCAACCCGTAATACATCAGCGTCGCGATTGTACCGCTGTGCATAAAACTGGAAATTACCATGCCAATCAATATAAAAATATAGATAGCGGGCATGGCTCGAGCCAGTGAATTTGTCATTAGCTCGCGAATTTGTAGGTAGTTGTACCCAAGTAAATAGGCATTTAAACCCACCCATATTAGGCACAAAAACATCAGCGCATGCAGACTAATACCCAGTCCAAAAATACCGCCAGCTAGTGCAATAACAATCACGCTAAAGCAGATGAAAGACTGCAGGAATGAAGGCGTGCGCAGTGGCGATATAGTGGATTTGGACATAAGTAGTTAAATTGCCTATTAGCGACTAATTAATGGAATAAAGCGCATGTTTTCTTTGTGGATACTATTTGTTATTGGAGCTATTCGTCTCTGGTGCGACTTGTTATTGGTACTATTTATCATTGGCGCCGCGGTAGATTTTTTCTAACCGCGCTTTATCTTGCTCAAAGCACAGTTGCTGCTCACTGCGTTTAAAGCTTTGTGTGGCAAAGTCATTCGCCACTTTTGAAAAATCAGACGCTAATTCGCTACCGGTGTCTTTTTTGAGTTTCTCGAAACACGCAGATAACGTTTGTAATGACTTTTGAATTCTTATGGCAACTTCAATGTTGCCAGCGCCATCTCTTGCGATACTTGTATATGCGTCATCAAAGATATCGTGTATTGAAATTTTAGGAACGGAAATGCGGTTGTACTTTGGTTTCTCATAATGGGGTTTGTCATTATGCGGTTGTTCACAGTTATTGTCGTCTGAGCTCTTTGCTGCTTTATTATGGTTGAAGGCGCGCCCGTCCTGATTGGTTTTGTCAGTGTTCTTATTTGGTTTTGACCACAACAGCATTAAACGGGTGATACTGCTAACAATGCCGATGGCAGTTCCGTGGTCGTTTACCGATGGAGACAACGCACGTGACGCTATTTCTGCTAGCACAATAAAACCAAAGCGTGGATCGGCTTCAAAGGAGCGCGACGAACTTATACTAAACGCTGAGATTAACCCTTCACAGTCAATATCTTTATTCACGTAAGCGATGTTCTTTTCCGGCGTAACAAATTCCCCAGGCAGCATGGCAATGTTAACAAATAGGTCGTTGTTGTTTGCCCACTCTTGAATCTTGGCAAGATCTATTAGCTGGATGTACCCAACCTCTGAGGTCTGTACCGCAAAACTCCCCTGCTCTTTAATGTCGCTTGCTGGAATAGCGCCCAAACAGGGGGTTTTAATTCGCTGCTCAATGGCGCGCTGCGTCGCTTCTTCAACTTTCAGTGTGGTTGATTCAACTCGACCTAAACGAGCTACACTGTCAACCCAACGAATAAAAGTTAAAATTACCACGGCAAATGCCAAACAGGTAATACAGAAAAGTAGGAATACACCCGCCTGTTCGTAAAACCCCTGGCTCATTGCAGTCAGAGCAACTGCGCTGTAAATAAACGCGCCAACAAATGTTGATAGCGCGTTTTGCGATACATCATCTGAAATGATGAGCCCGAGTGAGCGAGGTGTCGATGACTGGCTTGCAGATGCATACGCATTTACCATAGCACCAGCGGAAAACGTAGCAATCACCATCATGCTCGATGCCATAATAGAAAGCAGTGTTTTAACCGAATCAGGTTCAATCTTTGGTAGGTGTTCAGCAAGAGAAGTGCCGTCTACTATCTTTGCGGCGAAAACCGCGAGTAGCGAAAGCAGACAGAAACCTAAAGGTTTAATCCATAATTTTTCTTTAAAACTGAATAGCAAAAACCGTACTTTATCTACCGACAATGGCGCGTCCATACCTTTACTCCTGTTGGTTTTTACTTGTTAGTATTGTTATCTGATGCTTACTTATATTCGGCGGGGGTATAAATAGCAAGGGCGAATGTAGGTTCGCCCTTTTACTTACGTTACCAATTAACTTGCTTGTGTCTTGTTTTTGTTGCCGGCGCACCGTTTAGAACAGTATCGAACGTGCTCCCAATCTCTTTCCCATTTTTTACGCCAGCTGAATGGCCTATTACACACTGGGCACATTTTGGTAGGTAGATCAGACTTCTTCATTTTTCGTTATCTTCGTTAAAAACTTGGCGGCATCCTCTTTCATCGCATTAATATTGTCTTCTTTCATTCGGCCATAGGTCTTAAGGATCATAGCCATGCGGTGATTGTTACTGAGCTTTTCCTTATTCTTATCAATGAAATGCCAATATAAGTAGTTAAATGGACAGGCTTTTGGCCCCGTCTTTTTCGACACTTGATAGCCACAATTTTTGCAATAGTTAGACATTTTATTGATGTAGCTACCGCTTGCTACATAAGGCTTGCTGGCTAAATTTCCGCCGTCACTATATAAGATCATGCCAGCCACATTAGGTAACTCTACCCACTCATAGGCATCAGCATACACCGAGAGATACCAGGCCTGCACTTGTTCAGGGCTAAGTTCGGTGAGTAAACTGAAGTTTCCAATCACCATAAGCCGCTGTATATGGTGGGCGTAGGCATTTTGCTTCGTTTCTTTAATGCATTGACGCATGCAGTTCATATTGGTTTGCGCGTCCCAAAAGAACTCAGGCACATTTCTGTCGTTATTAAAGTAGTTATCCGTTTTAAGTTGCGGCATAAAGTGCCAATAGAACCCACGAATGTACTCTCGCCATCCTAGGATTTGACGAATAAAGCCTTCGGCGGAATTAAGGGGAACTTGCCCGCTGTGATAGGCTTGCTCCGCGGCGCTTATCGCTTCTTTGGGTGACAGCATACCGCAGTTTAAATAAAATCCAATGTGTGAATGATACATCCACGGTTTGCCTTCAACCATTGCGTCTTGATATTGACCAAAGTTAGGCAGGCGTTCCTCAATAAACGTATTTAGTACCTTAAGGGCATCTTTACGAGTGACAGCAAAGAAGAAGTTGTCTAGGTCGCCAAAATGATCGGCAAACTCGTTTTCAACAAGCTCAATGACCTCTTTCGTTATATCGTCAACCTCAAAGGTGCTGTGTTTTGGTACTTTATGATCATCTGGCATCGATTCGCGATTTTGTGCATCATAATTCCATTTGCCGCCAACAGGATCTTTACCTTCCATGAGTACGTTATGCTTTCGACGCATCTCACGGTAAAAAAATTCCATGCGCAGCTGCTTTTTCCCTTCGGCCCAGTCACTAAATTCCTGAGGCGTTGCGAGAAAGCGATTATCTTCTGAGATTTTAACGGGCGTTTTTAGCGTGTTTTCCCATTGCTGCATACTACTTAGCAGACGGTGCTCGCCCGGGGAGGTAACAACCACTTGGTCAAAGTCGCCAGCACTTAATGTTGCTTCAACCTGAGCCAATAGGCTGCCCTTGTTGCGCTCATCATTGTAGGTAACGTAATCTACGGTGTAGTTGTTATCTTTCAGTTCTTGTGCAAAGTGGCGCATAGCACTGAACAAAAACGCTATTTTCTTTTTATGATGCTTTACGTAGGTTGCTTCTTCCCTCACCTCTGCCATTAAAATGGTGTCTTGCGTTTTTGTTGCGTTCGCAATAGCCGGCAGATTATCGGTAAGCTGATCGCCTAAAACAAGAATGAGTGAAGCCATCTATTGTCCTTTAATCTCTTGAAAAGCATCAAGAGCACGCTGCCTAGAGGCTTTTAAATCTACAATGGGTTCGGGGTAACTTTTACCTAACTCTAGCTTGGCGTCTTTCGCTATTACGCCCGGTGTTTCCCAGGGCTTATGAATGTACTTATCGGGAAGATCTTTTAATTCAGGGCAGTATTTACGTACGTACTTACCTTTCTTATCAAACTTCTCGCCCTGCAAAATCGGGTTGAATATTCTAAAGTACGGCGATGCATCGGCGCCTGAGCCAGCCACCCATTGCCAACCTGCACTATTACTGGCTAAATCTGCATCTAATAAGGTATCCCAAAACCATCTTTCACCTTCGTGCCAGCTTAAAAGTAAGTTTTTAACAAGGAATGAACCAACAATCATACGTACTCTGTTGTGCATATAGCCGGTTTGCCACAGTTCGCGCATGCCAGCATCCACAATCGGAATACCTGTATTACCGGTTTGCCACGCTTTCAGTGCTTTCGCGTCTTTGCGCCATGGGAACTTATCGAACTTGTCGTTGAAGTTTTTATTTGGCAATGTGGGGAAATGAAACAGCAGGTAATAGCTAAACTCTCTCCAGCCAAGTTCACTCAAATAGGTGTCGATACTCTTATCTTCTGTGGCGCCGAATTTATCTTTTATCGCATACCACACCTGATTGGGAGACACTTCGCCAAAGTGAAGATGGGGAGAAAGTCTCGACGTTCCTTTCATAGAAGGAATGTCTCTGCCATCTTTGTACTGTCTAGCCGCGTGTTGTATAAACTCTGACAGGTTGTCCGCTGCACCTTCTTCACCGGGCTTCCACATTTTGCTAATGGTAGAGTCCCATTTAATCTCAGGAAGCAAGTTTAGCGCATCAAGTCCATCATCTTTATACTCATCATCCGCGTAGGTAATCCTCGCTGGAGGCGCCTTGGGATAGCGTGGCTCTTCAATTTTTAAGCATCCATTTCGATAGTAAGGTGTATACACTTTGTAAGGTGTTCCATCCTTTTTTAATACCTTCATCGGCTCCCAGAGCAAGCTGCCGTTACTGCTGTAAGCTTCAAAATCACTATCAATAAGCTGTTTTTTAATTTCCTTGTCACGATTTATTTGCCACGGTTCGTAGCAGCGATTCCAAAAAATCGCCTTAGCGTTGATCGCTTTCATAATCTTTGGGATAAGTACTTTCGGGTCACCCTTAAAGATTTTTAAGTGGCCGTTTAGCCTGTCATTAAGCGAGGTAAGCGAGTGATGCAACCACCATTGACTCGCGCTGCCAGGTACCCTCCCATCGGGAGTGGTATCGTCATAAATGTAAATGGGGAGAATTTTACCCATGTCACAGGCTGCGTTAAGTGCTGGGTTGTCATTCACTCTGAGGTCTTGTCTAAACCACATAATACTTACGGGAACGGTCACTTTTTTTCCTTAATGTGTTGCTCTAATCTTTGATTACTAACGTAATTGAACTTGTACGCAATTCGGCGGGTTCAGGATCCGTTGTGATTACAAAAGTGATATAAAAATAAATCTGAGAATTACTATGTCAAATCAAAACCTTAGCAGTGACAATACAACATCAAAACAACGTGGAGTCTTTTGGTTTAGACACGATTTACGGCTTCACGACCAAGTTGCACTAGCCTCGTTGTGTGAGCAAGTAGACGAAATTTCTTTTATTTATATATTTGATGAGAGCTATTTTTCACCCACCAAGTACGGGTTGAAACAGATTGGTGATAATCGATATCAGTTTTTACTGGAAACGCTCAGCGACCTCAAAGCGTCGTTAGAAAACAAAGGACATGAACTCACGGTTCTTAAGGGCAGTATTTCAGAATGTCTGTCTAATGTACTGAAGCAAGGTCAATTTACCCATCTTGGAGTGACTAAACATTGCGGTTTTCATGAACAGAAACAAATAGAGGAACTTGCTCGGTGCTACCCAAACATGTCTATTGTTGAGGGTGAGTCGCTAACACTGTTCAACGAATCTGACTTACCCTTTTCAATTGAAGAGATGCCTGATGTGTTTAGCCCGTTTCGCCGTAAGGTGGAAAAAAAGCTTAGTCCTAGAGAAGTTTGCAGCTCCGTTGACACCTATCCTACTCCATTTGTACTTGAGCACCTTACTGCCGATACGTTAATTATTGAAGACGAACTCGCCAACCAACACCAAACCTTGCAGCAGAGCAGTAATGACTTTGAAGGTGGTGAAAGTGCAGCCCTTGAGCATCTAAACAAATACCTGTTTGAGTGGCATGCTGCATCCACCTACAAAGAAACGAGAAACGCCTTGGACAGTTGGCGTGATAGCACAAAGTTGTCACCGTGGCTGGCCGTAGGCGCATTGTCGCCAAGAGAGGTAGTACGCCAAGTTACCTTGTTTGAAGAGCAGGTTGAGAAAAATGAATCTACTTATTGGATTTATTTTGAACTGTTGTGGCGTGAGTTCTTTCATTGGATTCAAGCAAAGTACGGTGAAAAATGGTTTAAATTTGGTGGTATTCAGCAAAAAGTGCCCGGCACAAAGCATAACCCCAAGGTGTTTGTTGATTGGTGTAATGGCAATACCGGTTATCCCATCATTGATGCCTGCATGAAACAGCTCAAAGCGACAGGCTATATGTCTAATCGCGGAAGGCAATTAGTAGCGAGCTGTTTTGTACACGAATTACAGCAAGACTGGCGCTTTGGTGCAGCGTGGTTTGAAAATCAGTTACTCGATTTTGATGTGGGCAGCAATTGGGGCAATTGGCTTTATCTTGCCGGCGTGGGAAGCGACCCTCGTGGACACAGGCAGTTTAACCTAGATAAACAAACGGCCACCTACGACCGCGACGGTGCATTTCGCAATAAATGGTTAACTTAAGTGTTTTAGAAAACGAGATGTTTAAGAAAATGAATAGCAAGCAGGTGAACATAGAAGTATGACTCAACAAGCCGTTTCTGTAATTTGGCTTAAGCGCGACCTCAGGCTTCGAGACCATCAGCCGCTGTTTGATGCTGTAAATAACGGTGACAACATCCTTTTACTTTATTGTTGGGAACCGTCCTTGCTTGCCGATCCTCATATGGATGTTCGTCATTGGCGATTTGTAGAGCAGAGTCTTGCTGATATTAACGCCCAATTACCCAGCGGTATTCAAGTACTGCAGATGCACATGGAGGTGCATGAGGCTCTATCGCAGATTCAGGAATATTTCTCCATATCCTCCCTAAGAAGTTACCAAGAAATTGGACTTTTGGTTACGTATAACCGCGACAAGGCAATAGCAACTTATTGTATTAAAAACAAAATACCATTTTTAGAGTGTAATACAGGCGCAGTGATAAGGGGCTTGCCTAACCGTGCACGTTGGCAGAAAAATTGGGAGGCACACTTTAATTCCCCAACCTATGATTTCGATATTCAGTTGGCAAAATGGGTAAATTGGACTCAGCATGCGCGTTTAGCTGATAGCGACACCACCTACTCGGCTTTTTCACTTTCTGGCTCAAGTTCTGATGTGAAACCTGGCTCAATTTCAGGTGCGCTTCAAAACCCATCAGTATCTGGTGGCGCATCAGCATCAAGTAGCGCAACAGAGGGCTCAGCTGAAGGCTCATCTGAAGGTTCATCTGACAGAGGCCAAATGCAAAAAGGGGGAGAAAAACGAGCGTGGCACGTAATGAAGCATTTCTTTGAGGAGCGAGGAAAATATTATCACAAGCATATATCTCGCCCTTTTGATGCTCGTCGTTCTTGTTCGCGATTAAGCCCCTATCTTGCTTGGGGAAATATCTCCATCAGGCAGGTTTATCATTTTGTTGAAAAAGAAAAGCAAATAAAGAAAGCGTCCGCCGGTAAAGACAAAGCACTGTGGTCGCGAGCACTGTCGGCCTTAACATCCCGGTTGCATTGGCACTGTCATTTTATTCAAAAGTTTGAAAGTGAACATACTATTGAATGGCGACCGATGAATGCCGCCTATGAAAAATTTCCATTTATTGATGGCCCCGAGGCAGAGCGACGTTTTTATCATTGGAAAAACGGGACTACCGGCTACCCCTTGGTTGATGCCTGTATGCGGGCTCTCGCCCAAACGGGTTATATTAATTTTCGAATGAGGGCAATGGTCACAAGCTTTTTGTGCCATCATCTCAATGTACATTGGCTAAAGGCGGCGCACTATTTGGCCACACAATTTTTAGACTTTGAGCCTGGTATTCATTACCCGCAAATTCAAATGCAGGCCAGCGTAACAGGCATTCATACGGTGCGCCTCTACAATCCACATACTCAATCTATGAAACTGGATCCAGAGGGCGTGTTTATTAGGAAGTGGGTACCAGAGCTAGCAGAATTGCCCGGTGACACTGTGCATGCTCCCTACGCCATGCCGCCCTTAGAAGCGATTATGCTGAATTTCGATGTTGAAAAAGACTATGTGTTGCCAATTGTGGATATTGGCAGTATGGCGAGAAAGACTGGGGAAAGATTGTGGCAGTATAGAGAACGCGACGACGTATTGCGCGAAGCTCGTCGAATAGTGCATCGCCACACCATGCAAAACAGCCCGAGTAGACAGTGGCTAAAAAAGAAAGCCTAGTTTCAGTTATCACCTACTTTGATTATCACACCACCTGTTAACGATTGTTTTTTCTGAGCCACTCGGTAAGAAGCTTAATTTGCCCGCATTTGTACGATGCATACATAAGGCGCATGGCATTTGACATGGCCTCGCTATCTGTCCACCCAGTCTTCTCGCGAATTTCGTCGTAACACGCTTTAGCTTCTGGAGACACATAGCCGCGCACGAGTTTTTTACCGGCTTCTTTTTGACGTTCTCTAAAGCGTCGCTGTTTATCAGCATTTGCTTTCGCTTTATCGCTGTTATTTTTTTGAAGCGCTGTTTTTGATTGTTTTTCTGTCATATTGTTCAAGTACCTTTTGAAGAATTTAGTGTACCACGCGTTTTTCTTTATAAAAATGACTGTTCGGAGTTGTTTAGCGCACAACTGTTCGCTAAATTAGCACTGAAATTTAAAACAATACGAGTTGGGAATGTCTGAGAGAAAAAATAGCTTTACTAGAGACGACTTACTAGCGTGTAGTCGTGGGGAAATGTTTGGACCAGGTAACAGCCAACTTCCTGCACCTAATATGTTAATGATGGACCGTGTGGTTTCAATTACAGAAGATGGTGGAGAACACGGTAAAGGTGAAATTATCGCTGAGTTGGATATATCACCAGACCTATGGTTTTTTGACTGTCACTTTCCTGGCGATCCGGTCATGCCCGGCTGTCTTGGCTTAGATGCAATGTGGCAGCTTGTCGGTTTCTTCCTAGGCTGGAGCGGCGGTCCAGGCAAAGGCAGAGCATTAGGCGTAGGTGAAGTTAAATTTACTGGCCAAATTTTACCAACAGCAAAGAAAGTCACTTACAAACTCACTATGAAACGCGTGATAAAACGTAAACTTTTCATGGGTATGGCTGATGGCACTGTTGAAGTTGATGGTAGAGAAATTTATGCGGCGAAAGACCTCAAAGTAGGTCTATTTCAAGATACATCAAATTTCTAATTTTTCCGCAAATACAAAAAAAGCCCCTTATTTAGGGGCTTTTCCTTTTGCATAATCAGTATAAAAGAGAATGTATTATTTTACAGTTAGTCCTAAGTGCCTATCTTCTACCGCCTCACGCCATCCACCTAACCACTGTGAACGGGTTTCGTTCTGCTGAAATGGACAATTTTCCTTCGCACGACCACTAATACCAGCTTGATAGCCTTTAGAATGTGCACGTGTCATTTTATCTCTTTTTTGTCTTTTCATTGACTAGCCTCTTCTGTTTGTTGAAAGTACAACAACGTCAGTTCGCGGGCGCTCTACATCATATTTATTAAAAGTGCCGGAAAATCTTTTGCGTACATTACTTAGATAGTGCACTTAGCCAATTGGTTCAAGAGAATTTTGAAATTAAAATTCTTGACTTTTAATAAATGAATGAAGTTTATATGAAATTATTTTTACAGTTTTGTGAATTTTTTTCGCACATATTTTTTGTGAACGAATGAACGTTTGATTTATGAACAGACATAAAAAAGGCCACTCAACAAGAGTAGCCTTTAACGTCATTTACTTTCAAGGAAGTGCGCAACTAGGTAATCACTATTACGTGTAAGTACTAATGAGTAATTAATAAGAACCTTAGCGTTTAATTCTGCGTCTAAATAATCCAGCTAACAACATACCACCTAATGCTAATAGCCCTGTCGATGCGGCCTGTCTTTCATAGGGTTGCTCATCTTCTGGTACTTCACAGTCGTCTATTGTGCCGTTTGATAGCGGTGATAGTTTAACCGCAACAATAGAATCAACGGCGTTAGTTTCACCTGCGCTGTCTAAAATTTCTACGCCAGTAATATACTTACTAGTAGTTCTTAGGCGTGCGTTAGCAATTATTTCATTGTTATCGTTAATATCTACGGCCTCAACAAGCTCGTAGGTGTTATCACAAGACACTAAATCGTTTAAATCAATTAACTCTTCAGTTTCAATGTTGTACATGAAAGCCGTTGTTTGACGCTGGGTTTCATTCGTCGCTGTCACATCTGCGCTACCCACAACAATATTATTATTGTTAATCGCATTTGGCGTTACGCCACCGCTAGTGAAAAATCCCTCTGGGTATGCTTTCTCTTCAGTTTCTAAGTTGTAGACAAAGAGACGAGAGCGTGAAGCCGTACTTGATGGCGGCAACACTGCACCGGTTACCCAGTTGTTATCATTAATACCAATGGCTTGGCTGATGATATTTTCATCACGAGGAAGTAACTCAATAGTTTCACCGTCTCTAAATACGGTAGCTACACGTTCACTTTCCGCTCTTGCCGATGAATTTGGGCGAGTAATAGCAACAAAATCTCCGGTTAAGCTTTCACCTACTGCAATACCTTGCTCATTAATATCGAAGGCGTAGGTGTAAAGGTAAAAGGTATTGTCCTCGGCAGGCTCTTCTACTAGTGGATACGTCTGTGTGTCAATGACATCGCCGTTTACATCGAGTTGCCAGATAGTAGCGTTAACTTCTGACAGGCTCACAAAGGCTGGAATCGGAGGATTTTGTGCTGTCACAAAAAGCGTAGATACGCGAGGGGCAGTAAATTCGCCCGTGTATAAATTGAATAAACAGCGGTCAACAGAAATATCACCGCGCTCTTCATCATCGTCGCAGCGCGCTACCGCATCATCAACAGCGGTTTGAAAGCTTACCGTACTAAATCCAGCTACTTGTAGGTTATTGTTGATAGCTCGCGCTGAAGCAAAACCGCCAAGGGTATCATCTACAGGAGGAAGTACTTTGGTCGTTCCAGATACTTGCACAAACGCCTGCTGTGAAGACTCTGGGTACGTATAATTAATGGTATCACCGTCAGTATTCTCATAGGCATCTAAAACAACTAAACCGCCAGAGTCGCCGACAATATAATTGCCGCTAAGGCTGTCTCTGCCCGATACCCGAACTGATTGAGTGTAATCATCAAATTTATCGGTAATTTCGTCTAACCCAGGTACTAATTCCGCATCTACTGTATCGGTAATGTAGGTTCTAAACTGTGTAAGCTTTTGAATCTGAGGAAACGTTTGGTTGCTAATTATATAGCTGACAATAGTGGAGTAATCTGAGTCAGTGAACACCCCTTCTCTCGCACTATCTTCATCTTCCAGCGAAGGACCAAAAGTTTCGAAGAAAACGGTGCCATCGATCAGTTGGTCAACGTCGATGGGAGGATTGTATTCAAGCTGCGCTATCGTTAGCATTTGTCCTGCTTCATCAATAGAGCGACCAAAATTGCTTCTTGCAGAATCCTGTAGCGGAAGAGGTGTCACTGAATAAGTCGCGGCATAAGCCGAAACACTTCCTGTTGCCAACAGAACGGCGGCGGCAAGCTGAGTTCGTTTCATCTAAAATCCTATTTACTGCTGATTATCTTCCAGCATACTTTCTAATTCATCCCAGCGCGCATACTTCTGGGACAACAATAATTCTTGGTCTGCCAAAAGCGCTAATGCTTTTGCAGTGGTGTCACTGTCTTTTTTGAAGAATTCAGGATCATTTACCTGTTCTTGCATTACTTCTAGCTCGGCCTCAAGACTTTCTAGCTCTGCGGGAAGTGATTCCAGTTCACGTTGGTCTTTGTATGATAACTTTTTCGCCTTGCGGGGTGAAGGCTTAGCACTAGGACTATCTGAACTTGAATTAGTTTCATTCCTAGACTTAGCTTTTTCTTCTTTTTCAATCTGAAGGCGTTTTTCCTGCTGCCCTTTATACCAGCTTTCAACGTCAGTGAAACCCCCAATAAATTCTCGGAGTCTTCCCTCACCTTCAAATACTAAGCTGCTATTTGCTACATTATCCACAAATTCTCTATCGTGGCTCACAAGTAACACAGTACCGGTATATTCGTTAAGCAGGGTTTCTAACATTTCCAGTGTTTCAACATCCAGATCGTTAGTCGGTTCATCGAGAACCAACAGGTTGCTGGGTTTAAGCATAAGCTTAGCCAGCATAAGGCGATTTTTTTCTCCGCCAGAAAGTGACTTCACCGGCGCATTTACACGCTCTGGTGTAAAGAGATAATCTTGCAAATAACTGATGACATGTCTGGGGTGGCCGTTAACCATTAAATCTCGTTTGCCATCGCCCACAGCGTCAATCACTGTCTGCTCTAAATCAAGACCATGCCTGTGCTGGTCGAAGTACGCGACTTCTAAATTTGTACCTCGCTTGCAGTTACCACTGTTTGCTTCTAGCTCGCCTAGCAGCAATTTGATGAGCGTACTTTTACCACTGCCGTTAGGGCCGATAAGCGCGAGCTTGTCGCCTCTTAGTACATTCAGGCTCAAATCTTTAACAATGCAAAGCTCACCAATGTTGTATGAAAGGTTTTCAACTTCGAAGACCATTTTGCCAGAGCGTGCACCTTGGTGCTGGTTTACCACTGCACTCCCTTGCACTGCGCGGCGCGCCTTGCGTTCATCACGTAATTTTTTAAGCGCTCTTACGCGACCTTCGTTTCTTGTGCGACGCGCTTTAATACCCTGACGAATCCACACTTCTTCTTGCGCCAGTTTTTTATCAAACTCAGCGTTTTGCGAGGCTTCGACTTCAAGGTCGTGCTGTTTCTTCTCTAAATAGGTTTCGTAATTGCCAGGGTAGCTGGTGATGCCGCCGCGGTCTAAATCAATAATACGGGTGGCCATAGAACGAATAAATGCTCGGTCATGACTCACAAACACAATGGCACCATTGTAATTGCTCAAGCTAGATTCCAGCCACTTGATCATTTCAATGTCTAAGTGGTTTGTCGGCTCATCAAGGAGCAATAGATCAGGCGAACGTACAAGTGCTCGTGCCAGCGCCGCTTTTCTTCTCCAACCACCGGACAGCGTCGATAACGATGTTTCTGGCTCAAGTTTAAGCATGGTAAGAGTTTGTTCAATTTGTTGTTCAAACTGCCAAGCATCACGTGCTTCTAAGGTTTCTTGTAAACGCTGTAATTTGTTGAGATTGGCTTCGCTGGGATCTTCACCAACCAATCGGGTTTGATGAAAATAGTCTTTAAGCGTCTCGCCAATGTCAGATAATCCCTCTGCCACGTAATCAAACAAGGTGACGTCTGTGGTTTGCGGCGGGTCTTGCTCTAAACGTGCGATTACTGTGTTGTTCTCAATAATTCGCTGGCCATCGTCGGCAATGATGTCACCAGAGATAACCTTCATTAACGTTGATTTGCCACTGCCATTTCGGCCCACAAGGCACACCCTTTCCTTCGGCTGTACAACAAGTTCGATACCGTCTAGTAGCGGCGGGTTTCCATAAATAACCGTAATATTTTTTAACTGCAAAATACTCACTGCAGAAATGCCTCCAGGTCGGCACTGTCAAAAGGCCAACCGATTTCTTTGTTTGTGTCTTCCCGTTTTAATACGGGAATGCGTGCACCATAGTGATGATAAAGGTCGGTGCTGTCTCTTATATTTACTTTCTCTACTGTTAGCGACGAAAACACGCTGGTTTTCGAAAGCTCGACGTCAGCTAAGTCACATAAACTGCACTGGGGGCCGGTATAAAACACTATCTTCACGACTGTAATGTCCAGCACTGATGAATTTTACCCTTTCTGGCAAAGTCTTCAGGAATGGTCTTTGACGTAATATTTTCAATACCAAAACCAAGGGCTTCAAGGGCTTGGGTATCAAGTTTAAACCCGCGCTTATTGTTAGAAAAGATAACTGTACCGTTTTCATTTAAACAGGCTTTTGCCCGTGTCAGCATATCCACATGGTCGCGCTGAACGTCCCATGTATTGCTCATGCGCTTGGAATTAGAAAACGAAGGCGGGTCGATAAATATCAGGTCGTATTTGCCTTTGTGATCGGCCAACCAAGTTGTACAGTCAGCCTGAACAAACGCGTGAGGCCCATCAAGCTTATTGAGCGCTACATTTTTCTTCGCCCAATCCAGATAGGTATTCGACATATCCACGGTGGTGACTGATTTCGCGCCCCCTTTTGCCGCAAATACAGACACGCTGCCCGTGTAAGAAAACAGATTAAGCACGTCTTTGCCCTTGGCCATATTCATAACAATCTGGCGGGTATCGCGATGGTCTAAGAACAAACCGGTATCTAAGTAATCCGTCAGGTTTACCAAGAAACGTGCGCCGTTCTCATACACTTCCATCATATCGCCAGACTGATTGAATTTTTCGTATTGCTTAGTGCCTTTTTGCTGGCTACGCACTTTTAACACAATGTTTTTAGGCGCAATGCCCGTTACTGCGGGTAAATGCAATAGCACTTCTTGAAGGCGTCTGCGCGCCTTATCTTCTGATACTGTCTTAGGGGGAGCGTACTCTTGTACCACTAACCAATCGCCATACTTATCCACGGCCACGTTGTAGTCAGGCAAGTCAGCGTCATAAATGCGATAGCAGTTTGTATCTGCGTTTTTAAGCCACGGCTTAAGCTTTTTAAGGTTTTTCTTAAGGCGATTTGCAAATTCATGGTTACCGGTGTCTTCGCTAAACTGAACGGTATTTTCTTCGTTTAACACATAGTTAGCTAAACGACACTCTAGCTTACCGTTATTCATTGCGTAGTCTTTGCTCGCGCGCAGCTTAAGTACTCGCAACAAGTCTCGGTTACTGCTTAAAAGAGACACATGCCAGCCTTTCCACGCTTCTTTAAAGCGCTTGCCCCATTCACTGAATAACGGAATAAGAGACGTCAGTTCCCCTAATCGCTCACCGTAGGGCGGGTTTGACACAATGTACCCTGGTGTAGCGATAGGTGGTGATGATTTGGTGGCATCTTGCTGACTAAAGCCAATATCGTTGTAAACCCCCGCAAAATCAGCATTGGCTTTTGCAATTGAAATCATTTTACGGCTAAAATCGGCAGCATAGATACCGCTAGTAGAAGGCTTTTGATTGTCTAAGGCGTCATCAACAAGGTTGTCCCACGTACTCTCTTCGTGACCTAACCACTTGGTGAAACCCCAGTATGAACGTTTGATCCCCGGGGCGATATTGCGCGCGATATACGCAGCCTCAATAGCGATAGTGCCCGAGCCGCACATTAAATCGACTAATGGCGCATCGGTGTTTTCAGTCCATCCGCTTCGCATCAGCATGGCGCAAGCAATATGCTCTTTAAGTGGCGCATCACCCGCTTCTTGTCGGTATGCACGTTGATGCAAGCTCGCCCCCGCTAAATCTATGCCGATAATAACGTTGTCACGTTGCAAGCGGGCGTAAACGGAAATGTCAGGGTGTCTGCGCTCAACAGACGGCCTTGCCAAGCCTTCTTCAACAAACGTATCAACTATGGCATCTTTAATACGAACAGCCCCAAACTGGGTGTTTTTGATCGCAAAGTTGGTTCCCACAAATTGGACAGACAGCGTATGCCTGGAGTCCATTTGCATCTGCCAATCTACAGTCATTGCCGTATCGTAAAGGCTTTCGGCATTATTTGCTTTACCCGATGCCAAAACCCAAATTACTCGGTTAGCCAGTCGCGACCATAAGCAAAGTTTATAGGCGTCTTCTTTAGAGCCCTCGAACTGAAGCATACCAGGAGCCTGCTTTATTTGTGCCTCAGGGCACAAAGTGAGCACTTCTTGTTTAAGTAGTTCGTCGAGACCGCGGCTGGTTGTAACCAGAATTGTATTCATTCATTTACCTGTAACTGGCGCACGACATTAGCACGTGCGCACTTTATGAGAGATCGGGGGTATTATAACGCGTTTACGATACGTTTAACGAGCGATGGACCTTGATAAATAAAGGCCGAATATAATTGAACCAGTGATGCACCAGCATCTAAACGTGCCTGGGCTGACTCAGGAGAGTCTATGCCTCCTACGCCGATAATAGGCATAGATTTATCTAATGCTTTATCTAATTTCTTCGTCACTTGTAAACTCATGTCAGTCATCACTGAACCGCTGAGGCCACCCATTTCATCAGCATGGGCTAAACCTTGCACTGCATCACGAGAAAGCGTTGTATTAGTGGCAATGACGCCATCCATTTTGCTGTTCATCAAAGACACCGCAATACTGCTTATTTCATCATCGCTTAAATCAGGGGCGATTTTAATGAACATGGGCACGTATTTACTGTGTGTCTGCGTTAGCGTTTCTTGAGCGGCTTTAAGACCTACAAGCAGTGAGTCTAATGCTTCGCCGTACTGCAGATTTCGTAGCCCTGGTGTATTAGGCGACGAAATATTGATTGTGATATAGCTGGCGTACGGATAAACCTTGTTTAGGCAAATAAGGTAATCTTCTAGAGCCTTGGTGTCTTCGGTATCTTTATTTTTACCAATATTGATGCCGATGGGCCCTTTGAATTTGGCTTCTTTCACTTGTTCAACAAGGTGGTCTACCCCTTTGTTGTTAAAACCCATGCGATTGATAATGGCTTGCTTTTCAGGCAGACGAAACAAGCGTGGCTTAGGGTTACCCGGCTGTGGCCGAGGCGTCACGGTGCCAATCTCAACAAAGCCAAAGCCCATGCTTGAGAATGCATCTATGCAATCACCGTTTTTGTCTAACCCTGCAGCAAGACCCACTGGGTTATCAAACTTAATTCCTGCTACCGTCACTGGTTTTGCAATAGGTGTGGTGCTGTACATCCATTTCAGCGGTGTATGTTGAGTTTTATTTAGCCAGTTAATCGTAAAATCGTGGCTTTTTTCAGGTTCACACTGAAGTAGCAGCTTTTGCACTAAAGATTGCATGGGTATTATAACGCTCGCTAATATAAAAAAGCCCTGTTGAACAGGGCTTAAATCATTAAGGTGCGTGTATTCTAATGGTTAGACTTCACGCTTAAAAGCATCAATTCACGTAAAGCGACAGAAAACTTCGCAAATTCGTGGGTTGTGCTCGTTTTAAACTCAGACATCATGTGATACCAGCGCTTTAACAACACTTGGTTGCTGTCTATCCAGTCATCAAGAATTTGATCCGCATCTGCAACATCGGTGCGTGATTGCAGCAAGTTAGCGGCAATAGAACGCTGCTGCCAATCCAGCTCTTCTCTGTAAGATGCACGAGCAAGAGCTTGCCAATGGTTACTTACTGCCTGATTATTGATTTGGTCGAGGAACCAATGAAGTTCTAATCTAGAACCTAGTTGGTAATAAAGCTTGGCGACGACATCGGTCTCATGTTTATCTGCATCAACAATTTGTGCTAAATCGAAACTAGAGAACATGTTTGAGAAGCTAGCCACTTGATAGGCAATATCATGGGGCACGTCTTGCTCAGTATATTTCTGCGTAGTTGCCTCAAGTTGCGAATATTCACTTTCAACCAAATAGTGCTGAAGGTTTTTTGACAAGGTATCGAATGTACCGCGATAGCTTTCGATGGCTTCTTCTATAGACTGAGCTTTATCGCCGTGTCGAATATACCAACGAGCGCCTCTGCGCATAATACGCCTTGCTTCATCGAGCATCGTAAGTTGAAGCTTGGCACAAATGACATTGTCTAAATCTTCAATACGGCTCCATAGGCTGTCCATATTAAAAATACCATGAACAATTGCATAGGCATCTGCAATTTCGCTCACGCTGGCGCCGGTTTCTTCCTGTAAGCGAAAAACAAAATTCAAGCCCATGTCATTAACCATATTATTGGTTAATTTAGTGGCAATAATTTCACTGCGCAGTGGATGTTGCTGCATGTGCTCGTTAAAGCGGCTGCGAAGCACTTCAGGGAATGCCTCTAATAACAGACGAGCATGATACGGGTTTTCGGTAACTTCAGGAATATTGAGCGCATCTTTCATCACCATTTTACCGTAGGCAATGAGCACACTCAGTTCAGGTCGCGTCAAACCTTGGTCTGTGGCAACGCGATCTGAAATTTCATCATCGCTTGGAATAAACTCCAACTCTCTGTTTAACTGCCCTTCTCTTTCTAATCCGTGGATAAAGCGAAGTTGCTCTTTAAGTTGTTTTACACCAGCTAATTCAGTAATTGAAATAGACTGGGTTTGACGATAGCAATCTTTAAGCACAATGGCAGACACATCGTCAGTCATATCATAAAGCAGCTTGTTGCGTTGCTTGATTGTAAGCTCGCCGTCATTAACTAAACTATTAAGCAGTATTTTGATGTTTACTTCGTTATCAGAACAATCAACGCCACCCACATTGTCGATAAAGTCGGTATTGACTCTGCCGCCGTTGGCTGCGTATTCAATACGACCTAGTTGGGTAACACCGAGGTTACCCCCCTCACCTACAATTTTCGCCTGAACGTCTTTACCGTTTACCCGTAAATCGTCGTTAGCGCGATCGCCCACCGCAGAATGTGATTCTTTAGAGCTCTTAATGTAAGTACCAATACCGCCATTCCACATTAAATCCACAGGCATCTTCAATACATTATGAATAAGCTCGTTGGGTGTCATGGTTTGTTGTCTAGTGCCTAACCATTTTTTCATTTCTGGGGTTAGCTTAATAGACTTAGCTGAGCGGTTAAATATACCACCGCCTTTTGAAATCAATTTGCTGTCGTAGTCTTCCCACGACAACCTTGGGTTTTCAAACAAGCGCTGACGCTCTTTATAACTGTCTGCTGCATTTGGATTAGGGTCGAAGAATATATGCAGGTGGTTAAATGCACAGATAAGCTTTGTATGCTCAGATAACAACATACCGTTACCAAATACATCACCCGCCATGTCACCCACACCGATACAGGTGAAATCGGTAGTTTGACAATTCACGCCCATTTCGCGGAAGTGACGCTTAACAGATTCCCAACCGCCTCTGGCTGTAATACCCATTTTCTTATGGTCGTAGCCAATGCTGCCACCTGAGGCAAACGCGTCGCCTAACCAAAAGTTAAATTCTTCTGCTATGCCATTGGCAATGTCAGAGAAAGTCGCGGTTCCTTTATCTGCGGCAACAACAAGATAAGGGTCGTCGTCATCCAATCGCACTACATCTTTGGGCGGTACGATTTCTCCGTTCACGATGTTGTCAGTAATATCCAGCAAGCTGGTTATGAAGGTGCGGTAGCATGCTTGCCCTTCTGCTTGAATAGCTTCTCGGCCTTGCTCTACAGGGGCTTTCTTACAAACAAAACCACCTTTTGCACCAACCGGAACAATAACCGTATTTTTAACTTGCTGAGCTTTCACTAGGCCGAGCACTTCTGTACGGAAATCTTCTTGACGGTCTGACCAACGCAAACCACCGCGGGCTACTTTACCGCCTCGAAGGTGGACACCTTCTACCCGAGGGCTATACACAAAAATTTCGTACTTAGGACGAGGTAACGGCATGTCCGGAATAAGTTCTGGAAGCATTTTAAACGAGACATAAGACTTTTCGTTCTCAGACTCATCAAGCTGATAGAAGTTAGTGCGCAGTGTCGCTGACATCATGTCTAAATAACGACGAATGATTCTGTCATCATCAAGATTATTAACGCCGTCTAGCTGCGATTTAATATCGGCAAGTATTGCGTCTTCTTTTTTCTTGTTGCGCTTTTTCTTCGGATTAAAGCGCTGGTCAAAGAAGTCTACTAATAAGCGAGCAATGTCGGTGTAGTTGGCCAGCGTATTTGCAATGTAATCGTGGCTAAATGAGCTGCCTGTTTGACGCATGTATTTTGCATAGGCACGCAAAATAGTCACTCGGCGTCCGGTGAGGTTTGCACCAAGAATTAAGCGGTTAAACGCATCGTCTTCTAAGGTGTTGTACCACACTTTAGCAAACGCATCTTGGAACAGTATTTGGGCGTTTTCCATGTCGAAATGCTGCCCGCTTTTGTGCAGCATTTTGAAATCCATGATCCAGTTATGCTCACCACCTGAACACGTTATTTTATATGGGCTCTCGTCAATTACGCGTAACCCAAAGTTTTCCAGCATTGGCAGTACATCCGACAGATGAATGGGCTCTGCACGGTGGAACAATTTAAGTTTAACAATTTGACTCTCAGAGTCTTCTTCTTGGGGGCGATAGAACAACATATCTAAGGTATGTTTATCGTCTAGCATCTCCAATTTACCCATGTCTACCAACGCTGCTGATGGCAGGTTGTGTTCCATGTAGCTGCGAGAGAATGCATTGCTATATTTACGCTCTAATGACTTTCCAGACGCCTCGCCGTGAGATGCTGAAATAGCCGACGCAAGCCTGTCATTCCATGTTTTGGTAAGCTCGATGATATTTTGTTCTATTTCCTTCACATCAAATTCCGCATTGTTATCGTTAACTCGCGCTATGTAGTGTGTTCTTGCATAAACAGATTCAGAGAAGAAGGTTGTAAACTCCACCTCTTCTGATGCGTTAAGCGACACCTTTAATAGTTCTTGCGTCTCTTTACGCAACTGCGTGTTGTAGCGCTCTCTTGGTACAAACACCATGCACGAGAAAAAGCGACCAAAGGTATCTTTGCGTATGAATAAGCGAGAAATCCCGCGTTCTTGCATTTGGAAAATACCCATGACAATTTGAGCTAACTCCTGTGCTGGCGTTTGCAATAGCTCGTCTCTTGGGTAAGTTTCTACAATGTTAACAAACGCTTTGTAGGCGTGAGTACCCGGCTCGAAGCCTGATAAGGCACAGATAAGCTGAATCTTTTCGCTTAAAATTGGCAACTCAATAACGCTTTGGTTATAAAACGATGCCGAATACAGCCCTAGGAAGCGGTGCTCACCGACCACTTGACCATTATCGTTGAAAACTTTGACGCCGATATAGTCCATATACGCAGGGCGATGAACGCGAGCCCGAGTATTGGTCTTGGTTAAGATGAGGGGATTTTCACTTAACGCTTCACTGCGTGCTGAGGCTGGCAGCTTCGATAAAAGACGCTCGCGGTTGTTAACGGAGTTCTTTAGTAAACCTAGGCTGCTATCGTTTTTAGGGATCCAGCGATGGTCGCCTTCTATGGCTTTTACATCGTAATAACGGTAGCCCATCATGGTGAAGTTATGATCGCCCAACCAGTTTAGAAAGCGATTTACCTGGTCTTTTTGCTCAACGGACACGGGCCAGTTAAACGACTCGCTGGTTTTAATTACCGTGTGCAATGTGCTGGTCATATCTTGCCAATCAGCCACGGCAAGTGATACTTCATCGACCACTGAGTGAAGCTCTTTCGTCAGTATGTCGATATCTTTTTTGGAAGTTTGACGGTCAACTTCTATAAAAATAACGGTTTCTTTTTTCGCACCTTCCAGGGTTTTGCCCTGCTCAGAAAAGCTTTCCACTTTGTTGCTGGTGTCACGCTTAATGCCTATGGGGCTGTGCAAAAATAAATGTGCGGTTATGTTTAGTCTATTCAGCGACATTCGAACCGAATCAACGAGGAACGGCATGTCAGACACAATCACTTCAACAATAGTGTGGCTTGAGTGCCAACCGTGTTTTGCAATTTCTGGATTAAAGACGCGTATATGGGGCGCAGAGTTATCGAATCGAGAAAGTGCATTCCATAAACTCAGAGTTGCACCGTAAAGATCGCTGTCGTTGCGATTTTCTAAATCATCGCTTGATATGTTTTTATACAACAGACGTCCGAATTGCTGCACAAGAGACTTCTGCTTCGTATCTACTTTTTTATCGATAAGTGCGAATACATTATCTAGCAGTACTGAGTGTCGCTGTGAGGTGACTGTCATTTGTTAACCTTTTAGTAATATCGTAAGTGCTGAAAACCTTTGTATTTTCTCTAATAAAGCGGCTTATTAAAAGCCCCTTTTTAACCTTATATTAACAGCATAGATAACTATGCAGAAAACACCTAAAAAAAGGGCCTAAAGGCCCTTTTTTTTGATTAGCTATGCAAAAATAATTTATGCACCAGGGTCATTTTTGTTCCACCAGAGGAACCTAGCTAACGCTGGTAGTACAATTATTGCACCAAGCATGTTAACAACGAACATAAACGTGAGCAGTATTCCCATATCCATTTGGAATTTGAGCGATGAGAATACCCATGTGCTGACGCCAATTGCTAACGTTACTCCGGTAAATAACACCGCACTGCCGCGCTCTTTAAGCGCTGCGAAATAGGCTTCTTGTACCGTTGCACCCTGCTTCAACATAAGGCTCTTGGTCGATAGTATATAAATACCATAGTCCACCCCTATTCCCACACCCAGTGCGATAACTGGTAAGGTAGAGACGGTGAGACCAATTTGCAGATAGGTCATCAATGCTTGGGCCAGCACAGAAACTACGTAAAGCGGTATAACAACCACTAATGTAGCGCGTATTGAACGGAAGCTGATTAAGCATAAAGCGATGACCGCACCGAATACATAGAGCATCATTGGATCTTGTGCTTCGCTAACCGCTTCGTTCGTTGCTGCCATAACACCCACCGGACCAGACGCTAAGCTAAACTTCATATCGTCAGTTTCATATTCGGTACGATAATCTTTAACCGCATCAACAACGCGAGAGATAGTTTCTGCCTTGTGATCTTCCATAAATAGAATGATAGGCATTACAGAGCAATCGCCGTTTAGAAGACCTGATGATGTAGGTACACGAGATATAGCTTGAACCAATGTTTGTTGGTTTCGTGGAATAACCTGCCACTTCACATTGCCTTCGTTGTAACCCGCATTCACAATTTTAGCGACTGACGCTAGAGACACTGCAGACTGAACGCCTTTGGTATTCTCCATTTTCCACTGGAAGTCGTCCATGGCTTTCATGACATTGTGTGATGTACACGCTTCAGGCGTGGTTTCTACCAAAATAGAAATGTAGTCAACGGTCACTTCGTATTTATCGGTAATTAAGAAGGTGTCTTGGTTATACCGAGAGTCTTCGTGAAGCGCTGGTGCACCGGCATGTAAATCACCGATTTTCATTTTTTGCGCTTGGAAGTGACCAAACACAAATAAGATAGCGGTAATAGTTAATATAATTGCAGCGGGTTTCTTACGTGAACAAGCAGCAATCATATCCCAGAACTTACTGTTCGCCTTTTCCTTGCCAGCAAATTTTTCTACATAGCGTTCGTCAAGCTTCAAGAAGCTCATCAATACAGGAAGTAACAGTAAGTTAGTTAAAATAATAACCGCTACACCCATACTCGCTGTAATCGCTAGCTCTCGGATGATACCAATATCGATAACCAGTAGGGTCATGAAACCAACGGTGTCAGAGAGCAGTGCAATACCGCCTGGCACAAGTAAGCTTCTAAATGCTGCCATGGATGCTTTTTTAGCACCAATACCCGTTACCGCCTGCTTCTCTACCGCATTTATCATTTGCACACCATGGCTTACGCCGATGGCAAACACTAAAAACGGGACAAGTATAGACATAGGATCCATACCAAAGCCGATAGAGGTGAGTAGACCAAGCTGCCAGATAACGGCAATCACAGAACACAGTAGTGGCAATACTGTTAACATTATGCTGCGAGAGAAGAAATACACCATGATGGCAGTAATACCAATGGCGATAGCAAAGAATACCAGTACGTCTTTGGCACCATCGGCTACGTCACCAATCATTTTGGCAAAGCCAATAATATGAATCGACGTATCTTCGTTTTCATATTGGCCGCGAAGCTGCTCTTCTAACTCTGCCGCAAGGGCCAGTGTATCAAGGGGTTCGCCGGTTTGAGGGTCAATATCTAGTAATTGCGCCGTCACCATTGCACAGCTGTAATCGCTTGCAACCTGTCGTCCAACAATATTGGCTTTTTCAATATTTGCCGCAACCAGCTCCAACGCTTCTGGGTTAGACGAGTTAAAGTCTGCAGGAATAACTGGCCCGCCAGCAAATCCGCCCTCAACGATTTCGGTAAATCGAGTGGACGGCGAAAACAGCGATATCACCAATGAGCGATTGACGCCGTTGATAAAGAAAAGTTGGTCGTGCACATTTTTTAATGTGTCGAAAAAATTCTTGTTAAAAATATCATCGTTTTTGTCGCATACAGACACGAGGATATTGTTTGCACCACCAAAATCTTGGCGATGTTCAATATAGGTCTGCATGTATTCATGATTAAGAGGAATGTTTTTTTCAAAACCAGCGTCTAAACGCATTTGAGAAGCTTGATAGCCCAGAAACACCGTTGCGATAGCGAATAGTGCTACCACAAGCTTTCGGTTACTGAAGACTAATTTTTCGAGAAAATGGGTCATTGCTTTTATTCTGCCCTATTTTAAATTCAACGTTTTAACGCCATTCGCTGATACCGCGAGATTCAGGCCTTTGAACTGCTTAGCATTAAGAATTGCAGCTTTATCTTCAATCTGAGATACCGAAATACCTTCCCCTGGCTTGCAATCAACAGGGTTTGCATATGGGTCGCGCATACTCGTCGGTATTGGTCTGTTGGCCTTCACCATTTTGCCGTTATTGCCAAGGGCATAAACAACAGAGTCTGAGCTAACAAGAATGGAATTTAGCGTACTGGTTGAACACGTTTGAATATATTCCCACGACGATTCATTGTGATTAATGAACATATTGCCGCGCAAACCAACCGCTAGCACTGAATTATCGTCAAGTGGCTTGATATCAAAAAACGAACCGGTGTAATCAACGCTGTAGCGTTCCCACGACTTGCCCATGTCGGTGCTTTTAGCCAATAGACCGGCTTCACCAGCAAGATATAGGGTATTGCCATCAAGCGTGATGCGATTGATATGGGGAAGAATAGATTCCAACTCTTGTTGATAAAAGGCTTCATCTTCTTTTCGGATGTCTTCCAAATATTCTCTATCATATGGGTCTAGCAAGGTTGCATGGCGTTCTGCATTCCACGTTTTCCCGCCATCTTCAGTGCGGTAAAACAAGCCATATGCCCCTGCGGCGACGCCCTGCATTTCGTCAAAAAAGAGCACGTCGAGAAAAGGACGCTGTAAATCAGGTTGGTACTGCTGCACCTCCCACGATTCACCTTTATCTGATGAATGAATAATAACGGCGTCGTGACCTACCGCCCATATATTGTCACCGACTACAGTAGTAGCGGTAAGCGTTGACTGAGTTGGAACTCGTTTTTGTTCGAAAACGTCTCCGTTTTCAGAAATAAGTACATGACCACGTTCACCGACAATAACAACAAACTGATCAGCGTCAATATCGAGCAGAACAGACTGTTCTACCAATGGTGCCATGAATACTTCTTCAGCGATTGCAGTGCTTACGTTATTCACTGCAAAGGCGGCGGCAATGCACGCTGCAATGGTTTTTTTCATATTGAACCATTCCCCCTAAAAATAATTGTCTGCAAACAAAAACGGTTGGCAAGTGCCAACCGTTTGGTGTGTAAGCCGATTAGCGCATACCTTCTCGTCGCAATGCTTGCGGCGTAAACTCAACATCTCGAGGACGTACAGTAAAGTCGTACATTTGCTCTTCGTTGTCTAAGCCGATGGCTAGATATCTACGAGAGTTCAAGTCATGGTACGAATCAAGTGTAGACCATTGAGTTGGTACTTCGTAGTAGTTTACACCATACGCTACTGCAACACGATATAGTTCACCACGATTATCATACATATCAGCAACTTGAATCTGCCAGCTGTCTTCATCAATGAAGAACACACGTTTTTGATAGATATGGCGGAAGCCTTCTTTCAATGTAGCTTCAACCACCCAAACACGGTGTTTTTCCCAGCGTGTCAAATCAGGGTTAACATGATTTGGCGTAAGAATGTTTTCATAACTTGCGTTATCAGAATGTAATGCATAGTTGTTATACGCTACGTACATTTCTTGCTTACCAACCAAGTTCCAGTCATAACGGTTTGGTGAGCCGTTAAACATATCGAAATCATCGGTGGTACGCAGGCCATCAGCCGCAGTTCCCGGTGTATCATAAGCAATGTTTGGTGCTAGACGAACACGACGCTGTCCGGTGTTGTACGTCCATGCTTTACGCGGCTCTTTAACTTGATCAACGGTCTCGTGAACAAGCAAGGCTGTACCTGCCAAACGGGCTGGCTGAGTTACTTTTTGCTTGAACATAAACAACACGTTGTCTTCTGTTAGCTGTTCAGGCGTCGCATTATCTTCTGCGTATTTAATAAGCAGCTGCTCATCAAATCCGATAACGTTATAGTCACCGCCAGTGGTTACCGCTGCTTGTCCGCCGTTACGCTGAACTGCAGCACCACGATAACGCAAAATGTGGTTCCATATTGCCTCTAACCCATTTTGTGGAATAGGAAATGGAATACCAATCGCTGCGCCCTTAATACCATTACCACCGTCTAAAAGCTCTGCACGAGTCGCATTTGCTTTAGTCGCGTCATAAATAGCCTGCGGGTTTGAAGCAGAGCGACGTGTCGGATATACCGGCATGCGGAACGTCTCTGGATAGGTTTCAAACATTTTCATCTGCCCTTCAGACAGATGCTCAGAATACTCTTTGTAGTTCTTAGCGGTAATTTCAAATAACACTTTGTCTTCAGGGAACGGATCAGGATGATGGTCGCCCACTGAGTATCCTGCTGGCACAGAGGTAATACCCCCTGTCCACGCTGGGATGCTGCCGTCTGCATTAGCGGCAACTTCACCACCGAGTGGTGTCAAATCTTTACCCAGTTTACCGGCTTCGGCATCTGAGACTTTCGCCATGGCGCTTGCACCAGACAACGCTAGTGACAAGGCGGCTGCAATAATTCCTACTTTTCTAATCATAAGTACCACTCTTTAGATTGCATATTTGATGTTAAATGACAAAAAGTCTCTGTCTGCAAGAGCATTAGTTGTTCCAATGCCTCCCCAGAACGCGCTGTATGACGCCGTAGCAGACCACTTACTTAAGTAGTCAAATGTCATTGATAAAGCAGCAGACTTAACATCTTCTGTGAAAAGGAATAGAGGATCAGGCGTGGTCCCCTCTACGTCATGTGAAAACGTTGCACGAACACGCAGGTTCATACCGGCATAAATTGAATTATAATCGGCAACAGCAAGTAATCGATAGCCCCATGCATCATCAGTGGCGAACGGATTAGTTTCCGGTCCGTCTGACAATCCTTGGTGAAGGCCTTGACGCAGGTTACCCGTTGCCGTTGGCTCTAAAGATGGCGTTCTTGCCGTACCAGGTGCATTCAGCCTCACCACGTTTGGATCTGGCATATCAACAATGTTTACGTAACCGGCTTCACCGAGTAATACAAAGTTATCTGCACCAAATTTAGGGCCAAATACGTGAGACGCAGTAAACTGCATCTGCCATGTATCAGAGAAAATAAAGCCTTGGGCTGTTTCACCCGGACCTACTGCTCTTCCGATATTATTTAGCTGAGAAATTCCTGCAAGGTCAGGACGCAAACCAGCATTGGCAAGCTGTTCTGGCATGCCCATGTAAAGTAGTTCAACGTCGTCTATTTGAAGCGGCTCATCAACACGGTAAGCAAATTCACCGGCCAATGCCGTTGTGCCAATGTTTGTGTTGAAGCTCATACCATACAGTTTGATATCTTCAGGGTAGAAAAACTCTGATTTTGTAAACGCACGTAAGTCTGTGATGTTATCGCGCGTTATTTCATTACCTGCAAGAAACGCAAGGTCAGCACCAATACCAGCTTGTGTAAAGTCTGACGTAATACCTGAAATAAGTGGACGCTGACTATGGTAGTTAATGTGATAGAAGCTGAATTCAGTCTCGTTAATCTCTGGTGAAAACACGGTTAAACGCAAGCCGTACTGACCTTGATCATCTGCTTCGTTGTGCGGGTCATCGCCAAAACCACGAACGGCAACCTTAGTTGGATACGCTAGATAGGCTTGAGAAATATCTGCTGCGTCCGCACCAGAACGCAACAAGTCGCCATAGCCGTTTAGTGCAGATAGCAAGTGCTCTAAATCAATATCTGGGTTACCACTGAAACCTAGTTGGATATTCTGGCGTTGACCGCCGTCTCCCGCAAAGTCGTTACCGGCAAAATAACTGCCTGAAACAGGTAGCCAACTGCGCTGGAACTCGTATTGATAATAGCCCGATACACTCACGTCAGGCGTTAAGCCTAATGACGCGTAGACCATACCAACAGGTAAAAATACTTCTCTTAGCTCGGCGCCAGGTGCGCGAGCACGAGTTACGTCAACAGGGTTGGTGGTGTTTATACCATGCTGGATAAACGTACTTTCACCCCAGCTGATCACCTGACGTCCAACACGCAAGGTAAGTGGCTTATCGCCTACCCACCAATCGCCGTAGAAAAAGGCATCGTACAACCGTACATCAGTACACAGTAAGTCTTCTGCTTCTGGATCCTGACATAAGTCGTATTGGTTGCCCGTTATAGGGTTTGAATATGGGCGGTCACCATCCATTTGCTCAAAGTCATAGAACCAAAATCCGCGAGCAAAGAAGCCGTAATCACCGAAGTTAATGTCTAGTTCGTGAGTACCTGAAATCTGTGTTGCGAATGCGTCGCCTGGATCGTGTGCTAAGTTACCTAAATCACCGTTGGTAGAGTAACCACCATCGGCTAAGCCCCATACATCACCACTAGAATAAAGTGGGTTGAATGCAGCGTGGTAGCCAGTCCAGTTAAATTGAGGATGATTACTGTTACCGATTAAATCATAATCTCTAGCTTCCGTACGAATACTTGTTGCAAGCGAGAACGTTGAATCTAACGTAATGCTTACATCACCTACTTGCCAATTAGCGGCGTGAGCAGGTACTGCAGCAGCACCTAGCAGAGTGAGAACCCCTGCAGCAATTGGTGATATTTTAAAAGCGCTAGGCCTGTTTTTCATATTTTTATACTCCCAAGTCGACGCGTGTGCATGCCCGACATCATGACCAACCATAACGATTAACAAAATCATTACATCATTTTACCAGAACCGCAAGAACTAATCCTACCAGTTAACAACTTTTACAACATTAATCGTATCAAATAGTTATTGCTTTATGCTGAGTATAAAAGCCATTTATGCGGTTGTACAAAATTCAGCTTGAAAGTGCGCAAAAATCGCTCACTTGTGAGTGTTTTGTGATAGCGGGGTTATGCGACCTCGCTTACTTAATTATCTAAGGCGTTCTATAGCCCTTATTTTATTGTGCTGATCTACAATCATACGGAAGCGCCCTTTCACCCCGTCCGAGGTGATAAACTGGCGCAAACGATTGGTGGGAACCTGCACCCGAACGCCAGATTCTGCCATCATGACAACGCTCGGTACCGCAGGCGAATATAATGCCTCACACTGGGTGTAAGGCACGCTTATAGAGAAATAAAATACGCTATCTGTTGGTTCAATCTGCGCCATAAGCAAGGCTCTTGCTCACTTTTTCAAACACATCTTTGCTCAGTCCTTTGTGGTTAAGCAAGCGACCTAGCTGTTCTTTCATTAGCGTTTGATGTTCAACTGCAAACCCCTGCCATTGGGTTAATGGCGTTACGATGCGAGCAGCAACTTGTGGATTCAATGTATCGAGTTTAAGTAAATAATCAGTAACAAATTTATAGCCACTACCGTCTAGCGCATGAAACATCTCGCTATTATAAAACGCGAAGCTACCAATGACTGAGCGAACTCGATTGGGATTACTCATAGTAAACTGAGGGTGTTCACACAACATCGTTATTGTAGCGAAGATATCCTTAGATGCTTGCGTAGCGTGTAGCGCAAA
The DNA here is from genome assembly GCF_057542855.1 of Alteromonas sp. 4NS20-0143. Classification (NCBI taxonomy): domain Bacteria; kingdom Pseudomonadati; phylum Pseudomonadota; class Gammaproteobacteria; order Alteromonadales; family Alteromonadaceae; genus Alteromonas; species Alteromonas sp. 4NS20-0143. The sequence continues at coordinate 552,146 of NZ_BAAJLR010000001.1, forward strand.
CCATTTGTCCAGAACAAGCGGGTCGTTACTCCACTTTTGCTCGAACTTCGCCATAAGCGAATCAAAGGTGTCACGCTGACAAAACTGTGCGCCTCGCAACGCTCCGAGCGTGTCGGTCATGTTATCTGCTTGTTCAAATTGCTCAATAACAAGGCTTTCGTGCTGCGGTAACCGCGCCAAGTGTGCAAGAACAACATTCTTACAACGTCGCTGATTCACTGCATTCTGGTTGTAAGCATACGGGGCACTTTCAATGCTATTAAATACATCAAGCAATGATGACTCGAGATGCTGTGCAAATTGAGAACAAAATGCCTTTCGAGCAGCACTTAAGATTTCAACATTTATCGATGTTCTAGACTGGCAGAGAGTTTCAAATGAAGGAATAACCAGACATTCGCTGAGTAGCTCAACATTATCCAGCTCACGTGCAATGGCTTCTCTTATGCCCGCCCAAATATCGTCATCGATAGATTTGGTAGGAACACTTTCTAATTCACTGATACAGCGATTGTAGATAGACTGCATCGCATCCCAGCGATTAAATGCATCTTTGCCATATTTGAAAATGGTTAATAAGGAGGTAGTTGGTAACTCGTTATTCACTTTTGCAGGGGCTGAGAAGTTGCCTAATACCACCGGGGTCAATGTCTTGTCTGGAGCATCGATGGTGAAGGACACCGATTCTTTATCTAAAATGACCATTCCATCATTAATAATGGCTTCATTGTCGGTGTACTGCACTCCGTCTTCGTCCATCACTTCCATTTTGATGGGCATGTATAACGGATGCTTTTCACTCTGCTCAGAGGTAGCCGGCGTATGCTGAGATAATGTAATGGAATGTTTGCCATCGTCGAGCTTACTCTGCTTAACACTGATAATGGGCGTACCAGATTGACTATACCAACGTGCAAACTGGCTGAGATCTAACGACGTTGCCGATTGCATAGCAGAGACGAAGTCATCACAGGTTACAGCTTGCCCATCATGGCGTTTAAAGTATTCATCCATACCTTTTCTAAACCCATCTGGGCCAAGCAGTGTGTGGAACATACGAATAACTTCAGCACCTTTATCATACACCGTTACCGTGTAGAAATTGTTCATCTCTATCACTTCATCGGGTCGTATGGGATGGCTCATTGCACTTGCGTCTTCGGCGAACTGGTGTTCGCGCATCACGCGCACATGCTTAATACGATTGCTCAGTTCTGACGTCATATCAGCGCTAAACTGCTGATCTCTAAATACCGTAAGCCCCTCTTTCAAACTAAGCTGAAACCAATCTCGACAGGTGACTCGGTTCCCGGTCCAGTTATGAAAATATTCATGGGCAATAACCGCTTCCACATTAAAGAAGTCATCGTCGGTAGCCGTGTTTTGGTCGGCCAAAACAAACTTACTGTTAAATACATTGAGGCCCTTGTTTTCCATGGCTCCCATATTGAAAAAGTCTACCGCCACTATCATGTAAATATCGAGGTCGTATTCTAGACCGAAGACCTCTTCATCCCATTTCATTGCGCGTTTTAACGACTCAAGGGCAAACGTACCTTGGCTTTGCTTTCCCTTATCCACATAAAGTTCTAGCGCAACCTCTTTACCGCTAACTGTGGTAAACGTATCAGAGAGCATGTCAAAATCGCCTGCCACTAGGGCAAAGAGATAACACGGCTTCGGATGTGGGTCGTGCCATTTAACAAAATGTTGGCCGTTACTTAACTGCCCTTTGTCAATGGGGTTACCGTTGGAAAGTAACATAGGAAACGATGCATCCCCCACCACGGTTACCGTATAGACCGACAGCACATCAGGGCGGTCCATAAAGAAGGTAATACGCCTGAACCCTTCTGCCTCACACTGCGTGCAGTAAGCACCGCCAGAAAGATATAAGCCCTCTAATGCTTTGTTGTGATCAGGGGCTATAGTGGTTTCAATCTCGAGTGTAAATTCATCGCTCTCAACAGGAATTGTCAGAGAGGATTCGTCAAGTACATAGCCTGGGCTGTTATCACTTTTATGTGACAGTTCGATACCGTCAATGGTGAGTTTGTTGACAGGAAGGTTGTCGCCGTCTAGTACCAAGGCGTCTTGATGACTGCCCTGTCTTTTTATACGCAATGAACTGAATACACGAGTTTCAGTTGGATGAAGTGTGATGTGTAAATCTACGGTAGAGATAGCAAAGGCCGGCGGCATGTAATCCGCTCGGCGTTTAATTTGAACTGACATAGAACTCCTCAATGAAGCGTCTATATAATGTTTATACGGACCCTTCGCTTTTCGTTTCAAATGTTGGCGGCGTTATACGCAAAATTTTAATTCCCAAATAGGCGTAAACGATAGCAAGAAATGGATTAATTAAGTTAAAGAACGCGTAGAAAATGTAATCAAAAGGATTCACTAGCAGCACGCTATGCATATAGGCACCGCAAGTGTTCCAAGGAATAAGTGGTGATGTAAGCGTACCGCCATCTTCTAAACTGCGTGATAGGTTTAGTTGGTCTAACCCTCTTTTAGCATATTCTTCTTTATACATGCGGCCAGGCATTACAATAGCAATATACTGGTCGGCAGTGACTAAGTTTGTCGCGAAGCACGTCATAATGGTTCGGCTTACCATATCACCAGCAGATTTTGCGCCTAGCAAAATAGTGGCTACAGCTCGCTTGAGCAGTCCGACTCGCTCTAACACAGCACCAAAAGACATGGCACATATTATCAGCCATATTGTATTGAGCATTGAGGACATCCCGCCTCGAGATAATAAGCTATTTAAATTCTCATCAGGTGTTGAAAAGCTCACTCCATCAAACAAAGCTGTCCATACTACTTTTAATGCACCTATACTTGCAGTGTCATTGGAGCTTGCCATTGCAGCGACGACATCCCATTGGAATATAATGGCCCAAATACCGCCGAGTAACGCGCCGATAAACACGGCTGGAAACGCCGGCATTTTTTTAATCGCTAAAGTAAGGAGCACAACAAGTGGCACAAGAAGGTGCCATCCAAGATTAAAAGACTCACTGAGAAGTTGCTGCATTTGCTCAATTCGCTCGGCCTTCGCTTCACCTACTTCACTAAACCCGATAACAGTAAACAGAATAAGCGCAATAACAAAGCTTGGGATTGTGGTCCAGAGCATGTAGCGAATGTGGTCGAAAAGATCGGTTCCTGCTACTGCTGGCGCTAAATTAGTGGTTTCAGACAGTGGCGAAATTTTATCACCAAAATAGGCACCAGACACCACTGCCCCCGCGGTAATAGCCGCTGACATTTCCATACCTGCTGAAACGCCCATTAGCGCAACACCCACAGTCGCTGCTGTCGTCCACGAACTGCCTATGCTCATGGCAACCACTGCGCATATTAAACAGGTCGCGGCGTAGAAAAACGAAGGATTAAGAAGTTCGAGGCCAAAATAAATCAACGTAGGCACTGTTCCAGACAGCATCCACGTGCCAATTAAAGAGCCAACCGCAAGCAATATAAGACATGCTCCCAATGACATTGAAATGCCATCGACTATGCCTTTTTCTATTGTTTTCCAGCTATAGCCGTTTTTCATTCCAATAATGGCTGCCATACCCATTGCTAACAACAAGGCTATTTGATTAGGGCCGTATGACGAATTATCTTCAAACAGATAAACGGCAGTTCCCATCATAAGAACCAGTGCAACAATCGGAATTAAGGCATCTAAAAGTGACGGTGTTTTTAACTCTTTATTAGTCATTGTTATTATTTTATAAAACCTTTTTTGAAAGCTATTTATTTTTGCGAGCTTCTTAAATCAACAGTTCCTTCGATCAAGAGCTCTTGAATTAAGCGCTTTTAAAATTGAGAGCACTGATTTTAAAAGCCGCTTACATTCAGACGCGTCGCTGAAAAATTTGCGTTTAATATTATCTAAAAAACAGAGCGATAGAACATGAGCGCGATAATAACAGGACAAACAAAACGCACGTACCACGGCCAAATTTTCCAAAATAATCCGTGCTCTACGTTTTCGTTGCCCTCTTTAAGCTCAGCAAGTATGGCATCTCTGCGCCACACCCAACCAGCGAAAATACACAGCACTAAACCTAGCAGTGGCTGGCTGTATTCTGTAGTTAACGCAATAACGAACCCAAACAACATATCGAAATTAAGAATTATGATACAGCTGAGAATGAAAATTAACGCAGTCATGAATACCACGGCCTTGCCGCGCTGCAAACCTTTACTCTCTACCATGAACGCGACCGGTACTTCTAACATGGAAATAGAAGAGGTCACCGCCGCAATGGCCATAAGCGCAAAGAAAGTGAACGACACGAAAACACCTACAGTGCCAATAGTGTCAAACAACGCGGGAAGTACTTTAAAAATAAGTGTGTCGCCTTGAATTAAGGCACCATCAGGGGTGAATATTTCTACGCCGTTGTTCAATGCAACGTACATCGATGGAATGATAAGCATACCTGCTATTACCGCTACACCAATGTCAACCAGCGCCACCGAGGCTCCAATCGTTGGCAGGTTTTCTTTTTTACTCAAGTATGAGCCATACACTAACATTGTGCCCACACCCAAAGACATTGAGAAGAAAGCTTGCCCCATGGCATTAATTAACAAGTCAGGGTCGAGTACTCGTGAGAAATCAGGGACTAAATACGCACTCCATCCTTCACCTGCACCGGGTTGCATACTGACATATACGATAAGCGCTAGTATGAGAATGACTAAGGTTGGCATCAATCTAACTGACCATTTTTCAATACCGGCTTTAACACCACCGACTACGATAAATGCAGTTAACATCATGAATAAGGCGCAGAAAATAACGTTACGCGTAACGGAAGAGGTAAGAAGCCAATCGCTTGCAGACTGCAGTCCTACTAGCCTTACCGCTGAGTCAGCAAAGTAGACCAGCATCCAGCCACCGACTATGGCATAGAAGGCTAAAATGAGAGAAACGGTAACACAGCCCCAAATGCCGGTTGCTCTACCTACATAACTGCCTGATATTTTGCCAAGCGCGTCGACCATATTTGAGCGTGTACTACGACCAATGATCAACTCGGCCATTAGGACAGGATAAGCTAGGACAAAGGCCAGTAATAGATAAACGAGTACAAATGCAGCACCGCCGTTACTTGCTACTTTTGTGGGGAAACCCCAGATATTTCCAAGCCCAACCGCTGAGCCTGCAGCCGCCAGCACGAATCCTATTCGAGAAGAAAACTCGCCTCGTATCGCCATGTTATTTGCCTTTATTATTGTTGTAATATTTGTATAGACACAAAAAAAGGGCTGGCCCTAGACCAGCCCTTTTCCGACAGCGCTTAATGTGTAGTGATAGCGTATCGGCCTGTTTCAATCATATCGAAAGTAATATTTGCCGCCTCGTCTAAAAACGGGTCCAACTCTTCCATGTCTTCTGGAAGGTCATCAAGCGTCGTTACCGGCTCTAAACCAAGACGCTGCAGGCGTTCGTTAGCGCGTGCTAATGATTTTACCTCAGCTTCTTTTTTCTTGGCTTCTCTTTCAGCCTTTACAAGTGATATGAAATCTTTGTCTTTATTCTTTTTGTATTCCTCGATGTCATCATTGATGTATGAAAACTCGGGGTTTTGCATAATTCGTTTACTGTGCTTCGCTGATAATACGTCTAACGCAGATTGGCCGTCAGCAAACGTAGTGTAGTTGGCCCTGTTAATGCTATCCCATGGAAGCGCGTTATCAGCCTGACTTTCGCCCCACTCTGCAGGTTCGATAGCCGAGGGATACAAAATATCGGGAATAACACCTTTATGCTGTGTGCTGCCGCCATCAATTCGATAGAATTTAGCAATAGTAAACTGCACGCTGCCTAACGGGTTGTCGTACAGATCGTAAATTTTACCTAGGCCACGATGCTGCTGAACCGTACCTTTACCGAAGGTTTGCTCACCAACAATTAAGGCGCGATTGTAGTCTTGCATTGCTGCTGCAAAAATTTCTGAGGCTGATGCGCTGTAACGGTCAACAAGCACAGTCAGTGGGCCGTCATAAGATACTTTCCCATCGGTGTCACGATTAACGCTAATCTTAGATTGTCCGTATCGAATTTGAACCACGGGACCTTTTTCAATGAAAAGTCCAGACAGCAATGTTGCTTCTGTTAACGAACCGCCGCCATTTCCGCGAAGGTCGACAATAACGCCTTTCACGTTTTGTGACTTTAACGCTTCAATTTCTTTTGCAACGTCAACACTTAGGTTATTGTAAAAACTGGGAATGGTAATAACGCCTAAGGGCTGCCCTGAATGCGGACCTTCGTCAGGTACATACACTTCAGACTTTGCCGCCCTATCTTCCAGTTTTATCTTATCTCGGGTTAGTTTTACTACTGATGTTGTTTTTGATTCTGTTGCGCCCTTCTCTACTTGCAAGCGCACCATGCTTCCCTTTGGACCTTTAATCAACTCGACGACTTCGTCGAGTCTCCATCCAATAACATCAACAAACTCTTCATCGTCTTGAGCTACACCAACAATTTTGTCTTCTGGCTTGATTGCCCCAGACTGGTCTGCTGGACCACCTGGCACTACACTCTTAATAATGGTGTAGTCATCTTCGCTTTGCAGTACCGCACCTATACCTTCAAATGATAAGTTCATTTCCATTTGGAAACGGTCTGCATTTCGAGGAGAAAGGTAACTCGTATGTGCTTCGATGGTTCTTGCAAACGCGTTCATGGCAGTTTGAAAAACATCTTCGCTTTTCGCCTGCTTTGTACGTTTTATTGCACGTGTGTAACGCTTGGTAAGTAGCTCTTTCGCTTCTTCCCACGTTTTATCCGCCAATATCAGGTTCAGCGCATCGTATTTAACTCGCTGACGCCAAATTTCGTCAAGTTCGGCAGTGTCTTTCGCCCAATCGGCGTCTTCTCTGTCGTAATAGAACTTGTCGTTTTCTTTAGCAAAATCAAAAGGGCCATTATCGAGCAATGCGAGTGCATATTCATAACGCTCGACCCTGCGCTTAGCAGTAACATTGTACATGTCATAAGCAATGGATAAATTACCTTTGCCCAACGCATCATCAAACAAATCACGGTATTTTTCAAAGCTTACGACATCGTCTAATAAAAGCACTTGTTTGTTGTGGTCAAGTGACTCTATAAAACGTTGATAAACGCGGGCTGAAAGAAGATTATCCAACGAAATTTCTTTGTAGTGGGCGCGAGTGAATAATGCACTTACTCTTTTAGCGGCCACACTATGCTGAGATTCCTGTTGAAGAATAGGAAGCTCATCAACGTCTGGTGTTGACGTAACTGCACCAGCGCCGACGCCTACCGTCAAAAATGCGCTAGCAATAGAAATTCGAAGGATATCTTTCATATTTACGACCTCTTGGAACGTGCCAAACGTAAAGCATCTGCTTTTACTTTTACCACCATACCTGTATCAAGCTGAACATGAATACCGTCTTTAGCAATCTCGGTGATAGCCGCTGGCATAGGTTCTTTACCCAGCTTAACGGTAACGCGAGTGCCTTGCTTCATGTCATCTTCAGTTAACTTAGCAGGTGGCGTAGTATTTGGTCTGTTATTCTTCGGTTTAGTTCCGCGCTTTGCCTCAGGTTGCGTAGAATTAGCCGGTTTTTCGCCTTTAGGACGATTGAACTGACGCTTTTCTGAACGCTTAGGCTGCTGTGCTAGCTTTGCCTTACGTTTTTCTGCAGCCTTAGCTTTACTCTCTTCGAGTTGCTTTTGCGCGTGATCTGAATGTTCTTTCTCAATTGCTTCGCCCTTTTCACCATCAAGGTCAACGCGGTGAGCGCCTTCTTTAATGCTGTATAAGTAACGCCAACTGTTTGTGTAATGACGAAGGGTTGAGCGCAATAGCGTTTTGCTCACGCGCTCTTCATCGTCTAACCGTTGAGCAAGATCTTGAAAAATACCAATCTTAAGTGGGAGGGCCTCGCCTTCAATGCTAAAACATTTTGGGAAGGTCTCTGCAAGGAAAGCTATAACTTCCTTACTCGTAGTAAACTTCTCTGTTGATTCCATTAACTTTCTAAATTATTCAGGAGATTTCATCGTTATTTGCATCATCCCAAGTTGCCAGCGTGTGGTCAACCCAATCGAGCAATTCGTCGTCATCAATTTCTAATAAATGTGCATCTTGTTGCCAAGACTCCCAAGCGTAGTGCAAAATTTGCTCTAAACGCTGTGTTTCTATATCTTCTTCAGCAGCATCATATATCCCGTGAAGAATGAAGTTTAAACGTTCAGATGCCTCATCTGGGTCATCATGAACGTCTTCCATGTCCTCGAATGTAGATAATACTACATGAATATCGACGTTTGATTTCATAGTGCTTGCTGAGATTCAATCAATATATTCGCAATTTCGACAAGGCCATCCTCATCATCTTGCGTGAAGCGAGCGTGATTTGGACTGTCTATATCCAATACACCGATTAATGCGTTGTTAACCACAATGGGTACAACAATTTCAGAATTTGAAGCCGCATCGCATGCAATGTGACCATCGAATCCGTGAACATCGTCAATTCGCTGAACGGTTTGTGTGGACGCACTGGTACCACATACGCCTTTTCCCATTGGAATTCGAATACAAGCAGGCTGACCTTGAAAAGGCCCAAGAACCAGCTGTTCGTCTTTGTACAGGTAAAAACCAGCCCAGTTTACATCTTCGAGACCATTAAACAGCAGTGCACTGATGTTTGCCATATTGGCAATTAAGTCCTGCTCGCCCGATACCAAGCTTTTCGCTTGGCTTATTAGCTGGCTATATTGTTGTTGTTTCAAACGGTAACCCTGTTATTGATTAATGTTAAACGTCACATTCACACGGGCGTTCACACTCTCTTGCCCTGGCAAAGACAGCGACATTTCTTTGGAAAACGTGTCGGCACGCATGACTGGTATCGGCATATTGCCACCAGATTCAGATATTGCAACCACTTCACCCACTTCCACACCTAATTCTTTTGCTAGCAACTGTGCTCTATTCTTTGCATCAGCGACCGCTGTTACCAACGCTTTCTGATAGACAGAGGCTTCACCCATGTTTACAAAATTGAATTGCTGGATACGATCAACACCTCTTTTGAGCACGCCATCAAGCACACGATCGTAATTCTCTAAATCTGTTGAGGTAATGGCGATTTCTCTAGACAGTGTAAAACCATCTTGTTCTCTACCCTGCGGCGTATTGTTGTATCGGGGCGAAAGACGTACTTGCATACTTTGAATGTAACGCTCTTCGATACCCTCTTCTAATAAAAAACTAACAATAGATGTTAAGTCGTTTTCAAGCTGCCCATTGAGCTTTGTTACCGTTGTGCCTTGTTCTTCAACGATAAAGGTAACGGAGTAAGCATTAGGTGTAACATCGATGGCTCCTACTCCTTGTACACTAATTGTCCCTAATGACCTTTCATTGGCTTGCGATTCTTTTTCCTTAACAGCATCCTTACTCGCCTCAGTATGTGCATGGCTTTGTGCAGTGTATAAAGGTGCGGTAAACAAGGTAAGGAGTATAAGTGTCTTGGTAAATGTAAGCACGTTTTGCATATCAGTTCCTTTAATCGATATTAAGGTTAATTATAGCGCGTCCAGTCTATGCCATCCTATATGAACCCTGAGTGAACAAATAACAAGGCTTTAGTTTTAAAATAAAAAAGCTGGCTGCATATTTATTTCTGCCTCCAGCTTTAGGTTAATCTCTATTTGTAATTTAGTATTTGTATATAATTACTTAAGTACAGTTTTAAGCGACGCGATACAGTGATCGATGTTGCGCTGTTTACAGGCATATCCCATGAGACCGATACGCCATACCTTTCCAGCATGTTCTCCTAAACCAGCACCAATTTCTAAATTAAACTCATTGAGTAACTGACTGCGCACCGCGGCGTCATCAACACCATCGGGTATTTGTACAACGTTGAGCTGAGGCAATCTAAAATCGCTATTTACCGTAAGCTCCAAACCTATCTCTTCAAGTCCCTGTGCTAACTTTGCATGTCCGCTTGCGTGTCTATCCCACGCATTCTCAAGACCTTCCTCTTTCAATACGAGAAGCGATTCGTACATCGCGTACATACTATTGACCGGTGCGGTATGGTGATAAGCACGTTTAGCGCCCTTGCCCCAATACCCTACGATCAAATTCATATCGAGAAACCAGCTTTGCACTTTTGTTTGTCTGTTTTGAATCACTGAAACAGCTTTATCACTGAAAGACACTGGCGCTATACCGGGTACGCAACTGAGACACTTTTGCGAACCTGAGTAGATAGCATCTATTCCCCAGCCGTCAACCTCGAGTTCGATACCGCCAAGAGAGGTAACAGCATCAACAATAGTTAAGCAATTGTGTTTCTGAGCAAGCTCACACAGTAATTTGGCTTCGTTTCTCACCCCTGTTGAGGTTTCTGCATGCACAAATGCCACTACCTTTACATCTGGATTGGCGTTCAGCGCGTCTTCCACTGCATTAAGGTCGGTCTGCTCTCCCCACGTGTTGTGAATGGTAATGGCAGTGCCGCCGCAGCGTTCTACATTTTCAACCATGCGCAAACCGAAAACGCCGTTAACGCAAACAATGACTTTATCACCAGGTTCAACAAGATTCACAAAACATGCTTCCATGCCGGCAGAGCCAGGGGCAGATATGGGCATTGTTAGCGCATTTTCAGTTTTAAACGCGTATTGCAGTAAGTTTTTGGTTTCATCCATCAATTCAATGAACAAAGGGTCGAGGTGCCCTAGTGTAGGACGCGCCATGGCGTTAAGAATACGAGGGCTTACATCAGAGGGGCCCGGTCCCATTAAAGTGCGCTCTGGTGGAATAAATGTTGATAGTGATTTTGTAGATGCCGTTGTAAATGCCGTTGTAGATGCTTTCATATTAGCCCCTCTTACATTCAGGAGTTTTAATTCATAGCCACATACTACAAGGTTCGTCATGTGGTACAACCATCTGTATTCAACATAAATCTTGTGAATAGGGTTTTAGCTAAACATTTTCAAAATATGGAGGTGATTCAGGCTCAATGGAGGAAGATTTTGACAATACCCAACGGGATTTCTATACATTACGCACTGATAACTTGGTGGGTGGTGTGCAAAAAATAGGAATAATTTAATGGTCGAACCAGCGGCGATGGGTCGTAAGGCATTGTTATTGTTAAATATATATTCAAAATAATAGTGTCACAAAAAATTAACCGTTAATTTGTTTATAAAATGCACAAAGCTATTCTATACTTATCGTTCAACGTTAATACATACATTATCTCTCCCTGTAAAAGTTAGCGCACGGCTCAGAGATGAGCCATTCCCCTAGGCCCAGAACGATTGTTCTGGGCGTTTTTTATTGGGCTAACTGTTTGTGAATTAAAGCCTTCATGCGTCTGAACTGTTATGGATCTAAATTTTATAGATCTATTTTTATCGAGATGAAGTTAACGCGCGGGAACTGAGCGGCATCACAAAGCAGTTAGGTGCTTCAAATAGTGTTGCGCATTGCCTCGATAATGGGCAGCGGAAGCTTCTAGCTTTGACGCGACGCTTTCATCAAGTGTTTTCACCACTTTTCCAGGTGAACCAACTACCAAGCTATAATCCGGTATTTCCATGTTCTCGGTGATTAAAGCGTTTGCACCAATAATGCAATACTTTCCAATATTTGCCCCATTTAAAACAACTGCATTAATACCAATTAACGAGTAATCACCAATGGTGCAACCATGAAGCATCACTTTATGACCAACGGTAACACCTGTGCCAAGAGTAAGAGGAACACCAGCATCAGTGTGCAGGACACTACCATCTTGGATGTTGGTATCTTCTCCTACCGTAATAGTATCCATATCGCCACGAATAACCGCGTTAAACCACACGCTGCTTCCCTTCTGAAGGTTCACGTTACCGATCACGTGAGCGCCAGGTGCGATGTACGCACTTTCGTCAACCGTTGGCGTTAATTCGCCTAATGAATAATGCATGTTGTTCTCCTTCAAGTGCCCTTTTTAATAGCCGTTTTAAAAACCCTTTTACAAACAATGCTGGCCTCGAATCAGGCTCTGTTCTTTTTTTTGTGTCGATTGACTGATAGACGATACGCAAATAGTGAATGTAATTTTGCTGTGTAAAATTACACGTCTACTTGACGCATCAACCCTTCCTGAGACGTTGAGGCGACAAGCTCGCCTTGCTGAGTAAAAATTTGACCTCTTACCAAACCACGAGCGCCACCACTGAAAGGGCTGTCCATGGCATAAAGTAGCCATTCATTTAAGTTTACAGGACGATGAAACCACATTGCATGGTCAATGGTTGCCATCCTCAATGATTTGTCGGTGACTGCAACGCCATGCGGTTGTAGCGATGTACTTAAAAAATGGTAGTCAGACGCGTAAGCAACAGCAGCTTGATGAACGGACAAAGACCCAACAAGGGGATCTCTCGCCTTCATCCATATATAGCGCGTAGGGTCTCGCTTTACTGGTTGATAAGAGTTAGCCGCATTAATAGTGCGTATATCTACCGGTTTATGATAGCTCAGAGCCTCTCTCATTGGCCTCGCTATTTTACTAAAATTCTCTTGGTAAAAATCGATGTCTGACTGCACCTCTTCAGGTGGCGGCACGTTAGGCATTTCGGGGGCCTGATGATGCATGCCTTCTTGAGGTACTTGAAATGATGCCGTCATATAAAAAATGTTTCGACCGTCTTGAATAGCCTTCACCCTTCTCGCGGAGAAGCTGCGGCCATCACGGACAATTTCAACATCATACACTACCGGTTTTTTCGCATCGCCAGGTAATAAAAAATAGGTGTGAAACGAATGGGCAACGCGGTCTTTATCAACAGTTTCATAGGCTGCTGCGAGGGCCTGACCAAGCACTTGGCCACCAAAAAGCGCTCTAAATCCTAGGTCCCAGCTTTGTCCTCGGTAAAGGCCTGCTTCTACAGTTTCTAACTCAAATAGCGAGGATAGTTTTATGTCAGACATGTTGTTCTTTCTCTTGATTTAATGCTTTGGGATTTCTTGGATAATACTTTTCAGGCAATGATGCCTTATGCTCAAAAAAGCGAGTATCTTTATAGGGTAACTTCATAAACCCTGAAATACCTAACCCTTTTATAAGCGGAATTTGCGCCACTAAGTTTTCAAGAAGTGCTTTAAACGTATCTTCTTGACTGTGATCGAGAAGCGTATAGTAATTATGAATTTTTAAATGCATGGGCAAGGCTTCAAAAATAATGCACCCCGTATGATGAATCGCATTGAGGGCCTTGATAGTGTCGATAATTGTTTCAGGCAACTTAAGTAATTCATCGGGATCATCGCCATCTTCGAAATAAGAATGGGTTCTACTGTCGTCTTTTGACAATGACACTTTTGATAACTCGTACGGAATGTGTAGCGCTTTAGACGGAATAAAGTCTTGTTGCTCATTATCACGTTCAATGTGTACGGTGTTTTTCGCATTGAACATACAGCATTTAAATACTGCTGGCTTGTGAATGGCCCTCGCTAGAGTAATCACATTATTGACGGCCTGTTCAAAGGCACGGCGTAAACTTGGGTCGTGCAGGTTCAAACTAGAGTCTACATAGATACCCTCTGGCTCCCACCTGACAGCCATTCCCCCAACCACGGGATAGCGACCTAAACGGCTGATAGCAGAAACAAACGCTTTTTCAGTATCTCCCATACCTTGAAGGTAGTTTTTGTAATATCGATCAAACTGGGCGTCATCAATATACCGCAACTCTTCACTTTCAAGCGCCGCTTGCTGGCGAAGGTATGATTTTCTTGAGCTGTAAACCACAGTCTCGATATCTTGGCTCGTTTGGTGGACCCAGGTTGGAATAAGCGCCGTGTAAGCCGTGTCTTTATCCTCGGAAAACACCATATTTTTCAGCACATGAAGGTGCTTAAAAAAGTAATCTCCCCCCTGCCTTCTTTTGGTCGCATCTTCATCTAACATGTAGGTGAGTATATCAGCCAGCATTTTGGGCAGGCCTAAGGAAGAAGGTGTAATAACTTTACTGCCATAACGGCAAGATTGCCCAGATGCCAGTGCATATAGCGTACTGGCTAGCCCCTGCTCATCAAAGCGAGGGGTGGATAAAGCGCCGTTAAGTTGCTCTTCACCGATAAAATACACATCGCCAAGACGAGCGTTAGTTTGTTGAAGCTCGCCCGACATTAAATCCATAACGTTATTGGTAATGAATTGCCCTGACGCGTCAGTTTGGGCGAACACCGACGAGCCCCAGTCGATAAGACCAATACACTCGTTTTCAGCGTCCCACACCAAGTTTGACGGCTTAATGTCGCCATGTACGATGGGTTTTTCCAGCCCCTTGTCGACAAAATGCCTAAACTGAAACAGCAGCTGACCAACTTGCACCGCAATTTTAACAATCACTCGAGGCGGTAAGGGGCCTAATCGAAGGCTCACCTTTTCAAGGTCCTCTCCTGGTGCTTGGGCCATGACCAGAATGGACTGTTTTTTAATCTGCTGATATTCAATAAAGCGAGGAACATATTCATGCTTTACATGAGACAACATGAACGCTTCTTCTTCTAACCGCTCTCGAATATGTTGAGGAAGCGTGATCCGAGAGAATTTAAATACCCGTTGTTCGCCGTTGGGCGATGTACCAGAGAAGGCAAAACCAAAGGCACCTTTGCCTAGCAGTTTAATATTGATATATCCTAGACTCTTAAGCTCGGCCATACACAGACTCACCCAGTCTTTTAACTTTTTAGCGTCCGCATGGGACAGCAAGTAAATAGACTGTTCGTCGGGTATATAAAAGTGCTTAAGACCTTTGAGTTGGGACATGATTAATTATCTTCGTTAACCCAAACAAGTCTACATGTGCTGTTTTCACCAATGTAGCCTGTTACCTCATTCATAGCCGCACTCAGTGTGGTATCAAGCTGCCATGGTGGGTTTATCACCATTATCCCTGAACCATACATACCTGCATCATGGGTATTTTCAGCTACCTGCATTTCAGCTTTAAAACAAGGTGCTCCCAATGCACTGAGTGCTTCGCACATACGTTCACTGGCCCCGTGTTTTGCCCCTGCACGCTCAGACAGTAGCGGATACCACACAACTATTTGGGCTTGTTGCCATCGCTTTAAAACGCCCTCGATACCACTTACCACATCGTCGTATTCGTTGGCTCTCTCGTAAGGCGGGTCTATTAATATCGCTCCTCTGTTTGGCTTTGGAGGGGTAAGCGCTATTAGGCCTTCGAAACCATCTCGCTTATGACAATGTGAGTGATGCCCTGCATAGGCCGCAAAATTAGCCTCAAGCTTGGCATACTCTGCGGGATGAAGTTCCATGGCATGAAGTACGTCGTGATCCCGCTTTAGTTCGGCACTGATGATGGGAGATCCTGGGTAGGCATCTTTGTCTACAAATCGTTGGCATAGCGTAATGTAATCATTGAGTAGTTCACAACTTGCTGACACATTGCTTAAACTCGACACACCAGTTTCATACTCTTTATTCTTCGCAGATAGCGAGTCGGTAAAGTCATATAAACCGGCACCTGCATGTGAGTCATAAAGGGTAAAGGGCTTGTCTTTTTTCTTAAGCGCTTTTATTACGCCTAACCAGCACAAGTGTTTAATAACGTCGGCGTGATTGCCCGCGTGAAATGCATGTTGATAACTTAACACAAAACCTCTACATCGATTTTTGATAACTCTGTAACGCCATAATAACCTCTCGTGTTAACCGAGTACATTCCTAAGCCAACGGGGGTTAAAAAAAGGGATAAAAAAAGGCAATAAAAAAGGGCTAATTGACATACCAATTAGCCCTTTTAAGACGCTACTTTCTGAGCGCTTCGTTAGTCACGCTGTCGCAGCTCGTTCAAACGATAGCTATTTCAAATGCATGAGCATTTTTTCAGGAGAAGTAAGGTAGCTCATCCATAGGTTATTGAAACGAACCATGGTTGCGCCATCAATTATGCGATGATCCCCTGACCAATTAACCGCCATAATATGCTGAGCAATCACGTTATCGTCGGCATCAAATCGTGGCAATTTTTGCGTTTTGCCCAAGGCAACAATGGCGGCTTCCGGTTTGTTAATCACAGGAGTCGCTGTGATCCCACCAATCGCACCGATATTTGAGATACTGATGGTACCTCCTTTAAGATGCTCACCAGATACTCGCCCTGCTCTTGCTTGGTCAATAATATCCTGCATTTGCACAGCAATATCGAGTAGCGACAGATGCTGAACCCCTTTAATATTGGGCACTAACAACCCTATCTTGGAGTCCACAGCAAATCCGATATTGTGGTCATCGAAATAGGTGAGCTCAGTACCTTCATCATTGAGCTGACTATTGATGACTGGAAACTCGGTAAGCGCTAGCGACATGGCCTTGACGAAAAACGGCATGAAGCTAAGTTTAACCTCTTTTTTCTCAAACTCGGGCTTGAGGTTTTTGCGAAGTGCAATGAGGTTATCCATTACCACCTCATCACTTACCGTAAAGTGTGGAATGGTATAAACAGAGGCCGCCATTTGTTTAGCCATTGCAGATTGGATACCGCGCACTTTTTCCACGCGAGTTGAGCCTGTAACAGTATTTTGAACTGCGCTCGTTGAAGACTCTTTCGCTGATGCTGCTGTAGACGTTGCATCTTTACCTGACACCGGTTCGCCTCGCTTAGAAGCAGACGCAGAAACAGACGTAAGTACGTCAGATTTTAAAATACGCCCCTTTTTCCCCGAACCTGATACGTTGAGCAAATCAATATCTTTCTCTCTTGCGATACGACGCACCGCAGGACTTGCTAGCACTTTACCTGGAATAGAAATAGGTGGTTCAAAGTCACCGTCTTTCCACTTGGTATTGTTTTCCCGTTCGACTGCTTTACTGCTGGTTTGTGCATTAGCATTCGAAGGCGTCGATTTGGCGCTAGCTGCACTGTTAGAGTCTGATGCTTTGGCGTCGGCTGGTGCTTGCTCTTGTCCTTCAGCGCCCTTAACAGAAAGCGCGAAAAGTGGGCTGTGTACTTGAGCAATTTCGCCCTGTGCATAATAAAGTTTGTGAACGATACCCGCATTTTTGGCAGGAATTTCCACTACAGCTTTATCGGTCATCACCTCAACAACGGCCTGATCTTCTTCAATGCTGTCGCCTTCTTGCACATTCCATTTAACAATTTCACATTCAACAATCCCCTCACCAATATCGGGAAGGATAAAGTCTTCGATAATCGATGAATTAGACGACACATCTGAAGTTGTTAAATCGCTACTGGTTGTCTGAGGTGCGTCTGGTTCTGCCGTATTCGTCTCAGTCATATCTGTTTCAGCTGCTTCTGCATCAGAAGCGTCTGGCTTCATAGAGAATAGCGGCTCGTGCACTTTTGCTATTTCGCCAACAGCATAATGCAACTTTTCTACTACGCCGGCATGCATAGCAGGAATTTGTACTGTTGCCTTATCCGTCATCACTTCTGCTACTGGCTGGTCTTCTTCAATGTGTTCGCCTTCGCTAACCAACCACTCCAACAGTTCGCATTCAACGATGCCTTCACCAATGTCGGGTAAAATAAATTCAATTGTCATTGCTACTTCTCCCGTCATTAATAATGAAGCGTACGCTTGATAGCTTCGTACGTTTTAGTTTCGTCTGGCATGTATTCTTTTTCATGAGCCAGTGGGTATGGCGTATCTAAACCACACACCCGTGCAATCGGCGCTTCTAGGTATAAAAAACAACGCTCTTGAATACTTGCTGCAATTTCACTGGCAAAACCGCCTGTAAGTGGTGCTTCGTGGTTAATCAGCAAACGTCCCGTCTTCATGACTGACTGCATGACGGTTTCCACATCCCATGGCAATATGCTTCTTAAGTCAACAATTTCACATGACACACCATCTTCTAGTGCCATATCTGCCGCTTTTTGCAAAATCTCTATTTGAGCACCCCATCCCAGCAACGTTATGTCGTTACCTTCTTGTACAATATCGGCTTTACCAAGAGGCAGTTCATAATCTTCTTCAGGAACATCGGCCACAGAAGCTCTGTAAAGGCGCTTCGGCTCCATAAACAGAACCGGGTTTTTATCTCTTATAGAGGCAAGCAGTAACCCTTTTGCATGGTAAGGGTCTCTTGGTACCACAATTTTAAGGCCTGGGCAGTGGGCAAAAAACGCTTCCGGAGATTGACTATGATACAAACCGCCTGCAATGCCGCCACCGTAGGGAGTGCGAATGGTCAACGAACCAACATCGAACTGGCTACCTGAGCGGTATCGCCATTTCGCGGTTTCATTTACAATTTGATCGAATGCGGGAAAAATATAATCGCCGAATTGAATTTCTGCTACCGGTACTGAGCCCTGTGACGCTAATCCATTCGCAAATCCGATAATCCCTTGCTCGGTTAATGGCGTGTTGAAACATCTACCTTTACCGAACTTTTCCTGCAAGTGGCTTGTTGCGCGAAAAACACCGCCAAAGTGGCCAACATCTTCGCCAAACACCATTACTTTTTCGTCTTCGGTCATGGCAGTAATGAGGGCGTTATTGATTGCTTGTAGTAAATTCATTTTAGCCATTACTTCACTCTCCCCGCTGTTTTAGGGTATCTCTGAGGATATTTCTTTATGTGTGCCTTTAATGAGGCTAACTGTTCTTTTAGATGCCAAGGTGGGGTGTCGTATACATCTTCGATGATGTCGTCGATATCACACACATCTGTTTTTTCACACGCCTTCATAGCTGCAAGCACGTCTTGTCTCGCTTTTTCCACGCGCTTGTCATTTTCTTTCTCATCAAACCATCCCTTCCCTTCAAGCCAATTGGCCATTCGGGTGATTGGATCTTTGGCGCGCCATTTATCTTCTTCGTCTCTTGAGCGATAACCCGTTGGGTCGTCAGACGTAGAGTGTGCGGCAAGGCGATATGTCATAGCTTCAATGAGCACAGGACACTTTTCTGCAATAGCAAGGGCCCTGGCTTCTTTCGTTGCAGCGTAAACTGCCAGCGGATCGTTACCATCAACGCGAATAGTTTTAATGCCATAACCAAGACCACGAGACGCTATCCCGTCACCGGCAAATTGCTCTTCAGCTGGCGTCGATATGGCGTATCCATTATTACGGCAGAAGAATATAACCGGGCAGTTTAATACCGCAGCCATATTCAAACCGGCATGGAAATCACCCTCAGATGCAGCACCTTCACCAAAATAGCAGATGGTAACAACGTCTTTTCCAGACATCTTTTGGCCGTAAGCATAACCCGATGCCTGTGGGATCTGGGTACCAAGGGGTGATGAGATAGTCATGAAGTTCAGCGCTTTGTCACCATAATGAATGGGCATTTGACGACCTTTGTTTGGGTCGTCTTTATTACTGAACATTTGGTTCATGAATTGGTTTGTTGTGTAACCACGGTAGGCTAATGCGCCCTGCTCTCTGTACTGCGACATGATCATATCGTCTGGCGACAGCGCTGCCGCGCTTGCTACCGACGCAGCTTCCTCGCCGGTGCTGGCAAGATAAAAACTAATGCGCCCCTGGCGCTGCGCACCGACCATTCTCTCGTCTAAGACACGAATATATTCCATCGTGTCATAAATTTTTAGTGATTCTTCTTTTGTCAGTGTGGGTTCCACTGCGCCATCAATGACACTTCCTTCAGCAGATAAGATCTGAAGCATTGGGATGTCGACCACACCATTTTTTATTATTTGTACGTTGGATACGGTTTTTACATCTGCGAGATGATTTCTATCTTTCACAATTTTTCCTCTTATATTTGAGGGCTAATAGCAATATCTATCGTTGTAAAAGATGGTAGTAGAAACAATGAGGAAGTGTATTCCTCATTAGAAATGAATTTGTTTGCAAGATGAAGAGCATGAACTACTAAACCTGCTCAAGATAGGATATCTATCCTACAAAGGTAAATTCGTTGTAAAAATTGTGACATTAATGAGAAATATAATTCTATTTAATGAACGGCTAGGTGTCGGAAAAGAAACATTTGCCAAAGCCGAAATGTGTAATTTAGTTACGAAATTTGCGTATCTCACAGCGAAAACATCGCAAAATCTTTTTGTTTTATTCCAAAATCATGCTCGCTGTAAATGTAACAAAATATGTAATGTATTTAATTTTGAAACACTCATGACATTCATGTGACAAGTGTGCTAATAATTGTAGTGTCTTGATGAGAGAGGCAATGTCGATTTGCCAGCTTAACAATAATAAAAGCACAATCATCGAGGCATCGGGGAATAAAACCACAAGAGATTAACTATGAAAAAAACAACTTTAAGCGCTGCAATATTGGTGGCTTTATCTGCCACAACTGCTGCGGCGAATGACAGATTCGATTTAGATGCCCTTACTAAGGGTTTCGAGAAAAATGCAACCGTTGAACAATCTGCACTAGCGAAAGCTGGAACTACATGGCTTGTTAAAGCCAAAAGTTCTACTGCTACATCGGTAGCAGACGTAGCGCTGGCAAATCGCACTGGATTGTCTAACCTTTCTAACCCAACAGATGCTGTATACAACGCAAACACAGGCCTTGATATACTGCAGGCACAAATTGAATCTTTAGGTTTGAACGTATCGTTTAAATCTAGAACAACAAACTTGGTTGCAGGTTTGGTTATCGATGGTTCTTCACAGGACATCGCTAAAATCAAAACCCTTAGCGGCGTAGAAAGTGTTTTGCCTGTTGTAAATTCAGAACTTCACATCGCTGACAGTGCGGAATATATCAACGCAACAAGCTTAGTGACTGGTAATGTTGCAAGCGGTCAAGGTGTTCGTGTTGCCATTCTCGATTCGGGTCTAGATTATACGCATGCTGCTGTTGGCGGCCCGGGTACTATCGAAGCTTTCAACGAAGCATCTGCTGACCTTGCTGATACACCTGCGTGGCCTATCGGCAATGTTATTGGTGGTTTCGACTTCTTTAATGGCGACCCAGATCCAATGGATAACAACAACCACGGAACGCACGTAGCGCATTCTGTTTTGGGTGTTTCTCCTGACGCACAGGTTTATGCATACTCAGTATGTGACCAAAGCTGTCCAGGTGCGGCTCAGTTAGCCGGCCTTGAAGCGGCAATGGATCCAAATGGCGACGGTGACATTTCTGACCGTGTAGATGTTATTAACATGTCTCTTGGTGGTGATTTCGGTACTAACCGTGGTGGCGCTGTTGGCGAGCTAATCGACAAAGCGGTCGAGCTTGGTGTTGTAGTTGCCATTTCTGCTGGTAACGATGGCCCTACTCCGTTTATCGTTGGTGGCCCGAGTACTACCACCAATGCACTTTCTGTAGGCGCGATGACTCACCCTACAGCAGAAACCGCAGAAATTACTGCGACATTAGGCGAAACTGCAATTGTAGCTGTTGGCGCGGCATTTAACCCTGAGCCAGAGTTCTCAATTGATAGCACAACGCCTATCGTATATGCAGAGCCAGAAACTAATGCAACAGGTTGTGTTGAATATGCGGCCGACCTTACCGACCAAGTCGTTTTAATTGACCGCGGTGCGTGTGGGTTTACTACTAAAGTAGCCAATGCTGAAGCTGCAGGTGCTGCGTTTGTTATTGTAGCAAACAACATTGAAGGCGATGGCGCTTTCGTTATGGGCGGTACGCCAGCTGAGCCAATTGGCATCAACTCGGTAATGATTTCGAAAGAAGATGGCGACGCGCTTAAAGCATCAATTGAAGCTGGCAGTGCAATGTTTGCATTCGATTCAGTTCTTGTCGCTAAGCCTGGCGCGATTGCGACCTTTACTTCACGCGGTCCATCAGTAGACGGGTTGCTTAAACCTGAAATTACTGCACCAGGCACAGCGATTGATACAGCAGCTGTTGGTACAGGCGACGGTACGTCTCCGATTAGTGGTACCTCGTTCTCAAGCCCAATTACGGCTGGTGCTTTAGCTATGCTAGCGGAAGTGTTCCCTAACCGTAATGCGTTTGAGCTTAAAGCAACGCTGATGAACTATGCGAACCTTGACGTTACTCTTGAGCCACGCTCAACTAACCCAGAAGCTGAACTTGCCCCAATTAGTTACATCGGTGCAGGTCTTGTTGATGTAGAAAAAGCGTCGATGTCTGCTACTGCGGCATGGGACTCTTCTACTAAACAAGCTGCTCTTGCGTTTGGCCTTCTGGGTCTTAACGAAACAGCGTCTATTACTAAAACAGTGACGGTTAAAAACTTCTCTGGCGAGTCTAAAACTTACACATTGGCAGATGAAGCTCGCTTCGCCAATGATGCAGAGACTGGCGCGCTTACGATGGAATATCCAAGCACAGTAACGGTACCTGCGGGCCAAACGGTCACGTTTGATGTTGTGGCGACTATTGACCCAACTAAGCTTCCAGAGTGGACATTAGACAGCACAGTAGCTGGCAGCCCAGATGGAACTGCAGAGCTAACATCGGTGGAGTTCGACGGTGCACTTATGTTCACTGATGAAGCCGAAGAAACAATGCACCTTGTTTACCACGTATTGCCAAAAGCGTACGGCTCGGTAGAACTAGGTACTGAACTAACTGAAGACGGTGTTTTACGTACCGTAACTAATACTGGTTCTGTTGACTTTGACACTGCACTTGTTGCTACCATGATTGATAGCGGTGTAGATGCTGACAAGCAATTTGATATTGTAAGCACGTCACTTGAGTATGCATCAGTACCTGCTGAAACCTGTGAAGCAGGCGCAATCGTGTTTACTAACATCACCATGCGCGATCCAGTGGCATCATTGCATTCAGCTGGTTTCTTCATGGACGTAGATGTTGATGGCGATGGCGTTTTTGACTTTACTGCACAAACTCTTAACGAGTCAGCATTTGGTAGAGACTCTACTGCCGTACTTACCTTCACTCGCCCATTTGGTGCGTTATCTGGTCAGTTGTTCGACACAATTCACGAGCCAGGTTCAAACGTACTTAGCATGGTAAGTTGTGCAGATGGTTTAGGCCTAACTATTGCTGACCTTGGCAATGCAAGTGCAACTGTAGCCTTCCGCGTTGAGAACAGTGCTTTTGACTTCTTCCCATCTGTAGCATACGACGAAGACTTGGTAATCTCTAATTACTCGTTCCCACTTCTTGGCGCACCTACAGTAGTAGATGCAAGCGGTGAGGCGGTAGCGACTCTAGAGCCAGGCCAATCAGCGTTCTTAAGTGGTGTAGGTACAGGCGGTTTCACTTTCCTAGGTGCTGACGGTGCTGTTGCAACAACTATTCCTGTAGACGGTGGAAATGCACCAACGATCGAAGCACAGTCTTTCGACGTTGATGAAAACACTGAAACAGGTACGGTTATTGGTAGTATCGAAGCGTCAGACGAAGATGGTATAACAAGCCCAGTATCAGAGTTCTTCGTTCAGTCTTCTAGCTCGATTGCACTCTCTGTTTCTCGTGATGGTACCATCACGGTAGCGGATAGTTCGTTGCTAGATTTTGATGCCGGATTCGAAAGCGTTACTATGGAAGTAGTCGCTATCGATACATCTGGAAACATCTCTGAACCAGCTGAAATTACAGTATCGGTTAACAACCTAGCTGACGAAGTGAGCGAGCAGCCTGCTCCACCACCGCCAGCACCAGAGCCACGCACTTCAGGTGGCGGTTCAACGGGTTGGTTAAGCTTGTTACTTCTACCAGCAATTTACCTACGTAGACGCTTTAAGTAGTCTTAAGTAGCTGAAATCACAAAGCCCCTTATTGAAGGGGCTTTTTTATTGGCGCAAACTCTACAAGCAAAAGTACAAATACCGATCAATGTTTGAGTTGGTGTTTAATGAGCAAAAGCTTAATCCTGTTTATCGTCGCTAGATAAACCATGCTGGTTCACATCTAATCGCTTACTAGGCTGTACTCCCAACTCTCTAAAGTTTTCTATTTGGCGAACAATGTTTCCTCTACCACGTGTTAGCTTATTCATAGCCTGTTCAAAGCTGCCTTGCGCACTGTCTAACGACTTGCCTACTTTTTCCATATCGTTAATAAAGCCTACAAATTTGTCGTAAAGTTTTCCGGCCTGCTCTGCTATTTTTTGCGCGTTTTGATTTTGATATTCGTACTGCCAAATATTGTTAATTGTACGCAGGGCAACGAGTAAATTAGTCGGACTTACCAACATGATATTGTGATTTAGCGCCAAAGTGACTAGCTCTGGCTCTTCTTCTACAGCTAATAAAAATGCAGGCTCAATAGGGATAAATAACAGCACATAGTCAAGGGTTCTTAATCCTTTGAGGTTTTGATAGTCTTTTGCCCCTAACCCCTTAATGTGTCCTTTGATAGAAGTCACATGCTGGCTTAAATACAGCGCTTTTTGCGATTCATCCTCGCAGTTGTAAAAACGCTCATAAGCCGCAAGACTGACTTTTGAATCTATGATGACATCTTTATCGTTAGGTAAATGGACGACAACATCCGGCTGTAAACGCCTTCCGCTATCAGATTTAGCAGATACTTGGGTCTCAAATTCATGCCCCTCTCTAAGGCCCGACTCTTTTAATATGCGCTCTAAAACCACTTCTCCCCAGTTACCCTGTTTCTTATTATCTCCTTTAAGTGCGCTTGTCAGCGCTGAAGCTTCTTCTGTTATTTTTTGATTAAGCTCTTTAAGGCTTAGTATCTCTGTTTTAAGAGACGCTCGCTCTTGTCCTTCTCTTATATGCTGCTCTGATATTTGTCGCTTGAACCCCTCAAGTTCGTTCTTAAACGGTGCGAGTACTGCCTCAATATTTTGTTTGGTTTGCGTTGTGTAGCGCTGCTGCTTTTCCTCAAAGATTCTATTGGCTAAATTTTCAAACTGGGTTTGAAGCCGTTGTTCAGAGGCAGCCATGTTAGCCAATTTTTCTTCATGGTTTTCATGAAGCGCATCTATTCGCCCTTGCTGGGCCTCGTTTTGCGCTTTCACTCTGGCTAGCGCAATGCGCTCTTCATGTAGCGACTGCACAAGGGATTGATTCGTTATTTCGAGTTGCTCTACTCGTTCAGATTTTGCGCTAACCACCGCGAAGTGTTGTCTTAGCGATGTTAGTTCATTGGATATCTCGTCATAACTGCTTTCTTTGTTTCGTAGTTGAGCGTTTAAATGTAAAGAACGAGCAACAAAGCCGACAAGAAGAAATAAGGTGATGACAGCAATGATGAATAATACAAGGGAGTGTGAGGATAAGTATTGGATAAACATAGTGCGCTTTTGTACTGTTATTTTGTACAGCACTATAAACAAAAACAGGCGCCATTGGCACCTGTTTTTTTCTAGTGACTACCCAACACTCATCATGCGTGTTGGGCGAAGTCATATAGAAAGCGTTTATTTACTTAGTGACGAATCTAAATCTTCGATTTTTGCCTTCCAAATAGCAGGTCCCGTTTTGTGGGCATTAGCACCTGTGCTATCAACCGCTACCGTTACTGGCATATCTTCAACGTCAAACTCGTAAATAGCTTCCATACCAAGCTCTTCAAAGGCCACAACTCGAGACTTCTTGATGGCTTTTGACACTAAGTAAGCAGCACCGCCCACAGCCATTAAATATACGGCTTTGTGTTTAGCGATTGAGTCTACTGTAGCAGGACCGCGTTCAGCTTTACCAATCATGCCGATAAGGCCTGTTTTTTCAAGCATCATATCGGTGAACTTATCCATACGTGTTGCGGTTGTTGGGCCTGCTGGGCCAACCACTTCATCGCCAACCGCATCAACCGGTCCTACGTAATAAATGAATCGATTAGTAAGGTCAACGCCTTCTGGAAGTCCTTCACCATTATCCATCATAGTTTGAATGCGCTTATGGGCAGCATCTCGCCCGGTTAGCATTTTTCCAGAAAGTAATACGGTCTCGCCTACTTTCCAGTCTTGAATGTCTTCTTTGGTGACATCGTCTAAGTTTACCCGGCGCGTATTTTCACCAACTTCCCAGGTCACTTCTGGCCAGTCTTCTAAACGTGGAGGCGTTAGTTCAGCAGGACCAGAACCATCAAGATAAAAATGAGCGTGGCGTGTGGCAGCGCAGTTAGGGATCATAGCAACTGGTTTAGATGCAGCGTGAGTAGGCAATGATTTAATCTTAACATCAACAACGGTAGTCAAACCGCCTAAGCCTTGCGCACCAATACCTAGCTTATTAACTCGCTCAAAAATCTCAAGACGCAATTTTTCATCGGTATTTTGCGGGCCGCGTTCAATCAATTCCTGAATGTCCACAGGGTCCATCAAACTCTCTTTTGCCAAGACCGCTGCTTTTTCAGCAGTACCACCTATGCCTATGCCAAGCATACCTGGTGGACACCATCCGGCTCCCATGGTCGGCAATGTTTTTACTACCCAATCGGCAATATCGTCACTTGGGTTAAGCATTACCATTTTTGATTTATTTTCAGAGCCACCGCCTTTAGCAGCGATCATCACTTCAATTTTAGTACCCGGCACCATGTCGATATGGACAACTGCTGGTGTGTTGTCTTTAGTATTCTGCCTTGCCCCTGCTGGGTCTGACACAATAGAAGCTCTTAGGGGATTATCTGGGTTGAGGTAGGCACGGCGCGTCCCCTCATCTACCATTTCCTGCACTGTCATGTCGGTCTTATCCCAAGACACGCCCATTCCTACTTTTACAAAACAGGTTACTATCCCGGTGTCTTGGCACAAGGGACGTTTGCCCTCTGCCGACATACGAGAATTAATAAGAATCTGAGCCATGGCGTCTTTGGCCGCTTGGCTTTGCTCTTTGTTATAGGCTTCCTCGACTGCTTTTACATAGTCTAATGGATGGTAGTAAGAAATGAACTGCAGGGAATCTTCAATACTATCAATGAAGTCTTGTTGACGGATAACGGTCATGACATCCTCTTTTTATTTGGCTTTCGTGGTCTTAGCTAGCTAAAAGAGCGTATACTAGCGCATCTATTATCATCGCACCATGCAAAAGCGTGTGCCATGCAATTTTTATCATTATCAGCCGCGTAATCGATGCATCACCCGCTTATATTTATGCAAAGAAATGCAACGAATATGCCTAAAATAGAAAGAACAAAGCGCAAATACCATTTATGTCTTTTATTGCAGATATCACCAACGTTTCCATCACCCCGTTCACACAGCAACAAATTGCACACTTTTTGGGTGTAGATAACACGGCTGCTTCAACCACATTCTTAAACTTGTTTAGTCAGGTTGCTCACTGTGAGTGGTCTATTTTACTCGACACTGCGGGTTCAAAGAAAAGTGATGGCCGTTTTAACATCATGGCGTGGAACCCGTCATTGATGATTAGAGCGGCAAAAGGACAAACCGAATTTATTGATGCCATCCGTAATACGTCGCGTAAAGTGAAAGAGGCGCCCTTCGAAGCAACTGAAAAGTATCTTCACAAGCAGGTTGCACACCTTAAATGTCCACGTGATAAACAATATGCCCATTTGCCTTTTCTCATAGGGGTTGCCGGAATGGCGGGTTATGATGCAGGCAGGTTCTACGAGAGCCTACCTTCTAACGCGATAGATGACTACGATACGCCTGACTTTGCTACAGGCTTATATTTGCAGTCTATTATTGAAGATACAGAAACGGGGATTTTCTATTATTGCTCGGCGAATGGCAGCACTCAGCCTGATTTTTTACAGCCCGAATTTTCCCAGACCGATTTTTCCCAGACCGATTTTTCCCAGACTGATTTTTCAGGAACGCATCCGTCAGAGTCGGTAGAATCAAATTCAATCAATCAGAATACCAGTGTGCATGGCGAATGTAGAAAGCCTGATAAGCTTAAAAGTCGCAATGATTTCACCCTAACCACGCCCTTTGCGTCGAATCTCACCAAAGAGGAATATTGTCAGCGACTTGAAACAATCCACGGGTATCTTACTGCTGGTGACTGTTATCAAGTGAACATGGCTCAGCGTTTCACAGCCCAATATCGTGGCGACTTTTGGACAGCATATCGTCAATTGCGCGATACCAATCAAGCACCATTTTCAGCGTATTTTCATTTACCCGAAGGAACGATAGCGAGCATTTCGCCTGAACGTTTTCTGAGTGTAAAGAATGGCATTGTAGAAACCAAACCTATTAAAGGCACACGCCCCCGTTTTACGGATAAACAACGTGATGAAGAAAGTGCAAACTCGTTACTTAATGCAGAAAAAGATCGCTCTGAAAACTTGATGATTGTGGACTTGCTTCGCAATGATATTTCAAAGCACTGCACCCCTGGAACGGTGAATGTTCCTGCCTTATTTGCGCTTGAAAGCTATGAGGCGGTGCACCACCTTGTAAGTACAGTCACAGGAAAGTTAGCAAGCGAATCAACACCACTAGACCTTTTGGCATCAGCATTTCCTGGGGGCTCAATAACAGGCGCTCCTAAAATTAGGTCGATGGAAATTATTGATGAGTTAGAGCCGCATAGGCGCAATATTTATTGTGGCAGCATATTTTACATGGGCTATCGTGAGGATATGGACTCAAGTATCTGTATACGCACGGTATTAGCAGAAAACAATAAGCTGCATTGCTGGGCTGGCGGTGGTATTGTTTTGGACTCACAGGCGCCAGACGAATACCAAGAAACATTAGATAAAGTATCGAAAATAATCCCTGTGTTAGCTGCTTTTAACGAGGGTAATGAATGACAAAAGCCGAGTTTTTGAATCAGTTTCACCATTTGCGATTGCCGCATTTAGAGCCTGACTTTCCTCTTACTAAAACGGGACGGCCCGCGGCGGTTCTTATTCCTCTGATAGACTACGGTACATCGCTTAACGTTCTTCTCACAGAGCGTGCACATCATTTACGCCATCACCCAGGACAAATTAGCTTTCCCGGCGGTGCAGTAGAAAAGTCCGATAACACCCTTTTTGACGCTGCAATGCGAGAAGCCGATGAGGAAATTGGATTGCCGCCAAGCCATGTGGATATAGTTGGTGTACTACCACGATATCGCACCGTCAGTGGTTATGAAATTGCGCCCGTAGTAGGCTTTGTCAACCCAAGCTTTGAACTCAAGCTTGATCCCAATGAAGTTGAAAGCGCTTTTGAAGTACCTTTAACACACGTTTTAAACCGAAAAAATCATTTAATTCATAAAACCCATCTTAATAAACGGTCATTTCCCATTTATTTCATACCATGGCAAGAGCGTATGATTTGGGGTGCTACCGCAGCCATTCTGCGTAATCTTTCACACCATATTCATCCGTAAGCAACTGAAAAATCATTGTATTTGAGTTTTCGAATAGATAGGTTTTGCACTTTGGCCGCGTGCTGGCCGTCGAGCCTATCAATTTATCTTTACAGTCTATTAGCAAAACTAATCACATTATTAGCATTTCTGTATTGTAGTTAATGTTTGCTGAATGCATGATCGTGTCATTACTAAATAACATTTTGAAGTTTATGATAAGTGTATTTGACATGTTTAGCGTGGGTATTGGTCCTTCGAGCTCACATACTGTTGGCCCAATGAAAGCAGGTGCTGAATTTGCTGCTTTTCTAGCGAAATCCGAAGGCGCGAAATCAGAATCGCTTTTATCGAGCGTAGACACAATAAAAATTGAGCTTTTTGGTTCATTGGGCCAAACAGGTATAGGCCATGGAACCGGTAAAGCCGTTATCCTCGGTCTTTTAGGTCACACCCCTGAATTTGTCGACGTTGATAAGATTGACGCCATGCTTGAGCATGTGCGCTTAACAGAAACACTGTGTTTAAACGGTGAAAAAGAAATCGCGTTTCCTAACAAGAACGCCATTGTCTTTCATCGCAGAAAGACATTGCCTAAACACGCAAATGCATTAACGTTTTTCGCCATGAATGGCGCGACGGTTGTCGCTCAGCAAACCTATTACAGCATCGGTGGTGGCTTTATTATCAAAGATGAAGACTTTGATGAAACGAAAGCACACGCAGCGTCGCTGCAGGCTGAAGTTCCCCTACCCTTTAAGACCGCGGAAGAGCTGTTACTACTGTGTAAAAACAATGGTTTGAGCATCAGTTCGTTAATGCTCAACAATGAGTCGACATTCAGGCCTAAACATGAAGTAAAGCAAACTTTGTATAACATTTGGCTTGTTATGAAAGCGTGTATTCAGCGTGGGATAGAAAGCGAAGGCATTTTACCTGGTGGGTTAAAAGTGGTGCGCCGAGCCCCGGGACTATACCGTCGACTTCAAACCGAACACACCACCGATCCTATGCAAACCATGGACTGGGTGAATTTATTTGCGTTGGCCGTTAACGAAGAAAATGCTGCGGGAGGTCGTGTAGTCACTGCGCCGACCAATGGCGCTGCAGGCATCATTCCAGCGGTTTTACAGTACGTTGATAAATTTATCCGACCAGTGGATGAAGAAGTAGCAAGTCGATTTCTTCTTACCGCTGGCGCAATAGGCATACTGTATAAAGAAAACGCATCCATCTCTGGCGCCGAAGTAGGCTGTCAGGGTGAAGTGGGCGTGGCGTGTTCAATGGCAGCAGGCGCACTTGCAGAAATTATGGGCGGAACGGCTTCATCGGTAGAAAACGCAGCGGAAATTGGAATGGAGCACAACTTAGGGCTTACCTGCGACCCCGTTGGCGGTTTAGTTCAAGTGCCTTGCATTGAGCGTAATGCGATGGGTGCTATAAAAGCAATTAACGCCTCGAGACTCGCTCTTCGCGGTACCGGCGAGCACAAGGTATCGTTAGACAAGGTGATTAAAACCATGCGCGATACTGGAAACGATATGAAAACGAAATACAAAGAAACCGCTCGCGGTGGCTTAGCGGTTAACATTATTGAGTGTTAGCGTTACATAAACTCTTTATATAAGCAAAAGGGGCCAGCAGGCCCCTTTCTTGTTTGTACGCCTAAATTCGGTAACTGGCATCGCGTCTTTTTTGTTGACCTTGTTATTTTACGGGCAACGTAACGCCCTTAAACATCTTCTCAACTTCATCATTATTTTTTAGCATCATGGCCTTTTCGACTTTATCTTTCGTTAAATGGGGAGCAAAGCGCTCAATAAAGTCGTACATATAACTGCGTAGGAATGAGCCTTTCCTAAAGCCGATTTTCGTGGTGCTATAATCGAATAAATGACTGGCATCAATTTTAACCAAGTCAGAATCTAACTCTTCATTTACCGCCATGGAAGCAATTACGCCAATACCAACACCAAGGCGCACATAGGTTTTAATCACATCTGCATCGGTGGCGGTGAATACGATTTTAGGGGTAAGACCTGCCCGTTCAAACGCTTGGTCTAGTTCAGAGCGCCCGGTAAACCCGAAAACGTAAGTCACAAGCGGATATTTCGCAATATCACTGATGTCGATTGAGCCCTTTTTCGACAGCGGATGGTCTTTGTTTACGATGACGCTTCTATTCCAGTGATAGCAAGGCAGCATAACGAGGTCGTTGTACAGATGAAGTGCTTCAGTTGCTATTGCAAAATCCGCCTCACCTTTTGCCGCTAAATCACTTATTTGCGAAGGCGTACCTTGGTGCATGTGCAGTGATACCTTAGGGTATTTTGTCATGAAACCTTGAATAACATCAGGTAATGCATAGCGCGCTTGAGTGTGGGTTGTGGCTATGTTGAGTTTACCTTGGTCGGGTAACGTGTGTTCTCTAGCAACCGCTTTTATGCTTTCTACTTTGGCCAGTATTTCCCGAGCAATATTAATAACATCACCGCCGGCATCCGTTACGTGAGTAAGGTGCTTTCCACTGCGACCAAAAATTTGAACGCCAAGCTCATCTTCCAACATACGAACCTGCTTGCTTATGCCGGGCTGAGAGGTGTACAAACTCTCTGCAGTTGCAGATACGTTCAGGTTATTGTTAACGACTTCTACTATGTATCGAAGTTGCTGTAGTTTCATTGGTTATACCGCTTCATTGCTCTTTATATACACTATACTCCTATACTTATAACCAAAACTACATTTTTTTAAAGGTTGATATTACTAAATAGCCATAATACAGTTCAAATAGTGATTAAAATGAATAAAATTCAAAAACATGTGTTCATTTTGCTTTGTTTTATTCTACATTATGAATAGGTTGTCGCCGCCTTATTGACTGAGACACAATGACATCGAACAAACAAATATCCACCAACATCGACTTTTCTTCGGTGTTAGCCGCTGCTGTGCACGATATGAAAAATTCCTTGTTTCTACTTATTCAGTCAATTGAAGGGCTAAGAGACGCGTTGCCTAAGGAAAATAGCGGTGCCAGAGAGCAAGTCGCAAACGTGCATTACGAAGCTTCACGACTGAACACGAATTTGGTTCAAATACTTTCACTGTATCGATCGGAATTAGAAAGTATTCCCATCAGTGCTGATGAGTGCTTTGTTGCCGATTTGATTGACGATGTTGTAGGGTCAAATGCATTTTATATAGAACAAAAAAACATCGAACTCAGTGTGAATGTTGATGAAGACGTAAGTTGGTATTTAGACAGCGAACTTATTTATCTCTTAATAAACGATGTCATTGTTAATGCATTGCGCTACGGCACATCTCGCATCGCCATACAGGCAAGCATCGCCGATGATTATCTGTCGATAAAAATTGAAGACGACGGGAACGGTTACCCAGAGGAAATGCTCTCTAAAAGTCATTCAACCTTGAGTAACTTTCAACTGAGTCAGGGCCGAACGGGACTGGGGTTGTTTTTTGCTAAATTGATAGCAGACGCTCATTCGCACAATGACAAAGCGGGTATCATTTCGCTGTCTAACGGCGGAAGTCTCGGCGGAAGTGTATTTGAAGTAAAAATACCGTAGTATTAGCAATTAACGTATTGAACGATATGAAAAGCACGAAGCAATATGGCAACTGAGCCCCTATTTTTTAAAAGACAGTGTTTTTAAGATAGCGTTTCTTAAATAGTGTATTTAAAAATGATGTTTCGGAGATAATGAACTGATGGAACCACACGCATGTACGTGATAATAATTATTCTAATTGTTGTATTGCTCATTGCCGCGATATTTATAAACGCCATTCAGCAACATAGACAAAAACAAGAAGCTGAGCGCAGAGCCGAATTAGCAAAGCAAAAAACCATTGTCGATGAAACGGAAAATGTGCTTACGGCTTGTACCAACATGCCAGTTTCCTCACGAATTATCGGTATTTTGCATAACCGCATGGCAAACGCGCTTAAAGCGATTGACAGTATTGCCCCTACGCGTGATGTAAAGCAACGCATTGAAAGTAGCAAACAAGCTGCAGACGCGTCACTTCAAACCGACGGCAGTGATAATGTCGATTTTGTACTGCCAGACAATGACAAAACCATCATTCAATATATTCAAGCGGTTAAAAAGCTTCGTGTTTTGTTGCGCTCTGAACACAGCAAAGGCCAAGTGGGTTCAAAGCTTTTTTCTGAAGAAGACAAACAGTTAGAAAGACTACAAGTTAAGGTGAATGTGGAGACTCTGATTAAGCGAGGGCGAACCGCTCAATCTTCAAATATGCTAGGCTCTGCCCGTCAATACTTCGAAAAAGCAAAAATCGCATTAGAGAATCAGACCAATCATGATGAATACGTTTCATCAAAACTTGCTACGCTTAACGCATGGCTAAACGAAATTCAGTCTGACCTCAAAAGCGTTAACGAAAAAGACCGTGCGAGAAAGCAAGAGGAAGAACGAGACGAGCTCGACGAACTCTTTGCACCTAAGAAAAAATGGTAACGCTTTACATTCATTTAATACTCCCGTGTGCTTAGCTTAATCACGGCCTAATCAGCAAACATCTTATTAACTAGCATAGCGCTCTGTGGTTAGCTGCCACAGAGTTTGCGCTGATACCGATAGCCCTCGTCGCTCGTTTCTTAATAATCCCACTCGTTTACATAATAAGCCTTTATCGAAAGGTGCCTTGTCAGAGGGCTCTCTTTCACAGGGCTCTTTATCACAGGGCTGTGTATCAGAAGAGCCTTCTAAAGAATGTGCCTCTGAAAAAGGAAGCGCGATAAGGCCCAACGCTTCCATCTGCTGTTGACAAATTGATGGCATGATAGAAATTCCCAAACCGCTTTTGATCAGTTTACCTAACGTAGCCAACTGCCCGGTTTCTGCCACAATATTAGGTTCGCCATACTGTAACAACTCTGCTTCAGTCCACTTTCTTACCGCTGAACCACGATTCATCATCACCAGAGGAAAATTAAGGCACTGCTGCCAACTCGCCTTATTATTGAATTTTGCAGCCTGCTCTACTGATGCTACAACGACAAAATGATCCGTGAACAAGCTCTCAAATTCTAAGCCTTCTTTCTGTTCAGGTTCAAAGGTAAAGCCAATTTCTGCACGTCCGTCTCTTATTTCCTGAACGACTTGCTCCATCACTACGTCTACAACGCGAAGGTTAATATTGGGCGCTTTGTGATGAAAGTCGTGCAGCAGACTCGGTAAATGTGACTCTGCGAAAGACGGCATTGCGGCAATGGTAAGCTGACCTTTTGCCATCGCGAATAAATTCTGAATATCCGAAAACGTATTATCCCAGTCTCTGCTTAAACGAAGTGCGTTGGGTAGCAGAGCCTCTCCCTCGGGGGTTAAACTGACATTTCGTGTGTTTCTCTTGAATAATCTTCCTCCTAATTCAGCTTCCATTTTCTTAATTGAAGAAGACAGCGCAGGCTGAGTGAGGAAAAGCTTGGCCGCCGCCTCTGCGAACGTTGTAGAGTGAGCAACTTCGATGAATGCACGCAGGTGACGATAGGAAATGTTCATGGCAACTAATAACTTTATTTTATTAATAAGAAGATAAATTCAATTTTACATAAGTTGCTACAGAACAGATACTATTTGTTAACAATCCATTGGTGGAGAATTAAATGGCTGGATTTAATAAAGTAGTTAACACATATGAAGAGGCACTCTCGGGGTTATCGGATTCAATGACGGTAATAGCCGGAGGATTTGGTCTTTGTGGTATTCCCGAAGGTTTAATTGCACATATTAAAACCATGGGCGTAAAAGATCTTACTGTCGTATCGAACAACTGTGGCGTCGATGGATTCGGATTAGGCTTACTCCTAGAAGACAAGCAAATTTCTAAAATGGTGTCGTCTTATGTTGGCGAAAATGCATTATTCGAGAAACAGTTGTTAAACGGTGAACTAGAGGTAGAGCTGACGCCTCAAGGTACCCTGGCCGAGAAAATGCGCGCTGGCGGTGCGGGTATTCCAGCGTTTTATACCGCTACTGGCTATGGAACCCCTGTGGGCGAAGGCAAAGAAGTTAAAGAATTTGATGGTCGGCCTTATATATTAGAACACGCCATTACTGGCGATTTTGCCATTGTGAAAGCCTGGAAAGCCGACAAGTTTGGGAACTGTGTATTTAGACACACAGCGCAAAACTTTAACCCAATGGCGGCAACAGCAGGCAAAATTACGGTAGTGGAAGTAGAAGAGATCGTAGAGCCTGGAACCTTGTCTCCTAGCGAAATTCATACGCCGGGGATCTACGTTAACCGCATTATCAAAGGCGAGTTTGAGAAACGTATAGAGCGCCGTGTAGTAGCAAAGGAGGACGTGTAATGGCTTTAACGAGAGACCAAATTGCAATGCGAGTTGCACAAGAGTTTAAAGACGGTGACTACGTAAACCTCGGTATCGGCATACCTACCCTTGCGGCCAATTATGTGCCTGGTGACATCAGCGTTATGCTTCAATCAGAAAACGGCTTATTAGGAATGGGACGCTACCCAACCGAGGCCGAAGTTGACGCAGACATGATTAACGCAGGTAAAGAGACCGTGACGGCAATCACTGGCGCATCAATATTTAATAGTGCAGAAAGTTTTGCCATGATCCGTGGTGGCCATGTGGACTTTACGGTGCTTGGTGCCTTCGAGGTTGATGTGTCTGGCAATATTGCGTCTTGGATGATCCCTGGAAAGCTTGTTAAGGGTATGGGCGGTGCAATGGATTTGGTAGCAGGCGCTAAAAATATCATTGTGACTATGACTCACACAGATAAACACGGTAACTCAAAACTTCTACCAGCGTGTACGCTCCCCCTAACAGGCGTAAACTGTATAACACGTATTATCACTGACCTCGCCGTTTTATCCGTAGAGGACGGTGCTTTCGTATTGCAGGAAAAAGCGCCTGGTGTATCTGTAGAAGAGATTAAAGAGAAAACCCTTGGTAAGCTTATTGTGCCAGATGATGTAGCAGAAATGGTGTTCTAACTTTTTCTGCGTTTAACAAAGCCAGAAAATACAATGCGTAAGAGAGCAAGAGAATACCGTTCTCTTTTCAAATGCAGTATTTTCTGGCTTTTTTGTTTTTAAATACCATGTATAAGAGACTATGTTTAATAGAGCATGTTTTCAAAGATTAGAAATCGCCTGCTTTCAAATCGGTGACCTTTGAGGGATAATGCGCGGGAATATTCATATAGAGGCTCTACCTTGCTAGTTACTGACTTACCGGTTCATCATAAAATTATCTCCAAACTTGAAAGTAAGAACATCACCACCCTTACGGAAATTCAGGAGCGGACAATGCTACCCGGTATTCAGGGTAAGGATATTATCGCGTCCTCAAAGACAGGATCAGGTAAGACGTTTGCCTTTTTGGTGCCTGCAATTAATCGACTTATGTCTCAAAAAGCTCTGAGTCGACAAGACCCTCGCGCGCTTATACTGGCGCCAACCAGAGAGCTGGCAAAGCAGGTTTTTATTGAAGCAAAGTCAATGTGTAGTGGCCTAAGTTTGTCCTGCGAACTGATTGTTGGCGGCGAGAACTTCAACGACCAAGTAAAAGGTTTGCGACGCAATCCACACATAATTGTTGGTACAGCGGGACGTATAGCCGACCACTTGATTGGCAAGAGTATGTATTTAAACGGCTTAGAACTACTCATTTTTGATGAAGCTGACCGTATGCTTGATTTGGGTTTTGCCGCTCAGCTTAAGCTGATTAATACCTACGCCGACCACAGAAAGCGTCAAACCATGTTGTTTTCCGCCACCCTCGATAACATTGAGCTTAAGCACATGACAACGCAGCTCACACATTCAGCGGTAAGAGTGGCTGTGGGTAGCTCTACGGGCGAGCATGGCGATATAGAACAAACCTGTTTTTTTGCCGATAATGTGAGTAACAAAGACGAAATTCTTCGGTTTGAACTCGCTAAACGAGAGTACAACCAAGCGATTGTGTTCACCGCTACCCGCGAAGATACCGATAGGATTGCTGCAATACTCAACGAAGATAACCTTGAGGCTATCGCCTTAAGAGGCGATTTAGCTCAACATCAACGTGCTTCTATCATGAGCAGTTTTTCTAGAGGCCAGCAAAGTGTTCTGGTAACGACGGATTTAGCTTCTCGTGGTCTAGACTTATCAAAAGTAGGTTTAGTAGTTAACTTCGACCTTCCCAAAAATGCCGATGAATATATTCACCGAATTGGACGTACCGGCCGAGCAGGACAGAAAGGCGAAGCTTTCTCTCTTGTTGGTCCAAGAGACTGGAACAGTTTCGAGG
This sequence comes from Alteromonas sp. 4NS20-0143, assembly GCF_057542855.1. NCBI lineage: Bacteria > Pseudomonadati > Pseudomonadota > Gammaproteobacteria > Alteromonadales > Alteromonadaceae > Alteromonas > Alteromonas sp. 4NS20-0143. The sequence continues at coordinate 589,735 of NZ_BAAJLR010000001.1, forward strand.
CGCTTAAAATTCATCTTCAATACGCCCTTGAGTGTAAACCTCATGATGAATTTAGTGCAAAGTTTGAAGGTTTCACTAAGAAGAAGAGTACGCAGAGTAAAGGAAAACCAACAACAGATAAAAACCGTGATGCTAAGCCTGTTAGAGCAAAGCCTGTAAGACGTGTTGACCCTATGGAAGGTGCGGATATTGGAATGGTTCCTGTGAAGCGCAAGCCCCGTAATACCAGCGCGCCTGATCCTGAGGAAGAATAGTTGATAAACATTAACTAGTACTAATAAAGAAAAAAGCGAGCTTATGCTCGCTTTTTTGTTCGTGTTTGAAATGGTCGTTATTGCAAACGCATTAGTATTCCCACCAACACTCTTGCCACCATTCTAAAAACTCTTCGAAGTCTATATAACCGTCGTCATTGCCGTCGATTAATTTAAAGCCTTCTTCAACGTGACTCGCCTTTGTTTTTGGCGAAATAATGGTTAAAAGCTCAATAAACTCTGTTATATCTATCTGACCATTTCCGTCACGGTCAAAAAAACTGAAGTCTTTTCTTATCTCTTCAATTTTTGCATCTGAAAGTTGAGTGCTCACTCTCATTCCTTAAAACTTTACAACGATGTAGTGAGTGTATCGTCTCTCCTTTCTAGTGTCTATGCCTCTTTTTATTTTGCTTTTTCATTAGCTTTTAAGGCTCGCTCGCGCTGCGCCTGAGCTTTCTCCAAACGCTTCTGTTCCATGGTAAGCCTAGCGTCTGTTCCTACATGCTCTTGCTGTCTCGCTTTAGCTAGCTGCACTTGTTTTTCGCGCTCTCTGAAGCGGGAAATTTGATCTTCAGTATGGGTACCATGGCAATGGGGGCAGCTTACCCCTGGCTCGTATACATCGCTCTTTTTGTCTTCTTCGGTTATTGGCAGCCGACACGCATAGCACTGTTCGTAGTGACTCTTTTCTAAATCGTGGTTTACCGCAACCCGATTATCAAAAACGAAACAGTCACCTTCCCACAGAGACTCCTCTTTGGGCACATCTTCTAAATATTGAAGAATTCCGCCTTCCAAATGATAAACGTCTTCAAAGCCTTGTTCTTTGAGATAGGCAGTAGATTTTTCGCAGCGTATTCCGCCTGTGCAAAACATGGCAACTTTCTTGTTTTTAGCTGGGTCGAGTGACTTAGCGACGTACTCAGGAAACTCTCTGAAGGTGTCGGTTTTTGGGTCTATCGCGTTTTTAAACGTACCAATTTCTATTTCATAGCCATTACGTGTGTCGATAACGGTAACATCTGGGTCGCTTATTAAGTCATTCCATTCACTGGGCTTTACGTAGGTACCTACGGTTTGTCGAGGGTCTATCCCTTCAACACCCATGGTGACAATTTCTTTTTTAAGTTTTACTTTAGTGCGATAGAAAGGCTGCTCATCGTGAAGAGACTCTTTACAGGAAATGGGGTTAATCCGCTCGTCACTGTTTAAGTAACTGATTAACGCATCGATACCATCTCTGGGACCAGAAACGGTTCCGTTTATCCCTTCATGAGCGAGTAGAAGCGTGCCCCTGATGCCATTTTTTTCCATGACGTCAGTAAGTGGTTGGCGCATCGCCTTAAAGTTTTCAAGCGCGACGAACTTGTACATCGCGCATACAATATATTTTGATTCAGATTGTGTAGACATTATTTAAACCTTTGCTGATTGGAGCGTAAGACCAGTGCAAAATGCGGCGCGCAATATACCAAAATGCATCGCAAAAGCCAATCAGCTTAGGGGTAATAGCAAAAACGAGACTAAACGGCCATTCTTACTGAGTCTTCAGAGAATGCGTTCTGTTTATTATTTTGGGGATTGGCGTTAGGGTTGATGCTGCTATATTCACCACTGATAATGTCATACAACATGGTGTTATCTTCTTTAATATCACTTCTGTAGAGATTCGCTAAACGCTTTTGTGTGCCTAAGCTACAGTTATTTTTTACATCATCAGGTATGCGTGAAGCGTCGTCAGATTGGGCAAGCGGTGAAGGGTTCATCGATAAGAATAAGCGAGCAGAGGCTAAATCAGATGACATGAGTGAGGCTAACGTAGCCATATTCGCCCAGTCTTTATCTGCAGCTTGTAATGCGGGCTGCCTGTAGTGACTCAGGTTACTTATTTCGTTTTGATAGGGTGAGTCTTCGCTCTTTGCATGTGGCGTTAAATGTATAGGATGGGCTAACGCATTTTGATGCATGGCTAGATACAGAGCAAACAAGCGACCTTGTGAGGAGGCTTTTGCCAATGTACCGTCAAACTCCCAGCGGTAACTAGGGTCTAATTCAACAGTGCTGTTTGAACTGACTTGCTCAACGCTCATGATGAAAAACTGTAGTGATATTCATACGTTAGTTGTCGGCTGAATAAGAATATTCTGAAGGATCAAATTGCTCATTACGCATTTTTAAACCATCATTATGTTTTCTTGCTCTGCAAATCTTTGAGGATGCAGTGAAATACAGTGATAAAAGAGTACTGATTGTTGAAGATCAGCGACCATTTCTGCTTATGCTGAAAGGATTATTGCAATCGATGGGCGCGACCAACATCGTGACCAAATCCTCGGCGGAACAAGCTATTTCTGAAGCCAAACGCACAAAGTTCGATATTGTGGTTTGCGATCTGCATTTAGGTGCAGATTATAAAAATGGCTATGAGTTAGTAGAAGAGCTGAGAGTCAAGCGACTGATAAAAACGACCTCTGTATTTATTTTGATAAGTGCGGATAGCACTCGCTCTATGGTTCTTGGTTCTATCGATAGAAGGCCTGACGATTTTTTAGTTAAGCCCTTTTCTCAGGTTCAATTGAAGAGCAGAATAAGCAGAGCATGGCAAAAACGACAGTTTTTGCAGCAAGCCTATGAGTTCATTGAGAAAGAGCAATTTACTGATGCAATCACTGTACTCAACACACTGTATAAGGAACCCTCTCATTACAAAGGCCATTGTGAACAGCTATTAGTTGAAACCTATTGTCGTAAAAACGACTGTAAAAGGGCGTTGGCTATCTTAGCCCCCTACACTAGCGGCAAGCCTGTATTGTGGGCTCAAATTGCATTGGGAAAAACCTACATTCAAAACGCCGACTACGACAAGGCTATCACTATCGCGATGAAAACCCTTAAGCGGAATCGTTTTAGCGCTGATGCAAACGACGTATTAGCGCTCGCTCATCAGGGGTTAGAAAATCGAGAAGCCGCCTTAAACGCAATTAAAGAAGCCATAAAACTATCGCCCTACTCTGTTTCTCGTCATTTACAAGCCTGCGAAATAGCAAAGCAAAATCTTGATTTCGTCACTGCGTCGCTCTCGTGCAGCGCTATTTGGAATTTATCTAAACGTACCGTGCATAAAAACAGTCTGCATTGGTGTACGTTAATACGCAGCCTTTTAGATGTTGCCGAGCATTCAGAAGACCAAAAACAGCGAAACAAATATCAACAAGAGGCATTGCTAGCACTTCAAAGGGGCAAGTTTGACGAGCATCTTTTAAAAATGGATCGAAATTTTGATGTGGACATTTTTGGAAATATTGTCAACGCTCGGGTGAGCGCAATAGACGGCAAGTTGATTGATGCTAAAAAGCACTTGGTTAACTCTCAAGTTGCCATTGAGGAAAAGTACCCCGAGCACCCCACTGCCTATCTCCCCGATAGTATTAACGTGATGTACACATTGGGAGAGTACGATGATGCCCTTGCGCTGTCGAAAATTGTGGCAACCAGAAAAGATGAATTAGATCAAAACAGCGCTTCAATGCTTGAACAAAAGGCAGAAAAAGCAAAAACCAACTTGGCAAATTATCAGCAATTTAACCGCGAAGGTATTCAGCACTATCAGCAGAACTCATTTGAGCGAGCAAAAGCGTCGTTTGCTCTGGCCCAAAATTATGCCCCAGTGAATATTGGCGTTGCTTTAAACCTGCTTCAGTGCCTTCTTCAGCTATTTAAAATAATAGACAAAGCAGACTCGCAGATGGCTGGTGAGTGCAGGCGCCTTTATAAATTATTGGACAATATCCCACTCAAAGACGCCTACAGCGAAAAGTACTCGAACTTACGTGATGACTTGTCGCTTTTTCTTGGCTTATAGCGACATTTCATAGGCTTTCAATAGCCAGTTGACTACCTCTTTATCAACCTCTGTCACTTGCTGCAACTGGATCCTGTGCGTGCACATGGAGCCAAAAGGCCCAGAATTTTCTAAGCGCCCCTGTATATCCACCCCTTTTAGTTTTAATCCCAGGTCAATTCTTTTCTTTGTCGCAGGCTTGATCAGCGCAAATTGATTTTTTCGAATTACACTCACACTCCCTTTTTTCGGCACGACCACAACGTCATCACCCAATTTTGTCATTGTCGCTATCAACAAATCGTATATGGGTTTAAGTGTTTCTTTACCCTCATACTGAGTGGCTACCAAATCGGGAGAATCACTCTCTTCTTTAGAAAGAGTGACTATTGTGTTGGCAAATCCATGTGTAACCCCATAAGTTGTTTTTAAAAATGCGACTGCCTCTGAATGTTTATTGAAGTTTTCTTGCCTCAACAGCACAGTCCATTCTTCAAGGTTTTTACCCGTTTTTGCGGGCATATTTGCAATCATCGTCTCTAGTGCTTGATCCATATTTTTTCTCTTTTACTTGGATTAGCTGCATTATAGCTTATAGAGTAACGCTAGAAGCTCTATGAATAACGTGGCTTAGCTTAATTAGAAGCTACTTCTGAAACTTGTCTATCGTTGTAATAAATTCATCAATATTCTCGACCAGGGTTTTCTTTTGGGAATCGCTGAGTGTGGATGCAACTTCCACAATCATGGTTGCTCCCACTTTCATATTATGGGCGCTAGCTTGCTGATAGTCCTCGCTTCGGTATTTATCTGGGTTTTGCATTAAATAAGTTAAGTCTTGGACAAAATTTGGATTCGTGGTTTTGGTAATGAATAGTCGACGGGCTGCATTTTGAATTTTTCTGCGATACTGCAACCATTCGTCGGACGTTGACACAAACTGTGCGTTGTAGGTAGCAATAATTTGTTTTTGCTCCTCAGACAAATCACCAATACGCTCTTCCACGTTGTCAGTCATCCGCTCAATACGCTTTTCACTGCGCTCTGCCTCTGACTGTTCGAGAAACTCTTGCCGCTCCTCTTCTTCTTCCTTGTTGTCTTTTTCTAGTGTGGCGAATAAAGACACTATTTGTTGGTCAGTAAGGTCGACGGCAAGCTCAGCAAGTTCCGGGCTAATCTGTGCCCTCACCCTTTCCCAATGCGTTCTCACGTCGTTAATATGCGCATAAACCGTGTCGTAATCTAACTCGCGGTTTAGTACTTGCTGTTTCAGCGTTTTAAGCTGATTTTCATAGCGTTTCAACTCACTTCGTTTATGCCATTGAAGCCAATTGGTTAAGTAGTCATCAAACCGTTCTTCTTGTTCATCGTTAAGCTCTACATAGTCATCTAGATACCAGTATACCCACCAATCTAAGTTGTCATAAGCGAGCTTAGAGGTACACGCTGTAAGAGAAAGTAGCAGAACAAAGATAATAGCAACGCGCATTTTGATTAGCCTTCAATATGTTATGTGCAAAGAGCGTAATACTGTATAGACCGCTCAGATGGAAAAAGTGCAAAATAAATGGCTTTACCTTCCAAACAGTCTGCTCTATTTTCCATACTATAAGAACGAAACCTACTGAGAAGGATTTTAATGTGTCAAAACGTGTCGCAGTATTAACGTCGGGTGGTGATGCACCGGGTATGAATGCATGTATTAGGGCAATTGTGATTGCCTGCAAAAAGCGGAATTACGATTTAATAGGTTATCTTCATGGCTACAATGGATTAATTAAACAAGAATCTATTTCTCTTTCACTAGACTCTACTCACAACCTTATTCAGCAAGGGGGTACCGTATTGCACAGCGCTCGGTGCAAAGCTTTCACCGAGGAAGCGGGCTTGAAGCAAGCGGCAGCTAATTTATCAGAGGCAGGCGTAGATGCTCTTCTTGTTATTGGTGGTGACGGTTCATTTCGCGGGGCCACGCATCTGGCCGACCATTACCATGGCCAAATTATCGGTATTCCAGGCACGATAGACAATGATATAGCCGGCACCGATGCCACCATTGGTTATTACACTGCTATAGATACTGCAATGAACTCAATTGATAAGGTACGAGATACTGCAGATGCATTTGAACGCATATTTTTAGTTGAGGTGATGGGAAGACATGCCGGTTTTTTAGCATTGAACGCAGCGCTCTCGTCAGCAGCAGATTATGTGATTTTACCTGAATTCTTTGAATCGCCAGAAAGTGAGATAAAGAAAATTCTCACACAAATTCATGCTCAGCGCCGCGTGAGAGGCTCGGTAAGCTTTATTGTGGTAGTGGCAGAAAACGTATGGCCGCAAGGCCTAGAGGCCCTTACCAAGGCGCTTAACGACAGTGGAATTACTGATGTAAGACCGGTAACTCTCGGACATGTGCAACGAGGAGGCACTCCGGTAAGCAACGATAGGCTACTTGCTACTTCATTAGGCGAATACGCGGTAAGTCTTGTGGGTACAGATACAAGCAATGTCATGGTCGGAGAAGTGAACAGAGAACCCACTACTGTGCCGCTCACCAAAACCAGTGATAATAAACCGTTAAACAGCGCACAAGTGGCCTTAATGAAATCAATAATGAATGAAAGGTATGGTTAATACCACATAACCTCTTCTATTGAATAATTTACATAAATTGTGACCTATCGATAAAGCGACGCTTAATCAATAAAAGGGCTTAAAGAGTTTATGTTTTGAGGTAGTGAGAATTTCAGGTATGAGTTGAAAAGCTGATTGATGAAAATACAGAGAAGCGCCCTTGTAGGCGCTTTTCTTGTTTGTTGCCAAGTTAAAACCACAAGGCTAACTTTGTCCAGCGTTGCTCAAGATAATAAGAAGCAAGGACATATTCCTTGCTGTTAACTTAAGAGCGAGCTTAAGCGCAGGACTCAACTACATCTTCATTGCAGCTTTCACCTTATCGCGATGACTTCTGCTCACCTTCAGCTCGGTATCATTTTGTAAAATGAGGTGGTATTCGCCGCTAATATGACTCACTAGTTTTTTCACAAAACGGATATTAGCAATAGCGGAGCGGTGAACTCTGACAAAGAACTGAGGGTTCAATTCCTGCTCCAACTCTTTCATGGTTTTACGCATGATGTGCATACCGTCTAGCGCGTGAACACACATGTAATCGCCAGCCGCATCTATCCACTGAATATCTTGAACATTGACTCGTGTCACTTCAGAGCCATCTTTAATAGCAAGCACGTCTGGATAAGGGTTGGTTTCTACCGGTTCACCATTCGCTAGCTTGCGTAAAATTTCTTCACAATCGTCGCCTGTTAATTCTGCAACTAAACTCACTAGCTTTTGTGACTGTTCGTCTTGATGTGCCGTGCTGGTGTATTCTCTTACCTTATCGAGGGCTGCGCCAAGTCGTTCGTCATCTGCTGGTTTCAATAGATAATCCAACGCATGCACGTCAAACGCTTTAATCGCATAGCTGTCGTATGCGGTGACAAAAACAATCATTGGAATTGGCTGTTTCAATTCACGAAGTTTGTGAATGACTTGAAATCCATTGAGCCCTGGCATTTGAATATCGAGAAAAACGAGGTCCGGGCGATGTTGAGAAATACTGCTTACCGCCTCAAGACCATTTTGGCACTCGGCCAGCACTTGAATATCGCTATGACGTTCAAGCCTCGCACGTAGCCCTCTACGAGCAAGAGGCTCATCGTCTACCACAATGGTTTTAATCATTTGCTTGGTCATATCATACGTCCTTTACGTCATAGGGAATACGAATTCGTACTCGTACACCCGAGGGCTGATTGTGCTCAATAGAAAATGCAAAGTTGCGTTGGTAAAGCGATTGTAAGCGCTCTTTTATGTTCACAAGTCCTACGCCATTTTTCCGGCTTAATTTGCCATCTTTTATATCAGCACCAGGGCCATTATCGGCCACGTCCATCAGTAAGTCATTGCCGAAGGTACGGGCTGTTATCGCAATTTGGCCACCATTTTCCATTTTAGAAATGGCATGTTTAATGGCATTTTCAATTATGGGCTGAAGTATCATGCTCGGTACCAATGCCGATTCGCATTTAGTATCGATATCCCAGATGACTTCTAAGCGATCGTCGAATCGCACTTTTTCGATTTCAAGATACAGGCGAAGTGCCTTTATTTCCTGACCTAGCGGAACTCGCTTAATGGGATCGTTATCAAGTGAGTAACGCAAAAAGTTGCTTAATTTAGACACCATGGCTTCGGCAGTGTCATTCTCTTTCAACAGGATTAAGGTTGAGATAGCGTTAAGCGTGTTGAATAGAAAGTGAGGGTTCAATTGATATCGCAACATCTTGATATGGGCTTGATGTGCCATGGTGCTGGCTTTGAGCGCATTCTGCTTCTCTTTTTGCAGCATTTGAAAGTTTTTGATACCAAAATAAACACCACTCCAACAACCAACCATAATCAACGAGTTAATGGTGTTGGTGAAGTACATGTACCATTCGTCTGGGCGATAACCGTGCTTGTATATCTCCCAATAGTTAATGTTTTTTACCACAGCCCACACCAGCGCCACGATATAGCACGATGCGATAACAATAAGGATCATCTTTAAAGGAGAGCGCTTTCGAGCCCACCGATAGACATAGCGCAACGGAATAGTCAGTAACCAACCTGCGTATGCATTAAGCATGATAATGAAAACCCAAATGGATCTTACATCATGTAGAAAAGAGCCTATGTAGTAAATTAGCGCAAATCCTGCCCACCCTGCACTGTGCAAAGTCCAAAATAAACGCTCATTACTTTCGATTACTCGCTGGAAGCGACTCACTGTAACACCAACTTATTATTACCAAATATAGAGCTTGTAGTGAGATTATACGCTTGGAATTTAATGACCCAAGCAGCTTGGTCGTGTAGGTAGTGCGTCTGGTCGCAGCTAGGAGCGAGTGGACGTTTACTGTATATTTTCGCAGCAATAAGCGCTTTGTAACGACAAAACGAATAGATTAACGTCAACACGCCGTGCTAATTGTGTAACTGCTTTAATAGCTAATGTTCATTCGTTTAAGCCAGTGAACCCACCACCATGCAGGCCCAACGAGCAGAAAACGAAGATCTTCGAAAAATGAGGGCTTTTTCCCCTCAATTTTGTGTCCAACAAATTGTAAAATCCACATAACCACAAACAGCGCTAAGCTGAATTGCCAAACAGAAATATCGAAGTGAACCAACAGATTTACCACACCAAAACACGCGATAGTAAGTAATGTCATAGCCGCACCAATAGGACCAGACAAAGAAAAATAGTAATACAGTACTGGAATAGCGATGATGTGCGCCCATGTAATATCAAAATGCGCGATAGCGTCTGGGGTAGGAATACTCCAAAGCAAGCCAAGGGTTACCAAATAAATACTCGGCACTGCAATAGCGTGAATTATCACGTTAGTCTTATTTTGATGGCTTTCACCGTACTGCATAAGCAGCCTTTCAATACTTCTCATTGTCCCTCACCTTATTATTTGAATTATGAGTTTGTTAGGTTTTTACTTAGCTCACAGAGCTTACTAGCGCATAAAACAATTACATTAAGCGCAAAATTTGTACAGCAGATGACAATATATACCTTTGCCCGCTTTGTGTTGCCACTGCCTGTTTTGATGACAGTACACTTTTTAATGACAGTATACTTTTTGATGTCAGTTCACTTTTTAAAGACAATACATAGGGTCAGTTTAAAAAAAGCTACGACACCAAAGTATGTCTTGCGAGTAGCTCGCCAATCATTGCATCACCAGATTGAAATTTGAGCCCGTAATAGACTATTCGATTATCTAACTTATGATTTTTAACCATGGCTTTAATTTCAACCGCTTCACCATTAAGCATATATACAAGTGTTATTTCGGTATTGTCAATTAGTATGGGCCACCCAGGTTTCACCTGAAGCCCGACTTTGCACCCGTGTTTTGATAAGTCGACGATGATGCCTGACGCATCTTCATCGCCCTCGAAAACCTCTGACTTGATGTTTATGGCAACGCCAGGCTGTGAGCGTGTTGAGGCTCGAAGCCCTATTCGCTGTATGCGTGAAGGAAAGCTGGTAATTAATATGCCAGCGGGTTTAGAAAGTAGTTTTAGCACTTTTACCCGATAAGCAATGACTTGCCCGGTGCTACCCTCGACTATCGAGCGAACCACAATATCATTATCAACCGTTAACGCATCTCTTACCGTTATCCATTTTGATGAAGTTGGGATATGAAACATCATGCAGTCGTTGGTATGCATACCTAAATATTCAGTTTTGACCCGTTTCGATGCCGCAGGCATGGTGATCTCAAGATCGACAACATCCCCAGGCTGAAACGCATTGAGCGCCTCAAAATCTTCTTCGCTTATTGTTGTAGTGCTAGTTCTTTCAACCATAGGTTTACTACTCAGCCCTTCTCATCCTGTTAGAAGCAATATCGGTCGCGCTATCGCTAATTAGAAACACGTTTGCTTCGACAATATTTCAAATAGTGTCTAGCGCGTTTGATGCTTAAGTACGCTCACTTCAGTATTCACTTATAGTACACTAGTTCTTAACTACGTAAATAAAATGAGTTTTTATGTCTGATAACACGTTGCATTTTTCACTTAATTTATCTCAGTGGCAGGCTCATCAGTTCGATGTTCAGCTATCAATTCCTGCTCATAGCGCCTCTTCGCTAACGCTTTCCTTACCCAGTTGGATACCGGGTAGTTATATGGTTCGCGATTTCGCAAAAAACATTGTCTCGCTGTCTGCAAAGAAAACAGCGGCGAATACATTAGCAGCAGAAGCCTTTGCTCAATCATCCGTTAGCATTGAGAAGTTAGACAAACAAACATGGTCAATACAGACTGATGGTGATGCCTGCATTATCGATTACACGATTTATGCTAATGACTTATCCATTCGGTCCGCCTTCATCAATCATGAATATGCGTTTATTAATGGAACCAGTGCATTTTTACAAATTGCAGAATTTGAAAACTCACAGCATTATCTTGAAATAACACTAGGCGATACTATTCCGTCTAACTGGAATGCGCATACGTCGATGGAAACGCGAGAGCCCTGTTCTTTAGATAGTGTGATAGACGCCAATGCTAATGCTAGGGCATGGTATTTTGAAGCGAAAAACTATGATGAGTTTATCGACCATCCCATTTATGTGGGCGTGGCCGACACGTGCGAGTTTAAAGTAGATAACGTGAACTTCACGCTACTATTTTCAGGCAACAACAACATTGATTATGCGAGAATTGCGAAAGATTTAGCCCCTATTTGCCAACACCACCTTTCACTATTTGGCACGCCCTATCCAGTGAAAGATTACCTGTTTATGACCCTGCTAGCCGATAATGGTTTTGGAGGTTTGGAGCACAAATATTCTACGGCATTGCTTTACCCTCGCTTTGAGCTTCCTCTCGTTGGCGACGGCGAAGAAAAAACAGACGGATACGTCACGTTTTTAAGTCTTTGTAGTCATGAGTTTTTTCATACATGGCACGTGAAACGCATTAAACCTAATGTGATGGTAAAACCGGATTTATCCAAAGAAAGCTATACCAACCAACTGTGGATATACGAAGGGTTTACAAGTTTCTATGACGACGTCACCCTTGCTCGTGTTGGCACAATACCACCGCAAAAGTACCTCGATATTGTTGCTCAAAATATAAGTAGGCTTTTGCAAAATGCTGGACGATTTAAGCAAAGTGCGGCTGAAAGTAGTTTTGATGCATGGACAAAGTTTTACAAGCAAGACGCCAGTGCCACTAACAATATTGTTAGCTATTACACCAAGGGCGGTATCATCGCGTTGGGGCTCGATTTACTATTGCGAGAGCAATCTGGCGATACGGTGTGCCTCGACGATGTCATGCGCGTTTTATGGCAGCAGTACGGCAAAGATGAGAGCGGAACGCCGGATAATGTCATACAGACGTTATGTAAAGAGCACTTTGATATTGATGTATCAGATTATTTAAATAGCGTTGTATACCACACAGACGACGTTGAATTAGAAACATTAGTTCAACGAATTGGTGTTGCACTTCGCACTCGGGCAAAGGTATCTAGCGAAGATAAAGGCGGCCTATCATTGAAGTCGCCAATGAAACGACAGCTTGGCGCGACACTTAAACCTGCCCCATTGGGACTGACTGTTGCTCAACTATTTGAGGGGCTTGCCGCCATGCGTGCGGGGATCCTATTGAACGATAATATTATCGCTATAAATGGGCATGTGGTTTCTCAAGGCAAGTTACAACGTATTTTAGATACAACGTTAGAGTCAACAGCAGAAGTCAGCGTAATTCGAGACGGCCAACTGTTAAACGTGACCTTACCTATTATGAAAGCGAGAAAAGACATGGCGTTTTTTGAGATAAACGACGCCGACGTGTTTGGTCATTGGCTTGGCGTTAGGTAATTTGTCAAAAGGCGGTGCGTCGAAGCGCCGCCCTTTGTCATAAAAACCTTGATTGAACGAGGCTTTTTATTCCGGAGTACCAGTTACAATAGTTTGCGGGTCTAAGCGCATTTTACCAAGGTTGATACGCCAGTCTAAGTGTGGACCCGTGGCCCGCCCCGTTTCACCGATGGTACCTATTTGCTCGCCTTTTTTAACCCTATCCCCAACATTAACGGTCATACTGTTCAAATGAAGAAAGGTAGAGAAAACCCGCATTCCATGGTCGAGAATAAGAGTATTGCCTGAATAATATAAATCCTCTGCCATGGTGACAATGCCATCAACAGGGGCATAAACAGGAGTTCCCGTTGGAGCGCCTACATCTACGCCGTAGTGTGGCCACTTAGGCACGCCGTTCAACACCCGCTGACTGCCATATACGCCGGTGATGGGGCCTTTAGCGGGCCAGGAAAAACGAGTAAATAGCGCGTCTAAATCGCTGTTAGTGCTTCTCGCTTTTGCCACGTTTATGTTGTCTTGCTTAATACGCTGAGTGACCGATGCCGGCGGCGTTACCATCTTTTGTTCTAAACCGTCGATACGCTGAATATTGTATTCACGCTTTTCTAACGTAATGTGGCGCACTGTTTCGCTGCCATCAGCAAGGGTTACTGTAAGGGTATGTTCAAGCGGTGCAGTTCGATCGAAACCAATAACAAACTTTCCATCAAGATTTGTTGGCACAGCCGAATCATTTAGGGTCACAGTTGCGTTTTTAGGTACTTCACCGCGTAACAACGCACCTTGTGTAAATACTCCGTTTAACACGAGTGGTGCTGGTTGCTTGTCATCGCTGTGCTTGGTATCCATTTTACTGCTTGGAAGTGAGCTATCTGGAAGTGAGCTATCTGAAAAAGCGCCAGTGGAATACAGGTTTGTAGCATAAGCGTTTATAGAAAAGCTCCCGATAACAAATGCAGCTAGCACAGAGGTGAAGTGCGTGGTGCTATTTCTAGTATTCAGTGAAAACTTCATGAGGTCGAAATCCTTTACCAACAAAAATGTGTGTTTTACGGAGACTCTAATAATAGTAAGTGGCCATGTCTTTACGACACATCAATAAGCCGAGTAAAAAGCATTACTCTACTTAGGGCGTGTTGAACTTTGTTGTACGAGTTCTGGGCTAAATGGATGCACCTTAACCGCGAACCAGTCCTGTAGGCCTAGTGGGCTAAGTCCAAGGACAGTAGCTAGGATACAGACGCTTAGCCTGCATCCAAACTTTTCGGTTACGCGTTACCCAGAAACTAATGCGCCCTTGCCAACGCCCTCGTACGCAACCACTTTGCATTCGCCGTTTGGCGTTCTTTTCTTTTGTTCCACTAATAAGTACTGCGCTAGACACTCTACCGTGGAATCTGTCTCAATCACTTCACACACTGCTTTAGCAATCAGTAGCTCAAAATATCCTTGCGAAGACTCATAACCAAAACACAAATAGTCTTCAGGTGCGTCAACAGAGCCCGATAACTTTCTGTCAGCGTACTTTATTTCGTCTTCGCGAGTGGCAACGTAAATATCTTCCCAACGTTTTGCCCAATAGGTTTGGCTTTCCTCACATATCTTGCCATCGAGATAAATGTCGATACGAGACCGGTGACCGTGAGCAATACGTTGACAGTTGCCGTCGTGCTTTTTAAGTCCGTGGGTATAGTGATAAAAAGGGGAACTTATCACTTCCGTTCGTAGATTCAATGTCAAATTATCTACGTTTTCGGGAAGATGCGTCGCAAGCACCTCTTTAAGATACACCCCTACCGAGTCCATAGTGATCACATCGGAATATAAAATGGCGTAGGCTTCAGCCGGGCAATAAAGCATTATTTTCTCGCCGTTTTCACGACTAAAGCGCACTTCAACTTGTTCGCTGTCTTCATCGTGAATAACCTCTGACCCACTATATTCTGCGGGCACTAGAAGTTTGTGATCGACATATTCGTCTATCAATCGCTTGAGGTTTTTCTTCACGTGTCCGAAATCCTGGACCATGCTCTCTTCGTTCAGCTCGCCGTCCAATACTACATCGACAATCCAACTTTCCCCTACCATTCCGCGCTTCGGACACAGGTAAGAAAAGTCCATTACTGTCAAATCATTTACAAATAATTGCATAACACCCTTTAATCGAGTTTATTTTCTGTTGCTAGTATACTTTTTTTATCACTTGAGCGCAGTCATTAGTCCATAGAGGACTGACGATTGAGCTGATCTTTTAAATTCGGTGGAATTCCGCGAATAGTTAGGGTATCTGTGGCAGGGTCATAAAACACTCTATCCCCCATCAGTTTGCGCTCGAAGCTCACCGACACGCCGCCGCCTTGGCCTGTAAATTTCGCCAGCTGTTTAAGCGCAGCCGGATCAGGCTGAATCTCTTTTTCCAGCGGTACTTCAAGTGAATCAGTAAATGCGGCAAAATTGTTCTTCGTTTCTTCATTTGAAGGCAAGCGGTTGGCTAATTCATCTACCGATAAACTCTCGCCGGCATCAATTTGCTCTTTAAAATAGGATTTTACTTCTTCTCGATGTTGGTGCTGCTCTTGTGGGTCGAGAGATTCGCTTGCCAAATAAGCATCAACCGAGGAGATGAGCTGTTTATTCTGCTGTTTTACATCAACAAGCTCTTCACAGCCAACAAACTGCATGAAAAAGTCTGATACCTTGCGGCCCATTCGCCCTTTAATAAAGCTCACGTAGCGCTGTTGCTCAGGCTGAATATCCCACTGCGTTAAATCGAAACGGACGGCTAACTGCATTCTCGCTAAATCAAGATGCTCTCTTGATGATAAGTCCAGAGAATTGGTAACCTCAACGTGGGAGCGCGTGTTAAGTAACGCAATCATAAGAAACTGCGTAGATAGATACTCATACTGGCAAAATATTAAAAAGCCAGTTTCAACCGTCCCGGTGTCTGTGAGGGTTTTAACGAGGCGATGAGTGGCATCAACAGAGAAATCGTGAAATGCGTCTTCCACATTGTCACCCCCTGCTTTGTGTGCGCTTAGGTAATTTTTTAAACCCTCAGCGAAACCTGATACGTTTTGTACACTATTCTCTTGCGAGCTGTCTTCGTCGCTATTGCTAGCATCGGCGCTGCGAGGCACTTCTGAAACAAAATGGCCAACGCCCTTGCCAGGTTTAGCATTAAAACTGTGATTAATTTGATGAGCGAGTGACTCTATTTCTGGGGTAACCGCTAAACATTTATCGCGAGGGATCGCTTCTATTCTTTCTTCTTTGTTAACGATTAAACGATGAACAACAAAGTGGTGAATCAGTGCACTCATAATTGATCGGGTGTCCTGTTGCTTAAAAAGTGTATGAAATGCCCAAAGAATTGTGGGTTTTTAGAATGAATGATTGTACTCACTCAAACAACGATTATAATCATTTTACGAGTAAAACCATTCTTTTTATCAAAGAAAACATAAAAAAGAGGCGTAGCAATGCCCCAAAATAGCCGTTACAGCAACGACGAATTCGAAGCGCTGATGAACAAGGTAATATTAACACTTGAAGAAAGTGGTGCAAATCGCGATCTTTCACTTATGGTGTTAGGCAATGTCATTACCCATATCTTGAATACGCAAGTTAAGCCAGATAACCGCGAAGCGATGGCTTCTCAGTTTGCCGACGTGTTGAAGAAAAGTGTCAAAGCGTAATAAGGTAGTTCTATGATACTTGCCGAATCTCCTCGCCGCCAGCGCGTTACAAAGCTAGTGAACTGGGGGCATTGGTTTGCCCTAGCGAATATAATCATTGCTATTGTAATCGCCTCTATTTTCGTCTTTTCTTCTCCAATGCCCGGCACTGGTGTGGGAACGATATTTTTGCTGGCAAACTGGTTTGGTCATATTAGTTTTATGACCTTTTTCGGCTTTGTCATTTTTATACTCCCCTTGTGTTATCTCGTGAGTAATTCCCGGATTATTAAGGCTAGTGCGTCTGTTATTGCCGCCGTAGGCCTTGCCTTACTAGCGTTTGACGCGCTGCTGTTCAATCGCACGGGCTTCCACATTAGCTTTCACGCGGCAGACTTACTGCGCAGCGAAGCCCAGTCTCAAATAGCGATAGAGAATTGGCAGCAGTGGGGATTCTTGTTTTTGCTCTTTATTGTGTGGCTTGGCTTTCAATTAGTATTAGCAAACGCCATTTATAAACGCGTAGAACGTTTTACAAAATACAAAATAGGTGTGCCGGTTACTACCTTCTTTGTAGCCTGTTTTGTCACAAGCCATGCTGTGCATGTGTGGGCGGATGCTAAGCTTTATCAGCCCATCATCAAACAAGACAATATGTTTCCGCTGTCTTATCCAGCGACGGCAAAAACCACCATGTCTCGCTATGGGTTATTAGACCTTGCCGCTTACGAAGAGCGTAAGCAGCTGCAGTTTAACCCCGAGTTTCACAGCACAACTTATCCAGCACAGCCGGTTTATTGTTCTGTAGACACCAGCAAGAACTTGACGGTGGTAGTGCAAACTGATGACGTGGCGATAAATGATTTAAGCACATCATTGCGACTAAATCGGCTTGATAATTACTACTCGACAGCGAGCAGTTTAGAAGGCTTGATGACCACGGCCCTATTCGGTGTGCCAGAAATTTATCAAGACGCGCTGTCGCAAAAACGCCCCGTCATGTTAGCGCTACCTCTAGGCTCTGGCATGCCTGTATCGGTTCACAGTGATAGTCCCCTTCCAATGTCGCAACTATCCGGTTACCAGCAGCCTCAATCAAATGAACATGACGGCCTGCATATCGCCTTTATGAATGGTGCTGATATTGAGAATTACATTGAGAAAGCGAGACAAAGCCAACACGATGTGATTGTTGCTACTGGCTATGGAAGTGATGACAGTAAAGGTGTGCTCTATAGTAACCTGCCACTGCGTGCGAACGTTGCGAGCACTGAGGACCTGGCACCCACCATCTTAAATGCATTAGGCTGCAATGCTCCCAGCACCTTTTATTCAACGGGACAAAGCTTACTTTCGCCAACACGACCTTGGTTAGTCAGTACATCTGGAGAGCGCATTGTCGTTTTCCATGCGGGAAAACGTACAGACGTATTGAGTAATGGTAGTTACGAAATAACAGAAATGGCTACCGGTAAGCGTAGCAATGATGCATTGAATGTAGACCTGCTTAGCCAAGCGATTAAGCACCTGTCTCGCTTTTCTACACGGAATTGAGTAAGCCGTTTTAAGTGAGCAGTTTACGTTAAAATAAGGCCAAACAAGGTGGCGGATAAGTTACGCATAACTTATTCTCCACCTTATCTGCTCTCTTCATTCGCTCACTCTATTGCAGTAAGCTGTTGTAAGGATTGAACTTTACGAACACCTTCTATAGTAGCGCCAGCGGGTATGGCATTTTCTGAAAAGTAGATGCTTTTCTTTAGGCCAGCTGCGTGCGCTGCCTCAATATCTCTCCAGCTATCACCAATAAGTACGCTATCATCAAGTGCTATGCCAAGCTCTTGTGACGCTTGCAACAACATTCCTGGCTTTGGCTTTCTGCATGCGCAGTTAATGGCATACTCTTCTACGCTGCCCTCAACGTGATGAGGACAAAAATACACGGCAATCTCGGGCACACCCTTATCAGCAAAGTCTTGTTTTACCCTATCCATCAACACATGAAAGTCGGCTTCGGTATAGCGTCCCCTAGCGATGCCGCTTTGATTGGTGACAATAACAATTTTATACTTTGCAGAGGCATACATTCTTACCACGTCAAAAATGCCTTCAACGTAATCAAAATTGTCGTAATGACCCACGTAGCCATGGTCTACGTTTATCACGCCGTCTCTGTCTAAAAACAACGCTTTATGCTGAGTGTTCTTCTGATGAGTGCTCTTGCGATGCGTATTAAAGCCTTTAAGCTTGCTCATACACGCTTTTCCCACACTTGAATGTGAAAATGGGCGGTCACAGTGGTCAGTGCATTTACCATGTCGGTAATACTGTCTTGAGGTAATTTCCAATAAAAAGGCGTCATTTTAACTAGCGATAATGCATGCTCGTTGTTTAAAAGCGATATTTCAAAGCGCAGTGTCTCACGAGTCACTAGCGTAAACCCTTCACGACCACTCACGTCGAGCTGATGTTTTTCTGGAGCATCATAAACCCGCTGCTTTATTTCATATAAATGATCTTCCGCTGGGTCTACTGTGATCAACAACCCGTGTTCTGGTGTGAGGATGCGTTGGTATTCGTCGTTGCTGCCAGGTGCAAATACTTGAAGCACCACATCTTGGCTGTTAGATTCCAGTGGAAGCTCGAAACTGCTGGCTACAACAAAGGTGTGTTGTTTAAACGCCTTAGCAGCAAGCTCTACGGCAATTTTCGAAATATCACTGCCAGCGCCAGCAACTTCTATGGGTTGTGCTTGTGAGGCTTGTCCGCTTATTTTCTGATTTTGTAGCGTGTGCTCTGTTAAACCTTTCTCTTTTAAACCAGCTACAACAGCATTCAAATAACTGCCCTCGCCGCATCCCGCATCGTAGATATTGACACGTCCACGCTCTTTTATTTTTGGGTTTAGGTGAGCGCCGATAAGTTCGCACATTCTGTCTTTTAACGGTTTATACGCGTTTCGCTGATGAAATTCTCTTCTTGCCCTTACCATTGCTTTGTCATCGCCTGGCATTTTTGACTTTTTAAATTGAACGGGTAATAAGTTCACGTAGCCTGCTTTCGCTTTATCAAAGCTATGGTTATTAATGCAGCGAATTGGGGTTTCGTTTAGCGAGACAGGTGTTTTGCAAAGTGGGCATAGCCACATAGTGGAGGTCTTAAGGTCGGTTGCGATAAGATTAAGTTTATCAAATTGAATGCACTGACAGCAATCGCATGTTTGCTGTCAGTGATTTTCACACCTAATTAGCCGAAAGTTGCGTGACTATCAAACTAGGGCGTGTTGATTATTTTCCTAAAGACGCTAGAGGATGAGCTTCCTCTGTCCATGGTGAACTAAAAAAATGCTCAACAACCTCTGTGGGCACTTTGTCTACAGATGCATATTTCCATTTGGGTGACATATCTTTATCTATCAACAACGCGCGAACCCCCTCTTGAAACTCGCCACTTTCCCCGCAGCGGCATGACATGTTGACCTCCATTTTAAAACACTCAGCGAGGGTCATAGATGCACCACGACGACACTGCTCGAACACCAAGTGCATCGTAATAGGCGAGCCTTTTTGTAGCGTAGATTGAGCGCGGCTAAGCCATTTATCGCCCTGCATATCGCAATTCAATATAGCGTTAACCACTTCTTCTGCGCTATCGCCTTGGCAAAGTGAGTTTATGAGGTCACTGTGTTTTTCTATGTTGCCTTGAGGCAGCTCTTCGGGCTGCTTCAACGCACCTAGCAGCGTAGAAACCTGACCCATCAAATCGTTTGGCTGCCATGAGTGCTGTAACAGGCTATCAACCATCGTGTCTTTTTCAGTTGAAGCCACCAGCACATCAGCTAGCCCAACAAATCGAGCGTCCGCACCATTCATCTGTCCGCCAGTTAGCCCTAAAAATAGCCCCGTCTTTTCAGGTAGTCTGGGTAGAAAGTAACTCCCCCCTACATCTGGATAAAGACCAATGCTTATCTCCGGCATAGCTAGGCGTGATGTTTCGGTGACAACACGGTGGCTCGCGCCGCTTAGCAGCCCCATTCCGCCGCCCATCACGATACCAGCACCCCACACTATGATGGGTTTGCTATAGTTGTGAATGGTGTAATCAAGGGTGTATTCTGTTTTAAAGAACGTTTCCAAAAACTCTGGAACTCCACCTTCGGCTTCGACCATAGAGCGATACATAGATACTATATCGCCACCCGCGCAAAAGGCTTTATCACCTGCTGCATCAATAACAACGGCGACTACGTCATCTCTGCTCTGCCACGACAATAGTGCATCCAGCATTATGGTTGCCATGTCTAAATCAAGCGCATTCAGTGCCTTTGGTTTGTTCAGCGTTAGCCGACCAATAACATGGCTTCCATTTTTAGCCGAAAGTTCTTCTTTGATAACAACCGAGTCCATATTACGACTTCCTTAACCTGATTTTCTATTTCTGATTTTTGAGTAAAGGCTAGAGAATGCTGCGTTCATCTGCTAACAAACGTCTACCAATAATAACGCGCATGATTTCATTCGTGCCCTCTAAAATTTGATGCACTCGCACGTCACGGAAGTGTCTCTCTAATGGATACTCTTTAATATATCCATAACCACCGTGCAGCTGCAGTGCATCATTGCACACACTAAAGCCAACGTCAGTAGCAAATCGTTTAGCCATTGCACAATAGGTGGTTTTATCCACGTCGTTATTATCAAGCTTGCATGCGGCCATGCGTACCATTTGACGAGCGGCTACAAGTTCTGTTGCCATATCTGCTAGTTTAAACTGCAGCGCTTGGAAACCAGCAATAGCTTTGCCGAACTGCTCTCGTTCGTTCATATAGTCTCTTGCTACATTCAGGGCCTGTTGCGCAGTACCGACTGAGCAGGTTGCTATGTTGATACGACCGCCGTCAAGACCCTGCATCGCCATTTTAAACCCTTCACCTTCGTCGCCAAGTCGCCATGCGTCTTGAAGTTTTACGTTATCAAAGGTGATCATTCGTGTTGGCTGAGCATTCCAGCCCATTTTTTCTTCGGCTTTTCCGTAAATTATACCGTCGCTATCTGCCGGCACGGCAAATGCAGATACGCCTGAAGGGCCGTCGCCACCCGTTCGCGCCATAACAACCAATACATCGGTGCTACCCGCGCCTGAAATGAATACTTTAGCGCCATTAAGCACATAACCATCGTCTGTTTTTGTGGCTTTGGTTTTAAGTGATGCGGCATCAGAACCTGCGCCTGGCTCAGTTAAACAGTAAGACGCTAACTTATCGCCTGTGACTAATTCATCACACCATTGGGCTTTTACGTCCTCGCTGCCCCATAGCGCAATCATCCACGTGGCCATGTTGTGTATGGTGAGCATCGCAGTGGTAGTCGTACAGCCCATCGATAGCTGCTCAAAGATAATTGACGCGTCTAAACGTGATAGCCCTAGGCCACCCGCTTCCTCTGGAGTATATAATCCGCAGAAACCAAGCTCGCCCGCTTTTTTGATAGCGTCAACTGGGAAGTGGTGCTCTCTGTCCCACATAGCAGCATGTGGTGCTAATTCTTGTTGTGCGAACTGACGTGCTGTTTCTTCAAACGCCAATTGATCATCATTTAATTCAAAGTTCATGTGGATTGCCTTTCATTATTGTGACTTTACACTGTATTAACACGATAACTAAAAGTTACCCCTTACGTAAACGTAAAGGTAAAACATTAATTAAATTATAATTGCGATGACGTAAATAAAATGTGACGAAAATGCTGTCCAATGTGTTCCGTTCTTTGTAATGCGTTTCTGTAAAGACCGTCACGTTTCAACGACTCGTTTTAGCTGTAGTTTTAGTTGTGTTTGAATTAGTTGTTAAATTAGTCGCTTTTTAACAAACGGATACCGGATAATAAGCTGCTGATAGCGTGTAACTAAAATTATGGCGAATGTAGATGCTAAGGTTTTTTATTGTTTCGTGCAGTTTTGAGCCTTCGCTGGTAAGCTAGTTACAGAGTTATCACTAACCTTGGTTTTTGTGGAATTACGAGCAGCTATTGTAGAAGACAACGCCACCGCCCGCACAGCATTGCGCGGTCACGTTATGTCTATCGCGAATTTATCGGTTAGTAGCTACACCTCGGGGGTAGAACTCAAAGCCGCCTTGCGAAAACAAAACTTTGAATTGCTCATCATGGATTATCACCTGGGCGAGGGGAAAACGGGCGTAGAGTGGCTGCAAAGTTTAAAAGAAGCCGACTTTATTAAACCCAGTACTGGCGTATTTTTTCTTACATCAGATCGTTCTCCACAGGTCATCGGTCGAATTATGGACCTGCAGCCCGATGTGTTGCTTATTAAGCCCTATACCATTGCATCACTTTCCCGTCAGATAAAACATTATCTCTACTATCGCGATTTCGTGAAAAACGTTTTAGAAGCGCTTGATAATAAGCAACTTGAAAGAGCAATAGGTGTTATACGAACTAAGATTAAAGAAGGCATTCCCCCTCGCCTAGTTTCAGATATTCGCAAGCTGTACGCCCGATTGTTATTCAATAATGGTGAGGTTCAGCGAGCGCTTAATATTTACGACGACATTCTAAGTCGCTCAGATAAAGTATTGTGGGCACAGTGGGGAAAAATAAAATGCCAGTATGCGGCTGGTCAATGGCCACAGTGCAAAGAACAGCTAAGCTCAATGGTAAACTCCAGCTTAGCCAGAGACGAAGCGTTTGAATGGCTGGCGTCTCTGTCTTTTGAACAACACTCTTATGAAGATGTTGAAAAGTACTTAGAACAAATCAAGTTTAGTGAATTGAGTTTACCCGCGGCCAAACTCAAAAGCCTAGCATTTCAAAAGCAAGATAAGGTGGTAGAAGCCATCGACCTGCTGCAGAAAAAACGAGCTCTGCATAGGTCTGCCAAAGATAGATTCAACGATTTCACTTTTGAGCTAGCGGAGTTTTATTTACTGCTTGCAGAGGATTCGCCGCAGACCAATCGGAAAGAAAGCTTATCTCAAGCTCGCAAGCTGGTTGGCATTGCCGGTCGAAACCAGGCAGACGCCCAAACGTTACAAAAGCGAGACTACCTGCTCGCCTTTTCATCGGTACTTGATGGGGATTTGGACAAGGCGGCTTATTTCCTTGAGCCTGACTATATGGATAACCACCTCAGAACCGAGCCTTCTATGCTGGTTATCGCTGCAAAAGTCCATCACAGTTTGGGAGATGAGCGTCGCGCAGGTGAATTATTACTGATGGCAAAACAAAAGAACAGCGACATTCAGGGCATTTCTGAGCAGGTGATGAACGAGGAGTCTATTTTTTCAGGAGGTGAACGCCTCGGCCTTAATCATGAGCATGCGGTAGCGATAAACGATACTGGCACCCAACTTTTCATTGACGGTTTATACGCTCAGGCGATGAAGCACTTTTATGATGCATTTCAACTGTCGCCTGCTACTGCTGCATTCGGCCTCAACCTACTACAATGTATGGTTGAAGCCGATACTGCCGTATACCGACGATTTAATATTCACCAGTTGCTAGATACGCTTTCTGAGCTAGCCCTTAGCGAGTCAAACACAGCCAGACTCGCTCAGCTCACCTTGTCTGTGAGGGCAAACAGCTAGCTATCTCAAGCACGGTGTTTATATAAACTTACTTTAGGCGTGTCAGCAAGCTCGAAGTGTCCCATCTACTGCCACCCAATTTCTGTACATCGGCGTAATACTGATCGACCAATGCGGTTAGCGCGAGGGTCGAGCCATTTCGTTTTGCTTCATCTAGCGCTATGCCCAAATCTTTGCGCATCCAGTCAACAGCAAAACCAAAATCGTAAGTGTTAGATAACATAGTGCTAGCGCGATTTTCCATTTGCCATGATTGTGCCGCGCCTTTGCTAATAACATCGATAACCGCGTTACAGTCGAGACCGGCCTTTTGGCCAAAATGTAACGCTTCAGATAGCCCCTGAACAATACCGGCGATACAAATTTGGTTCATCATTTTTGCAAGTTGACCGCTACCACACTTCCCTAGAAGCTGACTGTGGCGAGCATAATTATTGATTACTGGTTGAATGCGATGAAAGCTTGCTTCTTCTCCACCCACCATGATGGTGAGTTGTCCATTTTCAGCCCCTGCCTGCCCACCAGAAACCGGCGCATCCAAAAAGTGTACCTTTTCCTTTCGGCATTCGGCGTCTAGCTCTCTCGCAATATCAGCTGAGGCGGTAGTATGGTCTACTAACACCGCATCAGGTTTCATTCTGCTAAGTGCACGGGTACCTATTTCTCTAACGTCGTTGTCGTCACCCACACACATAAAAACAATATCTGCACCTTCGGCAGCTTCCTCAGGGGTTTTTGCTATCGTACTTGTTGGCGCAACGCCTGAATAGGTTGATAACCACTGCTGTGCTTTTGATGACGTTCGATTGTAAACTGTGACCTTGTAGCCTGCATTTGCCAAGTGTCCGGCCATAGGAAATCCCATAACACCTAGCCCTAAAAAGCTTACGTTTAAATCTGACATGCAAAATACTCTCTTGTTGTTTACAGTAGAAGCTAAGCTTCTTTTGGCTAATAGAATATCAGAATTCACACTAACAAAAATATAAAGGAAAGAAATTGACTATTTATCAGCACACTGTGACAAGTAATACCGGAGACGCTGTTCCACTTGCGCACTATGCGGGCAAAACATTGCTTATTGTTAACACCGCTAGCAAATGCGGTTTTACCCCACAGTATAAAGGCCTCGAGTCACTGTATAAAAAATACAAAGACAGAGGTTTTGAAGTACTGGGTTTTCCATGTGATCAGTTTGGCCATCAAGAGCCAGGTAGCGATGATGAAATTGCGCAGTTTTGCGAAATGAACTTTGGTGTGTCGTTTTCGTTATTCAAGAAAGTTGACGTAAATGGCGCCGATGAAGACCCACTTTTCACCGAATTAAAGAATAGAGCGCCCGGGTTACTTGGCAGTAAACGTATTAAATGGAATTTCACTAAGTTTTTGGTAAACGATAAAGGCGATGTGATTAAGCGCTACGCGCCAACCATGAAGCCTGAAGATATCGAAAAAGATATCGTAAAGTTGCTTCCCTAGCTCTTTTAAAAAAGAGCGCCTTTAAAAAGAGCTCCTCTTAAAAAGAGCTCCGTTTTAAAAAAAACTGTGATGAATAGCGCCCAAATAGCGTCAAGGGGAACGCATGAAAGATAACGAAACAATACACGTCGCGTGTTTCAGTACGCAAGAGTATGACAAAGCGGTATTTGAACGCGCATTAGATAGTGCCTGGGCTTGTGCTGAAAACAGCGCCCCAAATAGTATCGTAAATAGCGGCGAGCCTTCCTATAACCGCGCTGTCACTATAACGTACTTTACTCACGGGCTAACAGCATCTACGGCACGTTTGTGTGACGGGTACGATGTGGTTATTGCCTTTGTCAATGATGATATTGGCGCTGAAACAATCAAAGCACTTGCGCAATGCAAGGTGAAACATATTGCGCTGCGCTGCGCTGGTTTTAACAACGTAGATATAAAAGCGGCACATGACTATGGCATTCAAGTAAGTAGAGTGCCGGCATATAGCCCGCAAACCGTTGCCGAGCATACTCTCGCCCTAATCCTCACGCTAAATAGACAAACTCATAAAGCCTACAATAGAGTGAGAGAGGGTAACTTTGCGCTAAATGGCCTTTTGGGATTTACGCTACACAACAAGACCGTAGGCGTAGTCGGTACGGGTAAGATTGGTTGTTCGGTTATTCGCATTTTAAATGGTTTTGGCTGCCGCGTTCTTTGCTACGATCCTTATGAAAACCAGGAAGCAAGAGACTTAGGCGCACAGTATGTAGATTTAGATACCCTCTTTGGTGAAAGTACGATTGTATCTTTACACTGTCCACTCAATGAGAACAGCCATCACATGATAAATAGCGAGTCGCTTCACAAAATGCAGAATGGAGTCATGCTAATCAATACCTCGCGAGGTGGTCTTGTGGACGATCAAGCAATAATAGACGGGCTCAAAAGTAAGAAAATAGGCTACCTTGGATTAGACGTATATGAGCGGGAATCGGAGCTGTTCTTTACCGACCACTCCCAAGATATTATTCAAGATGACAACTTTCAGCGCTTGACCACCTTTCCCAATGTATTGATTACAGGTCATCAAGGCTTTTTTACCGCTGAGGCACTTAATGAGATAGCCCACGTGACAATAGATAATATTATTAATAACAACAATATCGTTGAAATATGAATAAAACAGATTGCTGAGAATTTGTGAGCCGCGCGTTACCATCACCTGTGGTTCAACATTTAATCGTCGGTATATCACTCCATCGGGTGGTCGCTCGTTGAGTGATAAACTGTCGTTTCATTTCATGAGTTTTAGTGAAACCCTTTGATGCAATTTGGAGCGTGCTTTTACCATATCTATCATTGACAGCGTCAAGCACATTCATCAATTTAGGGTTATCTTTGTTTTCGGCAAACAGGTCAGCTTGATAATTAGCTGCGGATAAAATCTCGACAAGGCCCACGCCACAGCGATAAAAACAAATACCCGGCTTGTGAATTTTATCTATAACGGCAGGAATAGCGTTAGTAACTAAACGGGTGTCCATAGTGGGTACGGCAAACTGGTGATACACCGACTTCCTGTAATAGCGCGCGTCATCATGGGGCGAGTTAGATGCAAAGACAGTGATAGCCTTTGTTAACCCACGCTGCTTACGCAGTTTACGCATTGCGCTTTCGCAATGCCCTGTAATCGCCTTGTGTAATTCTGCTTTCGTTGTCACTCGTGCACCAAAAGTACGTGTACTGTAAATCTGTTGTTTGTCAGGCCTCACATCATCCCAGTGAATACGAAGTTCGCCATTGAGTTCTCTGACCGTGTTTTCTAATAAAATTGAAAATTGCTTTCTTATCCGCGCCGGTGACTGCTGGGACAGTTGAAGCGCGTTATTAATTCCAAGGGCTGTCAGCTTTTGTCCTAAACGGCGACCTACCCCCCACACATCCGTGACATCCATCTGCTCTAAGATATTGACGCGCTCTTGCTCGCTGTGAATAACTGCAACACCATTATACCCAGGAAGTCGCTTACCAGCGTGGCTGGCTGCTTTGGCTAACGTAGGGGTTAATCCTCCTCCTGCGCCTACAGGTAATCTCACCTCTTTCCATACCGTTTGTCTGATTTCACGGCCTAGCGCCATCCAACTTTCGTGAGAAAGCGCAGTGTTAAAGCGCGCAAACACTTCGTCTATAGAATACACATAGATGTCATCGGCGAATTGGCCGATGGTGTCCATCATTTTGGTACTCAGAGAATGATACAGTTCATAGTTTGAACTCGTTACCGTTACGCCGTATTTTTCGACAACGTCTTTTACCTGAAAATAAGGTACGAATTTCTTAATGCCTAATCGTTTCGCTATGGGACACACTGCCACCACACAGCCATCGTTATTGCTAAGGGTAATCACTGGCTTTTTACGCAGGTCTGGCCGCATCACTTTTTCTGCAGATGAATAAAACCCCGACGCATCGCACAAAAAGAACACTAGGCGCCTACCTTCTTGTTAAGCGGCACGTGAATTCTCACTGAACGTGTCACTACCCCTTCAAGTGAAAAGTCATCGCCCTCTTGTATAAAGTACGGTAAGGCGTCAGATTGCGCAGAAAGTAACGCACGACGCTCCATGTCTAGCCGTTTACAGCAAAACACGCCGTTAAGCACCGCAACGATAATAGACATGTGTTTGACCTGTTCCGCGCGTGAAATGATGAGCACATCACCATCAAAGATGCCGTCCAGTTCCATTGAGGTGCCCTGAGCGACACCAATCCACGTAGCGGAGGGTTTATCGATGAGCAACTCGTCCAAGCTTAACTCCATCTCTATGTATTCTGCAGCAGGGCTTTCGAACCCCACTAATCCTGCTTGTGCTTTGATAGGTATAACTTTCATAAAAACCACAATACTGTACACATATACAGTATTGTATTTTTAAACTTGGATTGCCGTCAAATTACATTTTTAATCGGAAAGTTAAAGACCTGATTTTCTGGCAACTATAGTCTGATAAAGAACAAAAACCCGGATGATCCGTTATCCCTCAGATAAAGTTTAAATGACACGCTGTTAACTATCTTTGATGCCAATATCAATTCGCTTTACATGCGCCGTCCATATTGTACGAGAATGTTATTCGAGAATATTGTACAAGCATGTTCTATTCGAAGATGGACATCGACAGCGCGAGCGGGCTGTATATTCAAGCGGAGTGATTGTCAAACTATGTCGGACGAAACAGAACAACGTAAAAGCGCTGAAAGCAAAAACTCAAAGAGTAATAACTCCGAGAGCAATGACACTGAGAGCAAAAAAATGGCTCGTGAAGTAGAAGATTTGTCACAGCCAAAATCCCGTATTGTTTATGAAGCCATAAAACAAGCAGGGCAAGAGGAACTCACCAGGCCGACTCAAAGCTTGTTATGGTCGGGAATAGCCGCCGGTATCTTAATTTCATTTTCAGTGCTCGGGGAAGCAATTCTTCGCACGTATCTGCCCGATGCGCCTTATGGTTATTTAATTGAAAACATTGGTTATAGCCTTGGTTTCATGCTGGTGATATTGGGCCGCATGCAATTATTCACCGAAAATACAATAACGACCGTACTCCCACTCATAGAAGATTTTAAAAAGAAAAACATGTTCTGCGTGGCAAAGCTGTGGAGCATTGTGTTGGCAGCAAATGTGATTGGCGCTTTTTTGATAACGGCGTTGTATGTGTTTACACCAGCATTACCTGAAGATCTGGCGCCAGCTATGCTCTCTCTAAGCGAACACGCTGTGTTTATGCCCCCCTTAGATAGTTTTTACAAGGCCATTCCCGCAGGTATTCTTATCGCTGCGATCGTTTGGATGATCCCCCAATCCGAATCGTCGGCCTTTATGATTATTCTGGTATTCACATGGTTAATCGCTGCGGGAGACTTTACCCATATTGTGGCAGGCTCCGTTGAGATGGCCTATCTCATGTGGCTGGGGGAACTTGGGTTGATGGATGCCACATTTGGATTTTTTCTTCCCGTATTTTTGGGCAATGTAGTGGGTGGCACATTAATATTCTCATTTTTAGTCTGGGGACAGGTGAAAAATGAAATTGAATAAAATCGGCTAATGGCTAGCTTCTAGTGGTTAGCGGTCAGTGATTGCTAGTTAGTGATAGGCAAAGCGCAATATCACTTTCTTACAATGAGCTGAAAGTATTTGCCCAGCCACATGTAGGGGTCGGATTTGTGGTACTTCCTCTCCAAGGCCAGCAAGTCATCATACTTAGTGGCTTGGTGAGAGATGTCGCGCATATAGTCATGAAAGCATCGAATACCCGCTTTATCCAATACAGTAAAACCGAGTGAATCGCAGTAGTTAAGTACTTTCACTGCAGAAAGAGGCTGCTTTGGATTTAATCGAACCTGCTTTTTAGCCTTCATGCCTTTTTCAATGTAATCAAAATTGCCATAAATCGCATTGGCGAATAAATTAGCGTCATGATTAAAGAAGCTCAAACTCATTATCGCCCCAGGCTTCATGCGTGCGTAGATAGAGGATAACGCCTCATAGGGATTATCTAACCACTCCAATACGGCATGGCAAATAACAACATTGAAGCGTTCAAAGTCGGTTATCTCCTGAAGAAACTCTTGCCTTATCTCAATGTTATCTCTAATGTCCTCATTGCTACTGTGAGAAAGTAGGTCTGCTGCTTGTTGAAGTACATCGTTTGAGGCATCGGTTAGCACAACGCTATGCCCTATTGAGGCTAAGTGCGCTGCCATTACACCCGTGCCACCGCCTATTTCAAGTACTGTACTGTTGGCAGTAAGATGACTATCTAATACATCACAAAGCAAGGTATGGCGAAGCTTTCCCTTGGTAGTACCGTAAATATTTTTGGCAAACTTATCAGCGATGCCATCAAAAATATGGTCTTCTTTCATAGTGAGAGTTCACATCCTGTAACGAGATAATTAGGCTGGATTATCTATATCAACGAACTCTACGGCTACATCGAAATGAGATTCGATGTGTTCTCCTAGTGCCTTTGCACCGTATCGCTCTGTAGCGTGGTGCCCGGCAGCAAAAAAGGCAATATCCATCTCTCGTGCAGTATGGATAGTTTGTTCGGAGACTTCTCCGGTAATAAATGCATCAACACCTAATTCCACGGCTTGCTCTATAAAGCCCTGCCCGCCACCAGTGCACCAGGCTAGCGTTTTTATCGGTTTTGCTTCACTGCCCTCAAGCAAAATAGTCCGTGATAACAGTGAGCCCAATGCATCACGTAACTCTCCTGATGAAAGCGCGTTCTCAAATTCCCCCTGCATTAAAACACCAGTAGGCTTAACTGACGACACAGCTGCAATATTTTCTATCCCCAATAGGTCCGCTAGCTGACGATTATTGCCAAGTTCGGGGTGAACGTCTAAGGGTAAATGGTAGGCATACAGGTTAATGTCGTTTTCAATCAACGCCTTTAATCGCTGCTTTTTCATGCCGGTAATGGTTTGAGATTCGCCTTTCCAAAAATAGCCGTGGTGCACCACAATGGCATCGGCATTTCGCTTGATCGCTTCATCAATTAGCGCCTTCGATGCAGTAACTCCCGTGACTAATTTTGTAATTTCTGTAGCTCCCTCAACTTGAAGGCCGTTTGGGCAGTAATCGCTTATCTCATGAGCTCTAAGCAACCCGTCTAGATATGTTTTAAGCGCTTGATTAGTAACCGACACGTGAACTCCTTTAAAGCATTAGCTTGAAAATTAGACAGAATGTAAAAAAAACGTTATAAAAGCCATGAGCATTTTTTATACTTTGTGTTGGAAGTTTTGCCGCTAAGTTCTATATCGGCAAAGACGAAGGCAAAGGCACAAAGCAACGCCTCGAACAGGGCAGCACAATAACAAAATATGAATAACAAAATAAGCGAAACAAAATAAGAACGGGGAAATCATGGCAAAACCTGATAAAAACGACGTTATAGAAGAATTTACTCACGCCTACACTAGTGTGAACGGTAAACGACCGGATATTCAAGCCAAAAGTGGCTGGTACAGTATCGATGGTGGCAAAAATGTGAGGCTGGCACAGATTCAGGAAATGACTGCAGCATTACTAGAAGATGGTAGTAAAACACCCTCCACATCGAAAGCGACGAAAGAGGCTATGTCTGAAACCCCTCCTAAAACTACTTCTAAAACTAAACCTAAGAATGAAGCTAAGACAAAACCGCAAAAAAGCGGCTTCTCAGTAAAACAGTATTGGGCAGACAAACTCAACACTGAGGCACCGGGCTCTACACAACCTCGCTAGATTTCGGCTACCTGCCGGCTAGACCTTGCGCTACGAAGGGCACTAAATGCGCAATAACTTCGCTGATATCAACGTGCTTTTGAAAATCAGATTCGGCGATTTCGGTGAGTGCTTGGCTTGATGCCATGGAAAAGACGAAGCTACCTATGGCGAAATGCAAGCGCCAAAATAGCTCTTCTTCTGGCACATGTGGTAAGCAGTGTTGAATTGCCCTAACCAGTGCTCGTACCGTTGCGCCATAGTCTTTCATAATAAAACGTCGTAAATGGCCTTGAGTCTCGTTGTATCCTCTACCAAGAAGTTTAACGAAGTTAGCTGTGCCATGTTCAGTGACGGTATTAAGCTCAAGCATAGGTGGAATAAGTGTGTAAAGCAGCTTTTCGACGCCTTGGGCGCCTTTTGAAGATTCAAAAGAGGTTAGGCAGATGTCGATATGGGGCATAAGTTGGTCAAAATAGCGTTTGAAAACAGCCTGAATAAGATTTTTTTTACTGCCGTAATGGTAGTTGACCGACGCAAGGTTAACCCCTGCCCGCGTGGTGATTTCTCGCATTGAAGTGTGTGAAAAGCCATTTTGGGAGAACAAACACTCTGCTGCATCGAGAATGTCGTTTTTCGTTTGCCGTGCCATTTTTTCTTTCTTATTTTGCTCGTAAAGTGGGGCAATCACTGCCCCGCTTTCACATGTAGATTAAAACCAGTGTCTAGCTTTACTCCACGATTTCATGATTACACGTTCAACCACTGACGCTGCCGACATACCAAGTTTTTCAGCCACATTCTTTTTCACTGAATACTTAACACTAAAAATTTCTCGTTTAGGGTAATGAGATAAGATGTAGTCGTCAGAGGTTGTAATATCATCGATTAAACCAAGCTCTTTGGCTTTGGTACCAGGCCAATACTCACCTGTCGCTACACGGTCGATGTTCATATCTGGTCGCTGGCTATGGACAAAGTCTTTGAACAACACATGAATTTCTTCAATTTCTTCTTTGAACTTAGCGCGGCCTTCATCGTTATTTTCACCAAACACCGTAAGGGTTCTTTTAAACTCACCCGCGGTATGTTGCTCAAACTCTATGTCGTTTTTCTTTAATAGCTTATGAAAGTTTGGAAGCTGCGCCAACACACCAATGCTGCCAATATAAGCAAACTGAGAGGCGAGAAGCTTATCAGCAACACAGGCCATCATATAACCGCCGCTTGCTGCTACTTTATCAACCGACACGGTCAATTTAAGCCCTTTTTGTTTTATGCGCTGAAGCTGAGAAGCAGCAAGACCGTAACCATGAACAACACCGCCGCCACTTTCAAGACGCACTAGGACTTCATCATCTTTATCTGCAACACACAAAATTGCGGTAATTTCTTCTCTTAGGTTATCCACCTCGCCTGCATCCATCGAACCTTTAAAGTCGATGACATACAATCTAGGCGGCTTCGGATCGTCATTCTTCTGCTTGCCTTTCGCTTTTTCTTCTTTCTTTTGCTCTTTCGCTAGTTTTTTCGCCGAGTTTTTGTCTAGCAGTACCTGCTTAGCGTATTGCGTAATGTCCTTTAGCTGATCTGAGATTGAGGTAATCTCTAATTGCCCTTTACCGTGTTTTTGCTTATTTGCTACGCCAACAATGGTTGCAACAACAACCACAAACGCAACCACCAAGGTAACCGCTTTGGCTACAAACAAGCCATATTCGTACAAAAACTCCAAATCTTACTCCTAGTAAAAAAATAAAGGGTTTGAACACTTCAAACCCTTACAAGCAAAAATAGAATGGGTACGCATACTTAAACTACAAGTGCGCTACCCCATTCTTCCTATCGATTATTGGTATTATGTAACGTGTACTACGTTATTTGTCATACATGTTAGCGCAACATAATACCAGCCCTCGTTCATTCTGACGATAGCCTTATTCTGTCGATAGCCTTATTGTGACGATAGCGTAATCTTCTCAATGGTATTTGCTTCAATATCTTCATCTGTGAAATAAATATCTCTCAGCGTAGGTTGGTCAGAATACAATCTGGTTTGATCTAAGAAGTGTTCACTGTCGAATTGGCGAGATTGTGAATACGTTAATATTCCTCGTCCCTGTGGCCCTTCTTCAGTAAAACTGATCACCATAGCCCAGCTTGTTCCATAGTTAATGTGATACCCGCCAGCCTCTGCACTCATGATGGTGTTGTTGCTCACCGGCTCATAACGGTGTCTTGGCAGCAAGGTCTCATCACGGCCTCGAATGCTATCAAACACATTGAAACCACCTTCAATATTGTGTGCACCACCCCAAGGCAGTTTTTCACCACTTGCAGTTCCATTTGGTAAGCTTCGCTCAACAAACTGAACGTCACCTAGGGTAGCATCAAATTCAACACCCGCTTGTTCAATAACCTGAACCGCTTTTGCTAATTGTTGCATGGTGGTGTCGTTTTGAACTAAGCCTGTTGGCGTTGTAACAGGAGACTCAAGAGAGAAAGGCACTTCCCACTGTGGGTTTTGATTAAACTGGAATGCAAATTCTCTAAACACATGTGCGCCAACACTAGAGGTGTTCATTGTACTATCCCATGCGCCAAGGGCATCACAGGCGGCCGAGATATCTACATCTGTACCGTCAACGTTTACTGGCGTATCACCTTGTTCAGTACATGCTTGTAGCAGACTCGGTAAAATGTCTTCAGCAAGATAACTGCGATTATTTAGTAAAAGCTCCTCAACTTCTTCAGGCGTGAAGGTCTCATCGCTTCCAGCCTCAGTCTCGATAAACTTCTGGCCCATTCTAGAGCGTAGAGATTGTTGATTCTCAGTATTGCCATAAAGTGGATTAACACCCGTTATTGGTGAAGACAGGTTCGTTAGCCAAAAGCTATCGTTAGAGTTTTGTACCGAATCTGCCCCCTCGTATTTTGGCGCTTCCTCATAAGGTACGGGGCCATCAAAATCGAATTGTGAAATAAACCCAGGCAACACGGTAAAGCCCGCTGCGGCTTTAGTTTGTATTAGCAGTGGGTTTGTCGTTAATTCATTGATAGCTGTTTCGGTAAGGTTTGGCACAGTAGAGTCATCAATGTAAAACACTTGGCCATCACTTGAGGCCGCCATCGTATTGTTAAAGATAACACCATCATAATCTTTAAACGCTTGCTTGAACTCGTCCATCGAAGAAGCCATATTCATGGCTAACCAGTGATCGACAACATCAAAATTAGGCAGGTTGGCATCTTTAATCGCAAATGCATTTACATTATCCCAGCCAAAGTTTCCAGGCACTTCTATCATTGGCCCATAGTTGGTGTAATAAGACGTTTTATTAAGCGCAATAGTCTGTCCACCGCCAACAGCAACTTCTATCTGTAGTGGTTTTTCATAAATAATGCGCTTATTGCCATCGACTATATGGCTCATTCCCGATGCGTCATCTTCATCTAAACTAAGTTGATAAACCACAAAGTGCTCTGCTGTAGAGAACGTGTGTGTCCAGGCTACATTTTCGTTAAACCCAATATTGACTGCACCTGGCAGGCCCATTAAGGAACTCCCAGTGACATTTAAATAATCGGGAATTTGCGCATGGAAGTTCCAAAAGCGTAAATTACCGGTGTGAGGGAAATGGGGGTTACCTAAAACAATCCCTTTACCATTAGTGGTTTTATCGCTACCTAGCCCCCACCCGTTTGATCCCATTTCCTGTGGGTTTCTTTCAGGTAAGGTGATGGATGGGTTCATTTTAAATGGTGTCGTTGGCGTATTTTTAGCACTTGAAGGTGTTTGCGCTTGAGCACTTGCAGTTTGACCTGATGCAGCAGTTGGCGCTGGGGTTGGAAGGTAATTTTCACCTTCAGGCGCGGCTAAGAACATGGGGCCTAAAAAGTTTGCAGCTCCTGGCAATAACGCCACACCTAAAGAATAGGTCAGTAAATCTACGCTATCAATGGGTTGTACCCAAGGCTGACCTGCACAACTTTGATCCTGCTCTGCTACAGGCGTTTCGTCTAAATAACGGTTATAGCCCGCTGTGTAGCCCTGAAACATGGCTCGGGAATTGGCAGATAACCGAGGCAAATTGTCTTCAGCTAGCTCACGAATACCTAATGTAAGAAAGCCAAAGTCGTTGATAAGGTGCTCTGAATCACCACTACCTGGCTGCATATCGGGGCCAAAATACTTGGCTCGCTCAGAATTGTATTTCAAAATTTGATCTGCCAGCACGCACATATTGTCTCTGGCGAATGCATAGCCAACACCATAGGCCATGCTTTCAAGATTATCTGCTTTAACGTGAGGTACACCATAAGTAGTCCACGTAATGTCAGCCGTTAATGAACCATCGGTGTCAAACGCAGGAACAGGTGTAGGTGCGGTTACTACGGGTGGCGGTGACACTGGAGTGCTGCCGTCTTGCACATCTGAAAAGTCGTTGTCATTGTCACCGCATCCAGCTAAACAGGCGGCAACAGATAGTGCAATTAAAGTCCGTGTAGGGTGAATATTTTTAGTTATTGTCATTGATAGTTTCCTTGTGAATAAATGCAAATATGGCGAGCTAACACCCCAAAGCGTTTTGCTTGCTGCCACAACACATCCGACCAATTCACATTACATTAACAAAACACAACATTCAAATAACAGTCACACTTAGAAACAAAAAAGCCGGCTTTCGCCGGCTTCTTAAATGGAACATTTGTAACGCTTAGTTTGCGACGACAGACTCATCACTGATTGGCAGAAGGCCTGCATCAGAAGAGACGTACGTTGCAACCTGACGCTGCATTTCTGCGGTCACTGCGGCATTTGAAGCCGGGCTCAAGCTAGATGCATGAGCACCACTGTTAAACAGTACCAGTCCACTGATAGGGTCTGCTTGAGGCCCTACTGTCGTTGATACCTGCTCAAGTCCAATGATGTTAGCTAGTGGAAGCTGACCAGACAACGGCAACGCAGTAGAAACAGGGATAACTTGGTCAGGCAGGTTTTCTGCACTGCCATCACCCACTACTGTCATCATGTGCACAGGGGTATTACTACCTAGAGTTTGTGCATAGTTCGTTGGGTCACCTGAATCCATTACGGTTTGTGCAGCAAAGGCAAACTCAGCAAAAACAGCGTTAACCGCGGCTGCTTGTGCTTCAGTAAGGTTTGCTTCAAACAAGGCGACCGCTTCAACTAGCTGAGCTTCGTTGACATCAGTTGTTTCAAACAACTGGTTCAATAGCGCAACGAAGTCATCTGATGCTTGAGAAAGCAGAAGTCCTTTAATCAGCGGTCCAAACGACGGTGATTCAATTAAGAATTGAGCTGCACCGCCTCCAGGAGACTCAAGAGACGCTTGTTTGATTGCAAACATGCCGTCAAGTGCAGCTAAATCGCCGCCCATGGACGTATTTGCTAAGGCTGCAAAATTACCACCTGTAATAGCACCTAACGATACACCCATGATTGATACACGACTTGTATCAAACTTAACTCCCTGTGTAGCTGTGGTATCAACTACCGCGTTAAGGCCAAGACGCAAACCAAGTAAATCAGATACACTTTGACGCAGGTTGTCTCTTGCAGTAGGCAAACTAGCAAGGTTCATATAATGCGTTGCACTTACCGACGTTGCATTAAGGTCGTCCATTCCGTCGCCATCAAGATCGAATCCACGGCTACCGTGAATGGGCTGATCGATAGCAACCGAGGCTACACCTGCTAGCGCTAGTGTACCGGTAATGGCTAACATGTCTTCTTTTTGGCTGGTGATACCGTGAGCAAGGATAACCACAGGCCAACCTGCTTCAGGCATACTGATAGGGAAACCTATAGCACCTGCAATGGCTGGGTCTGGAATAGTTACCTGAACATCTAGCGCTTCAGTGCCCATATTACCGCCAGTAGGCTGTGGATATGGGTTGAATTTAGTAATGTTACGAGCACTATCTAATTTTTCACCGTTAACGCGAAGATCGGCAAGACCTAGCGCAGAACACGTTTGCGCATTAGGACCTGGCGTCGCCGCTGCTAACGCTTCCTGTGGTGCGCCTGCTAGCACGATACCGCTGTCACAGGCTGCAGTCCAAAACTGGTTAACCGGTGCAAGTGGGTTTTCAGCAGATGGAACACCCAAGAAATATGGAAGGTTAATATTTCCTTCATAACGCTGGGCCGCGCAGAATGGACCGACTTGGGTTAGGATTGCAGTAGAAACACCTACCGCGAACTCATTCAGCGGGCCCCACTGTGCAGAAAGCTGACCAGACACTGTACCTGCTAAACCAGCACACGTTTCTAATGCACTAAAATCCGTTGCATCAATAAATGCTTGGGTTTGAGCCGGTAAGCCTTCTTTACCTGTATTCACTGCTCCTGCTACTACTTCGGTAGTAACGAGATTGAGTGCTTCCATTGCGGTAGGATCTTCATCGGCATCACCCACTACAATTGCAGGTAACGCTTGTCCTGCCGTAGGGTCGCCAGCACCTGCGCGGGCAGCAAATTCGCTAATCATCACCTTCTTGATGGTATCAAGAGAGTTAGCAATAGACTGAGTAGTAAACGCAGACACGTAGGTCAGCTCTTCACGTTCGTACCCAGCACTAATCAGTGGATTAACCAGTGAGTTAACTAGACCTTGAAGCTGCAGCTGGTCGTCCGTCGCTAGTGGGTTTATATTGATATCTAGCCTTGCTAAATCCCAAGTTGTAGAACCTTGCACCGACTTACCCGATGAATCTTTAAGGTCGGTCGTCATTACAAGCATGTAACCCTGCGCTGGTTTAAGCGGCTTTAGAGGTACAAATGAAACCGTGTTGTTGTCTGCCAAGCTCAACACATAATCTACGCCGAAAGTAAGCTGTTCACCTAACTTACAGCCTGCTGATGGCGTTGAAACTTGTGCGCAATCTGGATCAGATTGGTCAAGACCTAAGGTTGCTTCAAACAACAAAATACCTGAAGACAGTGATGACTCATCCAGTGACGTATTCACCGGCGTTTCAACATTAATCACAAATGGATGTTGTGTCGACCAGCCGTCTAATACGTTTAATGCGTTTTGCGGGTCGCCAAAATCAGTGGGATCGGCAACCGGTATGTTTAATGTGTAATCGAAAAAGCCATCATCGCCTGGCAGCATTAATAAGTCGTTGGGAATGTTAAGATTCCCTGCTGCTGGATCAAATACTATTCGCGAAAATGGGGTTTGTACTTCTGTTTCGGCCTGAATGTCGGAAAGGGTTTCATCGGAGCCACCACAGCCTGCTAGACCCAGTGCAAGGGCCACACTGGAACTTAATACGAGTTTTCTCATCTCTACTCCCTACAAGCATTGTTGTTATTCTGTGTCTAAAATTCGGTTTTATTAAAATAGCTTGGTCTATCCTGCTTTAACAGGCATAGAAGATCGTTTCAAACATGTTAGACCAGTTGTATCTTCCTCAATCTTATTGACTTTGTTGCAACTTTGCAAAGTTTTGTTAACTAGTTTGGTGAACTTTTTTTACGTTTGGCAGGTTTTTAACGGGATTGTTTTACTTAGCGGTCAGGTTGAGTATCATCACACCACTTGTAAAACGCCCAGCAAAGCCTCTTTGCACGATGTAATTGAAGGACAATCATGAACGACTATAATGCGCCCAGCAATTTATTAAACGATAAAGTAATACTTATTACTGGCGCCGGTGATGGTATTGGTGCACAAGCGGCTAAAACCTTCGCAGCATTTGGTGCGACTTGTATATTACTTGGCAGGACAGTAGCCAAGCTTGAAGCTGTGTACGACGACATAGTTGCCGCTAAGGGTGCAGAGCCTGCGATTGTACCTTTAGATATAAAAGGTGCTACGCCTAGTCATTATCAACAAATGACTCAGACCATTATAGACCAGTTCGGTCGTTTGGACGGGGTGCTACACAACGCCTCCATTCTTGGCCACTTAAGTGCATTTAAAGATATTGACGCTCAAGAATGGCAAGATGTCATGCAAATAAACCTAAACGGTACGGTGTATATGACTCAAGCATTACTCCCTGCTCTTTTGAAAGCTGAAAACGCCTCAGTGATTTTCACCACCTCAAGTGTAGGTAGAAAGGGTCGCGCGTTTTGGGGAACCTATGCGGTCTCCAAGTTTGCTACCGAAGGGGTTATGCAAACTCTGGCAGACGAATATCAGAACAAATCTATCCGCTTTAACTGCATCAACCCTGGCGCAACGCGAACAAGCATGCGCGCCCAAGCATTTCCGGCAGAAACCCCTGAAACATTAAAAACGCCAGAAGACATTATGCCTACCTATTTGTACTTGATGGGCAATGATAGCGCGGATGTTAACGGTGAATCCTTAGATTGCCAGCCAAAGTAACCTAAACAGGTAAACAAAAAGCAAAAAGCCGCGTTAACGCGGCTTTTTGATCATTAGACGAAGCGCTATATTAGCCTTCCATTTTTGCCCAAGTATCTCGCAGACCTACCGTGCGATTAAATACAGGCTTTTCAGCAGTACTGTCGTTATCTAAACAGAAATAACCGGTACGCTCAAATTGCCATGCACCAACTTCAGGTACATTATCTACCAAGCCAGCTTCAGCCCAGCCTTGTTTTACGTCAAGAGATTCTGGATTGATAGCATCGGTAAAGTCTTCTTCGGCAGCAGGATTAGGTACATTGAACAAGCGGTCGTATAAACGGAACTCTGCCGCTTTTGCTGTTGCTGCATCTACCCAGTGAATAACGCCTTTTACCTTACGGCCATCAGCAGGGTCTTTGCCCAAGGTATCTGGATCGTAGGTACAATAAACAGTCGTTACATTGCCCTCTTCGTCCTTCTCTACACGGTTTGCTTTCACTACATAGGCGTTGCGAAGACGCACTTCTTTTTCAAGTACCAGTCGCTTAAACTTTTTATTTGCTGATTCACGGAAATCCTCAGCTTCAATCCAGACTTCACGACTAAACGTGA
This sequence comes from Alteromonas sp. 4NS20-0143, assembly GCF_057542855.1. Lineage (NCBI taxonomy): Bacteria > Pseudomonadati > Pseudomonadota > Gammaproteobacteria > Alteromonadales > Alteromonadaceae > Alteromonas > Alteromonas sp. 4NS20-0143. Next base: position 630,297 of record NZ_BAAJLR010000001.1, read on the forward strand.
TGTCTCGAGTGCCCATTGTCTCATCATTTGGATGATTAGGAGCCGCCAAGGTTTCAGTAGCGCCTTCTTCGTAATTTTCGATAACAACTTTAATCGGGTCTAGCACGGCCATTGCACGAGGCGCATTCACGTTTAAGTCATCGCGAATACAGGCTTCTAGCATGGACATTTCAACCATGTTGTCCATTTTGGTCACGCCGATACGCTTACAAAACTCAACCACAGAACCCGGCGTGTAGCCGCGACGTCGCAAGCCAGCAACCGTTGGCATGCGTGGGTCATCCCAGCCATGAACGTGTTTTTCATCAACCAACTGAATAAGACGGCGTTTACTTAGCACCGTGTATTCCAAGTTAAGTCGAGAGAATTCATACTGCTTAGGGCTGCAATCGATAGAGATATTCTCAATCACCCAGTCGTATAAACGGCGGTTGTCTTGAAATTCTAACGTACACAATGAATGCGTAATGCCCTCAATGGCATCTGATATACAGTGCGTAAAATCGTACATTGGATACACACACCATTTATCACCAGTTTGATGATGGTGGGCGTGCTTCACTCTGTAGATAACCGGGTCGCGCATGCACATAAACGGCGAAGTCATGTCGATTTTGGCGCGCAGGCTGCATTCGCCTTCGGCATAGTCACCGGCGGTCATCTTAGCGAATTCACGTTTATTGGTTTCTACATCGGTGTCGCGATAGGCGCTATTTTTACCCGGCTCTTTCAAGGTTCCGCGCAATTCACGCATGACTTCCTGGCTAGAAAAATCGACATAAGCTAAGCCTTTATCAATCAATTCGTTTGCAAAGCCGTGTAGCTGGTCGAAGTAGTTAGAGGAATAACGCTCATCACCGCTCCATGTAAAACCGAGCCATTTAACGTCTTCTTTAATTGAGTTAACAAAAGAAATATCTTCTTTTGCTGGATTCGTGTCGTCAAAACGCAGATTACAGGTTCCCGTGTAATCTTTTGCAATACCGAAGTTCAAGCAAATGGATTTGGCATGACCAATGTGAAGAAAGCCATTTGGCTCCGGCGGAAACCGCGTTTTTATTGAGTCATGCAAACCACTGGCAAGATCTTTATCAATGATTTGACGGATAAAATTGGTCGGACGATGCTCAGTCTCGGCCATTCGCATGTTCCCCTTATGCACAAGTAATTATATTAATAACGTGAGTATACCACTGACACAAATGCTTCAACCACGTTTTATTCATTTAACGCTGACAACTGGTTGAATAACCGACGACAGAGGCCGATATTGCTACCTTTCACGTTAAACACAGCACTATAGATGATAGCGAAATAAAGGGCGCAAGCTGTTTTGTAAAAGGATGCGTCGATAATTCACTATCGGGCTTCATAGTTCAAAAACAAGACTTAACGGAAAAATGTGTTAATCTGATTTTGATGGCAACGATGTCGTTGTAGCGAGAAATGATGTTTATGAAAGAAAAAGCGACCTCTTTTGATATTGCTCACTTGGCCGGTGTTTCACAATCAACCGTTTCAAGAGCACTAAACAATAGCCCTCTTGTTAATTTAGAAACAAGAGAGCGCGTGCAGCGAATCGCACAAGAACTCAATTATAAAGTCGATAAAAATGCGAGCAATTTAAGAAAGCAGAAAAGCAGTACGATTGCCCTATTACTTTTTGAGGACCCCACCTCAGACGACTCAATGATAAACCCTTTTTTCCTTGCCATGCTAGGCAGCATCACACGTGCCTGTGCAAAAGCGAATTACGATCTTTTAGTCTCTTTTCAAAATTTAGAAGACGATTGGCACGCGGAATATGAAGACTCAAATAAAGCAGACGGCATTATCTTATTAGGGTATGGCAACTACACCGACTATCAAACCAAGGTCGCGCAGCTTGAGTCGCAGGGCACGCATTTTGTTCGTTGGGGCGCCCCTGATAAGGACCACCCTGGAGTCAGTATTGGCTGCGATAATTATCAAGGCGGACAAAGTATTACCGAGCACTTAATCGCGTTAGGTAAAAAAACCTTTGCCTTTATTGGCGACAATGGCGTTCATGCGCCTGAATTTATGGCGCGATATCGCGGTTATACCGACACATTAGAAAAACATAACCTTACCGCTAAAAGTGTTCAGCGAAACGCCATTTCCACAGAAGATGATGGCTCAGACGCTGTTCGCTCATTAATAGAATGTAACGAGCTGCCTGAAGCAATTGTATGCGCCTCAGATTTAATCGCAATGGGCGCACTGCGTGCCTTACGACGGGCCAACATCAATGTGCCACAGGATGTGGCAGTGGTTGGCTATGACAATATTGCGGTTTCTGCGTACACCACCCCTGCATTATCTACTGTGCAACAAAATACCAATCTTGCGGGAGAGTTATTGGTCGACACCTTATTAAGGGCCATTAACAACGAGAAAGTAGAAGACTATCTTATGCCTGCTGATATCATCATACGCCAGTCCTGCGGTAGCGAGTAAAGCGTTAAAAACCAAAAAGGGTGCGTGATGAACGCACCCTTTTTTGACTTGGTTAAGCTAGGTTTGCAGCCTCGCGCTTTACTGCCTTTTCATTTGGTCAGCCAGGGTAGCCATTAGTTCATCGTTCGTAATAGCGCCATCACGCACCCATACTTGAACACCGTTAGCCGCCACAGTACTTAAGAGCGAACCGCCCTCTCGTATCTGCTGGCTTTCACCGCCTAACTGCTCCTGCCACTGCCCCTCTTGCATAAACTGCGACACATTAAACGAGGCAGGTTTATTGGACTTATTCAACAACACTAGCGCGGTTTGCTGATTTTCTTTATCTTGTAACACGCGATAGAACACCGCTTTGTGCTCTTTTAATTCAACATTTAACTGAAGCCCACGCTGCAAGGCCGGCGTTGCTTTTCGCACGTTAGCAATATCGCTAAGCGCTTGCTGAATTGGGTTGGCTTTTGCGCTGTCGATACGCTCTTGCCCTAGATAATTGCGATTACCAGCATGCTCTGCAGTGCCGCGCATAAAGCCAATTTCAGACCCCATATATACAACCGGAATTCCTCTTACCGTAAATAACCAGTTATGAGCATTGATAAACCCATCATCTGTGGCATTCATGCGGGCCATGTCATGATTATCGTAAAACGTCGTTAAATCATACACGTTTTCATAAGGCCCATGGGTAAGGTGTAACACCTCTTTCATATCCGCAAAATCACTGTCCAGTGGTTTTTCAAACACTGACAACATGGCTTTTTGCATAGGGAAGTCGAGCACACTGATGTTGCCGTTTTTATCTAGTGTGTGCTGCGCAATATTATTCGCCTCGTAATCGAAGCTTTCTCCGAACATAAAAAAGTCAGGGTTTTCTTCACGCACACGGTCGGACATTTCTCGCCAGAACGCATGAGGCACATGGCGAATAGTGTCTATTCGAAACGCATCAGCCCCCTGAGAAATCCAATAAAGATAACTGTTGATCAAGTAATCTCTTAGGGCTGGGTTTTCGTCATCTAAGTTAGAAAGCTTCACTAAGTCTGGATAGTTGTGAAAAAAGGCATGCAGAGGATTGTTTTTTGGATCTAAATCCTCAGGCGCTAAATTTTGATGGTCTGCCACCAAAAGCCCGTTTTTATCGTATAGCTCACCGTATCCTGGTAAATCATTAGTCATGGTGAAACTGGGTGAACCATGATTAGCCACAATATCAAACACTGACTTTAAACCCTGCTCGCGCATTTGTGCGGTATATTGCTTAACGGTCAGGTCTTCACTCACCAAATGCTCGTCGGGTTGATAAAAATTCGACGCCCAATACCCGTGATAACCAGTTTTACCACCGTCTTTAAATGCGCCGCCATAGGTGATTTGTTCGTCGCCATTAAACGCATAATCAGGGTTGTCATGAACCGGTGTCATCCACACTGCGGTAAAGCCCATCTCTGTAATGTAGTCGGCGTTTTGTAAAATACCTTTTAAGTCGCCGCCCATATACCCTACGTAGGCTTTTTTGCCTTCAGGCCCCTCTAGTGGCAGCCTCCAAGTAGGATAGTCTCCACCTTGGTCCTCAAAATTATTCGACTTGTCACCATCAACGAATCTATCGGTCACTACAAAGTAAATAGCTTCCCTCGCAAAGGGTGTGGTTGTGCCTACTATTGTTTGATTATTCAGCGACTCAACATTAGCTCCCTGGTGATTAACATCTGCCTTGCTTGTGGCGTTATTCGAGTTTGTGCAGGAGGCTGTTAATAATGTCGCTATGGCCATCGCGATTGCTGTGCGTTTAGACACCATCTTGAATAACTCCTTTTTCTTCAACAATTTCACTGGTATCAGCTTCTTTTACAAAAAATACTGCTATAGCACCAATCACCATGGACACACCCGCAACGACAATGATGTATTTAGCGTCGTTATCGAAAACGCTACTTAAGATCCAACCTGCTGTTAGGCCTGATACAATTTGTGGTGCCGCAACGGTAAAGTTAAATATGCCCATGTACACGCCAGTTTTATCAGCAGGAAGTGCACCAGCCAACATAGCGTAAGGCATTGCAAGAATAGCGGCCCACGCAATACCCACGCCTATCATGGGTATGAGTAATTTAACGGCACCAAGAGGTACGGTAACTTCTGTGATGAGAAGGTTGACGTTTACCATGGTTAAATCTTGGAAGAATAAAAAGCTCACGTAACTCAGGCCGCCCAGTGCCAACGCGCCAGCATAAATGGTTTTGCGACCAAATTTGTCCGCTAGCTTTGCAAGAAAGATAGAGAAAATAGCGGCAAACACAGAATAAGCGGCAAATAGAATGCCCACCCAGTCGCCGGCGGCACCTTTGGCCATAATGATAGCCTCTGGAACCATAGGGGCAGCTGCGATAAATGCAGGGTCAAACCATTGCTTATCTACGTTCCATATATGTTGGGTAATAGCGGGCGTGGTGTATACCCACATGATAAAGAGTGCAAACCATGAGAAAAATTGCACAACCGCTAACTGTTTCATGGTTTTAGGCATAGTTGCCACTAACGCAAAGAACTCTTTTAAACGCTGTGCTAGTGGAGCCTTCTTTTCTTTTTTCTTTGAGTTAAGGGAAGCGCCCTGTTCAGGACTCAACCCTTTATATCGACTGTATTCTTCAGGCGAATATTCTTTCGTTCTAAACACGGTCCAAATAACGGTACCCAACAACACTGAAGCACCGATATAGAATGCCCACATTACTGAAGGTGCAACCTCCCCCATTTGCGCCGTGTTCTCTAAACCCACAACGTTGGTGAGCACAAAGGGAAGGATAGAGCCAATAACAGCACCGATATTAATAAGAAGAGACTGAATAGAATAGCCCACATTGCGCTGCGATGGCGGAACCATGTCTGAAACTAATGAGCGAAACGGCTGAAAGCACACATTAAACGAGGCATCCATGAGCGCAACCATGAGCGCCCCCATTACCATTGGCGCTAAAAACGCCACAAAAATAGGCGCATTGGGGAGCAATATCATACCCACAACGGCAGCCACGGCACCGGCTAAAATAAACGGTCTTCTGCGGCCCAGTCTATTCCACGTTCTGTCCGACGCAGAACCCACGATAGGTTGCACGATTAAGCCCATAATTGGGGCGACAAGCCAAAACAATGACAAAGAGTGAAGATCGGCGCCCAGATCTGAAAGAATACGGCTCACATTTGCGTTTTGCAGGGCAAAACCAAATTGAACGCCAAGGAAGCCAAAACTGACATTCCAAATTTGCCAAAATGAGAGGCGGGGTTGAGTTGCTTGCATAATTAGCTCTATTTATTGTTTTTAAATTAATTTACAACGAATACCGTTGCAGACATTGGTGGCAACGTTAACGTGTCGTCAACGCCAAATACGGTTTTATCGCTTAGGCGAGTGGCTTGCGTGTATTTTGATAGCATGGTCGAATAACGAGCAAGAGATACCTTCGCCTCTTGTTTATTCATTATTACCATTATCATGCTACCGTCATCCTCTTCAGCGCGGCGGAAATACGTATAAACGCCATCATGAGGGGCGTAATGCTTCATTTCTCCCATAAACACGTTGGGATAATTTTGTCGCAAAGCTAATAATGTTTTCACCCGTTGCTGCGCCCAACGTTCATCTTGTGACAATCCTTCGCCTGTAAATGCATTTACTGCTGAATCGCTATTCTGTTTGAAGCCGCCTGGAAAATCGGACCTGATAATTCCGTGATCTGAACTGTCAGGGTTGGCCATGAGAATTTCTGTTCCATAGAATACTTGAGGAATACCACGGGTGGTTAGGAAAAACGTCATAGCCATATTCCATTTGTCTATATCGTGACCAAGCTGAGTAAAAATACGGCTCATGTCATGATTATCAGGAAATATCACTAGGTTGTTAGGATCACCATATAGGAAGTCGGTCGCCAGCGTTTCATAAATATTCCCTAGCCCTGTGTTCCATGACTCTTCTTGTGTAAGTGCAGATGTCAGCGCGGCCTGTAGTGGAAAATCCATTACAGATGGCAATGCACTAACGTACTCATCATGACGATGGCTTCCCGCCTGCCAGTAAGCGGTAATGGCTGGGTTAATCGTCCACTCTTCTCCCACAATGTTAAGGCTTGGATATTCTGACATAAGACGGGCTGTCCACTTTGACAAAAACCCTTTATCGGAATAGGAATAGGTATCTACACGAATGCCGCTTAAACCGGCAAACTCCACCCACCAAATAGCGTTTTGAATTAAGTAATTCGCTAAATGAGGATTTTTTTGATTGAGATCTGGCATGGTAGGAACGAACCAACCATCGCTAAAGCCTTCAATATCGCTTTCTATAACATGAGGGTCGTGAAGTGATTCTCGCTTGTGCGTGGTGCCAACGAAATTCCCCTCGTTATTTATCCAATCATCTGAAGGTGTATCCTCCATCCACAGGTGACCACTGCCTATGTGATTAAGCACCATATCCATGATAATGCCAACGCCCTGCTCGTTTGCTTTTTCACTGAGCGTGACATAATCGGCATTGGTACCGAAGCGAGGGTCTATTTGATAAAAGTCAGTTGTGGAATACCCGTGGTAACTGTATTTGGCCATTGCATTTTCAAGCATTGGCATTGTCCAAATTTGCGTAAAGCCCATGTCTGCGATGTAACCAAGGTTATCTATAATGCCCTTGATATCACCGCCATGTCGGCCACCCTTGTTCAACCTATCAACAATATCTCGGTAACCAGCGACATCATCGTTACTGGAGTCGCCATTAGCAAACCTATCTGGCGTAATGAGATAAATTGCATCTTTAGCAGAGAACCCTTCACGACTTTTACTCTCACTGTCTCGAGGCTGCAGTTCATAAGAAAACTCATAAGAAAGTAAGTTGGAGGACGAGTTAGCAGACGAATGAGAGACTTTTGCCGAGCCAGCTTCGTTGTTTGCGTTAATATTACTCGTATTTTTTGCGTCATCAGTTAACGTAAATATCAGCTCGCCGCTTGCTGCATTTGAAATATCCAAGGTAACAAATAGATAGTTGGGGCTATCTAATGCCGTTACTGCATTAATAACGACCCCCTCTCTATTTACCGAAACTTTTTTATTAGCAATATTGTCACCATGAAGCATCAATTCAACCAATGGCGATTCCATACCTACCCACCAATTTGGTGGATAAACATCAATACTGCCTTTGGCGGCATACACAGGAAGCGTGCTTGCTAAAACTGTGAACAATGCTGCAGTGGCTATTTGTAAAGAACTTGGTTGTAAAAAGCGTGTTCGCAAAAGGCCAGCTCGCGAAGCGCCTATTCTAAAAAGACTTGTTCCCACAGTCTTTCGTGGTAAAGCAAACCTGAGAAGAGACGACCGGAGAAAATTTAAAACTGGAGACGTCACTAAGACCACCTCATGTTAAAAAGACGTTAAGTAAAAAGCGAAAGAAGATAGTACCTGTGTAACACTAAGATACCAATTCACTGCATACGTATTCACTACCTGGGAACTAGGACCTGTAAACAAAAAAGCCACTTGGCTTGCTTAATACAAACAAAGTGGCTTTTACCGGATGCTTTTATTTGAGGCTGCTTATCAAGCGCTTGCCTGGGCTATTAATAAAAGTCACGAAAAAGACAGTGCTATTAACTCTTATAGTTCAAAAACCAGTGTCTCTAGGCCCTCAAGCGAAACTGATGTCATCACAGTGCCGTCTTTAGCGTCTAATGCGAGTTGCTTTTCGCCGACCAGAGGCTTAAGCAACGACGGTATTTCTGACTCTGTAAACAAAGACGTGGGGAAAATAAGCTGCATGTCTTTTACAGGCTGTTCTGAGAAATTAGTAACAACAATAAACCCATCATCTTGTGAGCGCCTTGCAAACGCAAACTGCTGCTCACTGTAATTATTACTTGGCAGGCGTTGAGAGGTGCGTTTATTTGAGTTACGGCTATTTGAGTTTTGGATTTGTGAAGGCGAATTATCATTCTGCGCATTACTCAAATTGATATCGTGCAGACTGATAAAATCGCCGTTCACTGCGCCATGGTTGGCAGCAATAGCCATTATGGACTCATAGAAATTCCGTAAAGACTTTTCTTGCTCTGTGGATGCACCGCCATCAAACTTTCCATTGTTCATAAAACGCTGATGGGCAGGCACGCCGGCATAATCAAAAATAGAGGTCCGAGTAGGGTCGCCAAATCCCATGTCTTCACTTCCGTCCTCCCCCACGTCTTGGCCAAAGTAAAGTAGCGTTGGAGAGCTGCTAATCAGCGCGCTAACGGCAAGTGCTGGTTTGCCCTTCTCTGCACTGCCTGCAAAATCCTCACTAGCAATGCGTTGTTCGTCGTGGTTTTCTAAAAAGTGAAGCATATGGGGTGCAATATCAGAAATTTGATTGTGAACAGATACCAGATCACTGACTTTCCCTGAGCCCTGCATAATGGTCTTAAGCGTATCGTAAAATCCAACTTTATCGTACAGATAGTCCATCTTGCCTAGGTGTATATAATCTCGGTATTTAGACGGTTGATATACCTCTGCCAATAAAAACGCGTCAGGCGAGCGTTGTTTAATACTGCTGTTTAAAAATGACCAAAATTCGACAGGTACCATTTCTGCCATGTCGTAACGAAAACCGTCGACACCTTTATCTAACCAATAATGGGCAATGCTCTGAAACTTATACCAGGAATCAGGTAGGGATTTGTCTTTCCAAAAATCTACATGTTCGCTATATGACTTCTCTGCGTATTGTGCAGGTAACGTGGGGAAGTCATAGGTGCCATCAGGCTTCACACCGTAGTTTATTTTAACGGTTTCATACCAGTCGTTAATGTCGGGCTTAGCAGCTCTTGCTCCATTTCCGGTCCATTTTGCTGGGTACTCTTTAAATTCACCATCAGCTAAGGGATGTTCGTCTCCGCCAAGGGTCTCATAGCCTTGTGCGGTAGGCACTTCAAATGCTTTATCTACAACGTAGTAAAAATTATTGTCTCTTGCATACACCACTGAAGTATCGTCGTTGTGACCAAAGTTGGTTTGTCCCTCGGGCAATGATAACGATTGATAGCTGCGAGCAACATGGTTTGGAACGATATCGATAATCACCTTCATGCCATTTTCATGTGTACGCTTTATGAGGGCTTCAAACTCTTCCAATCTGTTTGCTGGGTTTAGCGCGAGGTCAGGATTTACGTTGTAGTAATCTTTCACTGCGTAGGGGGAGCCTGCACGGCCTTTTACTACATCGGGGTCGTCGTGTGATATTCCATATTCGCTGTAGTCGTTGATAACTGCGTGATGTGGCACACCTGTATACCACACATGGCTGGTACCTAGCGCTTTAATGCTAGAAAGTGCAGCATCATTAATATCGGCGAACTTACCTACGCCATTGTCTTCAATGCTACCCCATGGAATATTTGCTGTATTCGTATTTCCATAAAGGCGAGTAAAAAGCTGGTATACCACCGGCTTGCCCTGCACTAATGATAGGTGTTCAGTGGAGAGCGCTTTAGTAGACGGCGCTTTACTAGGAGAGGACTGGCCATTCTCAGTAGGGTTTGAACCCTGAGATTGTTGATTACTCATTGTATCGTTGTCTGAACAGGCTAGAAGACTTGAGACCACGATAGCAACCGCGATAGGTTTTCGAAACGAAGAAATAGTAAAAGAAGACATATTTTTAACTGGCATCGTATTGATTACTTCAATTTTTCTGAATGCCAACAGGATACGCGTTAACGTATTGTTAAAAAACATGCATACGTATTCAACCCCAAAAAACCTATTACTATGCTGCTACTGAAACCCTTTCCTCACGCTTTGTAACAAACGGAACGTTAGCGGTAGAGGTGAAAGCATCAACACTCATTTTATTCAAACTAGGCTGAATGCTCTGATGCACCTCTTGTTGAAAACGCTTTAAAGTGTTTGAGAGTTCGCTCACTAAAGTAGTTGGTGAAAGGCGGTAAGGCACTCGCTGCCCTTTAAAGCTGATAGCTTCGCCAACTTCATTAAAGTGAATGCCAAACGCCTTCATTCGTCTAGCCAACTTTGGCTCCATTAGCACATAGGCGTGAGACATATTTAAATGCAAACAGACACTGGTGGCCATTAAATAGAGCGCAATCGATAAATAAGGTAATTGTTCAATATTGAACTTTAGGTTTTTGTCTTGCTTTACTTTCGCCAGTTTTTCACTTGGTAACACTTTTGTTTTAAACTGCCTAACTCGAAACTCTCTGGGCACAGCGAGACGAGAAATTTCACATACGCCGTCAGACACTAAATTAGAAGGCAAAAGTGACGAACAAGAAAATGCATCGGAAAACTTGTCTTCCAGAGGTAGAGCGCCACTGCCATGCTGGGGTAATACTAGACGTATTGTACCTGCGCACTCTCCGGTAGGAAGGTGCTTAATGTAGCAGTTCACTGCCCTATCGTCGTACTTGTCTACCTCAAGAGACGACGCTCTTGTCTGTTCAAACTTCATTTCTTCACAATAGACTTTATGACGTGTTTTAAAACTGACGTCTTTGTCCTTTTCATCGTTGGCAACAACCAGTTGATAACGGCTAAAAAAGAAACGAACAATTTCTTCGTCGATGGCGGGTTGTTTGGCAAACATACTTGGTAGCAATGCTGGTAAATTGTTAAATTTCTGAGAAACCACATGGTTAAACTTACTCATCGCTTTTCTTGTTCTTATAATCAACGCAAAACTCCCAAATTTTCATCATTTTGGTAAGCGTCCTAGCTCACATGAAACACGCACAATCGATTAGATTTTCGTTGTGTTATTTGTGTCTCTACTGCTCCGTATTAGCGCATCCCCGCTAACAAAATCAGACTTTGATAATCTATCGTACAACAGCACATTCGCTGTGGCGGCCAAGTTCATACATGAATATGTTGGTATGTACACAACATGGTCACACCAGGTAATAACGTCACTTGGCACACTTCCGTCCTCAGGACCGAGTATATAAAACGCATTTTCTGGGTGTTCGAAGTGCGGTAATGGCACAGCACCTTCTACTAACTCAACACACACTACTTTTGCACCTTTAGGCACAACATCTTTTAAATTATCGACACCAACAGTTGGAATAATTTTGTGAAACGCTTTTGTATCTGCGTTAAATTCCTTTGCCAATCTGTATCGCTGGCCGGTATAAAAAACCGACGCTACACCATAGCAGCCGGCAGCCCGTAAAATAGAGGCAACATTCACCGGATTTTTTGGATTTATTAAGCCAATTGAGGCCTTTTGTTTTGCCAGTTCCATACTTCAGCTCAATTCACTGTTTTTATTGTTAGCGGATACTGCCACTTATTCTTACCACCTACCACACGCAGCAACGTAAATTAGGCTAAGGTATAAGTTTTAAGCCCTTTTACTCGTCACTTAGAGGTCAATTACATGTATAAATACCGAGAACACATCAGTAAATTGAACCTTAATTGTGTGACCTGCTTTATTATTTTGTTTAGTTAAAGCAATTTATGAACCAGAAGTGCGTAAAAATTACAGTGCGCAATGCGAATATCTTACAAGAGTATGTAAAGAGTACAAGGAAAGTATGGTTAAACCATTTACACTTAAGAAATTGAGTCAGAGCGAGGCAATAAAATCAATGTATTCAATACTTTAAACAAAACCTGCTGGTCAAATGGCCTTTAAAATTAAAAGTAATATTTGTTCTTTTACCTTTTTTAATTGGATTTCTGAGCGGGATACAAGGAAGGCGTTTTTGGAACAAGTGCATTTCGCTCATTTAGATGTATGCAATCGGGTACAGTGTAAGGCGCTGATTTTGCGTTCTTATACATCGTCACACTCTAAGAGTGAGTGAATTTTGAGCTGCAACAGCGTTATGTATCAAAAAAGATACGCTGCTACAGCTTGTAATAAATATGTTTATTCTAATTGAACGCGAAACCCCATCAATTAAATGAGGCGTGTTAGCCTTTTAAGCTAAGGCAGTGCGTTAGGATAAAACGTGCTGCATATTCTAAGCACGTGAAATAAGGCTTAACCGGACTTACTGTTTCAGGCCACATCCTTCATTTGACCGGATAAAAAACGTCTTCCCATCCTTCTGCCTTGGGCATAGCCTCTTAAAAGCTTCTTTTTGTCCATAGTTAAACGCTTTACGCCAAAAGAGGCGTCTGGAGCAATGATGTGTATTTTGCAGTCTGCTGGAGGGTTAGTCAGAAAGTGTAAGGTTTCGTTATAGGTTTTCGACCGATTAATCAGCGTACGGAGCAATTCCGGTTGATCGCGATACATTTTCTCTAACAACCAAGGAGATTTCAGCTCAGGTTTTGTAAATCCCGGTGGCTGAGACAAAATAACGGTGATGTCTCTCGCCCCCATCGCATAAGCCTGCCTTGCAGGTATGGCATCGGCAACGCCACCGTCCACATAGCGCCGGCCATCGATAACTGGCTGCTCTCGAAAAGCCGTCGGTAAAGCGCAAGAGGCAACCATAAGATCATCAACGTTATCTTCGTTCGCTTGAAAATATTCACATAATCCAGAATTAACATTGGTGACACCCACAAATAAATCGATGTCAGTACCAGTATGAGGTGCTCGTATGCCAAGAGACTGTTTTGAGTGATGCCACAACCAATGAACATCGGTCATATGGCCACCTTTAACAAACCGAAGTGGACTAAAAAACTCTCGCTTGGTCGCATACTGTAAAATAATTTTTTTGCTTAACCCCTGCATATGAGTGACATAGGTAGATAGGTTAGTCGCCCCCGCAGAAACACCAATTGCAAAGTCAAAGGCAAAATACTGCTCATCCATAAGCTTGTCTAACACACCTGCGGCAAATACACCTCGCATGGCGCCACCTTCAACCACTAATGCTCGTTTCATACATTTATCCTTCCCTGTTATCGCCATCGTGTGTAAATGCCATTAATAGAGCTGGTGATACAAAATTCGCGCCATTAGGGCGTATTGAACTACCTTAGATAATTCACTGAAAATAACGGGTTTATAAAAGGCGCAGCATAGGTAAAGAGAGAATAAAAAACCGCAATATCGTCGATATTGCGGTTTATACCTTGTTTCGTCGGATACACGCTAAGCGTGTTAAGAATTTACTTCATGGAAACAGTCAGCGTTGGCATTGCACCATCAGGACCTGAAACTTTGAATTCATACAGCCCAGCTTCAGCCACATCTATCATCAGGTTATTATTACTACTTCCCAGAATTTTTGGTGTACCTACACTTACCGCATTGGTCGCTGAATCATTAGGGTTGCCTAAGTTTACCGTTGACCAATCTTCTGAGGCAACTTTGAACTCAACTGCTCCAGCACTCAACTCTACCTCAGCTACATATTCACCAGCACCTAAATAAGAGAACTTATCAACGGCCTCCCAACCATTCATGCCACCGCGAACAAATACATCGGTTTCACCCCAGAAATCCTCTTTGTACACACCAATAGTAGGAGCATCCTCATTTGACACATTGAAAACAAATACATAGCGATCGGCATTTTCAATAGTAAGGATAAGGTTATCATTGGTCGCTGCTAATCCAACAGACTGCCCGACAACCACATTTCTATCACTGTCGTCGCTACTAAGCGCTCCGAAATTAACGGTACTCCAGTCTTCAGAGGCGACTTTAAATTCATAGGTACCAGGCTCTATATCTCGAGCAAACGTATAGATACGGCTTCCTTGGTACTGGAATTCTTCAGCGGTTCCCCAGTCGTTCATTGCACCACGAAGATACACTGGTGTGCCAACATAGGGCTCCTCATTCTCTACCGTCAACACTGGCGCTTCGTTGTCACTGGCATTAATAGTAAATAGATAGGTAGCATCAATTGAGGGAGTGAACGCAAGGTTTGTATTGGTTCTACCTAATACTTTTTCAACGCCATCCGTTACCGTACCATCATCACCGTCAACTGCTCCGAAGTTCACCGTATCCCAGTCTTCAGATGCAAACTTAAACCCATAGGTCGTCCCGCCAATAAGGGGAACCGCAACGGAATAAACCCCGTCACCTTGATAGGTAAATGCATTATCTAAAGACCATCCATTCATATCGCCACGTAGATAGGCCGTAGTATCGCCATAAGGCACCACATCAGGAGCGCCTGATGTCGCAAACGCACTTAGTCCATAACCTTGTGCACCCGATTGAGGCTTTACAAAAACGGCAATGGTTAACGCCGGTACAGAAAAAGTGCCATTACCATCATCACCTTCTGTAAACGTTGCGCCTCGCACGCTGCTGTCAACTGAATTTGCATGAGTAGCATGTAACATAAAGCCTTTGGCAGTATTTACTGTAATGGTTTTCTCATCATAGCCCGTGTTTATCAGAACCATAATCGCGTCGTTCATCATATCGATATCGGCACGAACAGTATCATCAGTTTGGACAGCACCATCGTCGATGCTCATCGCAATTAAGCCTTTTTGCTGATTACTGCCAATATTATGAAAACCAATGCGATCGATAATATCGTTAGCGTTAGTTAACCTAAATAAGGGGCTAGAC
The DNA here is from genome assembly GCF_057542855.1 of Alteromonas sp. 4NS20-0143. NCBI lineage: Bacteria > Pseudomonadati > Pseudomonadota > Gammaproteobacteria > Alteromonadales > Alteromonadaceae > Alteromonas > Alteromonas sp. 4NS20-0143. The sequence continues at coordinate 645,331 of NZ_BAAJLR010000001.1, forward strand.
ATACGAATTGAAAGTAGCTCTGCAAACACATCAGAAGCAAACATTATGTCGGCTGTCGATGCGGCGCGTTCTGGATCGTAAATAAACTCACCCATTTCTTCCCAGCGTGCCTCATTGTCTTGCGCAAGTGGTAAACCTACATTCCAGTTGTTGGTGCCATAGGTAAAGTCAACATAGTTAAACCAGTCACCGGAATCGTAGGTATTGCGGTCCATAGACTTAGAGCGCAGCATGTCGCCACCCATTTGCAAAAATGGAATACCTTGAGCGACTAAGTTAATCCCCATAGCCACATTTTGCGCTCGAACGCGCTCTTGCAAGCTGATGTCTTGCGGCAATGTGTAGTTCAATTGATCCCACAGGGTTTCATTATCGTGCTTAGACACATAGTTAATGATGTCTGCAGGATCTTCAGCGTAACCGCCTAAATTACTGGTGGCCCCCGCACTACCCGATGAAGTTTCAAGAACGTAGTCTTTCAATGTTCCAATCAAGCTCATTTTTACGCGGTCTTGGTCGCTAAGCAGCGCATCTGAATCAGGAGAAAAAATGTTTCCCTGACGGATGGCCTCGCGAATACGATCGTTAAACGTGCCAATTTCAGAACCTGCCATATTTAGCTGATTAGCCTGCTCATAACCCCGCTCTATTTTGGTCCACCCCTCGCCATAGAAATAGTTATCTTCATCAACTGTCTGCACCGCTTCACGTAAACGCAGCATAGTGTCTTTGGTTGCTTGGCTCATAATGTCAAAACGGAAAGAGTCATATTTGTAGTGCTCAGCCCACATGAGCAAAGAGTCCTCCATGAACTTTTCCATCATCACATTACGCGGCTCTGTATCATCACAGCATGTTTCGCGAACAATTGCTCCAGTATCTACCTCGTAACGGTGATAGTACCCTGGTACCGTTTTATCGAGTACAGACTTTGAAAATACACCCGACGCGTTGGTATGGTTGTATACAACATCGAGCGCAACGCGAAGCCCCATTTCGTGCAGCGCTTGCACCATTGCCCGCATTTCTATAATGCGCTCTACACCTTCAGCGCTTGACGCATAGCTTCCTTCAGGCGCATTAAAATGATGAGGATCGTATCCCCAGTTAAATGTGTCTATACCGCGAAGATCATTAGTAAGCTGTTGCGCTTTTGCCGCTTCAGCAAGAGGGTCGTAGCTGTTGTACACGTCAATCAGCAGCGTATTTTCATTCTCTTCTTCGCATACTGCAGCGTCATTAATTAAACGACATAGCTCTCCCACGGTGTCATATAAATCAACCGTATTTGTAGGGTCTTCATCGATGGTGGCAATATCATTTGCAGGTAAAATGTGAAAGTAGTTCAGTCCTGCGTCAACGAGCTTTTGAAGATGCGCAACAGGTGCTGTGCCCTCCTCCGTAAAGGCGAGGTACTTGCCGCGATTTTCTTCAGACGTAGATTCGTCCAATACACTAAAATCGCGTATATGCCCCTCGTAAATCACGGCATCTTCAGGGTTTTGGATAGTTGGAATTGTGTGAGAATCCCACCCTTCGGGTTTTAAGTCTTCATCTGCAAGATTCACAAAGCGTGAGAATCGTCCATTGGTGCTTAGCGACACTGAATAAGGGTCGGTGACCAGTAATGTTTCAATATTGCCCGTATTAGGATGAAATACCGTTATTTCATAACGATATAGTTGTCTATCTAACGTGCTATCACCCTCGTACTTCCAAATGCCAGAATCGTTATCACGCACCATCTCAATACGCTCTGATACACTCTTATTGTCGTTGTAAATAAGCAAATCGACATTAGAGGCAGTAGGAGCCCACACGGCCGCAGTTATGCCGCTGTCGTGATAAATTCCACCTAATTGAGCTTCATCTGCATCATTTTCACCACGAGTGAACAATGCATCAATCGCATTAGCAAGCTGAAGTCCGGTTGCAGCAACAAGATTACCTTCGCTGTCATACCCGCCAAGCGCAGTTTGTGTGGTGATAACGGTTTTTGCATCATCAACAGACCAATTACCCTCCCAAGCAGTTAGTTCACTCAAATGAGGAGCCAGTGCCGTCTGCTCTTCAGTTAGGGTTGAAGGCATCAGTTCGACAATCGTTCCATTGATGCCATTTTCTAACGTACTTTCTAAATCTGCTGTGGCCGAGTAATGTAATTTAACTGTGGCTACTGACTCAGGTACGTCCCACAATATGGTATTAGCATCTAACCAGTGGGCGCCAAAGCCCTCAATATCAACTGCCTGAGGACCCAAAGACATAATAGGGAATTCGAACAGCGTGGGCTCACCTGATAGCGTAAAGTTCATGCGCACAAATGTTTCGTCATCCTGAACAAGAGACGCTTGAAAATCGCCGCCGCCCAGTTCTTTACCCGCATCATCTGTTCCTTTATGGATGATAAAGTTGTGACAATCGCCATAGCCTTCTTTGAGTTCTAAAATCCAATACGCGCCATAGTTTGCGTCTACCCCATTATGCACACGTCCGTTAGCCCAATCTGTATCGGCGTCGGCATACGCATCGCAGGTATCATTATTCCAAGTATGTAAACGCCAGCCTTCGTAGGCCGCATCATTACTGCTATTGTCTGCATCGACTGCTGCCCGGTTGTAATACAACACCGCTTGATTTTCACCAGGGGTAAACACTGGCATAGGCAGAGACGGATCGGCGCCGACGACACAAGCATCATTGGTTTCGTTAGGTACGGTTGGTGCTTCACACGCAATAGGCGGAGGCGCAACGCACTCGGTTCCCGTTTCATCGGGTACGTTAGGCACCTCACAAGTTAGTAATTGATTGGTGCCAGACTCAACGTCCGAGCCCCCACACCCTGTTATTATGAAAGCGCCTACTATTAGCACGGCTAACCGCCATACTCTTAAGCGAGTAAACATAGTGTTCTCCTGATTTGTTCTTATATTTGTAGCTTTTATTTTGGCTTTAACTAATGGGATAACGTTGCCCAAGGCTAGAGATTTCATAATCGGTATGTCATCCCTAAGAAGTACTGAGTGCCAAAGTATTGAATAGTGCCGGTTTGTTCTTGTGACGAGAAATAGCTGCGAGTGGGCTCATCGGTAAGGTTGTTTACCTGAAATAATACGCTCCAATTCTCGTTCAATTCGTAAGACGCTTGATAGTCAACGACAAGCTCAGAATCGAAGTTAACTACCTGATCATTAACGGCGACTTGTTGAGAAACAAACGAATCTCTAAAACGTGTGGAAAGACGGGTTTCAAATCCTTCGTATTCCCAAAATGCGGTAAGAGTGGCTACGTTTTCAGACAAACCAGGCAGGCTCGTTGCGTAGATTCCATCGCCAAGTGTGCGCTGAATCTCACTTTCTGTGTATGAGTAGCTTGCGCTTATGCCTAGGCCAGACCAAAAGCCAGGCAACATGCTGTAAATTTGCGTATAGGCGATTTCGATACCACGAATATAACCACCTTCTGCGTTGTTAACCGCTGTACTGTAACTTCCGTTTTCTGTCGGCACAGTTACAAATAGCGGGTCGCCGTTAGCATCTACGGCTAATTCTGATTCTTGGCCGGTGAACTCTGGGGTTAAATACACCGGAACTTGCACAGAATCTGGCGTAACAATGCCATTCCCTTCAAAGTCGTATGGGTCTATTTCGATATCTTCAACAAACGATTCAATATCTTTGTAAAAGCCTGCAATAACTAATGCACCTTCGGTTTCGCTAAAATAGTACTCCCAAGACACATCGTATTGAGTAGCATAAAATGGCTCTAAGTACGGACTATTACGGGCGTTGCCATTGACTCGAGCTGTCGGCGTAGATAGGGTTATTTCCCCAGAGTCTCGGTCTTGAAACGCGGTAACTACCTCTACGTTGGTCGAAGCATTTGCAGCAAAACGATTTATTGGTGCCCGCCCCATGACCTTTGCAGCAGCTACACGTAATTGCATATCGTCGTTGAGCTGAAAGTTTAGGTTGATTGAAGGCAACACATCGCTGTATTCATGGCTGAGTAACGCAGGGCGATAAAAGTTGTTAATAAGACCTACATCATCGGTAATGTTTTGCGCCCCGGCTGTTGGGTCGCTAACCTCTTCGGTTGCGCCGGTTTCTAAATCAGAAATAAGCTGGGTGGCACGCTGAAGCGTGGTTGAGCGTTGTTTACTTTTTACGTAACGTACCCCCACGTTACCGGTGACAGGTAAACTCCCAATTTCCGTACTTATCGCTGCCATTAAGTAGGCTGAATTCACAGTTTCAAACACGTCGCCACTTTCTTGTAACGTCCATGCAGTTGCCGGCCCTGTGCCCGGGCCATTTATTACCCCTGCTGCACCTGGCCCCCAAGTTTGAACCGGTACAGGCCTGCCGTCTGGAAACCATGCGTTAAGTGCACTGTCCAAATCTACTGACAGATAACTTGGGAAATAGCCAAAGTCTCCGCTCCAGTCAACCTGTTCCACCATATCCGAGGTTAGTTTTAGCGGCGGTTGGCTTACTGAGAATGCGCTGTCGTTTCCATACTCAAACACAGAGCGATCGTTGGTATATTCTCTGTCTGAATAGCGGTAGCCAAATTCCAAGCCGGATATAACGGGTGAATCTATAAAATATTGAAAATCGATTCTGTAGGCATCTAATTCGTCTTTATTTTCAAAAGGGTAAATACCATACTTGCTTACCATCACTCGGTCGGTATTGGTGAACGCGCTCATTTGATTAAAACCTAAATCAGGTAAGTCTAATCCATTGAGCAAATAGGATATTTGAACATTCTCATCAAAAACAGGGTTGGCTGCATTGGCATCCTCACCCACTAGAGACCACAACAAACCGTTTCTAAAATCGCTCTCAGCGGTAGAACGAGAGATGTCGAACTGAACCGCTAGGTCGGCACTAATTTCCCAATTGGCATTTACACCAAAGTTTGCAACGCTATCAAAATCTTGATTGTCATCGTTTACTAGCTCTACACGAGTAAAGCTATTGTCTGTGCGTGAAAATGTGCCGCCAATCACGCTATTGTTTACAACAGTTGGATTAGTGATGCCTGCGTTAATCCCGCCCAGTTTCACTCGGAAACCTCGCGCGAAGGCTTCAGAGTCAAACTTTGAAATAAAGGCGTCGGCTTTTAGCGTAAAGGTGTCGATTGGTGCCCATTCAATGGCAGCCACATAACCATCGCGAGTTTCCTCACCCCCTTTGTGCTGCATTTCAAACCCTTCGGATATGTACTCACACTCCACACATGAGTCAGGCCCATCAGCGTCACCTTCAATGCCGTCTACATCCACAAGTCCGTTATATGCAAGACCTATAAACTGAGTTGAAACACTCGGTTGAAATAAGCGGGCATACCCTAACGACACGCCTACCGTGTCATCTAAAAATTTACCTTGATAGGAAAAGCTAAGACGATGGCCGAATTCCTCTGCGTCAGAAACTTCTGATGCCCTATCGTTATACATCCCTCGCATATTGGCGCTGAATTTATGTTGCTCCTGTATTTTAAGAGGAGATGCTGTCTTTAATTCAACCGTTCCAGCAATACCACCCTCAATAAGGGAGGCTTTCGGTGATTTATACACCGCAGCTTCACTGATGAGCTCCGAAGGATATTGGTCAAATTCAATAGCGCGGCTACCGCTTGTAGAAACCTGTTCGCGGCCATTTAATGTTGAAAATACAAAGTCACCAGAAAGCCCCCTAATGTTTATCTGTGCAGCTTGGCCACCGGTGCGAACTGCTGAAATACCCGGGAGCCGAGTTAGCGCGTCAGCCATTGATACATCCGGAAGACCGCCTAAGTCATCCGCTGAAATTTGTTCTGACACTGTGTCTGAAAAACGCTTTTGGTTTAAAGACTGAATTAAGCTAGTACTAAATCCTCGTACTTCAATGCGCTCAAGTTCTTCCCGTGGGGGAACTTCAACCGCTTGTGTTGAATTAGCTTCTGTGGTGGTTTTCGCTTGTGGATTGTCGGCCTCTTCCTGTGCATAGAGGGGCAAAGACATAAAGGCCACCCCGCTGCTTATCAGGGCTGCCATTATTGTGCTGGGTTTAAATGTTTGCATGGGTGTCCCATTCTTTGTTTATTATCGACAAGTTAGGACTACAACAGCTAATCCGGACCTTAACTTGCCTCTTTTGTTCCAGTAATGAATCTTACTGTTTTGTACAAAAAGGGAGCAATGCTATGCATACGTATTCATTTACATATCTGCAACATATGTTTCAAATACAAGGGGTTTGTAAGCATTTAAGTTACAAGCTACGTAAATTAGCGACGGGTTTAAAATAGGCTTAATGAGAACATGTTTAAAATCAGGATGCTAATAAGCGTATTTAAAACGGTAAGGTTAAGCTTAGGATGTAGAAAAACACAGGGATATTAAAAGAGAAATATAAGGTAGATAGTTGAAAATAAGTCATAAAAGTATGAAAAAAGATAAAGCGCGGGATTAGTATAGGAGATTACTTTACTTAACCTACGTTCCCTTTTTACAACCAATAGAGTGATTGAACAAAGATAGAGGCAAAGGAAAAAGGGATAAACACAGAGCCTTTGGCAGGAAAGCGCGCTGGCTCCGTGTTAAATCGATGGTAGCTAATTTTTTATACAACCTGATTGGGAGCGTCGGATTTATGGATAAATATGCAAAAGCGTTTTATAAGCCGCAAAACTGTTTAATAAACATATCGTGAGTCGCAATTTTTCCCACGGGTTCATTTTTGATATTTTTAATATTACGCATTAACTCTAAGAGTTTCTCATCCGACATGGCGTTCGCCAGTGGGTGGTAATCGTTAGCGTCAATGCCCTGGCCCATCATCACCTGTAGCCATGAACTCTCTAAGAAAAGGTCGTTTTGCTCTCTAAAAATATTTCCCGACGCCTTAAATAATTCTATTTTATGGGTGAGACTGTTTGGTACTTCCATGTTTCTCACGTCACGCCAAAACTGGCTATCGTTACGTTCGTTTACATGATAATGCAATATTATAAAGTCGCGAATTTGCTCGTATTCCAATTTAGACTGCTGATTGTACTCATCAATCTGTTCTTGCCTAATTCCATTGTGAGGAAACAGGTGAATTAAACGTACCACGGCTGACTGAATAAGATGAATACTGGTAGATTCCAACGGCTCAAGGAAGCCGCTAGCCAGCCCTACCGCAATGACGTTTTTGTTCCATTGCTTACGTCTACGACCAGTTTTAAAACGTATAAAATTAGGGTCGGCCAGTGGCTTGGTATCGATATTATTAGATAAAATATCTAGCGCCTGATCGTCACTGTAAAAGTTACTGCTGTAAACAAGGCCGTTGCCGTTGCGATGCTGCAACGGAATACGCCACTGCCACCCAGCGCTGTGCGCAATTGAGCGAGTAAAAGGGCTCGTCTCTTCATGACGTTCTGAGGGCATTGCCACAGCGCGATCGCATGGCAACCAATGTGACCAATCTTCATAGCCCGTATTGAGGGTTTGTTGGGTAAGCAAACCTTTAAACCCTGAGCAGTCGATGAAAAGATCACCGCTTATTGAGGTGCCATCCTTTAACGTGACGGCTTTTATAAAGCCGTTTTCGGTATGCTGCTCTACCCGCTCTATAATTCCTTCTTTACGAACAACCCCCATTTCTTCGCATTTTTTACGAAGAAAGCGGGCGTAAAGCGAAGCATCAAAGTGATACGCATAAGGCATTTCAATGATGGGATCAGGAGATTTTATGTGGGCAAACTTTCCCGCCTCGCAGGCAAGATAGTTGAGGTCATATTCCCATATAGAGTCTTTCAGACCCAATTTTTGCGCGCGTTTAAAATAATGATGAAAATGGCAAAACGCAAAACTTTTACCCGGTGCACCAAAGGTATGGTAATAACTATCACCCTGCTCTTTCCAATTCTCGAAACGAATAGCGAGCTTCATAGTAGCTTTCGTTTCTCTGAGAAATTCTTTCTCATCCAAACCCAGCATCTTATTGAGCAGTATAATGGGTGGTATAGTCGCCTCGCCCACGCCTACGGTGCCAATATCTTCTGATTCCAGCAATTTAACGTTAACTCGAGAACCTAATAGACGTTTGACAACCGCAGCTGAAATCCAGCCAGCTGTTCCACCACCCACAATTACTACATCTTTTACTGCTGTGTTTGTCATATTTTTGCCACTGCCGCTTGTAAACTTCACCTTTTTATTAACGCTTGAGCGTACTGCTTTTTGCTTTTGCTTCTGCTTTAACGATAATAAAAAGAAGGGGTTTACGATAAAAGGCCCCAATCAGCATGACTATTTGGGGCCTTCATTTTTATCTTTCTAACTCTGTTTATACCACTCCCAATGAGAGCGGCACAAGTTAAGCGTTATCAAACATTAGAACGTATAGTTAACACCAAGTAGGAAGTTGCGTCCATACTGTTGGAATTCAGTAATTTGACGCGCGTCGCCTGGGTTAGTACGGATAGTTGGCTCATCGGTTAGGTTTTGACCTTGCAGAGTAACGCGTAAGCCGTAAAGTGCCTCAATGCCAGACTCGCTAAAGTCATAACCGATTTGCGCATCCCACTGTTCAACACCAGCATCCTGTATTTGCGCTAGTGAAAGACTTACCGCTCTTGTTTCTGTGCTAAAGGCATCACGCTTGGTGCCAGAAACACGTACTTCAAATCCATTGCTTTCATAAAACGCGGTAAGTGAGTAAGTTTCATCTGATAGTCCTGGTACTGCATCGCCGTTGTCTAACTCACCGTCTAGGAAAGTTGCACTTGCGAACATACCGAAACCTTCAAGAGATTCGTGGAACAAGTCAAACGGAATACTACCTTGTACTTCCCAGCCTCTAACGAAACCTTCAAGGCCGTCTTCACGGAAACTCACAACACCGTTAAATGTAGCTGGTGGAACAATATCGTTCTCGTCTAACACGTCATCGCCGTTGATATCGGTTTGACCTGAAGTCTGATGGAAGCCTTCAATGAATGACTCAGAAAAATCACCAATTGTTTGGCCGCTAACGTGCCAGTTAGTTAGGTCTTTATAGAAGAAGCTAACAGCGACGTAACCAGAATCTGCAAAGTAATTCTCATAAGCAATGTCAAATTGGTTTGCTTGAAGCGGTCTAAGTTGTGCATTACCCGAGCTTGCAGACCAAGGCCCGTTAGCCACGTTTTGAGAAATAATTTGCTGGTCGTTAAACGTGAAGCTAACCGTGTTGTTAGGTCTCATGTCATCCATACGTGGACGGCTCAACACTTTACCCATCGCGGTACGGATAAACTGGTTCTCAGCAACCTCAAAGCTTAAGTTAAGCGTCGGTAGAATATCGTGGTACGACGAACCATCAGAGACTGGCGTTACAGCTGTGAAGCCTGTTGGACCGGTTGTTGTATTAAATCCAGTCCCCGTTTGGTCTACATCGATGATTTGAAGCCCTAAGTTACCTGTGATGAAAATACCACGTAACTCAGTATCAATGCTTAACTTGGCGTATGCAGTCAACAAATCTTCGGTAATGGTATAAGTGTCACCGATACGACCGTTTTCAAACAGTTCAGCTTCAGTTTCAATGTAGTAGCCACTTCGGTAAAGAGCTAGACTGTCGTAGGCTACAACACCTTCCACACCAATGTGGCTTAAGTCAGCTACGCCAATAGGGTTTGGAATAGATTCTGAACTTGGCCATAGTGGAGAGGTTAAGAAAGCACCATTGTTGTCTTTTGCTTTTTCACGCTCTTGATAATTTACACCAGCGGTAAATTTAGAGAACATGCCCCAATCAACAAAACCTTCAATATCAAGTCTTACTGCATCTAGAGTTTCATCAAAAATTGGCTCATTCACAAAACCATCTTGCGCAGTATCTGGACCAAAGCCTTCAACGCCTTGGAATTGCTCAACAGGTGCTAATGAACCGCCCCATGCTTGAGGTCCAGCGAGTTGAATTAAAGATGGGTCGGTTAAATCAACACCGTCAAGAGTTGGGTGATCGCTGTAAACCGCACCTGTAGATGTCATTGTCCACGAACGCGGAGTAAGTGGGCGACCGTCAACACCGGCACGTCCTACACCTGAATAACTTTCGATATCAGTGATAGTCTTATCAACTTCACCCATTGAAACGTCTAAAGTTGCCGTCCAGTTGTCGTTAATGTTGTATTCAACATTAAGACCAAAAGTAGTTAGCTCCGCCTGTTGCTGACGCGAATCGTTACGGATTACAGAGTGGAAACCATCGTAGTATCCTGATGTTACAAGACCATCTTCAATACCTGTGATTGTGTACTCGCTTGTACCCCACTCAGCACCACCTTCTTCGACCCCTCTTCGAACATCGTTTTCTTCAAAATCGATGTATAGCGCGTCAAATTGAATAGTTAAATCGTCGGTTGGCGCGTATTCTATGACACCGGCAATTGACGTACGCTCTAGCATGGCAGAACGAGTAAATGAGTCGTTACCGCCTAAAATCACGGTACCATCCGGAACCTCGACTGTATCCTGGCCATCAAATCGTCTTGGATTCCATAAAGGATTGCCATTGTCATCAAATGTACCCTCTGGCGTTGTATTGACATTGGCATATCCCCAACCACGGAAATACTTTTCTTGTCGTGGCGATTCCATATCAGCAACAACAAGCGCAACACCTAATGTGTCGTTTGCAAACTGATCAACGTAGTTAAACGATATTCTGTGACCCTTGTTGTCAAAATCTGGGTTACCAGAATCTTCACCGTTCATCTCAAAGCTGCCGTTTATTGCAAACGTTTCTTTTGCTGTTAACGGGCTTACTGTTTGAATGTCGATGGTACCACCGATGCCCTGAGTCATAAGACCGGCTTCAGGTGTTTTATAAACAAGTATGTTAGAAACGATTTCAGTAGGATACAAATCGAACTCAACCCCACGGTTATCACCCATACCTAATAGTTCGCGTCCATTAAGCGTTGTACCCACGTAGTTTTCATTAAAACCACGCACTGAGAGACCACTTGTTCTGCCGTTTCTACGCTCACCGGCTAGACCTGGAAGGCGGGCTAGTGATTCAGCAATAGAGGTATCTGGTAATTTACCAATATCTTCTGCAGAAAGTGCCTCTACAATTGAGGTGTTGTCCATTTTTATCGCTTGCGCGCGTTGTAAACTTCCGCGGATGCCACTAACTTCAATGACTTCCACTGCCGTTTCATCAACTGCGTCTGTATCTGACTGCTGAGCTAGTGCAGGAGCACTACCAAAAGCAACGCCGCCAGCGATAAGCGCTGTCTTAATTAGGTTTGGTTTAAAGTGTTTCATAAAACAGGTGTCCCGTAAGGTTTCAATTTTTGCCTATTTAATTGTTATTGTGACAAAGAAATGACAATAGATTACATGGCGTAATGCTATAGAGGTGTGAGTTATTGCACAATTGCTTGCATACGTATTCAATCCACTTTTTCAACAATACGTTAACATTAGCAGCAAATGTAATTTTGTAAGTTAATTACGCAAAAGGCATAAAAACGGGGCTTTCAGGGTGTTTTGTTGTTCTTTTGTTTCATCAAGGCAAAATAAAATGTAAATAGAAAATCGTGGAATATGTCTATAGGAAAATGCTCATCCATAAAAAAACCCGCTGAAAGCGGGTTTTTTATAACTATTTAAAGTAGCTATTTAAGATAGCTACTTGGCATGTCTATCGCTTACCAACCAGTGGTTTCGCGTAGTGCTTTACCAATTTCAGCTAGAGAGCGCACGGTTTTAACGCCCGCATCTTCTAGTGCTTTAAATTTCTCGTCAGCTGTACCTTTACCGCCGGCAATGATTGCACCTGCGTGACCCATACGCTTACCTTCAGGTGCAGTTACACCCGCAATGTAAGAAACAACAGGCTTAGTTACGTTAGCTTTGATGAATTCAGCAGCTTCTTCTTCTGCTGTACCACCAATCTCACCAATCATAACGATAGCTTCTGTTTGAGGATCGTCTTGGAACAACTGAAGGATGTCGATGAAGTTAGAACCCGGAATAGGGTCACCACCAATACCAACACAGCTAGACTGACCGAAACCTTCGTCAGTAGTTTGCTTAACCGCTTCGTACGTAAGTGTACCAGAGCGAGAAACAATACCTACTTTACCAGGCTTGTGAATGTGACCAGGCATGATACCAATCTTACACTCTCCAGGAGTAATCACGCCTGGGCAGTTTGGACCAATCATGCGAACGCCTTTAGCATTTACGTATTCTTTAACGTAAAGCATATCTAGCGTAGGAATACCTTCAGTAATACAAACGATAAGCTCGATGCCAGCATCAGCAGCTTCAACGATTGAATCTTTACAGAATGCAGCTGGTACATAGATAACAGTTGCCGTTGCGCCTGTTGCTTCTACCGCTTCACGTACTGTATTGAATACTGGAAGACCTAGGTGCTCAGTGCCGCCTTTGCCTGGTGTAACACCACCAACCATTTGCGTACCGTAAGCAATCGCTTGCTCAGAGTGGAAAGTACCTTGACCACCAGTGAAACCCTGACAGATTACTTTGGTATCTTTGTTAATTAATACAGACATTATTTGCCCTCCGCTGCAGCTACAACTTTCTGTGCTGCATCAGTTAGCGACTCAGCAGCAATGATATCTAAACCAGAGTTCGCTAGAACCTCACGGCCAAGCTCTGCGTTTGTACCTTCAAGACGTACAACAACAGGAACATTAACACCCACTTCTTTAACTGCACCAATGATACCTTCGGCAATCATGTCACAACGAACGATACCACCAAAGATGTTAACTAAAACCGCTTTAACGTTATCGTCAGATAAGATGATTTTGAATGCTTCTGCAACACGCTCTTTAGTCGCGCCGCCACCAACGTCTAGGAAGTTAGCTGGCTTGCCACCGTGTAGGTTTACGATGTCCATTGTACCCATTGCTAGGCCGGCACCGTTAACCATACAACCTACGTTACCGTCTAGAGCAACATAGTTAAGTTCGAACTCAGCAGCATGCGCTTCACGTGCATCTTCTTGAGTAGGATCTTGCATAGCTTTAACTTTAGGCTGGCGATATAACGCGTTGCCATCGATAGCTAGCTTAGCGTCAAGACAGTGAAGGTCACCATCTTCTTTGATTACAAGCGGGTTAATTTCAATCAATGCAACATCAAGATCTTCAAACATCTTAGCTAGGCCAAGGAAAATCTTAGTAAATTGTTTGATTTGAACGCCAGAAAGGCCAAGTTTAAACGCCATTTCGCGTGCTTGGTAAGGCTGAGCACCAACAATTGGGTCGATTTCAGCTTTAAGAATTTTCTCTGGTGTTTCTTCAGCAACAGTTTCAATCTCAACGCCACCTTCAGTAGAAGCCATAAACACAACACGACGGGTTGTGCGGTCAACTACTGCACCAAGGTACAATTCGTTAGCGATATCTGTGCAAGTTTCAACAAGGATTTTGCTCACAGGCTGACCATTTTCGTCAGTCTGGAAAGTCACCAAATTTTTGCCAAGCCAGTTTTCTGCGAAAGCTTTAATTGCGTCAGTATCTTTTACTAACTTAACGCCGCCTGCTTTACCGCGTCCACCTGCGTGGACCTGACATTTTACTACCCACTCACTACCGCCAATGCGGTTAGCGGCCTCTACAGCACTTTCAGGAGTGTCTGCTGCGTATCCTTCAGAAACAGGTAGACCGTATTCTTTGAATAGCTGCTTACCTTGGTATTCATGCAAATTCATGGTGTTTCTATCCGATTTTTAGTAAGACAAAAGTCGCAAATGCGACTTGATTAGTTTGGCTGATATTATCACATCAAATATCAGCGTTGCGTTAGAAGCAAACACAGCATAGACCATATTTGCCACTAACCACAATTGCGTGAGACGGAAGTCTTATACGTCTAGTAATAGACGTGTCGGATCTTCAAGCATCTCTTTTACGGTTACCAAGAAGCCTACTGACTCTTTACCATCAACAATTCTGTGATCGTAAGAGAGTGCAAGATACATCATTGGCAAAATTTCTACTTTCCCATTAACCGCCATTGGACGATCTTGGATTTTATGCATACCCAAGATAGCGCTTTGAGGAGGATTAATGATTGGTGTAGACATTAGTGAACCAAAAACACCGCCGTTCGTGATGGTGAAGTTACCACCTTGTAGATCAGCCATTGCTAGCTTACCGTCACGACCTTTCAATGCTAATTCTTTAATACCCTTCTCAACACCGGCCATACCTAACGTATCGGTATCTTTAAGAATTGGTGTTACCAATCCACGTGGCGTTGATACTGCAATAGAGATATCGAAGTAGTTGTGATAAACAATATCATCACCGTCAATAGACGCATTCACTTCAGGGAAGCGCTTAAGGGCTTCAGTCACTGCTTTCACATAGAAAGACATGAAGCCAAGGCGAATACCGTGACGTTTTTCGAAACTCTCTTGGTACTGCTTACGCAATTCCATAATAGGCTTCATATTTACTTCGTTAAACGTAGTAAGCATGGCCGTAGAATTTTTCGCTTCTAACAAACGGTTCGCGATTGTCTTGCGAAGACGTGTCATTGGAACGCGTTTTTCAGTGCGATTTCCAACCGGTAAGTCTGGTGTTGCTTCGCTTGATGAAGAAGCTGCCGCAGGTGCCTTATTGCCACCTTTCAGGTGCTTTTCAACATCTTCTTTAGTGATGCGACCATTTTTACCTGTGCCTTTAACACTAGATGCATCGACACCTTTCTCTGCAAGTAAACGACGAACTGATGGGCTTAATGCATCGCTGCTATCATCGCTCTCGTCACTATCATCTGCAGGAGCAGACGCAGCAGCGCCGCCAGAAGCGCCTTCTACAAACTTAGCAATCACTTCTTCAGCGGTTACCGTTGCACCCTCTTCGGCAACAATTTCTGACAGTGAACCATCAGCAGGAGCTACCACTTCAAGTACCACTTTATCCGTCTCAATATCTACTAGATTTTGATCGCGCGATACCGCTTCGCCAACACCTACGTGCCAAGTAGCGATAGTAGCGTCAGCAACAGACTCTGGTAATACTGGCACTTTTACGTCAGAAGCTTTACCAGCAGGTGCGCTTTCAGACTTATCAGCTTTTGCTGGTCTAGACTCTTTTTCAGAGTCAGACGAGTCTGATTTAGCCGGAGCAGCAGCGCCGCCCTCTTCAAGTTTCGCGATAACCTGCTCACCTAAAACCGTTGCACCCTCTTCGTTCAAGATCTCACCGATTGTACCGTCCGCTGGCGCTACAACTTCTAGAACTACTTTATCAGTTTCAATATCAACCAGATTCTGGTCTCGTTTAACTGCATCACCGGCTTTAACGTGCCAGGTTGCAATGGAGGCATCGGCAACTGACTCAGGTAGAACCGGAACTTTTATCTCAATTGTCATTTCTGTTCCTTATTTAATAGTGAGAGCGTCTTCAATCAGTGCTTTTTGCTGCTGATTGTGAACGGATACATAACCTACTGCAGGCGACGAGGATGCTTCACGACCCGCATATGTTAACTTTGCACCTTCTGGAATTGCTTGCCAGAAATGGTGTTGGCTACAGTACCAAGCGCCCTGATTTTGAGGCTCTTCTTGGCACCAAACCCAATCTTTTACGTGACTGTACTGTGCCACAATTTTTGCGCATTCTTCTTGCGGGAAAGGATAAAGCTGCTCTAAACGAACAATAGCAACATCGCTTTGTTCGTTCTTACGGCGTTGGTCCAGCAAATCGTAATACACTTTGCCCGAACACATTACCACGCGCTTGACGTCTTTCGGATCTATGTCGTCAATTTCACCGATAACGTTGTGGAACTTACCTTCACTGAGTTCTTCAAGAGAAGATACAGCCAGCGGGTGACGTAATAGTGACTTAGGCGACATAACAATAAGTGGCTTACGCATAGGGCGAACCACCTGACGACGCAGCATGTTATATACCTGCGCTGGCGTTGACGGAACACACACTTGCCAGTTGTGATCGGCGCACATTTGTAAGAAACGCTCTAGTCGCGCTGAACTATGCTCTGGACCCTGACCTTCGTAGCCATGTGGTAACAAAACAGTTAAACCACACAAGCGGCCCCATTTTGCTTCACCTGAACTTAGGAATTGGTCAAACACAACCTGTGCACCGTTGGCGAAGTCACCAAACTGGGCTTCCCAAATGGTTAAACAAGTCGGTTCGGCAGTCGCGTAACCATATTCGAACGCCATTACCGCTTCTTCAGACAACACGGAATCGTAAATTTCTATTTCGCCTTGGCCTTCTCTTATATGTTGCAGAGGAAGGTAAGTCGAACCGTCTGTCTGATTGTGAAGTACCGCGTGGCGGTGGAAGAACGTACCGCGACCACTGTCTTGGCCTGTAATACGAATATCTTCGCCCGCATCAACAAGGGTAGCGTAAGCTAAATTTTCTGCCATACCCCAGTCGAGAAGCTTTTCGCCAGCGACCATAGCTTTTCTGTCTTGATATAACTTGTTTACACGAGACTGAAGCTTGTGGTCTTCAGGGAAAGTCGTAATAGACTCACCCAATTCTTTAAGTTTTTCTACACTTACGCTGCCGTCGTACGGCGTATCCCAGTCGTGACCTAGATACGGAGACCAGTCAACGCTGTGCTCTGTCATCGGGCGCCACTCTTCTACAACACAAGCTCCGTGATCAAGCGCTTCGCGATACTCTTGTAGATAGCGGTCCGCATCACGCTGCTCAATAACGCCTTCAGCAATGAGCTGATCGGCATATATAGCACGTGGAACAGGATGCTTCTTGATTTTTTGATACATTAACGGCTGTGTTGCGTTAGGCTCATCAGCTTCGTTATGACCGTGACGGCGATAACAAACCAAATCGATAACCACATCTCGCTTAAACTTCTGACGATATTCAAGCGCTAGTTGGGTTACAAACGCAACGGCTTCAGGGTCGTCAGAATTTACATGGAAGATAGGAGCCTGAACCATTTTCGCAATATCAGTACAGTATTGCGTAGAGCGGGTATCTTCCGTTTTTGACGTAGTGAAACCAACTTGGTTATTGACTACGATACGCACAGTCCCGCCGACAGCAAAGCCTCGGGTTTGTGACATATTGAAAGTTTCTTGTACAACGCCCTGACCTGCTACAGCCGAATCACCGTGAATGGTGATAGGCAATACCGTATTGGTATCGTTTTCGCGGCGAACAAGACGTGCTCGCACAGAACCGATAACCACAGGGTTAACAATTTCCAAGTGAGATGGGTTAAATGCTAACGCTAAATGAACGTTGCCGCCTGGGGTGGCAAAGTCAGAAGAGAAACCAGCGTGGTATTTAACGTCACCTGCACCAAGTGAATCGTCGTGCTTTCCTGAGAACTCGTCAAACAATACTGACGGGTTCTTACCTAGCACGTTAACCAACACATTTAATCGGCCGCGGTGGGCCATACCAATAACCACTTCTTTAGTGCCAGCCGCGCCGGCTTTGGTTATTAGCCCTTTTAGCATGGGTACTAACGCGTCGCCACCTTCAAGAGAGAAGCGTTTTGCGCCAGGGAATTTCGCACCAAGGTACTTTTCCATGCCGTCAGCAGCAGTAAGCCCTTTAAGAATGCTTAATTTCTCGTCACGAGAAATTTCTGGCTTAGCCTGCACCGATTCAAACTTTTGCTGTAACCAACGTTTTTGGTCGGTATCGGTAATGTGCATATACTCAGCACCGATAGAACCACAATACGTTCTGTTTAGCGATTTGACTAATTCACCTAACGGAAGCGACTCTTTACCAATGGCATATGAGCCTACGTTGTAAACAGAATCGAAATCTTCTTCAGAGAGGTTATGGTGAGAAAGTTCTAGGTCGCGCACTCTAGCTTGTTTCCAAAGCCCTAGCGGGTCAAGGTTAGCGTGCTGATGTCCGCGAAAACGGAATGCATTAATAAGCTGGAGAACTTTAACTTGCTTGCCGTCTGAACCACTTGCAGAGGGTGCCGTGGAGCTAGACATTCGTGCAGTTGGACCTAACGCAGCAAGTTGCCTAAATTGATTTTTAATTGCTGTATGATTAGTTTCTAATGCTACGCCATCAAGATTGGGGAGGTTATCGAAGATTTGGCGCCATGTTTCGGAGACGCTTTGAGGGTCTTCCAAATAGGCTTCATACAACTCTTCAACATAGGCAGCGTTGGCACCTGCCATGTGCGAGGAATCCCACCACGCTTTCATCACGCTTTCTTGCATTTAATTTGCCTTGCTACGTTTTATAAAATCTAGTTAACAATCAAGTACTATTATAAGGCTATTCTCAACAGAACCAAGTGTTATCACTATGAATACATAAAAAAATAGCCATCCTAACTGGATGGCTATTTAGAGCATCAAAAATCTGTGACTAACTTAGTTAGTAAAGATTCGAACTAAACAGCCCGAGACAGAAGCATAGACTTTATTTGTCCAATTGCTTTTGTTGGGTTTAATCCTTTCGGGCATACGCTTACACAGTTCATAATACCATGACAGCGGAATACGCTAAAGGCGTCGTCCAGCTCGTTCAAACGCTCGTCTGTCGCCGTATCACGGCTATCGATTAGGAAGCGATAAGCATGTAACAACCCTGCTGGGCCGATGAACTTATCTGGATTCCACCAAAATGACGGACAAGATGTTGAACAACAAGCACATAAAATACACTCATACAGACCATCTAACTTCGCACGCTCTTCAGGAGACTGCAAGTGCTCTCGAGCAGGTGGCTGTTTTCCATCGTTGATCAAGAAAGGCTTAATCTTCTCGTACTGAGTGTAAAATTGCGTCATATCAACAACTAGGTCACGCACTACGGGTAGACCTGGAAGTGGACGTACAACAATTTTGCCCTTTCCTAACGCTGACAGTGGAGTAATACAAGCAAGACCGTTCTTGCCGTTCATATTCACACCATCTGAACCACATACACCTTCACGGCATGAACGACGGAAGGACAACGAGGCATCTTCTTCTTTCAATGCAATCAGTGCGTCTAGTACCATCATGTCTTGACCTTCCTCTACTTCTAGAGTGTAGTCTTGCATGCGTGGTTTAGCGTCAACATCTGGGTTATAACGGTATATCGAAAATTCTAATTTCATTATCGTTACCTCTCTTAATACGAACGCGCTTTAGGAGGGAATGCCTCTCTAAGTTTCGGCGCCATATTGACATCACGTTTGAGCATTTTTTCAGTGTTCGGATCGTAAATGCTGTGGCATAGCCAGTTGTCATCATCACGATCTGGGAAATCGAAGCGGCTGTGCGCGCCACGGCTTTCCGTTCTGAAATTCGCTGCTACTGCTGTGCTATACGCGGTTTCCATCAGGTTATCAAGTTCTAGGCATTCAATACGCTGTGTATTAAAGTCTGAGCTCTTATCGTCAAGGCGGGCATTCTGCAAGCGCTCGCGAATTTCGCCAAGCTCTTTCAGGCCGTCAGCCATTGCATCACCTTCACGGAATACTGAGAAGTTAAGCTGCATGCATTTTTGCATGTCTTTCTTGATCTGAACTGGGTCTTCGCCCTTGCCAGTCTCTGAACTTTCCCAGCGGTTAAATCTAGCCATTGCTGCATCTAGGTCAGACTCTGATGCGTCGCGACTTGGTGCCATATCAGATAGTGTCTTGCCAAGGTGCATACCCGTTGCGCGACCAAATACAACCAAATCAAGTAGTGAGTTACCACCTAGGCGGTTTGCACCGTGTACTGATACACAAGCAATCTCACCACAAGCAAATAAACCATTCACAACTTTATCGTTGCCGTTTTCGTCCACTGCTAAGCACTGACCGTCTACGTTAGTAGGAATACCGCCCATCATGTAGTGACACGTTGGTATTACTGGAATTGGCTCTTTAACAGGGTCAACGTGAGCAAAGGTACGAGACAACTCAAGAATACCAGGCAGACGTGATTCAAGTACGTCTTTACCAAGGTGGTCAAGCTTAAGTTTGATGTGTGTGCCCCAAGGACCCTCACAACCACGACCTTCTCTAATCTCAGTCATCATTGAACGAGCAACAACGTCACGGCCTGCTAAGTCTTTCGCATTAGGTGCATAACGTTCCATGAAACGCTCGCCGTCTTTGTTGAGTAGATAACCACCTTCACCACGACAACCTTCAGTAACTAATGTTCCTGCACCAGCGATACCCGTTGGGTGGAACTGCCACATTTCCATATCTTGAACCGCAACACCAGCACGTAGTGCCATACCAACACCGTCACCAGTATTGATGTGGGCATTAGTGGTAGATGCGTAAATACGACCTGCGCCACCTGTTGCTAGTACGACTGCGCGAGACTTAAAGTAAACGACTTCGCCAGACTCGATGTCGATTGCTGTACAACCAACAACGTCACCGTCTTGGTTTTTCACTAAATCAAGGGCATACCATTCAGAAAATACTTTTGTTTTATTTTTTACGTTCTGTTGGTAAAGAAGGTGAAGAAGCGCATGACCTGTACGGTCAGCAGCAGCTGCTGTACGTGCCGCTTGCTCGCCACCAAAGTTTCTTGATTGTCCACCAAAAGGACGTTGATATACTTTTCCGTTTTCAAAACGAGAGAACGGTAGACCCATATTTTCCATTTCTATAATGGCTTCAGGACCTTCTTTACACATGTATTCGATTGCATCTTGGTCGCCGATGTAATCTGACCCTTTTACAGTGTCATACATGTGCCATTCCCAGTTGTCTTCATGTGAATTACCTAGCGCAACAGTAATACCACCCTGTGCAGACACAGTATGAGAACGGGTTGGGAAAACTTTTGATAACAGTGCACATGACTTACCAGACTGTGAAATCTGTAGCGCGGCACGCATACCTGCGCCACCAGCCCCAATTACTACTGCATCAAACTCGTGTACGGGTAAACTCATCTTACACTCCCCACAATACAAATAGGCCGACAGCTACGTAGCCAAAAGCGATGATATTTAGTATATATTGTAATCCCGCGCGCAGACTTGTTGACTTAACATAGTCTGATAGTACCTGCCAAAGGCCGATACGTACGTGGATCATCACTGCGATTAGTGCTGCCAATGTGAAAACTTTCATAGCTAAACCAGAGAATAACCCACGCCATTCGACGTAACTTAAGCTACCGCTGGTTATAAAGTACCACGCCATGAAAATCGAGTACGCGAAAATAATTGCTGCTGTCGCACGAAGTGATACGTAATCTTGTACACCATCGCGCTTCATACTTGCTTGGTTGGTTACCATAATGCAACTCCCAATACTACGGTCAGTACAATCCATAGTGCGATTGTTGCTTTTGCACTATTGTTGCCTGACTCTAATTCTTCCCAGTGACCTAAATCCATAACAACATGTCTTAGGCCGCCTAGAATGTGATACGTCAGCGCTGAAGCTGTGCCTATTGCGACAAATTTTCCAAAGAAACCGTCCATTATTGCTTGAACATTCGCGAAGCCTTCAGGCGACTGAACAGATACTGCCCATGCCCAAATAACGAAAAGTAACGCGAAGAACATTGCAACACCGGTTACGCGGTGGAGAATTGACGAAATAGCAGAGGGCGGAAATTTAATAGTATTGAGTTCTAAATTTACTGGTCTTTGCTTTTTCACAATGTATGCCTGTTTAATCCGTAGGGATAAGAATTACTTGTATTTATTATGTCCTGAACAAGTGAATTCGCTTTTAACCTGTTAATTGCCTCATCCATTGAGTTGTTAACAATTTGTGAACTTATCTTTAATGCTTTTAACAGAATAATTATTCTAGTATTCAAGCACCGCCGAGTATATCCAGCGTAGTATATAATTACAATTTTTTGTGTCGTAGTAAGACTTTAGTCTGTATTAACACTTTATTGGTAACTATTTTAAATAAAAAGAGATCACAATTGCTCCAAACCCGCCGCTTCTAACGTACAAACGCGTGATTTAGGTTATCAGTGCTGGGTTTGTGTGACCATATTATATCGAGCAAGTTAATGTCTTTTAATGTAACTGGTTAATTATTCTGCATGAAGTATATAAGCTTGTAACGCAACGCATCACAAAAACATCGATTAATGATTTACCTTTTCCCAAAAGTAATTAAAAATATTGGGGTATTAAGGAAAGTGGTGTTTTTATTTAGTAAATAGTGAGTAACAAAGTTGCTAATACAAATCTCAGTGATAGAGAATATTTATTATACATATATGCAATAAAATTGACTTATTGGTGCATAATAAAGTACAAATACGCCCACTTTTCCCAATTAAGCGGACATTTTCGTCCGTTTTGCTGCAAACAGAACCATTCTGAGGAGAGCAATATATGGCAGATCAAAAAGCCATTCTTAAAGCCGGCGACAAGGAAATCGAGCTTCCTATTTTGTCTGGCACAGAAGGACAAGATGTAATCGACGTCCGTTCAGTTGGACAACACGGTTATTTTACTTACGACCCTGGTTTTATGGCTACAGGATCTTGCGAGTCTAGCATCACTTACATTGACGGCGCTGCCGGCGTACTTCTTCACCGTGGCTTCCCCATCGAAGAACTAGCGCGCGACGCTGACTACCTAGAAGTATGCTACATGCTGTTACACGGTGACGCACCGTCTACAGAGCAATACGAGGAATTTAAAGAAACAATTACTCGTCATACAATGGTTCACGAGCAAATTAACATGTTCTTCCATGGTTTCCGCAACGACGCCCACCCTATGGCGATGTTGTGCGGTACTGTTGGTGCAATGTCATCGTTCTATCACAGCGACCTTGACGTTTCTAACGAAGAACAGCGTGTACGCAGTGCACACCGTTTAATCGCGAAAATGCCTACACTTGTTGCTATGTGTTACAAGTACAATGTAGGTCAACCGTTCGTATATCCTCGTAACGACTTGAGCTATGCAGCTAACTTCTTAAACATGATGTTTTCTGTACCTGCTGAAGAACATAAGATTAGCCCTGCAGTTGAGCGTGCAATGGACCGTATCTTTACGCTTCATGCTGACCACGAGCAAAATGCATCTACCTCTACCGTTCGTCTAGCTGGTTCATCTGGTGCTAACCCTTATGCGTGTATCGCTGCAGGTGTTGCGTCTTTGTGGGGTCCTGCTCACGGTGGTGCAAACGAAGCATGCCTTAACATGCTAGAAGAAATCGGTACTGTTGACCGCATTCCAGAGTTTATCGCCAGAGCGAAAGACAAGTCTGACCCATTCCGCCTAATGGGCTTCGGTCACCGTGTTTATAAAAACCACGATCCCCGTGCCACCGTTATGCGTGAAAGCTGTCATGAAGTACTCAGTGAACTTAACGTAAAAGATCCACTGCTTGAAGTAGCAATGGAACTTGAAAAGATTGCGTTGAGCGACCCGTACTTTGCAGAGAAGAAGTTATTCCCTAACGTGGATTTCTATTCTGGTATCGTACTTAAAGCGATTGGTATTCCAACTAACATGTTTACATGTATCTTTGCGTTATCGCGCACAGTGGGTTGGATTTCACACTGGCATGAGATGATGAGCGATCCAAAACAAAAAATTGGTCGTCCTCGTCAGCTATACACCGGTCACAGCCAAAGAAAATATACCCCTATAAAGTAGTTATGAACTAACTGCCTTTTTAGGTTGTAAAAATAGCGCCACGATTGGCGCTATTTTTGTTTATGGCGTATTTTTTAAAGGAGTACAAATGCCCTATTCTGCACTTGGTCTTGGTTTAGCAGGTTTAATACCGTTTATTGCTATGCCGCTGGCCTACGTATTTAATATTTTATCCATTACGCAAAGCGCAACGTACTTCGTACAGTATTCCGCAGTGTTACTCTCTTTCTTTGGTGGCGTTCACTGGTGGGATGCAATTAGCAATCAGCGCTACGACAAGCAAATGTATTTGGCCATGTTGCCTACTATTGTGGGATGGCTGTGTCTTGTCTTCGCCAGTGATGTAAAGGTTCTCGGTGTGCTGTCGTTAAGCTACGTTGCCGTTATGCTTTACGATAAATTCACTCTCAGCCTACCAAAAGACCAAATTGTGAGTTACATCGGATTACGCATGGGATTAACCACCGTTGCGGTAGTCAGTCATGCCTGGATGATATTTCTATTATCATAAATATAACGATATAAAAAAACAGACTGCCACAGCTCGTTTGAGCCGTGGCGGTCTCGTCGCTCTTACTTAGTGGCTCTCATAATTAGCGAGTCGCATAATTAGCGTCTCTCTTACATTGCCACAGTGTTTTTTGGCGAGTCTCTTATGTTGCAAGTGTCCCATTTTTATACGCCTCAAACGCCTCCATTATTTCTTGCTGCGTATTCATAACGAAGGGTCCGTATTGAACAATGGGCTCATTAATCGGCTCACCAAATACCACAATACACTTGCATTCACCCTTGGTAAGAAGCGTTAGTTGTGAGTTCTCAGTACTTGTGGACGACAGTACCCCGAGTTCTGTTGCGCTGAGCGTATTTTCCAATGCTGCTGATTCTGGGTTTACCGTCAACGCCCCCTCATAAACATAAATAAACCCCTCTTGCATTCCCTTAATATTAATAGAAAGAAGAGAGGGTTTATCCTCGGTGGGTGTAAGATGAATATCAAAAAACGACGGTGCAACAGCGGTGGTTTTTACAGGTCCAGTAACACCGTCAAATTCACCAGCAAGCACCTTCACTGTGGCTCCGTGACTATTTACAACCGGTACGTCTGACGGTTGAATGTCTTGGTAGTTTGGCGATGACATTTTTTCATGAGACGGAAGATTCACCCATAATTGAAAGCCTTGAAGCAGGCCCTCTTCTTGCTCTGGCATTTCTTCATGGATAATACCTTTACCTGCATTCATCCACTGGATCCCGCCTGCCTCTATAACCCCCTCGTTCCCTACGGAATCTTTATGGCGCATCTTCCCTGCCAACATGTAAGTTACCGTTTGAAACCCCCTATGGGGGTGAGCAGGAAAGCCAGATAAGTATTCATCCGGTTTATCGGAACCAAAAAAATCGAGCATCAAGAATGGGTCAAGCCTAGGGAGCATTGGCTGACCAATAATACGCGTTAAAGAGACACCGGCCCCGTCACTCGTGGCTACTCCTTTGACCCGTTTTGTGACCGAGCGTTGAGTGACAGCATGTTTTTGATCATTAGTGTTTGAATTCATAACAGGTGCTCTCGCTCATTTACCGATGTGTTCTCTGCCATGGGCAGACATCAAATCTTGAGATGGTCCCACTGGGATAACCTGGGTTGGGTTAATCATGGTATGACTAAAATAATAGTGACGCTTTATATGGTCAAAATTAACGGTTTCTGCCACGCCAGGTACTTGGTAAAGCTCTTTCATATACCCGAATGTATTGGGGTAATCGGCTATTTGCTTTTTATTACATTTAAAGTGTCCGTGATACACGGGGTCGAAGCGTACTAAGGTGGTAAATAGACGCCAGTCTGCCTCGGTTAGCGTGTCTCCCACTAAATAACGCGATGAGGAAAGACGAGTTTCAACCTCTTCAAGGGCATCGAACAACGCATTGACGGCTTCTTCATACGCCTCTTGTGTAGTGGCGAAACCAGACTTGTACACCCCATTATTAATACTGTGATAAACCAATTCGTTAATTTCGTCGATGTCAGAGCGCAATAATTCAGGGTAATAATCATCCTCGTTTCCTGTTAGCGCATTAAAGTCGCTATTGAGAATTCGAATGATGTCTGCTGACTCGTTGTTAACAATGGTGTTGAGTTTTTTATCCCACAAAATTGGCACAGTAACTCTTGTCGTAATATCAGAGTCGACCTTGGTGTATAGCTGGTGAGCAAACTCAAAGTTAAAAAGTGTATCGCCAGTTGCACCAGGATAATCTCCAAATTCCCAGCCGTTATCTAGCATTTCTGGATGCACGACAGATACGTCGATGTGGGATTCTAGCTTCTTAAGCTTGCGAAAAATCAGTGTTCTATGGGCCCATGGGCACGCTAAAGATACATACAGGTGATAGCGCCCGCTTTCAGGGGCAAACTTACCGTCACTGTCCTCTATTCGATGACGGAACTTACTTGCCTGCCGTTCAAATTTGCCGCCACTTTTATCAGTGTCGTACCATTTATCTTGCCACTTTCCATCAACTAATAAACCCATAACCATACCTCTTTGATAAGGACGCGCTGACCGTTGCCGTACATTCGAACCAACGATTTTAAAATTGTTTACGCGCCTAAGTGTTAAACGTCGTAATTTCGATAGATTAATTAAAACATGTAATTTATAGAACGTATGTTGACTTAATACGGATTTATCATTCTAAAAAAGCTAAAGAAACTAGGGCGTGTTTATCTTTGTTGTACGAGTTTTGGGCTAAATGGAAGCATTTTAATCACGAAACAGTCCTGTAGGCCTAGTGGGCTAAGTCAAAGGGCCCAAATAATTAGTGACCGGTTATGAGTACAAAAAACGTATCGTCGATGTTACATGTTGAGTCCACTGATGATTCTGGCAATGATTTTTGCGGTGATTTCTGAGAAAATACTCCCCGTTCCAATTTAGGTACAGCGAAGGTTGGTAAAAAGTGTAGCTAGGGCGCTAATAGAGTGCTGATAAAGTGCTGATAAAATGCAGAACAAAGCGCCGAAGGATTCATTGAGCTATACACTGATTTTGTCATTGAGCTATTTACGAAGCTAGCCACTGAATTGGCCGCAAAGCTTTTGCCTATTATTTACCGTGCTGTGCGAAATACTAAACGCCAAATAAAATGCGAATTAAATTACGAAAGAAAGTGCAATAAAGATGTTTAGCGCGCAACAAGCCATTCGCAGAGATAAACAACACTATTTGAACAAGCTTATTTCATTGAGCGAGTCATAACGAACTGAGTAGAATTACCATGTCTGAAGACCCACGGTTAGGTGGCATAGTGCGCCTGTACGGCGCAGAACAAACCCATGCACTAGCAAATAGCCATGTTGCCGTTATTGGCATAGGTGGCGTGGGCAGTTGGACCGCAGAGGCTCTTGCGCGCTCGGGTGTAGGCAAAATCACCCTAGTAGACTTAGATGATGTGTGTGTCACTAACACGAATCGCCAAATCCACGCACTCAATAACACAATAGGCGAGCCGAAGGTCGAGGTAATGGCATCCCGTATAGCGCAAATCAATCCTGCGTGTGACGTTGCGATGATTGAAGATTTCATTACTCCTGAAAATACAAAAAACTTGCTAACAACTGAGATGGACATGGTTGTGGATGCTACTGACAGTATTCGCGCTAAAGCAGCCATGATTGCCCACTGTAAACGCAATAAAATTCCTATTGTTACTGTTGGCGGCGCAGGCGGTCAGATAGACCCTACCCAGGTGACTCGGGGCGACTTGTCAAAGACAACCCAAGACCCTCTTGCAGCAAAGCTTCGAAGTGAATTACGACGTTTTTACAATTTCAGTAAAAACCCTAAACGCCGTTTTGGCGTTGAGTGTATCTACTCCACTGAACAGCTTCGCTACCCTCAGCCAGATGGCTCTGTGTGTTTTAGCAAATCAGCAATGGAAGGTGGAACCCGACTAGATTGCGCTGGAGGCTTTGGTGCCGTTGTCACAGTAACGGCTACATTTGGCATGTTCGCAGCAGCAAGTGTTATAAACCGATTAACGGGTAACAAGTAATTTAAACGCGCTTTCATATTACCTTAGGGCAAACAACCTGTTATATTTCAATGTCTATTGTGTTGTCATGCCCGCTGTATGTACTGAATAGCACGTGTAAATCTTAATTTACCGCTGTATCGCCTAACAAAGGAGAAGACTGTGTCACCAGAAGAGCTCAATAAATTAATGGCCGATTGTGCATCCGACGCAAAGGTTGTCGCATCTAAAGAGTTCGACATCACTCTTGATGATTCACCGCAAAGCATTGCAACGGTAGATGACGTTTTACTTAGCTTTATCGATAAGTTTCACGACCAAGCTCTAGAAGATGAGGCGGTTTTTACTATTTGTAATATTTTTGGCGCCTACGTGGGTGAAATATTAAAAAATCAAATTGGCGGCGAGTGGATTTACGATCAATCAAACCCGAAAGCCCCAACTGTCTTTTTAGGTGTTGGCGGCAATACGTATGCATTAGCTGGCATTTGCTACGAGCGATTGGTCAACGACAGTCAAGTGAGTGTTTATGCCTACTATGAACAAGCCTTGCTCAACCATAAGCACTAATGCTGCTATGACTAACAAGAATAAGGGTTAGCTCCCTTAGCTTTTGTTAATTCCTTCATCCGGCTGTTCATCTTTATCTTCAGTATCGTATTTTGAGGCGTTTTGATTTTTGCATTGCTCTTTGTTTTGCTCGTCAGGCGTCTTCTCGGTCTCTACGAAGGGTGTTGCCCAATCGTAAATCATCCACTTTAAGTGGCGACTACGGGTTACTACATAGAGTGTCACTGAATAGAGTAAAATCTTTACTGCCGTAACCACCTCAAAACCCCATTGATGATGCATGAGATAATAGATTTGAGACGTGAGTAGAATAAGCACCCCTATTTGTATGAATGGCAAAATACAATGACGCCAACTTACAAGGTCGTGCTTCCATAAGCGCTCTCTTTGACTGATCAATACAAGAGTGAGCAATACTGGCAAGCTCGCTACTAAATTAAGGCCTAAGGCTTCCTTTTGAGGATAGAAAAAGGCAAGCAGATCAGTTGTTTGTGTACGAGATGCAACGGAAAAAATAAACACAAGCCAATCTATACAAAGCAGTAGCAATAGCGAATACAACCAGACAGGCGGCAGTATTCGTCCAGATTCATCATAGTACTTTAAGGGTAGTTTTAGCATTGGGTCAGCTTTGTCATAGTCGATTTCATTTTAGTTTTTGTTTTAGTGCTAGTCTGATTAATGGGGCTGTGAATATAAAATTAAAGCGCACCAGCTAAAAATACCGTTAATTAAAAGCTGCCTCTTTGTAACATCAACACGCCCTACTTTAGTCAAAGCCTCTGCAAAAACGTATAGCAACGAACAGCACGCCTTTTTTACTCGTGATTTAAAACGTCCAATTTGAAACTCCTGATTTAAAACGCCTGATTTAATGAAAAATGAGCAGCTATGTACTGTGTTATTGTGCCACTTACTGTATACTTTGCGCCCTTTTTAAGTCGCGCCCAATGTCCGTTGAGTCATTGGGACATCGTCATTGGCTAGGTGATATTTTAGATGACAGTAGAAACGTTTAATCCTAACAAAGTAACCAACAACACAACCACGTTAGAAACGCCGGTAAAAGTGTTGAATGAGACTAAATCGAACAACGCCAGCAACGGCAGTCGTATCGGCTTTGTTTCGTTAGGCTGCCCCAAAAACTTAGTGGATTCTGAGCGTATTCTTACTCAACTTCGCACCGAAGGCTACGATGTCGTACCGACCTATAACGATGCCGATCTAGTCATTGTTAACACCTGTGGGTTCATTGATGCCGCTGTTGAGGAGTCACTAGATACCATTGGCGAAGCACTTAAAGAAAACGGTAAAGTTATTGTCACCGGTTGTCTTGGCATTAAAGAAGACGAAATTCGCGAGGTGCACCCTAACGTTCTCGCTATTACAGGTCCTCATGCGTATGAAACCGTGGTAGAGCAAGTGCATGAGCATTTGCCAAAACCGTCTCACAACCCGTTTGCCGACCTTGTTCCAGACCACGGTGTAAAGCTTACACCAAGACACTATGCTTATTTAAAGATATCGGAAGGCTGTAATCACAGATGCACATTCTGCATTATCCCTTCTATGCGTGGCGACCTAGTGAGTCGACCAGTGGGCAACGTGCTTGATGAAGCTAAGCGCCTAAAAGATGCTGGAGTGAAAGAGCTTCTTGTCATCTCACAAGATACTAGTGCCTATGGTGTTGATGTAAAACACAGAACAGGCTTTTGGAACGGCATGCCTGTTAAAACCCATATGCAGCAGCTGTGTGAAAAGCTAGGTGAAATTGGAATTTGGGTACGTTTACATTACGTGTACCCCTACCCGCATGTTGACGACCTTATTCCTTTGATGAACGAAGGTAAGATTTTGCCTTACCTCGATATTCCGTTTCAGCACGCGAGTAAACGTATTCTGCGTCTAATGAAACGCCCAGGCAGCTCAGAGCGAGTACTGGAACGAGTGAAGAAATGGCGTGAAGCCTGTCCGTCACTTGTTATTCGTTCTACATTTATTGTTGGCTTTCCTGGTGAGACTGAAGAAGAGTTTGAAGAGCTTCTTGAATTCCTGCGAGAAGCGCAGCTTGACCGTGTTGGCGCGTTTGCTTACTCACCCGTTGAAGGTGCAAGGGCTAACGATTTGCCTGATCCTGTTCCAGAAGACGTTAAGCAGCAGCGTCTAACTCGCTTTATGGAGGTGCAGGGAGAAATAAGCGCTGCTCGCCTTCAAGCACGAATTGGCAACGAATACCAAGTGGTTATTGATTACGTAGACAGTGAAGGTGCAGTAGGTAGAACGTACGCTGATGCGCCAGAAGTTGACGGCCTTGTTCATCTAAACGGCGTTTATGATGTGAAACCTGGTGAGCGTGTTTGGGCTGAAGTAATCCACGCTAACGAACACGACGTTTGGGCTGTGCTGTCTGATGAGCAAGACGACGATTAGTACTAATAGCATAAAGTACATAGCACGTAATACGTTAAAAAGGCGCTAATCGCAGCGCCTTTTTTGGTTCTTGGTTTTTAGTTTTTGCTTTTTACCAAGGCAACATTTCACCATTGGAATGAACAAACTGCCCGGTAGACTCGATATTCAATTCAGAAATTCGCTCTACCAAACGCTCTGCACACGTTGTGGTATCGATATCACCAGCACCGCCCACCATTTCGGTTTGCACAAAGCCAGGATGAAACAAGCCAACCGCTATGCCTTTTGGCTTAAGATCGTTAGCTAGCGATACACCTGCGGCATTTAGCGCTGCCTTTGACATACGGTAGCCGTAATAATTACCAGAGCCGTTGTCAGTCATAGAGCCCATCCGACTTGTTATTAAGGCAACCTTGCTGCCTGAAGATAAGCGCGGCAGTAACAGTTGGGTAACAAGTAATGGGCCTAATGCATTTACTCTAAATTGATAATCAATGGTATTTGGATCCCAGTCATCAATAGACTCTTTGCCCAGCACCCCTGCATTATTAATGAGCACATCAATATTGATATTAGACAGCGGCGCTAATTGCTCGCCTAGCGTATCGGGCCGAGACACATCTACGCCCTGAATCACATTAATACCTGTACTGTTTAATTCGTCACAGCTATTTCGGCATGTTGCATACACTTTTGCGCCTTGCTGTTGATATTGCTTGGCCAGTGCGAGTCCGATCCCGCGATTGCCTCCCGTTATAACAACATTCATAACGCCTCCCTTTGTGTGTATTCTCTTATATGGTTAAGTTGATAAAATTGATTTAGATGTTTTAGATTTAACTGTGTTGTTCCAGTGCAACTAACAAACGATCCAAGTCTTCAGGTGTATCAATACCTATAGGTGGTGGCGCTTTGGCCTGTTGGCAATGGATGCTATCGCCGTACCACAAGGCTCTCAATTGCTCTAGCGATTCTATTTGCTCTAAAGCGCTAGGTTCATAATTCACATATTGCTCGATATATCTTGCTCGATACGCATAAATGCCGATGTGGCGATGATAGAGCGCCGTATTTGCATCGCGCTTATCGGCCATCATTCTATCCCGTTCAAAGGGAATGGCTGAGCGTGAAAAGTATATCGCTTCGTTATTCTTGTTAACCACAACCTTTACAATATTAGGGTTAAACACGTCTTCAGTACTGGTAACCGGTGTGGTTAACGTAGCCATCTCACACTCTTTAGCGTGTGCCAAATTAAGCGCAACTTGGCGAATATTTTCTGCGGGAATAAAAGGCTCATCGCCCTGCACATTCACCACAATGTCGTCTGCGCCGAGCGCCATTTTGCGAACCACTTCGGCAATGCGCTCAGTACCAGACTGATGGTCTGACGACGTCATGCAGACCGAGCAGAATTGACTTGCTACTTCTTCAATTCTATCGTCGTCGGTGGCCACTATAATGCGCTCTGCACCGGCTTCTTTAGCACGCTCAACAACATGCTGAATCATTGGCTTTCCGTTGATGGATGCTAAAGGCTTGCCAGGAAAACGACTGGAACCAAAACGTGCGGGTATAACAACTGTAAATGCCATAGCTTGAAGTACCATTTATAAGGGCAAAAGACTTACTTGTTATTGTTTAAATTGCGATTGCAGAAAAACAATAGCGCTTGGTGGAAATCGCTATTGTTTTAGCGAGTCGCGTCCACTTGCTCTAACGACAAGGTCGTTGCCTTGGCTTCTATCAACACAGGAATGCCGTCTTTAATGTCATAAGCAAGACGGTCAAAACGACAAACTAAACTGTTGTTAGACTCACCTAAGACAAGTTTTCCCTTGCATACTGGGCATGCTAATACTTCTAATAGTTTTTTATCAAACGCCATCTTCTTTTTCCTTTTCGCTTTCTATAACTAACCCCGTAGTGGCTAGCTTATTATTTACTTCATTAAAAAACGCATCACTAATACGTGCACTAACTGGCAAAAACCAGCAGTCGTCGTGGGCATATGGAGCTACCTTTACCGCGTCTTTTTCTGTCATGATCACAGTACCATTAGGAATATCATCGCGAGTAAAATGATAGTGATCGGGAAACGGCAAGGACGCAACAAGATTTAGCCCCATCGCTTTTAACTGATTAAAAAAACGCTGGGGAGAACCAATGCCTGCCAGTGCGCTTACAGGCTTTTCACGAAACGAGGCTACGCTAGCCTGCTGTTTTTTATCTTGAATATTGGTGAGTTTCTCTGGCTGTAACGACATAGAAAACTGCTTTGAAACGTCGTGGCGAAATTGGGGAATGACGTCACTGTTATGAATGATTGCATCCACAGTCGCTAAACGCCACTTTCCTTCTCTTAATGGCCCCATGGGCAACAAAAAGCCGCTACCAACTTCTCTATCGTCCATTACCACTAATTCAACGTCTCGATACAGAGCGTAATGCTGAAGGCCATCATCGCAAATAATGAGTTGGCAACCTAATTCATCAACTAAATAGCGAGCACCACGAGCACGTACTGGGTCAATTACTACAGTACAACCGCTTCGACTGGCTAACAGCCTAGGTTCATCACCTACCTCTTCGGCGTTGTCATTCTCATTCACGCTACGCGGGTAAAAACTTGAGTTGCCGCCATAGCCACGACTTAGAATACCCACTTTAATGCCACGTCGGGTGTAATACTCTGCAAGGGCCAATACGACTGGCGTCTTTCCATTACCACCCACAGATATGTTGCCCACAACGATGACGGGCGCATTCACTTTTATAGCTTTCTTAACGCCTAGTTTAAATAGCAGTCTTCTACCTGCAGAAACGCAGTAAAAAAGCAGCGTGAGGGGCGCTAACAACCACACCAATGGGTGTCCGCCATACCACTTTTTTACCAAATTACTCACTTAGCATCACCAAACTGCAGTGCATGAAGTTGTGCGTAATGGCCATTTTTCTCGAGCAGTTCGTGATGGCTGCCTTTTTCGATAATCTGCCCCTGTTCCACCACCATAATAGCATCGGCACTTTCAATGGTAGATAGTCTGTGTGCCACCACAATACTCGTGCAGCGTTTTTGCAGTGTTTCTAATGCATCTTGAATTAACTTCTCAGACTCCGTGTCTAACGCCGACGTTGCCTCATCAAGAATAAGAATGGGCGCCTGGGCTAAAATAGCCCGTGCGATAGCAATGCGCTGGCGCTGGCCTCCCGATAGCATCAAGCCGTTTTCACCAATGACGGTGTCCAGACCATCTGGCAGGTTAGCGAGAAACTCTTCTACATGAGCCATTTTTGCTGCGTGTTCAATCTGGCTACGGGTGACATTTTCCCGCGCACCATAGGCAATGTTGTTAGCGATGCTTTCATTAAACAGGGTAACGTTTTGAGACACTACTGCAAACTGAGCACGTAAGTCTTTAAGGTCTATGGAATTGAGCGCCTTGTCATCAATGCGAATTTCACCCTGTTGGGGTACATAGAACCGCGTTAACAAGGACGATATCGTAGACTTTCCACTACCTGAGCGCCCTACTAGAGCAATGGATTGGCCAGGTTTTGCAGTAAACGAGACATTAGACAGTGCAGGCGTTTGTTTACCGGGGTAACAAAAAGTGACGTCATCAAATTCAAGCTTTCCTGCTGCGCGCTCAAGGGGTAATGTTCCGGTATCATCTTCATCGCTTTGATCTAGAATTTCAAAGATACTCGCACAGGCGGCCATGCCTTTTTGAAATTGATTGTTGATGGTGGTGAGCTGTTTAAGGGGTTTTAGCAGCATGACCATACAGAACACGACATTAATAAATACCCCAGCGGTGAGTTGTTCTAACATGCCTGGCGTACTGGCAATATATAACACTACTGCCAAGGCGATGGAGGCAATAACCTGAATTGATGACACGCTGAGAATTTGAGTTACAGACAGCTTCATAGTTTGCTGACGATTGTGGTTATTCTTTTCTTTAAACTTATCCTGCTCTATTTTCTGCCCACCGAACATGATAACCACTTTATGACCGCGAACCGCCTGCTCTACTGATGAGGTAAGGTTACCCATAGAGTGCTGAATATTTTTACTTACCACCCTGAAACGCTTGCTGACAAAGGCGACAATAATGGCAACTAATGGGCCTATCAGCAGGAAAATAAGAGACAGCTGCCACGAGTAATAGAACATTACCCCTAAAAGGCCTATTACTAATGCACCCTCTCGAATAAGGGTAAGCAGTGCTTTTCCTGATGCATTAGCAACTTGCTCAGTGTCGTAGGTAACTTTACTAATAAGCCCGCCAACGGCGTTGTTATCGTGAAAAGACACCGGCAGGTGAATATACTTTTCAAATAGCTGCTGGCGCATACGCATAACCACTTGAGCACCAATCCAGCTCAATGTGTAGGTACCTAAGAAATTGAATATGCCTCGCAACAAAAACAAAGGGACAATGGCATAAGCGGCAAGGCGCAAGTATTCGTGATCATTTTTTCCCAATGACTCATCAATCATGGGTTGAAGCTGCGCAAAAACAAAGGTGTCCACCGCCGAATAGCCAATCATACCTATGATGGCAAATACGAAAGGCACCTTGTACACCTTTAGGTAGCTAAGAAAGCGCTTAATTTGAAAATCCGAGGTGTCGGCTTGCTGCATGAATTATTTTCACCCGTCTTGTCGTTTGCTAAGTTTTTAAATGCGTAATTAAATACGGTATTCGGTAACTTCTTCGATAAATTGCCTGATAAATTATCCGATAATTAAAGCCCAACGCATTGTTGTGTCTTTAACTAGGTTTTTTGACCTTTGCTGCCCCTTTACTGCCCCCTTTTACTGCCAAATAGCTGCAGCGGCATGTGCTGCCTAAACAAGGGTGATGTTTTAAGACTTGCTAGCCTGAATAGAAAAACATCTAACACGGAATAAACGGTACTAAAACCTTTGCTTTATTGTACTCGTTATTCATTCAATTCACTAATTTCACTCCTTATTTGCTTAAAATGCCACCGACACTTTCAGTATCAGGTCAATGAGGTTCACGACTTGATGAGAGATGAGTCGGATATCGAGCGTCGAGATACCAACGCTTATTCAAGTCAAACCGCTGAGAATGAACAGTGAAACCTGTGGTGTTTTGATTGAAATAAGTGCGGCTATCTGCGGGAAATGAAACGGTTAAATAACCATGGTAGCTTGTCATAAAGTAGGGAATATTAAGTGCCTCATAACCCGAGATAACTTCCTTTGCAGGAAACTGCCATCGGTTCTCAAAACCTTGAGTGAAAATTACCGCTTTAGGCGCCACGTATTTCAAAAACACGTCAGTAGAAGAAGTATTGCTGCCATGATGCGGTGCAATAAGCACATCAGCTTTTAGGTTTGCCTGTGAATTAGGCAAGGTTAGAATGGCGTATTCAGTAGTGCGCTCGATATCACCCGGAAACAAAACACTGCGCTGGCCGTCGGTTATTTTTAACACGCAAGAATGGTCATTATTGTTTATTGTATTGCCCACCTTTGGCCATAAAAAATGAATGGCCAGTCCCTGCCATCGCTCTACTCGCCCACGCTCACAGTTTTTCGTGGGTGAAAACCACAATGCATTTTGAGCTAGTGGCGAAGATGCTAGCGCCGCTTTGCCTCCGGCATGATCGTTGTCTTTATGTGTATGAACAATAATGTCTATCGACTCCACGCCTTCTCTTTTGAGTAAAGGTAGCAACACCGAGCTCGCCGTATAGGCTAGGTTACGATAGCTAGCGCCCGAGTCGATAACCATGGCTCTTTCGTCTTTAATTACCACTATTGCACTGGCCTGCCCTGCATCTAACACATGCACCTTCCATTGGTCAGGATTTGAGGGGATATAAAAGGCTAAAAGCGGAGTGATTAGCACAAACAGCGCATGTCGCTTGTAACGCCATGGGGGAGCGATGATGACCATCATAAAAACTAAAAGACAGGCTGCTACTTTCGAATCAATGTGAATATTAATTGCTGCCCAGTCATAGTGGGCAATGTAGCGTAAAACACTAAGTAACCACGATAGAGCACTATCTAAATAGATGAAAAGACACTCAGCCATTTGATAAACATTATCTACTGCGCTTCCATCTACAGCGTCTTCTTTCGAGGGTTGTACTAGGGTAAGTACCAGTAAGATAATGAGAGCGGGAGGCAGTAATAATGTAATTACCGGAACAGCAATAATATTGGCAATCAACCCCGCTACCGACAGTGAATTAAAGAAAATAATGGTTAAAGGCGCCATAAATACGCCCAGTAAAAGCTGTAAAATCAATAGGGTTTTAAACCGTGACCCATTTTCTGTGCGAAACCGTGTGGTAAGAAACCAAATATAAAAGACGGCACACACGCTTAAGTAGAAACTAGCGCTTAAGATAGACAATGGAAAAAGTACAATACTCATTGCCACCATAGCGGTGGCTAAGTGTATGGGTCGGTAGGCAATAAAAAGCAGTGAGAACACACTGGCAATAGTGAGTAGCACGAACGCTCTAACAACAGGGAGTGCCAGACCACTTAACGCAGCATAGAACCCGCAGACCACCCACACGGCCCCGATAATCAGTATTCGGTATTTTATGGCAAACACTGGGGTTAATGTATGGGACTCTTGTAGAGATAACAGCAAAGAAGCGAACCAATGAGGGAGACAGGGCATTAAAGTTACACGTCGCTTAGGAATTAAATCGTGCATTGAAGCTACACGTTGCATTGAAGTTATACGCTCTATTGAAGCGAAGCGCAGCATTGAGATAAAAGCCTGCACCACTCTCTTTATGTAACTTGCAATGAGCAGAAACCCGGCGCTGAGTAATAACGTGTACGCTGCGACGACACCTAAATGCATTCCCGAAATACTAAAAAGGTGCCCAGTGCCGGTAACCTGCAAAAGCTGCCAATGAGATTTGTCGAAATTAACACGTATTCCTACTAATAACGCTTGCCACCAAATGCGGTTTTGAATGTCGATAGTATGTAATACCGCAGCCATTCGTAATCGGAAGCTGTGTTTATGGGTAACAGACGCCGAATACAAAGTTTTGATGTATCCAGTTACATGAACGTTATCTACCAGTAGCTGCTTTTGTTTATTAAACCCAACGGGATTTTGAGTGCTGTATCTCGGTTTTAGCTTTACCACCGCTGTAAATTCATCGCCGTTGTGTAGGCAATGCTCCGCATCCGCACCTTTTACAAATGTATAAGTAGACATAGTTAACAGCCCTTTCTTACCCATCAATAACTCGGTAGCTCTTTCTATTTCGCTTTCTGTTTCCCCTTCTGTTTCGGTTTCTGTCTGGTTTTTTAAGCTGCTCTCTTTCTCAATCTCTGCCGTTCTATCTAGTCTCCTTCGTTGGTTGTTACTTCTATCATGTGCATTGGTTCGTATTTCAGTTTGGGCGCGCTTATACGGCGATACCGTTGGTTCAAAGGCAATAAATTTTACCAAGTATTTATAGCTTTTTTCGCATGTAGAAAGGTGATCAGACTGGAGATTGTCAGATGGGATACACCCGCCCTTAAGTACACGAGCTCGAATTGTGATCTCTTTTTGAATTTTGTCGTTTGGTAGTTGCCAAGCATAGTGTAAATACCCTACACTCGCCTCCATCAGTGCTCCGGCAACACAACCGTTCAATACTAATATACAAAAGCAGATGCCTTTACCGGCTTTAACTTTTAAAGTGTCCAACGTATTGTTGAAGTGTTTGCCATACAGGGATAGAAGTATGGGCAGCAGGCATAAAGTACACAGAATCGCTAACTCGATTTTGCTAGGTAGCCGAGGCCAAAAGACGGCACTTAACGTACCTAGGCAAAAACTGATTAGCCAAATTGTGATACTATTTACCATGTGACTACGTAGTCATTAATGCGGATTGCGTGGTGTGTGGCAAGTGAAGCACGTTCAGCGGAACATATTTTCTTTTTTATTAGTAATGGATTGCGAGCTATCATGTTCTATTTGACTCTAATTTTAAGACGCATCGAAGTTTATGCCTAAGAAATTCATACGACGCTTTTTGCCTGATCATCAAAGCATTAAGAAAAACAAAGCACTCAAAATATTTGGCCATGTGCTTCATGAGCCAAATCTGTGGCATTTGAATCGTCGTTCTGCGTCGGGCGCTTTCGGCATAGGACTTTTCTTCGCATTCTGGCCAGTGCCCTTTCAAATGTGGCTGTCTGCGGGCGTTGCCATTCCTTTTAGAGCGAACATTCCACTTTCAGTCGCCACCGTATGGATAACGAACCCCTTCACTATTCCGCCTATATTTTATGGCGCATACAAGGTGGGTACTACTGTACTGGGGACTAAGCCTGAGCATTTTGAATTTCAGTTTAGTTGGCAATGGGTGGTGGAAAGCATAAACACCATTGGGCCTGCGTTTTTGGTTGGCTGTGGTATCTGTTCAGTAGTATTTGGTCTGCTAGGTTACTTATCGCTTAACTGGATATGGCGCTTTCAAGTGAGTAAAGCGTGGGAGCGCAGAAAGCAGAGACGGAATATGAAGGCGAATTCGCTGTAATATAGCCCTGCTCCCCTTCAATCACATTGCTATCGCGATGAAGAGTGTTGTTAACACAATGAACAACGGCGCCGTATGTGATTGATATACGTTCTAGCGCCGCTATCCACTTTTTAAAGCATCTCTAACCTTCGTGTTCATCAAGAAATGCAATTAGTGCAGCTTCGTCCCACACTGCAACATCAAGCTCTTGAGCCTTGGTTAACTTAGAGCCTGCCTTTTCACCTGCAACCAAAAAGTCCGTATTTTTTGAAACTGACCCAGCAACCTTTGCACCTAGTAACTGAAGTCGCGATTTAGCATCTGTTCGGCCCATTTCATTGAGCGTTCCGGTGATGACGCAGGTTTTACCTTTTAGCGGCAGGCTGTCCTCTCGAGGCTTCTCAACGGTAGGCCAATGGATGCCTTCACCTAACAAGGCGGTGATCACATCAGTGTTGTGCGCTTCATTAAAGAAATTGAAAATATGCTCGGCCACAATAGCGCCTACATCTTGCACCTCAATTAGTGACTCAATGGACGCCTCTTGAATAGCCTCAAGCGTGGTAAAATGCATTGCAAGGTTTGCAGCCGTGGCTTCACCTACCTCACGAATACCTAACGCATATAAGAATTTCGCTAATGTGGTTTGCTTAGATGCCTCAAGTGAGTCTAACAATTTAGACGCCGACTTCTCAGCCATTCGTTCTAAGCCAATTAAGCCACCAAGCGACAAGGTAAAGAAATCTGCCGGACTGTGCACTAAATCAGCATCGACGAGCTGATCCACAAGCTTATCGCCAAGTCCGTCAATATCAAACGCCTTACGAGAAGCGAAATGCTTCAGTGCCTGCTTGCGCTGTGCAGGGCAAATCAGCCCTCCTGTGCAGCGCGCAACAGCTTCGTCTTCTAATTTCTCTGCCTTCGAGTCACACACAGGACAATGGGCTGGAAAATTAATATCTACCTCATCACCAGTACGGTTAGCTTCTACCACAGACACAACTTGAGGAATAACGTCGCCAGCCCGTCTTATCACAACGGTATCGCCAATTTTTACACCCAAGCGCTCTATTTCATCTTGATTGTGAAGCGTTGCGTTCGATACGGTTACGCCGCCTACAAAAACAGGCTCGAGTCTAGCCACAGGCGTTATCGCGCCAGTACGACCCACTTGGAATTCCACATCTACTAATGTAGTTACCTCTTCCTGGGCCGGGAATTTTTGTGCAATAGCCCAGCGCGGTGCTCTAGCAACAAAGCCCAGTGTGCGTTGAATGGAAATATCATCAACCTTAAACACAACACCGTCGATGTCGTAAGGAAGTGCATCCCGTTTGTTTAAGATAAGGTTGTAGTAGTCTAAGCAGCCGGTTCCGCCTTCGGCAGTACTGATATCAGGGCACAAAGGAAGGCCCCAAGAGGCAAGCTTATTGAGGCGCTCACTGTGCGTATTAGGAAGGTCGAACGACTCCGGCTCAACCACGCCTAGTGAGTACGAATAAAACATTAGCGGGCGTTTAGCGGTAATTTTAGAGTCTAATTGCCTCAAACTTCCTGCCGCTGCATTTCGAGGGTTAGCAAAAACCTTCGCACTTTTTTCACGCTGGGTATTATTGAGCTTTTCAAACCCCTCTTTGGGCATGAAAACTTCGCCACGCACTTCTACACGGGCTGGCAGATTATCGCCGCGAAGCGATAAAGGTACGTTGGCAATGGTTCTAACGTTGGCAGTAATATTTTCGCCAACCTGCCCATCGCCGCGGGTGGCCGCTCGCACAAGCTCTCCATTTTCATAAAGAATACTTACAGCCAGTCCATCAAGCTTAGGCTCACAGCTAAAAGCGAGGGTTGTCGTATCTTTTAAGCGGTCTTTTAAGCGCTTTTCAAAGGCCAGTAACGACGCATCATCAAAGGCATTATCTAGAGATAGCATAGGTACATCGTGAGTCACTTGCTCGAACGACGACAGCGCCGCGCCGCCCACCTTTTGACTTGGTGAGTTAGCACTGTATAAATCTGGAAACTGCTTCTCTAATGCAATAAGCGACTGCATGTCGCGATCGTACTGTGCGTCTGGCACAGAAGGGTCGTCCAGAACGTAGTACTGATAATTATACTCGTTCAAACGTTTGCGAAGTGTCACAACATCATTTTTTGCTTGCTCTAAGGTATCGGACATAGAGTCGGTATCACGCCATAATAAAAGTGAAAAACGTTAAACAGGTATCATGAGTTTCTCTACAGACATCTGTTTAAATGAAAAAAGGACTTGATAAGCAAGTCCTTATAAATTACCTAAGCGGTTCTAGTTAGCTCTGTTCTAGTTAGCTCTGTTCTAGCTAAGTCTCTACTCGTTGAGTTTCAACTCTTTAAGCTTCTACTGGCTAGCCCTCTACCAGATCTGGCTTTTCTTAAAGCTAACGAGTAAGACAACATACAGGTTAAATTTACCCCATCGCCCCACCGCAAAAAACAAGCTTCTACCTAGCTACGCGAAATCATTCGTTTGCGCTCAAATTCTCGAATTTTCTCGACGTACTGCTGCAGCCCTTGTTTTGTTAACACACTGCGGCGGCCATCGAGTACTTGTGCGTCAAACTCATCCGCTAATTTGCGAGCCGCATTATGCATCATATTAAACACCTGATGCGGATCGCCCTCAATGGGTAAGATCATAAACAACGAGATGCCCTGGGTATCAAAGTTCTCTAAATTGTCTATATCGAACACGCCTGGCTTAAACATGTTTGCAAGGCTAAACAACACAGGTCCCTTACCGTTTGAGTTAACGTGACGGTGAAAAATATCCTGATCGCCAAATTTGAAACCCAACGTCAGTAGCATAGGCAATAATGCAGCTCCCGATATAGGCAAGTCATTCTTTGCTCGCACATTCAGCACTAACACTTCCTGTGCGGCTGCGTCAGAGGTTTCGTTTGATGCGGCCTGATTAGAGGACGGACTAGAGGCCTGATTAGCAGACTGAGTATCGTTATCGTCGAAATCGATACGCATTTGATCGTCACCAAAGTTTGGCTCTTCCCG
Organism: Alteromonas sp. 4NS20-0143; assembly: GCF_057542855.1. Lineage (NCBI taxonomy): Bacteria > Pseudomonadati > Pseudomonadota > Gammaproteobacteria > Alteromonadales > Alteromonadaceae > Alteromonas > Alteromonas sp. 4NS20-0143. The sequence goes on from NZ_BAAJLR010000001.1 coordinate 687,517, forward strand.
TTTCCTTGCCGCGGGTTTGGTACGTTTGGTTTTAGAGAATCGTTTTCTTTCACCAGCAAGCTCATCGTGATGACTGGCCACACGTTCGTTTTCGGCCTTCTCTCGCAATGAGCCAGAAAAAGTAGGTTCTACCCGTTGCGGTGCAGCTGTTTTATCAAACTGCCCTTCTACAATCTTCGACTCCGAATCGCTATTTTCTAAAATGCCGTTTTCTAGAGTACTCGTTTCGGAAGTCTCTTCTTTAGTCGCATCTACATAAAGCGTTGAGGTGGCTTTCGGTACTTCAGAACGCTGGTATTTTTTCGACTCACTCGCTATGTTGCCAGCGTCGGCTGTATGGTCTGCCGACTCTGATGGATTATGCTGTGCACTCGTGCTTACACTGCTGGTTGAATCAGAAAGAGGCTCAGAATTCTCGTTTCCACCGTCGCTTTGTTCATTCGCTTGAGACCCATGAGAAGACGCTTCAGATTCTTTCAATAAGAAACCAGGGGGCTCTGGAAAATCCGCTATGTTGTCATTTTGAACCGGCGCAGTGTCACTAGAAGAGCGGCTCTGGCCTTGCAAATGGGGTTTTGGATTGGTAATGACTGAACCATAAAGTGTAGAACGCTGCTCTTGTGCATCATCATCTTCCTGCTCGATATTGACCGAGTTTGCGCTTTCAGAAGCGTCGCCAGAAGGGTAATCGGCACCTTGCGCTCTATTTTCTGCTAATGACTTTCTATCAGCGTCATCGGCAAACATGCTGGAATCGTCGCTACTAGAATCGTTGCTGATAGAACCTTTATCACCGCCTGACAACGTGTGCTCGTCATCTGAATTAAAGCGGGTCTCATCAGCGTCATCACCATGATACGAACGGTTGCCGCCAATAACACGAACACTGCCTACACCGAGTTCGTCGAACCCACCGTTTTCTGATGATTCATCACTTTCAACATCGCTATCTTGGCTTTCGTTCCACTGTCGTGGCTCTAAACGTTCCTTGCGCTCTGGCTTACTATTTTTTCTGATTTTCCATATACCATGGGCTAAAACACCGATGATAAAAACAGAACCACCTAACAGTAAAAATAGACGTAATTCATCTTCCATTTAATTCTTTCGCCCTTTGTTATGCTTCTGCGAATGCAACGGCTTCGTCAACATCAACGGCTACCATCCGTGACACGCCCGGCTCCGCCATTGTGACACCAGTAAGGTGACTTGCCATTTCCATCGCTATCTTATTATGGGTTATATAAATAAACTGCACTGTTTGCGACATTTCCGACACCAAATTACAAAAACGCCCAACGTTTGCATCATCTAATGGTGCATCAACTTCATCAAGAAGGCAGAACGGCGCCGGATTTAATCTAAAGATTGCAAAAACCAATGATAAAGCGGTTAACGCTTTTTCTCCACCGCTTAAAAGATGAATTGTGCTATTTTTCTTGCCCGGTGGCCGAGCCATTATGGTTACCCCAGTTTCTAACAAGTCCTCATCGGTCAGTGCAAGGTAGGCAGAGCCGCCGCCAAACACCTTTGGAAATAAGGTTTTCAAATCCTCATTGACCTGTTCGAAGGTATTCGAAAAACGGGTTCTTGTCTCTTTATCAATTTTACGAATAGCAGATTGAAGAGTTTCAAGCGCGTCGGTTAAATCATTATTTTGCTCATCAAGATGGGCCTTTCGCTGAGATTGGGCTTCAAACTCTTCCACTGCGGCCAAGTTCACCGCGCCTAAACGCTGCAAACTCGCTTGTGTTTTTTCCAACTCTTGTTGCCATTGCGTTTCATCAGCATCAGTAGGCAACTCAGCTAAAAGCATTTTGAGAGATTGCTTTGATTCGTCAAGCTGTTCTAATACTGTATTGGCACGAACACGAAAGCCTTCAATTTCTATGTTCAAAGAATCAATGTGTGCTTGCCTAGCTTGAATGTCTTTCGCTAATGACTGCTGCCCTTTTTCGGCTTCCCGCAGCCATTGCTCTACCTCTTCTAAGCGCACAAGTGCTTCACTGCGCGATTGTTCAAGCTCCGATTTAGTGTGCAATAGGTGCTGTAGCTCTTCGTGCTGAAGTTCTTGTGGTGAAGTAAGTTTTGACAGCTCGTCTTTAAGTCTGGCGGTGGTTTCAGCGTACTCGCTCATCTGACTTTCATTACGCGTAACCTGTTCGCGATACAGCCGCTGGTGGTTATCTAACTGCTGTTTCTTTAATGCAAGTTCATGTTTTGTAGACGTTAGCATCTCAACTTGTCCGCGAAGCTCGTTGAGATTGCGCTCTGCTAACTCGCGCTTTTCAACCACGCCGCTCATGTAATCCTCAGACTCAATAAGCTGAGCCTCGTGCACGGCGAGATCTTCAGAAAGCTGTTCTAACTGTGCTTCCTCGTCTTTGTGCAATACTTGCTGAGATGAGAGCTCGTCGTATAATTTTTTGCTTCTGGCTTGTTGCTGCTGTTGCTGCATATCAATTAATGAGCGGGCGTTTTTTAGTTGCTGCAAGGCACTTTCGCTTTCCATTATTGATGATTGTAGACGCTGCTTTGCCTCTCGTAACTGATTGAGGTTTTGCTCTTCTCTTTCCACTGCATCAATACAAACGCTTTTAGCCTGCTCTAATTCAACGAGTTCAAGTTCAAGTTGTGAGAGTTTATTTGCTCGTTGCAATACACCGTCTTCAATATCACCTGGCTTCAATATCCAGTTGGCACCACACCATAAACCCGTTAATGAGATAGCACTTTTGCCTGTGTCTTTTAACTTCTGCTGGGTGTTCGCGCTAAATAGCTCGCTATCTGTCTCGCAAAGAAAAATATCGTTTAAAAAGCCAGGTACTTTTTCGTTCTGTTTCTGCTCAAGAAGTGCATGCGCTAATGTGCCCGTATGAGCATTGGTAATGAAAACGTCATGTGTATAAATTCGCACGCCATTGGGTAACGCACTGCTTGCGTCATAAAGTGCGGATATATCGTTTTGATTTGCGAGTAAAGGCTGGTTGAACTGATTGAGGATAACTTCGATACACGGGGCAAGGCGCTCAGGTGCACTCATTGATTGCCACAGAGTTTCCGCTATTTTCTCTTTACTATCATGGTTATCTTTACTGTCATGACTCTCTTTACCGCCGTCGTCCTCACTGTCATCACTGCCGAACTGTCGCGAAGCGTCACTTTGCAGCGCTGACAACGCCGTGTAGCTAGACTGTATGGATTGCCATTTATTTTTCACGCTATCAAGTTCAGAAGCACGCTGCTTCAACGTATTTAACGCCAGTAATTCATCCTGCTCTATATCGTGAATAGCATCTTTTTGTTCACTTTGATTAATTTCAGCTTCTTCTAGCTGCGCGTCTAATAACGCACTTTGCTCTTCGTAATCTTCATTCTCAGCTTGTGCTAATTCTTGCTGAATGTCAGAAATTCGCTGTGACGTTCTTAGCTGCACGCTCATCAAAGATTGAATTTGACTATGGCATTGCTGCACTTTGCTTTTTACTTGATTATAAGTGGATTCTTGCTCTCGTGCCCTTGCATTAAAGTCACGCAGTGCTTGCTCAGCGTCTTCAAATCGCTCCTTTACGCTATACAGCTCCGCTTCTTTAAGCTCAATTTCCGGCTCAATATCGACTAAGGCAGCATTAGAACTAGATAGCGAGGATTGTGCTTCACTCAAGGAGGTACTTAATAGGCTTTGTTGCTGTGCTAACCGCGCAATTTCCTGCTCTACTTGCGATACCCTTTGCTTGGCGTGCAGCGCGTTTTGCTCTAAACGGGTTATGGCAGTGCTTGTTGAGAAGAGTGACTGTTGCAAATCATCTATAGACTGTTTTAACTCTGCTTGCTGCTCTTTATAGGCCATTGCGCCCGCTTCATCACCTTGCTGGCGAGCAATTAACCCTTCCATCTCAGCGGTGAGCCCACTTTTGTTTTGTTCTAACTTGTCTATGTGTTCGCTGTTTTTCAAAAACCGAATGGCTGCCAACTGCCCTTTAAGATCTCTCGCTTGCGCTCTCAACGCTTTATATTTTGTTGCTGCTGCGGCTTGTCTTTGCAGTTTTTCTAGCTGCCTACCCAATTCATCCCTGACATCGGTAAGGCGCTCTAAATTGTCTTGGGTATGCTTTATTCTGTTTTCTGTTTCTCGTCTGCGCTCTTTGTACTTAGAAATACCTGCCGCTTCTTCAATGAATACTCTTAACTCTTGCGGCTTAGACTCTATCAAGCGCGATATCATACCTTGCTCGATAATAGCGTAAGAGCGCGGCCCTAGCCCGGTTCCCAAAAATAGATCGGTGACGTCCCGTCGACGACATTTCGCTCCATTAAGGAAATAAGTCGATTGCGCTTCTCGAGTAACTAGACGTTTAACAGACAGCTCATTGTAATTAGCATACTCGCCAGATATGCGCCCAGAGCTATTGTCGAATATCAATTCAACGCTACATTGGCCAACGGGCTTTCGCGATGATGAACCATTAAAGATAACGTCGGTCATGGCGTCGCCGCGCAAGTTCTTAGCTGAACTCTCGCCGAGCACCCAACGAACTGCATCAATAACGTTAGATTTTCCGCAACCGTTTGGCCCAACCACAGCCGTCATTTCACCAGGAAATGGTATCGAGGTAGGCTCAACGAAAGATTTAAAGCCCGCAAGCTTTATCTTTTTAAGTCGCACACACATTCCCCAGTGGATGGCTGCCATCTATGTGCACAGCACCACTCGAACTCACAGTGCCAGACATACGCACAGTGCTAGCCATGAAAAAAGAACCACGAGTGTTACAGGAAAAGTGATGCGCCCCTGCTGAACACTGTTGTTGGGACTTAGGGTGATTTTTAGCTAAATAGCTAAGCGGATAGTCAACTAGGATGTTAACTATGCAGTGAAGTAAATAGCTAGGCGGAGAATTAAGGGTAATCACGTTAGTTGCGTATACCAATTAAAATACCATTACACGTACACTGCAATAGCACTTTGTTTTAGTTGTTATTATTCCAAGGACTCTACCAAAACATACAGCTTGTAACAATTAACATTTAAGTCTGACGCCCCTTGATATTAAGATGTTACTATTATTTTTATGACGTTTTATATCACCGAAGCAGCTGATTTATCAAAGGAGAGCGAATGAGTTCTGGCGGCGTACACTATTTTTTTATGGGTTTTTCGCTTATTAAAACCAAAGGGCTAAAGCGGTTCGTTTTTGTTCCCTTCAGCATTAACCTTATTTTGTTTTCGTTGGCCTTTTATTTCTTATTCGGCCAAATTGAAACCGGTATCTCCTATGTGATTAATTTAGTCCCAGAATGGTTAGGATGGGTCAAAACAGCAATTACCTTTTTATTGTGGCCACTGGCAGTAATAAGCGTTTTATTAATATTTGCGCTTATTTTTGGCACCCTTGCCAATTGGATTGCCGCACCTTTTAACGGCGTTTTGTCAGAAAAAGTAGAGCGCCATTTATCCGGTGAGGCTTTAGGGGATGAAGGTGTAATGGCATTGGTTAAAGACATACCGCGCACTATTGGTCGAGAATTGACTAAGCTCGCATGGTATTTACCTCGCGCTATTGGTTTCCTTATTCTCTTTTTTCTACTACCCGTTATTGGCCAAGTACTGTGGTTCCTCTTTAACGCTTGGATGATGGCGATTCAGTACTGTGATTATCCTTACGACAACCATAAAGTGTCCTTTACACGCATGCGCCTTCATTTATCAGAACACAAAGGCAAAGCGCTAACATTTGGCATGATGGTGAATGTGTTTTCACTTATTCCCGTGGTTAACTTTATTATTATGCCCGTAGCCATTTGTGGCGCGACAGCAATGTGGGTAAATGAACTGAAACAAGACGCACAAACGTCGCTTGGAAACTAGATAGTTTGAAGGGTCTTTATTTTATTAAGAGGTTTTACCAACAAAAGCTTCGTATTTGGCAAGCCAGTGTGCGGCCTCTTTTTGGTCGCCCTGGTGGTGAAATGCTTGGAAAAAATTCATCGATATAGGACGTTGAGCCTGCTGTTTCTCTAGCTGCTGTTGCCATAGCACCAAGTAAAGTGGCGGTATGGCTCCTGTATCGTGGTGTTCCATAAAGGTAATGCGCCTGCTTGGCTTATAGCTATTTTTAGATACGCCTTCACAGGTTTTGGCTTTCGCCACTATTGTGTTGGGGTCTATTTTCGCCCACCGGGACACGGTATCGACAGGGGCGTAATAGTGCGGGCTATCAATCACGAGGTTTGGCGGAGAGAAGTCACTGATACGCTGAATATCACATATCTTTCTGGCCATACTTCTGGCAATGGGATATTCATCGGCAAAACCTGCAAAATGCGCTAACTCGTGCACAAACACCGAATACGTATCACCAATGTCTAAAAACATCACCCCATTTTGAACGTTCGCCTTTCCTTGCTTAGCAACCACTACCGCATGACTAAACTGCCTCTTTTTCGCGATATTAGCTAATGGCTTTACGTCGCATCCCAGCACGTTTCTATTATTGTAATCGTCGCTGCATGACAACGCGTCTTTTGGTAACCAAATTGGCGGGGCAACACACAGCGACAGCGACGCTAGCCGCTCGTCATCATTGAATTGGCGATAAAAACTATCGGCACGGATCATGGTAGCCAGCGAGGCCGCAAATGGCTGAATTCGTTGCAAACACTGATTGCCACCAGCCCAGTCAAACGGCTTTACATCGCCAAGCGCTGTTACGCTGTAACGCTGTGTAATGGCAAGCGCATCTTTAGCCTGTTGCTGACCGAGGTTAGCGGCTTTCGTTAAGTAAATTTTTGCTTCATCAATGTTGCCCTCATCCCATAACAACCGGCCATATTTAAATGCGCTTTGCATATCTAATGATGCCGTGGCAGCAAGTAAAGGCTTGGCTTTCTTGTTTTGATCATGCAGCAAATACCAGTCGGCCAGTGCCGCTTGGGCAGGCAAATATTCCTGTTCGGCAGCGCGAATTAACCACTTCTCACGCTTGTCAGGTGACTGCGACGACATGGCGTACGCCAATTGCGCTTCAGCAACATTGCCTTTAGCGGCAAGTGCCATAAAACGCTCAGAAGCACTCTCCTCACCTATAAGCTGGTATAGCAACCACGCTGCGTCTGCATTATCTAACGACACCAGGTTCTCAAGCCAATATATGGGATCTAGCTTACTTACTTGAGCTGAAGTGGTGGCGGCTGTTTGTTCGTTTACCCGTTGTTGGGATAGCTCATCTGAATCGTCAGATTCCCCTGGCGGGGTTGGAAAACTTGACTCTGGGTTTAACTGATTAGACGTAACCTCTTCAATAGACGTCATTAGTGTTTTCTGTGCTTCATCGCTATTTAATTGTGCTGCGTGCCACAGTAGGGCGAATGCAGCTCGCACCCGATAGGTGTTTTCAGCAGTCAATTCGGATGGTAGCTTTAGCTGTGCTTGGGGTTGTTTTTGGAGCTGTGCCTGATCTTGAGACTGTGCGCTAGGCTCAACGTGAGACGCGGCTTGCTCTCGCACATAGGAAAGCGCGGTTGTCGCATTAGCCACAAGCTGAGGTGCGTAGCGACCAGCGTCGCCCACTACAATGAGCAGTGCGAACACTGCTAGGAATAAACCGCGCATGGGCTAGGCTTATTTATTCATCATCAGTGGACACTTCAGCTGTGCGCTGACGCAGTCGGCTCAACTCTAACCGAGCGTAGCGGTGTTCAACGTAGTCATAAACATTCGTGCTAAGCGCCAATTTGAAGTAATTTGACGCTATTCCCCTATTGCCATTTTGACTGTGGAACTTACCTAGGTAAAAGTACGCTTCGCAAAGTCTGTCCGTAAGCGCTTTTTGACTGGTAATGCCCTGTAGCAAAGAGTTCAGTACGGTGTTCTCGTCAACAACACCCAGAAACAAATCGATTAACGAAGTGGCCCAATGCTCGTTATCGAGTAACGGCCTAACCGACGCCAAATACTCGGCGCCTTGCTGTGGTGAAATAGCGTAATTAGCAAAATACGACCATAACGCTCTAAACGGGTCTTTTTCGTCCTTTTTAAAGAAGGTTTCTAAATCGCCTGTGGCAAGTTCTGCCCTGCCGCCGTAGTAAAGTGCAATACCGCGATTTAAAAAAGCAAAATCTAGATCTGGGTTAATTTCTAACGTTGAATCGAACGCCTCATACGCTTGAATGAAGTCGTTTTGTTGAATGTAGTGAATGCCAATTGAATTATAAGCTTCAGCAAGGTCAGGCTTTAAATTTATCGCTTGGCTATAGTCAAACTGAGCTAAACCGTTTAGCCCTACGCTGTCGTACAACATACCGCGCTGGAAGTGAAGTTCTGCTTTGTCGTCATCTGATAATGCGGTACTCGTGAGTACTTGATTATAGCGGGCAATGGCCATTTGCGAACGTGGATTCGCGGGTGCTGGCTCTGCTAAAAGCAAGTTCCCCATTTGACTGCGTTGCTCGACAGGCTGCGTTTGTGCGCAACCGGTTAAAATACAAACGAATAAAGAAAAAAAGATGAGACTAACGTTTCTGCGCATGGTAAAAAAGCATTCTGTAGAAAAAGAAAAAACCGCCAGTATAAGAAGCATACACTTGAAGCGGCGCTGATGCCGCCAACCTTCTCGCATTTGATAGGAAAAGTAAAGTGCATTAGGCGGGTAACAAAGGTACCCATGAAGAAAAATAACCTAGAACAACTTTCACAACTTGCATTTAATGCACAGCAACACTCACATTCCCCCTACTCTAACTTTAAAGTTGGCGCCGCCATCGAAACAAGTACTGGGGAGACTTTCGCAGGCTGTAATGTTGAAAGCGCTGCGTTTCCGTTAGGGCAATGTGCTGAGGCCACTGCAATTGGCAATATGGTGTCAAACGGACACAAACGCATTGGTCACATTGTTATTGCGAGCCCAAATGAAGAACTGTGTTTTCCGTGCGGAGGCTGTCGACAAAAAATTGCAGAATTCGCCAGCGATGATACGCCGGTTACTATGGTAACAAAGAGTGGAGATTCGCACGAAACCACTATTGGTGAATTACTGCCCAATGCGTTTCGTGCTCACGACCTCGACAAGTAATGTTGCGTCACAAGCACAAAGCTAGATCTCTTAAAAAACCCTTACACAAAACTCTTATACAAAACAGCCCAAGGCGTTCACACCTTGGGCTGTTTCGTTTTACAAAGTCTTTAACCGAATAAAGGTCTTTAACCGAATAAAGGTCGTTAACCCTGTAATAGCCATGCAGGCTTCATAGGTTATTAACGCTTATGGCTTATCATCGCTGTTGCTGTCTTGGCGCTTGTTTAACTTTACCGCTGCCATAAAGCCAATAAAAAATAGCGCAAAAATAACAACACCAACCCAAATTAACACGTTCAGCACAAAATCCATGTTTCGTTTCCCTTTTTTTTATCGATGTTGCTCTTTGCTACTTTGCACAAACGCAAAGCAATCATTTACCGACAGCAATACCTTCTCTTCGAGGGTCTGCGCCGCCAATTAATTTTCCAGATTTAAACTGAATGCCATGTAGCCCACTGTTTAAATCAATAACCTTAACATTATGCCCAAGCGCTTTAAGCGGCTCCTCTAATTCAGCAATAGGCGTACCCTTTTCTAACGCAGTGTAGTCGTTTCTATTGGTGATCTTAGGAAGGTTTATCGCCTCTTGAATGTTAAGATCAAAATCAATCATACCTATAAGGGTTTGAGCAACATAGCTTACAATTCTTGAACCACCTGGTGAGCCTACTACCACTTCTAACTCACCTTCTTCATCAAACACCATGGTTGGGCTCATAGCACTACGTGGACGTTTACCAGGTTCAACGCGGTTAGGAACTGGGAAACGGTTTTTTGTTGGCGAGAAAGAAAAGTCGGTTAGCTGGTTATTGAGTAAGAAGCCACCTACCATAATACCTGAGCCAAACATGAATTCGATGCTGGTTGTCATAGAAACCGCATTTCCATCTTTATCGACGATAGAAACGTGGGACGTGTTAGGTAACTCCATCGATGTGCCCATGGCTATTTCTGTGCCAGCGTAGGGATTGCCTGCTCTCGCTCGATGCCACTTTTCATCCAAGCTGATGCCTTCGGCTCTGCGCTGTAAGTAGGCTGTATTGATCATGGCTGCAAATGGCAAGTTAGTATAGTCACTATCTGCTATGTATTTTTCTCTGTCGGCATAGGAAAGCGCACTTGCTTGAGTGTATAAGTGAGCGAACTCTGCCGAGTCTGGTGAGTATGCACCAATGTTTTTATCTTCAAGCATCTTTAAGATTTGAAACACATTGACGCCACCTGAACTTGGTGGCGGCATGCCGCAAATGCGTTTTGCATGGTAGTTACCGCACACTGCATTACGCTTGATGGCCTCATAATTTTCCAAGTCTTCAAGAGACATGCTTCCAGGATTTATTTCTGCAGAGTTTACTGCGTCCACAATTTCCTGTGCCAGCTCGCCTTTAAGCAAATAATCACTGCCATTATCGGCAATGCCTTTCAGGGTTTTGGCTAATTTTCTATTTTTCTTGGTTGTCCCTTCTTTTAACGGCATACCTGCCGGGAAAAAATAGGTAGAGCTAGCAGGAAACTTTTTTAGACCTGGGTGATAGTCTAAAGCAACCAATTTGGCTAAACGGGGTGAAACTTTAAAGCCGTTTTTGGCCGTATTAATGGCGTCGTCGAACAAGGTATTCCACGGTAGCGTACCAAACTCAGCATGGGCTAGTTCAAGGGCTTTTACGGCGCCTGGCACGCCCACCGATTTACCGCCAACTACAGCATCAATCCAACGCATTGGCTTATTACTTTTGATAAACCAATGCGAGTTGACAGCTTTCGGCGCAGACTCTCTGCCATCAAAAGTGTGCAGCACTTTGTTTTTGTTATCCCAGTAAAGAATGAACGCACCGCCACCAATGCCTGAAGATTGAGGTTCTACCAAAGTAAGCATAGATTGTATGGCTATTGCGGCGTCTATTGCACTGCCGCCTTTTTCAATGACGTTCTTTCCCGCCCATGATGCATAGGGGTTAGCAGCAACCACCATGTATTCGTCGGCCTCAAATGCTTTCTTTTCAACATACCCAGTGGCCGCTTCGGGCTCGCCGACTTCGCGAGCCTGTTTACCGTGTACATTGGAAAGTAAACTGCCGGTTAATGCAAAAGCCAATACTGACGTGCTTAACAAAGAACTGAACCTCAAAATCGTGTTTCCTCTTATTTAAATTTCTCTGGGTTAATGGGACGCTTTTTCAAGAACGCATCAAATGCTTCTTGTGCAGCAGGAGTACGCAGCGCTTCTAGAAAAATATCAAATTCGGCATTCATTTGCTGATTGACATAATCTGCCTCACCTTTGAGTAGCGCTTTTGTCTGCAATAAGGCAAAGCTGGGTTTACTTATCAATTTTTGAACGGTTGCTGAAACTGCATCATCGATGGTTTGTGACGACACCACCTCAGTAAGCATGCCAAATTGATATGCGTCATCGGCTGTGAATGGTTCGCCTAGCATCAACCACTGAGCAGCTTTCACGTGTCCCGCCACTTTGGGTAAAAGATAACTTGATGCATATTCAGGAACAAGCCCTAAATTGATGAAAGGGAGAACAAATCGGCTGTCTTGTGTGGCATAAACAAAATCACAATGTAATAGCAACGTGGTTCCTATTCCTACTGCTAACCCGTGCACTTGTGCAATAACGGGCACAGGACAGGTCATCAGTGAACGCATGAACGCCGCCGTTTCGGGTACCTGGCCCCCTTCTTTTTGTGCGGCAAAATCGTTGATATCGTTGCCCGCGGTAAAACAGTCGCCGTTTCCTTTAATTACAACAGCTTTTGTTACGCCATCATTTTTAATGCTTAAAAGCGCATCTGCCATTAGCTGATACATTTCTCGGGTTAATGCGTTCTTTTTGTCCGGTCTGTTTATAGTAATGGTAAGGGTATGGTTACTTTGCGAAGTTAAAACTAAGGACATTATCTTTCCTTCTCTGTCGACATTTTTATGGTATCGGGCGCATATCTATTTTCACCCGTAGGGTAATTTTCTGTATCATAGCGAGCAAATTCAAAATAAAAAAATAACTAACGCTGATGATTTCACTGCCGTTTTCGTTTAAGTACAGTGCAGGCCCTTTAATAATAGCGCTCTGCGCTTTGATTGCCTTTTTCTTTGAACCACAAGCAAGCGAATGGCTTGCTTACGACCGTTACGCCATACAAGGGCTGGATACGTGGCGCTTGATCACGGGTAATTTTGTGCATACCAATGGGTATCATTTATTGCTTAATATCGTTGGGCTAATTTTACTCTGGGCCCTACATGGCGAGCACTACCTGCCAGCTCGATTTTTAAAAGTGTTTATATGGTGCTGTATAGCCACCAGCGCAGGCCTCTATTTCTTTTCAGAAAACCTGATTTGGTATGCGGGTTTATCGGGTGCGTTACACGGCTTATTTGTATGGGGAGCCTGTATGGATATCAAAGAAAAAATGACATCGGGGTGGCTATTGCTCATAGGCATTGCGATTAAAGTAGGTTACGAACAATACAATGGCAGTAGCTCTCAGGTTGCTGAGCTTATTGATGCAAAAGTAGCCGTTGATGCCCATATGTTTGGCGCAATAGGCGGATTGATTATATTTCTACTCATGATAAGTACTGCAAAGCGGGCGTAGCCTTTTATAGCTTATATTTTAATAAGCTTCGCTTGTCATAGCTTCAAAGTTTCGCTTTATTGCCTACATTGTTGCTCGCCCGCTGTTTGCTTAAATATGCGGGCGTTTCCTAGTTAACTCACTTTTTAACCTTTTTTTCTCCTACGCCACGTTTTTCCTAACTTCGTCTTACACCGGTTACAAGGCACCTACTGGCAGTATTTTTTGGCTTAAGATTGGCTACTTAAGATTGCCTAAAGGTTAGCTAAACTTTGCCAAAGATTGGCCAACGAGTGGTTAGCTTCTGAACAATTAAAGCCCAAACACCGCCTCAAAAATTTCTCAATATCAAAGCTCACTAACCTAATAAATGAAAAAATAGTTTGCATTTATGTAACCCTAGGGTATCATTGATACCTAGAGGTTACATTTGGTGTGTTTAGGTATCACATGTAATGTCAAATACAGTGTGCAAGCAGCGGCACCTTTATCGCAAACAAAGAGTTCGTCGCATATAAAAAGTTCGTCGTTCAAAAAAGGATTATAAAAATGGCAAGATCAATAGCAGTATTACCAGAAACGGAACATCAATATTTAAGCATTACGGGAAAAATCAGTGTTGTTTTAGCGGTTTTTCTGTTCGCCCAATTGTGTTCAGAAACAGTTACTGGCACTGATTCAATTGTTAATTGGATTTTGGATTTAACGCTATTTGTAAGCGTTATTTATTGCATCGTGCTGTCAGTAAAGTCGATGAAATTTGCAAAACACATAACGCGCATGGGTTTTTGGACGCTAAAATTTAACGATGAGTATGTGGATCATGTTAGTTCGGCTAGTCTTCGCGCTACGTGTCACATCATGGTTATTGGCGCAATTTTTCTCGCTTATAGCGGTGACAATAAGTGGTTTGTCGAACTCATTGCTCCCTTTGGACTGACAGATGCAATTCAGACGCTGCTTGGCTTGGCTGCGGCCACCCATGGCGCGTTGATTTTATGGAGCCTTCGTGAGGAAGAGCACCGTGAAAAAGAGCATTTTGATGAGGAACGTGGCGAGGAAGTGGTTGATGAATGAAGATTTAGATAACCACATACACAAGCTTAGATTACAGCATAAGATTTCTCAGCAAGAGCTCGCCGACGCTATTGGCGTATCTCGAAAGACCATTAGCACTGTTGAGACTGGACGCTTCACTCCATCGGTGGTCATCGCGTTAAGAATTGCGGCTTATTTTGCAATTCCAGTAGAGCAAGTTTTTGTGTTGAAGTGAGGGTTTGTTTGAATAAATGTCTTGCCCGAAAAAAAGCCTGCTTGTAAAAATGGCTCATAAAAAAGGGCTCATTGATTATGAGCCCCTTTTGTACGAGTAAAACGTTATTTGTAATAGCTCAACTAATACCCAAAGAAAGCCCAACGAATGTTGGGCTTTTTTTATGAATCTTGAATACGACTACAGATTTTCTTCAAATAACTTATAGATCCTACGGTATTCATCTAACCATGAACTTGGCTGAACGAAGCCGTGTGGCTCTACAGGGTATATTGCCGTTTCAAAATCTTCTTTTTCTAGTTCAATTAACCGTTGTACCAAACGAACGGTATCGTGGAAAAAGACGTTATCATCAACCATAGGCGCATTTATCAGCAGTGGTTTTTCTAACCCTTCTGCAAAATAAATAGGTGAACTGCGCTCGTAGGCAATGGGGTCCACATCAGGCGTATTGAGGATATTAGATGTATACGGCGTATTGTAATGCGCCCAATCGGTAACCGGTCTTAACGCGGCACCAGCAGCAAATAAATCTGGCGCTGTGAACATAGACATAAAGGTTAAGAACCCACCGTATGAACCGCCATATGTGCCAATGCGCTCTCTGTCTACGTTAGCATTTTCTACTAAATAGTTGATGCCATCGCGTAAATCCTGCACCTCTGGCGTGCCCATTTGACGATAAATAGCCGTTCGCCAATCTCTGCCATAGCCAGCAGAGGCACGGTAATCCATATCTAGCACCACATAACCTTGTTGTACCAACATGCTATGGAACATGTACTCGCGGAAATAGCCCGACCACCCCATATGGGCATTTTGTAAATAGCCCGCGCCATGATTAAACACAACCGCTTTGTTTTTCTTTGTGCTGTCATACCCTTCAGGCAGGTAAACACGAGCATAAATTGGTGCGTCGGTATGTGAAGATTCAATGGCAACAATTTGCGGCACAGCCCATGGCAGCGAAGCGAAATCCTCGCTGGTGCTAGACGTAATTTGTTGCGCCTTTTGTTGGCTAGCAGACGATTTCACGTAAAGTTCAGCTGGCTGATTTACCTTACTGTGGCTTAAAAGCAAAGTAGCATCATCTGGACTGAGCGTGTAATCGGTGATGCCGTTAAGATCGGTTAGGGTTTCAATGGCCTTTGTTTGCGTATTGACACGGTAAATTTCATAAATACCTGGGTGTTCGCTGTTTGCTTTATAGTAGATGTATTGATCATCAGCGGTTAACGTAAGGTCATCAACAATATAGTTGCCGCTAGTTAGCGCAACGGGCGCTTCGCCAGGTGTTTGTAAATATAGGTGCGAATAGCCTGTATGTTCAGATTGAAAGTACAACGTCTCGCTGTTATTTAACCAATCAAAAGAGTTAAAGCGATAGTTTACCCATGCGTCATCATGAAGGCGGTGTTGGTTTTCAAGCGTTTTGCTGTCTAAGTCGACGGTGGCAATCCATCTGTCTTTGTTGTCCCACGCTTCTAACATAACAGCCACTGCGTTGCCGTTTTTATGCCAGCGTATAGATGGCTTGGTCCAGTACCAGCTTTGTAATAATGTTATTGGGCGAGGCAACCTGTTTACTTCGTAGGTTTCACCATTTGCCTTTGCATTTTCGGTTTTCACATCGGCCAATACGTCGTCGTTATACCCAGGCAAGTCGAAATAATTTAACGCTTGTTTTTCACCGGTAGATAAATTGAGAAGCCACAGTTCGTGGTTTACAGGCTCGGCATCGGCCACACGTTGTCTTACTGATTTAGCCGCAATACGGCTATCTTCTTGAATATAATGGGGCATGATGTCGCTATCATCACGGGTAGGCTTGCTTTCAGTGGTTGCCACTACAGCAAAATTTCCAGCAGGTGATACGCTAATGCCAGCTAAGCGATGTGATTTGTCGAAATAAAACGGTTCTGGAGCTACCGCTTTATTGGCAGCCGCAAGTTGCGCACTGGCGCTATCACGCTCTTCGCTTATTTGTCTTTGTAACTTAATATACTCAATGAGAGATTGCTGCTCTTCGGCAATATAGTCTTTTGCTGGCTTTACCGGCTCTGGCTTATCATCGAATACCCAGCTTACTAATTCTTCTCTTACGCCATTGGTTAGGTCGATAGCAATAAACTTGTTTCCGCTTAACGCCATTAAGCGCCCATCGGTCATAAACGTGAGTGTAGATAGTGCATTTCCACCGCGCGTAAGCTGCACCGTGTTCCCATTGGTAAATTGCACGTACACGCTATCTTCAAACGTGTAAGCAACAACGCCATCATCCCTCACTACCCTCTCATCGAACCGATACTTATGCATGTCGGCTAATGGGACTTTTGCTTCGTTTTTGAGGGTACTCGCCTTTACAGCAAATACATCGGTGAGCGTACTATTTTGTTTTTCACGCTCAAAAACAATGGCGCTGCCATCAACCGACCACCCCATGTTAGTGGGCAATGCACCTATCCACTGCGGGTCGGACATAATTCTTTCTAGGGTAATTTCACCCTCACTAGCTGCAGACATCTCTGCCGTTTGTGGCGTAACCATCGACTGAATATTATTTGATGGTGTAACTGTATTTGTGTCTTTCTTATCGTTAGTGCTTACACAACCACCTAGTGCAACCGTTACGCTGGCGGCGATAAGCAATGCTTTATATTTTTTCATTTTTTTCATCATTGTTATGTGAAACCCACTGGCATTATACGCAAAGCTACATTCATGTAGTCAACACTCATCGTTATCGTTAGTGCAACAAACGCATAACAAACACGGTTATTAATGTTCCTTTTTACAAACCGGAACCGTATAACTTCGCAAGTAGCGTTTTATTTTGCCAATAGCGCTTTAAAAAAACCAAGTCCACATGTTATGTCAGAGGGTACGAACAATGAAATTGAAAGGAATTACTGCAGGTGTTGTCACCATAGCTGCTTTGCTTTTCCAGCCGGTGATGGCAAACGAATGTCCTAGTGTATTAAAGTTTATGAAGCGTAAACTGAATTCTCAAGAAACCGTTAATTTATGCGATCAGTATGCTGGCAAGGCCGTTCTTGTTGTTAACACGGCAAGCTATTGTGGTTTCACACCTCAATTTGAAGGACTAGAAGCCCTATACAGCGAATATAAAGACGATGACTTTGTGGTATTAGGCTTTCCATCTCACGACTTTAACCAAGAAGCAAAAGACGAAGGCAAAACGGCGGAGCTATGCGAGCTAACCTATGGCGTGAAATTTCCAATGTTTGAACCAACGTCAGTGCGCGGCGACGATGCAGACCCAATGTATCGCATGTTGAAAGCAGCCACAGGTAAGTCACCGTCGTGGAACTTTAATAAGTACCTGATTGATAAAACGGGCACTAAGATAACGCACTACCCAAGCTCTACAAAGCCAACCGATGCCAGCTTTGTGGCAGATGTAGAAGCATTAATTAACGACTAACCCAGCGTTTAAACCAGTCAATTAAACTAGTGCCAATCAAGCATAAAAAAGCCCCGCTACATTGGCGGGGCAAGAAACACACTCAACTTGGAACACACATTTTGAAACAGAAGAAAAATTAACTTTCTGTTCACACACACTTGTTAGTCCTCACGAATTAGAAGTAGTTCAATATTTCTTTATTTTTTCCTCAAAAAGCCATTTCAATACTAAAAGAAGGCTCACTTCCTTTAGTTCTAAATTCATAAAAATACGAACCAGAAAAACCAAGACCATCAATATTAAACCTTAATATCAGTACTATAGATGTCTTTTAATTTATTTTCGCTTTCTTGTACGGCTCTTAAAATTGATGATTACAAGCCGGTTTAATCTTTAAAATTAAGAAGTTTTAATCATGCTACTTTAGTAGAACTTTATAAATAAAGGTTGCGTATCACCTCTCGTAACGTTTGTTAATAAAAGGAAAATTAAGTATGAATTTAAAAGTGAAAGTAGCTTTTTTGGCGGTTCCGCTCACCCTTTCGGGTTGTTGGTTAGATGATGACGACGACTCACCAGCACCACAACCTGTTCCACCACCAGAGGCAACGACAATTGTTGATGTTGCTGTCGCAGATGGAAACTTTACGACGCTAGTTGCAGCCCTGGAAGCGGCTGATCTAGTAACCACACTTGACGATGAAGATGGTACCTTTACTGTATTTGCTCCTACCGATGATGCTTTTGAAGCGCTTGGGCAGGAAACAATTGATGCATTACTTGCAGACACAGATACACTTGCCGACATCCTCACTTATCACGTTCTTTCGACAGAAGTTAATGCCGAAGCGGCGATTGGGCAAGCGGGAAGTTTGGTTGAAACAGTTAATGGCGACTCAATCGCCCTTTCACTTTCTGGCGATAACCTTTTAGTTAACACTGCTACTGTGACAATGACCGATATCGCAACAGACAACGGTATCATTCACGTAATAGATGCCGTATTGATGCCTCCTGAATTTGTTGACGCGAGCGACAGCACAATAGCGCAAGTTGCTGCGGGCGATGAGCAATTTTCTACATTAGTAGCGGCTCTGACTGAAGCTGATTTGGTGAGTACCCTTGATAATCCTGATGCAACGTTTACAGTTTTTGCGCCAACAAACGATGCCTTTGATATGATTGATGAGGGCACACTGGCTGCTTTGCTAGAAGACACAGATGCGTTAAGTGCAGTATTGCTACAGCACGTAGTGGCTGACGTGGAAGCGGATAGTGTAACTGCGTTTTCTCTAAACGGCACCAGTATAGAAACCGTTTCAGGCGCATCTGTACCAATTTTGATCAACGAAGAAACTGACTCGTTGACCGTGGGCGGCGCTACTGTTGTGGTATCAAACATACAAGCAAACAACGGTATTATTCACGTAATCGACACGGTTATTGTAGGCGATGTTGAATTACCTACTCCAGCGATGTCGATTGTCGATGTTGCAGCAGGAAACGAAAACTTTTCAACGCTAGTTGAGTTATTGCAGTCGACTGGTTTAGACACAACCCTTGCTGACACTTCAACAGAGTTTACTGTTTTTGCACCATCAAATGCAGCATTTGATGCTGTTGATGATGCGACCTTAGATGCACTTGCGCAAGACGCTGATGCATTAACAGAAGTTCTCACCTACCACGTAGTTCAAGGTGCAACAGTACTTCAAGATGGTGCGGTTCAAATAGCTCAATCGGCTGAGAACAAAGTAGAAACAGTAAATGGCAGCGAAGTCGCTTTATCGCTATCAGGAACTGACCTTTACGTTAATTCATCACTTGTGTCTCAAACCGATATTATGGCTGACAACGGAGTAATTCACGTTGTAGACCAAGTCATACTGCCAATTGAAGAGACGGATGCAAGTTCGCAAACTATCGCAGATATTGCTGCGGGCAACGATGATTTCTCAACACTTGTCGCAGCATTAAGTGCCGCAGATTTAGTTGACACGTTAGATGATGAGACGGCAACTTTTACCGTTTTCGCTCCAACCAACACTGCATTCGATAAAATAGAAGACACTGCACTAAGTGGTTTGCTCGCAGATACCGACGCACTATCACAAGTGTTACTCCAACACGTAATTGCTGACGCAGAAGTAGGCGCAGTAGATGCATTTGCTGCTAATGGAACTGCGGTAGATACAGTATCTGGCGAAGATGTTGCAGTAGACATTATAAACTTTACGCAAGGTGAAAATACTCAAGACGACGAAGTTGCCTATGACGTTGCAAACGGTCGTTTGGTAGGCGGTGCGGGAAGTGACAATGCAGGCTTTACGCTTTACACTTTTGACAATGACCTTGGCAGTGCAACGAGTAACTGTAATGATGCATGTGCAGATACTTGGATGCCGCTTTTGGTCACTGACGCAAACGCTTCAGGAACGCCTGGCCTTTCATCGGTAGAGCGTAACGACGGCAGTGTGCAAGCTACATTTCAGGGCCGCCCACTTTATTTCTTCGCTAATGACAGCGCAGCGGGTGAAAACTCGGGTGATGGTGTAAACGATGTGTGGTCAAACGTAACCCTGCCACAAACAGCGTTGATGGTTGAAGGTGCAATAGTAACGACAACTGATATTAAAGCTTCAAACGGAACACTTCATATCATAGAGAGTGTTATTACCGAAACTTTGAACTAGTAATACGTTATCATAACGCAAAAAGGGGGACGCAATGCGTCCCCCTTTTTTGTATGTGTTGTGTTGCCTAACTACTAGCTAGCTACTGCATGTAGCGCATTTCTAAAGTCGGCAATAAGGTCGTCGGTATCTTCAATACCCACTGAAATGCGAAGCATGTTGTCTGATACACCCATCTTCTCTCGCTCTTCAGCGGTATTTTCAAAGTAGATAGTAGGCGCTACTGGTAACGCCAGTGTTCTATTGTCACCCAAATGCGTGGCGCAAATTACCAGCTCCATTTCGTTTAAAAACGCTACTGGGTCGATATTACCCACTAAATTAAAACTTAAGATGGCACCGTAGCCATTACTCAACTGCTCTCGAGCCATAAAATGCTGTGGATGGTCAGCAAGACCAGGGTAAAAAACCTCACTCACGCTGTGGTGGTTATCGAGGAATGTGGCTAACTTTAACGCGTTCTGCTGACTGCGCTGAAGGCGAAGTCCAAGGGTTTCCATGCCTACTGCAATGGCGGTGGCCGACTCTGGCGCAAGTGTAGCGCCTAAATCTCTCAGGCCCTTTTTCTTAATTTGTGTAATTCCCCACTGCGCCGTGTCGGCTACCTTGTAAGCGGGTTTAATATTGCTGTATTTTTCCCAGTTAAAATGACCGGTATCGGTAACAGCACCACCAAGCACGTTGCCGTGACCTGCAATGTATTTAGTTAACGAACAAAATATCAGTGACGCTTTATAATCTTTTGCGTAACAAAGCGGAGGCGGCGTCATTGTATTATCAACCATAAAGAGAATGTGCTTCTCTTCACAAAACTGCCCTATGGCATGCAAATCTGAAACTTGGGTAACCGGATTGGCCACGGTTTCACAGTAAACCCCTTTAGTATTGGGCTGGTATGCATCCACAACCTGTTCAATATCGGTCACATCGGTGTAAGTCACGTGAATACCGAAGTCTTTCAAGGTTTCAAAAAAACTGCGCGTATTACCAAACAGATACTGACTAACAATAAGATGATCGCCTGCCTTAAGCAGCGCAAACAAGGTGCTACTGATGGCTGCCATTCCCGTGCTAAAGCAAAGTGTGCCCACTCCCCCTTCTAGCTGATTAAGCATGTTTTGCAACGCGGCCACAGATGGTGACGAAGAGCGAGAATAAACATGCGCGGCACGTTTACCCTGAAAGGCATCAATAATGCCTTGAGCATCTTTAAATTCAAACAGCACAGAATTTGATGTACTAGTATGGACACCGCCGTGTTCTGGCGTGTTAAGCATGCGATCGGCATGGACTTGTCGGGTAGTGAATCCCTGTTTTGTCACGGGTAAAACTCCGGTAGTAAAGTTACGCGCCGACCTCAAAATTTACCAGATAGCAAATCGATGCAGTGCGCATAGAAAAAGCCGTGGTGGTTTTCAAGTGGGCTATTGAGGCCGTGTTATGCATTTTTCTGGGTATTTTGGGCAAACATTATCATAAAATGTATAGATAGTTTGCATTTGTTCATCAATGTTTTCGACCTTTTGAATGACGGGGCCAAAACGGATTATTTTAGTGCGATAATCTAGCGAAAGCAGCTGAATGGGTATATCCGCCTCTCTCGCAATGTGCAGAAAACCTGTTTTCCATGGGAAAATTGGGCTTCGCGTACCCTCAGGTGCCAGAGCCAATACTAATTCATCAGATTGTTTAATCTTTTCAACAATACTGGTTACCACCCCGTGAGCCTTACTGCGCTTAATGGGAATGCCGCCCAATTTTTTAATGATGTACCCGAGTGGCTGAACAAAAATGGTGTGTTTGCCGAAAAAATTCAATTTTAAACGCAGCGAAAACACCACAAACAACCCAATGAAAAAATCCCAATTGGTTGTGTGAGGCGCAACCGCCAGTATGGCTTTCTTTTGATTGATAAAGGCCCCTTCTACACGCCAGCCCCGTTTGGTAAGCACAAAGGCAGCAAATGACGATAACCAGTGCGGCCACTGCCGTGGTATGTGCTCGTGTATCTCAAGCTCATTGATTTTTAAATTGGTTTTTATGCTGGCGCTTGTGTTGGAAGCGCTTTTTGCCTCGTCTTCTTTCTTGTTGAGAGTTTTATTGCTATTCATTTTTATTATTCTCATACTGCTCAAGGCGTTAAGAGTAATGAAAATCAAAACGCAAATCTACGATTAACGGCAAGCGCACAGTAAAGCATAGGCTAAAACGACTCGATTACAGCGCGATAGTACGCACAGACAGGCGATACTGGCATACCGAATAAGGTGTAATTATGTGTATTTTATTTATTGCTCGGCAGCAGCATCCTCGCTACCCGCTCATTATTGCGGCGAACAGAGATGAGTTTTATGCAAGACCAACGGCTCCTGCTGCATTTTGGGACGATGCCCCCTCTATACTGGCGGGCAGAGATTTGGAAGCAAACGGTACATGGATGGGCGTTACACGAAGCGGAAAAATTGCGGCAATCACCAACGTACGTGCCCCGTCTGAAGTGCGCACAGACGCCACTTCCAGAGGTGAGTTAGTAACTAACTGGCTGAAAGACGATAAAGCTCAAGTTAATGGGCATCTTACGGAGCAGTTAACGGAGCAGCTAACCGAGCAGTATTTACAAACGCTGAGAGACACTAGACACCACTATAACGGTTTTAACCTGGTGTTTGGTAACGCAAATGCACTCCATGTTTACAATAACGTGAACAACTCTGTACACCCTATAAAACAGGGTGTGTTTGGTCTTTCAAATGCCGACATTATTACCCCATGGCCAAAGGTTACCCAAGGTGTAACAAGTTTAAATAAGTACGTATCTCAGCACGACACTATAGACACCGAAGATTTGTTTGCGCTATTGCGCAATGAGGACAAAGCAGACGACCAACACCTTCCTAGTACGGGCATTGGTTATGAATGGGAAAAAGCGCTGTCTTCCATTTTTATTAATATACCCAGCTACGGTACGCGAACATCCACTATTTTGCTGGTTGATAGTAGCGGCGAACTCAGCTTTAAAGAACGAACCTTCACTGAAAAGGGAGAAGCAACGCAAACACGAGAATTTTCCTTCAAAATTTAACGGGTTTGTAGAATAAATCTTTCGAGGTTTACAAAATTCGATATTAAATTGAAATATTTTCAACGAATAGGTGTCGTTTTTTGTATCAGCAATGGCATAATGCGTGCCTGCTAGCATTTGCTTTCCATAATTTGCAGACCACTATTTGCATACCAAAGTGAGGACATATCGTGTTTGAAGTATTACCCTATCTTGCCCCAGATCCAATTCTTGGCCTTTCTGCTTCTTATAAAGAAGACACCAACCCGAGTAAAATAGACTTAGGTGTTGGCGTATATAAAGATGAGCAAGGTAATACCCCTATTCTTTCGAGTGTGGCAAAAGCACAACAACTGTTACTAGAGCGCGAAACCAGTAAAACCTATATTACTCCTCAGGGTAACCAGGGTTTTATTGATGGCATGCTTTCGCTACTACTTGGTAAAAACAGCCCGGTACTTATGGCCGATCGCGTTGCTGCCGTTCAGGCTCCAGGTGGTTGTGGCGCCCTTCGCATTCTTTCCGAGCTTTTAGTGCGTTGTAACGACAAAGCAAAAGTGTGGGTAAGCGACCCAACATGGGCGAACCATATTCCGCTTATCGGCTCTGCGGGTTTAAAAATAGAAACGTACCCGTACTTCGATAAAGCATCTGCAAGCATTCGCTTTGACGCCATGATGGACACCCTTCGCAACGTAAATAAAGGCGATATAGTGTTACTTCACGGCTGCTGCCACAACCCAACCGGTGCAGACTTAACCAATGCACAATGGGATGAAGTATTAGCGGTTGCTAAAGAACGTGAATTTTTACCGTTTATCGACGTGGCCTATTTAGGCTTTGGTGAAGGGTTAGAAGAAGATGCCTACGGTATGCGCCTTCTTGTTGAAAACCTTCCTGAGGTTATTGTTGCTGCATCATGCTCTAAAAACTTCGGTTTATATCGCGAACGTGTTGGCCTTGCCGCTATTGTTACCCAAGACACAGCAACCCGCAAAATTGCGCAGGGACAAATACAGTCAATTGCTCGCGCTATTTACTCAATGCCACCAAGCTACGGCGGTGCACTTGTTGACTTAATACTATCTGACGAAGCCCTTAACAACGAATGGGTGACTGAAGTGAATGAAATGCGCGACCGAATGAAAACGTTACGTGCGATGCTGGTGCAAAACCTTCATGACAACGGTTCACCAAAAGACTTCAGCTTTGTAAACGACCAAAAAGGTATGTTCTCGTTTTTGTGCATCACGCCTGAGCAAGTGCGTGAAGTAAGAGAAAAGCACAGTGTATACTTTGTAGATTCAAGCCGCGTAAACATTGCTGGAATCAACAAAAACAATGTTGAAACCTTAGCAAAAGCATTGGTTTCTGTTCTTTAGTTCAAGGCTATTGATGCATAAACTTAAAACTACAGTTTAAGCTAAATGAAAAGCCGCCGCGTTTGATAACGCCGCGGCTTTTTTGATCTCCTCCCCCTCACCTATAGCTTGATAGCAACATTTTTAAATCATGCCTCTTCGGATTTCATTCTCCATATAGCGCTTTTATAGTTTTGAAGAAAATAAGAAACCAGCGCTAAATACACCAAAAGAAACTGCAACCCGATTTGGTATTTTTAAAACCTGAGTTAAAAACGACAAATCATAATTTACTTTACGTACTAGTGAGTTATAGTAAAAAACAATATGGATAAATAAACAAAAAGCTCATAATGGTGTGTTTAAACAGACCGATTTGAGGCCTAGTAGACTGTTATGCGTCTCTTACAAATTTAACAAGGAGGTATTTTGAACGTTTTTTTAAGTTGGTCAGGTGAAAGAAGCAAGCGAGTTACAGAATTGCTCGACGAGTGGTTGCAGTGCGTGATTCAAGCTTGTGATCCTTGGATGTCTAGTAAAGATATTGATAGAGGATCTCTTTGGTTTACTGAAATAAATAATCAATTGCAGAATACAACTATTGGGATTATTTGTTTAACTCAAGAAAACCTTACAAAGCCATGGATTTTATTTGAGGCAGGAGCTCTCGCAAAGGGACTATCAACATCTAGAGTCTGTACATTTCTAATCGACCTCGAACCAACAGATGTATCGACACCATTATCTCAATTTAACCATACCATTCCAACGAAAGAAGGAATATGGGAGTTAGTCAGAACTTTAAATACATCATTAAAAGATAAGGGATTGAAAGAGAGTATTCTAGAACAGGTCTTTGAAACTTATTGGCCATCATTTGAAAAAAAATTCAATGATATTATATATTCAACAGAGGTCGCTGGACCTGTAATTAAACGTGATGAAGATGATATTTTAATGGAAATTCTTTCTGCCACACGGTCTATGGATAGAAGAATAAGAATGCTCGAAGGTAAGACATCCAAATATATTAAATCTAGCACGGGCAATTTCTCAAAAATTAACAACGATCCATTTATGTTGCAAAACTTAATAAAAAAACTCTTGAAGGATGATGTACCTAAAAGTGCAATAGTCGACATAGTTGGATCAGAGTTAGAGATTCCATCGTTTTCAGCTTTAGAATTAGTTAATGCCGTAATGGAAGAACTAGTCAAATCGGACGACGCATAACAAACCGCTGTAGTCGGTCGCAAGCTCCCTGGGACAATAACATGTGGGCTCAGTCGCTTCGCTCTAATTTTAGCCCGCGTGTTGTTGGCCCTTAGCGGGGCGTTAGAAGGTAAGAATGGATACTAAAGAATCTATCGCGAAGGAAGTGAAGGATCTATCCCAAGAAGGTGTAGAACTTGCGCAAGCCTTCCAAAAAGAAGATGAAAAACAGAACTTTCCATATGACTATCAGACTTGGTATACAAAGTCTTTAAGGGTGGTAGAGGTTCTTGCTCCAGATCGATACCAAGAGTTCAAGTCTTACTACGAAATTGATTCGAAGAGAAAAAGCCTGGGATATGGAACTTATGTCATTCAAGATTTTTTAAAAGGTGTTGCTCCTTCAGCACACCGAATTCATGATTTTGATACGCGATCACAAACTCTACAGAATGTTTTTAATCAACTAACTCTCCTAAATGCTCTATCGAGTCGCGTTGACTCTGTTCTAGCTAATATCGACACTGAGCTTCTATCAGAAATACAAGATGCGGAGCTAGAAACTGCAAAAAAATTATCAAAAATTAGCTTGCGAGCAGCAGGGGCACTTACAGGTGTAATTATTGAGCATCACCTCCAGAAGTTGGCAGATAATCACGGAATTAAACTTCGAAAGAAAAACCCTACAATCAGTGATCTAAACGATCCACTTAAATCGGAAGGTATATTTGATACTCCAACATGGAGGAAGGTTACTTACCTTGCCGATATTAGAAATATTTGCTCACATAAAAAAGATTCAGAACCAACTAAAGAGCAGGTAAATGAGCTAATCGAGGGGGCAAATTGGTTAATCAAAAATACCTTCTAACAAGTCAATCAACTTCGCGCCTTCGGCGCCGGCCGCAGCAAAGCTGCCCCGGTTATTGAGGCCTTAGCTTTTAAAGGATTATATTAATGAAGTATGTAGTTTTGATTGTATCGTTATTAATTATGGGGGGCTGTACATTAATCTCTGAACTCAATGTGAGTCGAGCTGATATACAAAATACTGGGCAAAGTCATAGTGTAACGTTTAGTGATTATGGCAGTTGAATAAAGTTCGACGAAACTCGTGGTTTACATAAATATGTAGCTTATATTGGTGGTTTTGGTGGCTGTAAACGTTCAGTGCTTATTTATTCGAAGCCTGAAATGGATAAGTATATTTTTGATAATGATTAAATAGATTATACGGTCGTTGAAATTCACCATATAAAGAGTCCGCCAACAAGATGTGAATTGTAAATTTAATTCAAATCGCAAAGCTAACAAACAACTGTTGGCACTCACTGCGTTCGTTGGGCGTTATATGCCAAGGAGTATGGTTCAAGCATGAAAGTCCAAATCAAGAATATATCGGGTCATCAAACAAGTAAGGTTTTCGCGTTAACATTTGCCATATTAATGATTCCGTTTAGTCTTATTTCGGTTTTTTTATGGCTCCAGAATTGAAAACAGAAAGCGGTGAAACGATGCCTAACTTTCCATTTCTATTTTTTGCTTTAGCTCCTTTATTTTATGGCGTTATGTTTTACTTCATGCAAAGAGTGTTTTTCTGGGCATATAATCTAGTCGCTAAAAAAGTTGGTGGATTTGAATTTGAGACAAATGAGTAATTGGCAGATAACAAGCCAATCAAGCGGGACTAAAAACAGTTTGCTCGGTTTCGCTTTGCTACACATTTTAGCAAACAATTTTTAGCCCCTTAATGGGGCGTTAGGCATCAAGGAGGATTCGTGCCGTTAATTAATTTCCCATCCCAATGCAATGTTCAAGCGATTTTTGATTTTTGCTCAAAAATCGAAGAGTGCGCCGGTGAAGAAGAAGTAACGATCGACTTTTCAAATATGGGAAGAGTTGAGCCTTTTACTATGGTTTATGTAGCCAAGTTTATTCGTGATTTCAATAGGCGAAACAAAGAAACTCGAGTTATGTGTCGTGGACACAAAGAAAAAGACTATGCTGCAAACATGGGCTTTTTTAGGGCTTTTGGTCTAAAACATGGAAGAGAGCCTAATTGTGTCGATGGCAATGACCGATTCGTACCATTCACAATATTAAGAGTGCAGACAATTATAGACGAGGCATCCGCTGAATGGGAAGCTGGACAAAATGTAATAGAGCGGAGGTCGGAACACTTAGCCAAGATACTATCGCAAGAAGAGCACGGCGATTTAAACGATGCCTTAACTTTTTCTATTCGGGAAATAATGAGAAACGTCTACGAGCATAGTAATTCAAAAAGTCTCGAGTACTGCGCTCAATATTGGCCATATTATAACAAAGTTGAAATTGCAATTGTCGATAACGGGAAAGGCTTGAAGGCTTCGCTTAAGGACAATCCTCATATAGAAATAGAAAGCCATTGTGACGGCATCCAGCAGGCTTTGATGCCTGCAATTTCAAGTAAAAATTATAAAGGGGTAATAATTGATACAAAGGACCCTTGGCATAATTCAGGTTTCGGTTTGTATATGATAAATCGTATTTGTCGTTTAGGTGGCAGCTTTCTTGTTTGTTCAGGTGATCATGCAATTAAGTTAGACGATAACGGCAAGACGCATATAGATCTACCTCACCTTTGTAGGGGCACTGCAGTAAGAATGGTTTTAAATACGAGCCGACTAACGGCTCTAAGTGATATGCTCGCGAAATTCAGAGACGAAGGGTATGAAGTCGCGAGGCAAATTAAAGGTGTTGGAATGTACAAAGCATCAGCAGCATCTCAAATGCTTTCAAGAGATTTCGTGAAAAATGATGCCTAACAAACGCGTTAAACCTCGCTTTGCTCGTTGGGCCAACTACTCGTTGGCTGGCGATTCGCGCAAGTTTAGCCAACAAGTAGTTGCCCTTTATGCGAGGCGTTATGCGTTACTACCCAAATTATTTATATCATTATAAAAGGAAGCAAAGTTGGACACTAAAGAAATATTAATGACGATCGCTGCATGTTTATCACTTATAGCATTAATTGTAAGTTTTATGAGTTATCGAGTAGCAAATAAAAACCAAAAACAAAGTCAAAGATATTTTGATATAGAACACTCAAATACTCTGATTTGTAATTTAAAAGTAGAAGAAGTAAAGGGGCAAAGTTTAAAAACTAGTTTTAAGGTTTTAAACCACGGTAAAAATAGTATAACAATTAATAAAATACAGCTTTCTGGGCGTGCAAAATCATCTGTAGGCGATGACTACGGTATTTTGAATGATACATTAGGTTCAGATGGTACTAAAACAATAGCACCTGGAGGAGATGTAGATTTTAAAGCCAATTTTATAATTGGTTACGGCCAGTTGAAAACGATTGAATTATCTGCATTCGTTCAAGGGATTAATTCTAAACATAAAGAGTTTAGAATCGCTATACCTGTCTATGTCACGTACGCATAAAAAGCTGTTAAACAAGGGCAAAAGACAGTTAATACGGCGTTAGGATACTTACGATGATTTATGAGCCTAAGGTTGTAAAAGCAGAGAGTGATTTCGAATCAGACGCTACAGTAGACATTGATGAAATTACATTCGACAAAAATGCTTAAACATCTCTATTAAATCGAAGAGTTGGAGTATAAGAGTTCATTTCGATGCTATTTATGGTTTTAGAGTGCTTGATGAAGGTGATTTAGGCGAGTTTTGGAGTGCGTGTAACTTAAAAACTTGTTGGTGTTTTGAAGTAATCGACGGTGGCTGGAATGCACTAGAAAAAAATAGAAAACACTTCATTACTGGTAAGCTATATCAGCCGAGGGAATATCTAATTACTGGTTTAAACGAGTTTGTTTCGGTTTTAGCTTTTGAGCAACCAAAGGAAGTAAAAACATCGTCTTCTAACAAACCACTGTAGCCACTCGCGGGCTCGCTGGGACACAAACACAGCGCGGCTTCGCCATTATACCGCTGCATTTGTGCCAGTTAGCTTAGTGTTATACGGTTCTCAAGTTTTGGAGTTTAAGTAAAAAAATGCTCGATCTAAATGATGATCTGAAAAAAATAAAAACTAAAGTTTTAGTTATGTCTGGGATATCGCTATTTATTGCCTTAACCCAAGCCTTACCTCAGAAAGTGGCGATCCTTGGTTTGGATTTATCCAAGAATGAGACTATGGCAGGTTGGTTTGTTTTGGCTGTTACCGCATATTTCTTAATAAGTTTTATGTTTTTTTCAATCATTGAAATAATTCAGTATTACCTTCCAACTTTGATTGCTCGAAAAACTTTAAAAACCACAGGGAATACAATCGGTTTAACTGCAGATGAATGCTTTCCTGATCACGAACATCAATACTATGATGAATATGCCGGGACAACGAGCGCTGAAATGAACGATATAAAGCGAAAGAACCAAGAAATTACCGATAGATACAAAAGTAACTTTGTTCAAGTTTCTAATTTAATAAAATTGACCACTGATTTTGTATTTCCAATTGTATTTAGTTTAATAAGTTTAAAGCTGCTGTCTTGCTTTTTATTAGGTCTTCAATAAAACCATATAACAAGCAAATCAGTCAGGACAAAAAACAGCTGGCCTCGCTCGTGCCTCGCACAGTAAAGCCAACTACTTATTTGGGTGTTAGGCACAAGGAGGTAAACGTTGAATATTGTATTTCTCTTCAATTCAGATCATGAATCACTAAGTGGTTATTATGGACCAGAGGTTATGGAGTCCATATTAAGTGCAGGTGTTCTACAAAAATCAAACCGAAACATAAGAGTATCAGTCGGTGATATCCTTACATACGGGGCATGTGCAGGGAAAACGTACAAAGAATTAAGGCTATTATGTGAAGACGTCTATACGCCAATTAATTATAACCAATTGATCGTTGAACGTTTGAGTAAAACCTACACTGAAGCAACCGTTTATAGCTGGTTATTTCAAAATATGACGATAGAAATTGCTGATAAATTGAATGCATATTTAATTGAGAATGATAAAACATATTTGGGGGCAATGGATGTTGATTTCTCACATCCAATTCACTTAAGGTTTTTCCGTAATTCATTGATTGAAAACTATCGACTCCAAGGAACTAAGTGCTCAATTTTTTATATAATGTCGAATAATGAAGATCCAGATCAAAGTTTAAAGTCCGACTTCGAATCAGCAGGTTATGCTGTTATTTATGAAGATATTGGAGCACGAAGAACTTATTTTGATAATTATGACAAAATAGAGCACTTTAAAAGAGTTGAAGATTTTCGAGATGCTTTTGCTTCTTTCGAAGGAATTAATACGGACATTACCGATGATGTCATTGCCTCTTTAGAAGAAATTCACCCCAAATTATTCGATATTTTTGCAGCTGCTTCTAGAACACTGGCAAGGGCTGAAACTGAAGAAGATCTAGCTCAAGCTTCTTTATCAGGAAGGAGAATACTGGAAAAACTAGCTGACTATCTATACCCACCTTCGAAAACAAAATATAAAGACCGAAGAGTCGGTAATGCTGAATATAAAAATCGACTTTGGGCATATATTGAAATGACTATTGAAGAAAGCTCCAGTGATTTAAGCCTGTTGACAGTTTTAGG
This sequence comes from Alteromonas sp. 4NS20-0143, assembly GCF_057542855.1. NCBI lineage: Bacteria > Pseudomonadati > Pseudomonadota > Gammaproteobacteria > Alteromonadales > Alteromonadaceae > Alteromonas > Alteromonas sp. 4NS20-0143. The sequence goes on from NZ_BAAJLR010000001.1 coordinate 718,784, forward strand.
TAAAGAAGTGGACAGATTGATAGAGTTGTTTAATAAAGGACTACACGCTAACCCTACAAAGTTAAAAGTAGAAGTATCTTTTAGAGATTTAATTTATTGGATACAAAAAGTTATAGATTTATCGCCAGAAAAAGTAAGAAAGCCATATTTGGCTTACGAAGGCTCATTATATTAATCGTGTTGTTCCTAACAAGTCACTTAAAAGGACAAATAACAGTTGGTTTATGCTCCTTCGTCGCTTATTTTAACCAACTGTTATTTTCCTCTTAGTGAGGCGTTAGATGCACAAGGTAGCATATTGAATTTATTAAAATGTTTTGTCATTTTTGCTTCGTTGCTTCTAATTTCTTGCACTACCGGTCAACTTTACTATGTTGACCCGCAAGGTAATAAAAAACGTGGCTGTGACGTTGAATTTGTAGGCTTACCAAGCGTTGATAAGTACGCTGTAGAGTAAGCTTTAAGTCTGTGTGCAAAAAGTATCGTCAAAAAGGGACACTCGATAACTGAGACTCATTTATTAGAAGTTGATACGACTATTCCCGATGCGCCATGCGGTGAGACATGGACGCACCGCTTAGCAAAACAAAAGTATAAACGTGGTAATCTTTCTAAAAAAGAATATGGTTATATTGTGGCACATATAGATTTGGGGCTGGCTGTTTTAAATGAGTGCATCTAACAAACGACAATGGCGTCAACCATCAATTTAAACACACTACTTTCGCAGGGGCACATACACGCGGGGCGACTGCTCCATTATGCCCCACCTGTCTTCTCCCGTTATTGGAAAGTTAGAACTACAAAAAATGAAACAGAGAAGACTTATAAAATCACAGATCATTCAGGCATGGAATGAATGTATCGATGAAGACTACTGCAATCAGCGAATAAATTCTGAGCGAAGTTTGCAGGCATCTTTTTGGGCGCATCTCAATAAACAGTTATCCAAAAATAGGCGTGTATTTATAGAACCGGCGATTTCGGTGAGAACAAAGCAAGGTCTAAAAAGAGTTATGCCTGATATCGTTGTGTGTAACTCAAAGGAAGTTATCTCCGTCATTGAGTTAAAATACTTGCCTCGCGCACAACCAAAATATAAAAAAGACATTGAAACCCTCTCTTTAATAGCTCAGAACCGCCAACAAATTGCTATTGCAAATGATCGTTTCAGGGGCGCTAAAAAAGATGCTAATAAGTACGAGCTATCAAAAAATATTCTGTTTGTCTGGGCTGGAGTTCATGCAAAGGAGAAGGCTACTGGTGAACTGTATTCTCTAGGTTGCGAACAGCTTGAAGGGTGTTATTTACAGCTACATGCGATTACTGAAAGTAATTCAAAACCAGAGGTTTATCTGAGAAAATGAAAAACCAGTGCGAATATCAGTTCTAACAATTGGGGTTGTCGCCAAAAAGCGGGCAACTCTCCCAATACGTTATGAATCCAAAGGAACTCGATGAAACTTGAAAAACTAGGAACTGTTAATTTACTCTGGTTTCTTGTTTCGCTTTTTCTAGTCTTTTGGCTGGGTCATCAATTACTAGGTGCAATGGAAACTCAGGAAATACAAAGTCTGCGCAGCACCGACATAGTTTCCTTTGCTAACAGCCCCATATGGTTTGTCCTTGTATGCCTAGTTAAGTTTATAGCTTGGCTTTTAAGCTTCGGTGTAGCCGTGTTTTACATTAAACGCCGAGTTAAGGTCACATAACATAAAGATTATGGCTCTCGCTTCGCGTGATGAGGCCTTAGATGCAGGACTTATGGAAAAGGAAAATCAGATGCGGCTATTTTTTATTACATCTCTCATTGTACTTGTTTCGGGTTGCGCTCTTAATATGCCTTCGAATAAAAAGATAGTAGAACTGTCACACTCTCAGCTCGAATGCTCAAAAGAAGATGTGTCTGTTGTTCACAGGCGCAACACCCTCACAAGCCGTGACTGGGTGTTGTCATGTAACGACAAAAAATACTTTTGCGAAATGCATGCAAATAATTCAGTTAACTGTAGTTCCAAGTAATAACATGGTTTTGTGTGCTCGCACCTAATAAAAATCAAGTAACTCGCTTCTTTCTCCGGGGCGCAGGGCCACATCGCTACTATGCCCTACCCGTTATCGTCCTTGATTTGAAAGGTAGGGCATAAAGGTATATACGTGAGTTTTCAATAATTTGTGACCGATTACAGCAGCAAAAAGAGCAATGTAAGCCCAAGCCGGTCTTTCCAGAAGTTTGCGATATAGCATCTAACGCGCCGCTAGTGTGGGAGTTATATACAAAGTAAACTTCAACTGTTTTTATAAGGATAAAACAAGGACAACGTATACACCGAGGGCAATAAGTCGGCTTTAAATCCTGCAAAAGTGGCGTTAACGCTGTCACTTTATGACACCTTTGTGGCCGTTAGTTTTTATATCAATTTAAGCTACATCGTGAAACTGGAGAGGTTATCTCTTTCTATCCAAGAAAAGTATATGGCCGCACTTGTGGCTTCACTCGGTCTATCTTTATTGTTGTTACTCATCACCCAATTTTGGGCAGATTATCGCGGATTTAGAAATGCTATTCGGTCAGTATTTGGGGGCCCCGTCATAACTCTTCTTGGATGTGTGTCTATTATCTTTGCCAACCTTGAACAGGCTTTATCGCAAGCACGTAGCAAGGCGCTTCGCGTTTATGCCGCTAACACACTGCCCACTCGCTGTGCGTTTTACCCATAAGTAGATTATGAAGATTTATTGCTTAACTATCGGAATATCCTTACTAGTTGGTTCAGTTATTTTGCTGTTACATAGGATTCTATTTATATATCGGGCAAAAACAGTGAGTGCGGTTGTTGTAGAAAAAATTTTTCGTAACGCAAGTACCGAAACGCGTTCAAGTAAAGCAATGGTTTTGAAGCTCAACTTTGATCTTCCAACTTCTGGCGCAACAAGTTATGTTTGCGATACCAGCATACTTACCCCCTTCTTTGATATAAATGACAAGTTAAAGCTATCAATCTTGGGCAATAGGGTGTTAATAAAACACTGGTTCTATGTGATTTTGGCACCAACAGCGTTGTTAACTCTTGGCATTCTGTGCATTATTGTGTGGTATCAACTTTAGCGCTAGGTATAACAAAACATTAAAAGTTCTCGCGCTTCTCGCTGATACGCTAACACATGGACTGCGTCACTTCGTTCCTGATTTAAGCCCATGTGTTAGCCCCCCTTAGTGATGTGTTATATGCACTTTAAAAATTTCAGCCAGAAACGGAGTTTTAGATTTTGAGAATTGTTTTTTTAGTACTTACAGCCTTCTTTTCAATCGGAATTAATGCGTCGAATTTCGTAAGCATGAAAGTTCCCCAATCAACAAATATGGTAGAGACGCCAAATATAATTGTAGCGCTGCCGCCATCCTATAAGTCAGATACAACAAAAAAATATCCGGTTTTATTTGTTCTAGATGGAGTGGACAATGGTGAATTATTTAATGGAATGCTGCAAAGGCTACATTTATCTAAAGGCTCAAATGAGCACATTATTGTCGGCGTTACTAGCAGTAACCGTTTGAGAGATTTAGCGCCCACAGTCAACAGAGATCCAAGAGGGCCTCTTGGAGAAGGCGGTGGTGGTGATAAATTTTTGGACTTTTTAGAGATGGAGCTTATCCCAGAAATAAATACAAAGTACCGAACTAATGGCCACAATGTGATTGCAGGGCATTCAATTGCGGGGCTTTTGGTTATTCATAGCTTCCAATCTCGTCCTAATTTATTTCAGGGGCATTTAGCATTCAGTCCTGCTGTTTGGTGGGGAGAACGAGAAACATCTCAAGCTACAAAAGAATATGTCACCACAGCCAAACATATTCAAAATTATCTTTATATGGCTATAGGTAGTGAAAGTGGCGAGATGCGACAAGTTTATGACTCCCTAGCTCAAACAATTTTAAGAAATCGTAATATTGATTTTAATGTGCGATTTGATGAGTTTGAACATGAGGGTCATGATTTTACTATGGCGGCCGGACTCTATAATTCCCTTAAAGGATTATTTCAGCATCAACAAAAGCTCGGCATATAAAAAGCCGTTAAGTCTGGACGAAATTAAGTTGGCTTTTCGCTCCTTCTTCGCTAATTTTAGCCAACCAAGTTTGACCAATTAGTAAAGGCCACTGTGTGGCCGGCAACACACTCACTGGCTGTGCTCGTGCCTCGCATTTATATTTTTGCCGGTACTTCGGGGCGTTATGTGCACGGTTGTTTTCATTAGAGAGAAATAAATGGAAGAAATGGAAGAAATACAAGTTACATGGACATGGGCGATTAAAATTTGGTGGAGTTGGTGTTGGAGAGCGCTAGCTTGGACCATTCCTTCAGCTTTTCTGTTTGGTTTCTTGGGCGGTATAGTGATTGCAGTTATGGGCATTGATTCAAGTGGAATGATCGCTTGGTCTCAATTAGTAGGCATTTGCATAGGCACCTTTTTCGGCATATTTACACTCAAAACTGTTCTCAGTAAAAAGTTTAACGGGTACAGGTTGGCGATAATCAAAACAGCCACCGATAAAGAATAGTGCATCAGCAGGCCCAAAAGTGTTTATTACACAAGCAGCTTTTTGTGTATTGGCACTGTTCATTACTCATTTTTGGGTATTTGCTCTTAGTTTCTTTAGCAAGCCTATTGTTAAACGGGGTTTTAATATAGGCGTGCTTAATAAGTCACTAAAAGCTCTGGCTTTGTTCGCTGAGGCGCATACATGCGGGGCAGCTTGGCTACTATGCCCTACCCGTTATCGTCCTTTATTTAAAAGTTATTTACCAGTATAGGCAGTAAGCGATGAAACTGATTACCTATTTATTCTTAGGTACTGTTGCTTGTTACAGCTCGTTTGCAATATCAGACATGTATAAAGATGTTGCGAAAAACCACCAAGGTTTTGGGCTTAGCGAAGATAAAATAGGGAGTGCGAAGCTCCAGGGTGAATGCCTGGTGCAGCTCAAAGAGCTTACATTCAAAAGAAAAGATAAATTTGACCCTATATCAGAGTGGATAAACTATAGATCTGTTTCTCTGCTTGAACAATACTCGCCGTGTGAGGTACTCATAATGCTAGAAGTAGCTAATAAAAAGATTCGTGGAGCAAGCGAGTAAAATTTAAAGTTAAAATTTTTAAGGAAGAAAATATGAAGAAGTTTTTAGTAATTGTTTTCATAGGGTTATTAACTGGTTGCGCATCAATTAATTACTCGGATATTGAAAATAGCGCGGCGACAGTCAGCAACATAAAAGTTGTAGAACTTGGTGAGGTTGGAACTGATAAACATCAGCTCGATGTGAAATTCGATTACAGCATAACTAATTATCACGATACTTTTAAGCTATACACGTGCTCAGTTTTGTTTGCAAATTCTCAAGATGAATTGGTCACTACATCCAAAAAAAGAAATCCCTGCGATATAGACGCTAAAAATGGCTCGATATCAGTCAAGTGGGACACTCCTTTATCAACGAGTGCGGGCTATTCAAAACAAGCTCTGAGTAAGTTGGTTTTTCCTCTTAAATTTTATGTAGCGATACATCAAAAGAAATCCAAAAATACAAACCATATTATTGGTAAAAGCGACGCGCTTTTTTTAAGCCCAAAAAACATAACTACCCAATAGACTTACTCACCTCGTTCGATGGGTTGCATAAAGTGGGCTGTCTTGCATTACAGCCCTCTCCCCTGCGCCAGGGATTTGAGAGTAAACTGCCGAGAGGGATTTTAAATGGGATTTGAAATTTGGTACGCCGCGATTGGAATTGCAATTCTACTCAATACAGTTGTTTCTATATTTCTTGGCCGTCGTGATGATTTAGAAACCTTTCAGAAAAGTGCTCAGATATTTTTTGTTTGGCTAGTCCCGTTTTTCGGGGCTATTGGGTTATGGTTGTTAAACCGTAGTCAGGATACGCCAGTAAGAGCACACAAAAGTTTTGGAGGCGGCCCACAAGATAGCAGTGGCGGCGGTTCCTCGGGTGACTAGTTGTATATGACAATCACACTAACGCTCGCTGCACTCGATATTATAGTTTAAGTTTTGTGTCCGCTAAGCGCCCGTAATTTGCTGTTAAAGGAATTTAACATATGTTAAGCAATGAAGCATCCATTCAAAAAAGCTTGTTAGTCTTTAGCCATTTATTCGTAGGCGCTTCTCTTATCGGGCTAGGAATAGTTCGAGATAATCTCGGTGCACAAGGGATATGGTTTATCCTTTTAGCGCTTGCTTTACATTTTAAGATGAAAGTAGCTTGGGTTGGAATGCTCGCTACAGCTGTGTTCAGCGCTCTCATATGCCTAAATCTAATTATTTCATTGCTCCCTCCATCTTTAAATGCTGGCTTGCACTTTAGCGCTAACAACAGCCAACTTTTTCAAATAGGCTCGATAACACACTTATCATTGGCTATTCTATGGGCTGCGTATTTTGCACTGCAGTTTTACTTTTTAAACCAGCCAAGCACTAAGGCTTATTTTATACACACAAAGCAACAGATAAACACAGGAAGTTAATATGAGTGTAAAAGCTCGCAAAATTTTGGAAGCTTTGGAATCGTCCGGTAAAGAGGGTCGAGGAATAATTACACTCTCCTTAGAAACTGGCTATAGCCAATCAGATCTACGAAGATTTTTTAAGAACAATAAACAGTTCTGCGTTCCATTAAACGGACAAACCAAATACAAGTTATGTCAATTCACAGAAGAACGAGGTTCAGTTGATGAGATGGTGGCGGAGATTGAACGGAAGAAAGTGGAGGCGCGAGTATCTAGGTCGTTTAGCTGCGGTTTGTTTGCTGGATTGTTTATAGCGAGTATTGATAGCTTTATTGGTCTGTTGTTCTGATTACAGCCCATAACGAGCGCATTGACTCGCAGAGCGGCTTAGCCATTATCACTCCTAATGAAAAGCCCGCTAGTTTTTACACCGTTGGAATCTTCTGGCAAATAAGGGCGAGTAGTCATTACATTTATTAAGCAAGCTGATATGGTGTTATCAACGTGGACATTTTTTGTATACATAAGGAAATAATATGACTAATAAAAGTAAAGTTGTTCTTATTCCAGCAATGATGAGCATTGCTTTCATGTTGTATTTTTGGATTTCGAATGTGAGAGAATCTCAAAGCATATTAGGTGCTAGCTCAGACATAGCAAGTGGCCTAGCACTTGGTCTTGGTATAGGGTTAGCCATAGCGTTACTATCAACGCTTAAAAAGCCAGCCTCTTCTAATTAGGTGCCACAGTTAGCCTAAAAAATTTTGATGGGTTTATCAGAAAAGAGATTTTCGACAATGCGTTTACTCGTTTTACTTTTTTTCATTCCATTTTTATCTTCTGCAGCAACAAACGAATCATTGCAATCTCAGCTTATTGAAATGGCAGAGTTGGATCAGTTGCTTCGCAACCAATTGGGAGAAGCCGGTTGGGATAAAGCTCCTAAAGAGCTTCGGGCCCATTTATCAAAGGTTGATAAAGACAATACGGAAGCACTCAAAGCAATCTTGAGCGACCGCCAGTGGTTTACAGAAAAAGAAGTCGGAAGAGACGGTATAAGCGCTGCATTTCTTATCATTCAGCACTCCCCTGATGAACAGTTTCAAGAAAGAATGCTTCCTATATTAAAAAATTCGTACTTAAATAACGAGGGAGTATCTGGGCAAGAAGTCGCGCTATTAACCGATCGAGTTTTAATCCACATGGACAAAGCGCAAATCTATGGCACGCAAGCAGAGATAAAAAACGGTGAAGTTACGTTTATGCCTATTTCTGACAAAGATTTAGTGGATAAAAGAAGGGCCGAAATGGGTATGCCACCGTTGGAGTATTATAAAAAGCTCTTAGAAAAAATGTATGCCATAAAAGACCATCCAGAAATAGACTTGAACTAGGGCGCTATCAACATTTCCATGTACTCGTGGAAAGTCTAACCCGGCTTAACACTTTGTATGGGTTCTTTATACAAAACAGGTAATTTTTAAAAAGAAGGATTTTTGATTATGAAACTAAGAACAAAACTTGGTCTTTCATTCAGCGTTTTGGGTTGTGCGGTCGGCGCTTACTTTGGGCTCTCCCCTGTTTTTGCAGAGTTACAGTCTGGAGCCCTATCTGGTCAAGAAGCTGGGTTAATATTCAGTTTTGTGGGCATATTCATAGGCACTACATTAGCAACGGCGAGTATTCTAGCTTCGAAAAAGCAAGCCGTATAATACCTATCAATGTTTTTGAGGCTCTCGTTAGCACGTTCCCTCGAATAGGGTGCGCTAGTATGCCACCCTCTTTAGACCTTATTCGAGCAAAGTTTTTTTGCCCCAACAAATGTGAAGTTTTATTTTTTTAAAGGGAAATTTGAACATGGATGCTACTTTTGGAAGTTTCGCAGGTCTTGTCTATATAGTGCTAGTCATGTTGTGGCTGCCTGTTCCCATCTTTATTTTTCTTATTTCTAAGCGTATAAAGGAAATGCGAGATATGGCCCGTGAATCGAACTTAGCGGTCAAAGAATTAAACGCAAATATAAAGTACCTTAAACGAACAGGTAATGAAGCGTAAATTCACTGCTGTGCCCTGCTTAACTGGCTTAGAAATTTGAGGACTAGAATACTTGATGACTATCTCATTTGTGCGCACTGCAGATTTAAAGCGAGCTGCTAGTATCACTTTTGACAACATGCGAGTTTATTACCAGCAATTCGCCCCAGAGTGGGACGTGTCGAAAGTATTTGAGGCGACATTAGAACTTGAAAACTATGACATCCTATTTCAGCAACAGGTTGTTGGCGTAATGCGATTGCAATTCAATGATGACTGTTGTGTTTTACGAGATTTACAGATTATTGAATCGGCAAAAAACAAAAGCATTGGCAGCGCATCGTTAAATGAGGCTAAAAGGCGCGCGTTAAATGCAAATTTAAACACCCTCACACTTAGGGTGTTTAAAAGTAGCCCAGCGGTTGCTCTTTATAAAAGAAATGGTTTTGTTATACAAAGTGAAGATGAACGCTTTTTCAATATGGTAGCGAAAATATCTTAGCAACACGCTATAGTGGCTTGTAGGTTTACCCTCTCCCTTGAATTGGGATATAAAAACAAGGATTGCAAAATGGGGTTTAAAGTTAACTTTTTTGCTAGGCCCATTGACTCTAATTACCGGCTTGCTTGGGAGTCATTTTTAATCGAATTCTCTTTGTTTGTAATCTGCACCGTGATGGCCATTTATGGTTGGAACAACGGTTCACTACTAATGGCAGTGCCAGCAGCGGTTGTGGCATTATCATGTTTTGGGCTGGTGATTTATTCACTCTTCAATTTTTTTGCAAATAGCCAAGCAAGCAAATAAAGTAGCACCGTGCGCTCATAAAATGGATACGCATTCAACAGCATTATAAATATGCTATGCACTTACAGGGAATTCATGATGAAAAACATTCTTTTACTACTCGTTTTTGTTCTAGCAGGCTGCACTTCCACAACGTTGCCACCCACAACTGCCACTTACCCCCTTACCGACTCAATGAAAATTATCGAAGCCGCTGCTAACGCTGCTCCCAGAAGTGTAGTTGGAGAGTATACGCTTCGAATAGTTGCAGCAGGCAGTCAAGGCCACTTTGTTTATCTTAATACAGAGGCCGATTATCGCGACCAGCGCGCCGTAACGGTAGCCCTGCCCCCACGAGTAATTGAGCAACTCACGGCTTATTATAAAATGCCTCCGCAAGAATTTTTTATCGGCAAAAAAATAGTGGTGAGAGGAAAAGCGAAACGAGTAAAAATAGCGTTTTTGTCAAAAGGTAAGCGCACAGATAAATACTATTACCAAACACACATAAGGGTAATGGATATAGCGCAGTTAAAAGTTGTAGATGAGCCCGTTTAATAAAAGAAAAATAATGGAAGTAGTATGTCTAATTTGAAAAAAACTGGAACCTGGTTACTGTTAGTTATTGCCGCGGTGGCGTTTATTGCTGCCGTGTTTGTACTTGGTTCCACACTCGGTAGTCTGTATGCCGCAGGCTCAATCGAACTATCATTTGCTCAGGTTGGTGTACTTTGCGGTGGGATTGTAGCCATATCAGTTTTAGTTCGCTGCATTAAACAGCTAAGAAATGATGCCGAATATACGGAAATATTGAGCAATGAAATGCCCTAGAACGCACACCACTTTAAAGAAAGTCAATGTAGGCAAAGTCCCCGTTTATTCCAGTGAAGCATGCGGCGGCGTGTTATTGGAAAATAATACCCTGAGTCACTTTGAAAACCCTCAAGATAAAAGAGGCAACGTTTTAGCTAAGCATTTAAGCCAATTTCATTTTGAGTTGATGCCGAAAAACAAGCGCATACGATGCCCTAAGTGCCCTGATACAGTGATGCTGCAGCGATTTTATAGCCCTTTGCATGTAGTGGAAATTGACGAATGTCCAGGTTGCGGTGCTATTTGGTTAGATACCGGCGAACTCGGAAAAATTCAGTCGCTAATGCTGAATGAAAAGGAACGTGCCTTGCTACGCAACGAGCTGATGAAGAAGCATGAACGAATAGAAATAAAAGGCATGCCTCACCAACACGATAATTGGAGTCGCCGCAGCGATAAAGTAGATGCTTTTTTTGATTTAGCATCCTATATATCGAATAGTTGGTAGGCTTTAATGGGACGCGCGTGATTAAAGGACACTAAATGCTGACTAGTTTACTTAAACGCTTTACTTCACAAGCAACGCTTTATTAGAAACGACACATATTTGCCTACGAACTCCTAATCAACGTCCATAGCTCAATAAATAATTCTTTATTCTGTGTAATAAATTCTACAGCTTAAAGACTACTTAGTTTGAAAGCTGAATATCACAGCTAAATAAATCAACTTTGAGCTAACTTTAAGGACAGAAAAAGAATGGAATATATCAACACAGTTTTGGAAAGCGGCAACTACGCATTTATAGGGTTTGTAATTCTCGGCGTGATCGTATTGTGGTTTCTCCCAGCTATGCTAGCCCTTATTTTTAATAGAAAACACTTTAAATATATAGTGCTAGCATGCATTCCTGCCGGCTTTTCTGTTATTGCATGGGTAGGTGTTTTAATTTGGGCAACTACAGGAAAAGTGTTTTCCAAACATGCCCATCAAATAAAAAATGAAGCTTAGGCAGTACTGAAAAAGAGGTGGTGATGTCGACATGTGCGAAACTAAAATGTTGCGGCAATTGAGCTCGGCTTTATGCTATGTATAAGGCCTATTTCATTTTATTTACATTCACCAAAATATAACTCAGTATATAAATTACCTAATCATCGTATTGGTTTAAAGCGTGTCGTGGCAGCCACTTAGCTTTGCATTTTAGCCAGTGTAAAAAGCGAATATGCCCCAATTCACCTTAGTAACCAATTAGTTTCACGCTACTAACAGGATGAACGTATGCTGAGTCAATTCTCTAAAAATATAGCTGATAGGGTACAGGCTGAGATAGCTATGGCCGCCACACAGGAAGCGAACGGCGATGTTGCCGCCTCTTTTCGTCATCTTGAAACAGCGCATGTACTAGGACAGGAATCTACATGGTGGCATGTGAAAGCTCATACTCTCATGTTTGGCTGGGCGTTTCGGCAGAAAGATGTAAAAGAGTGTTTAGGGCAAGTTTTTCGCATTATTGGAGCTGCAACCAAAACAGCTATAGGTTTAGTGCCCGCAGGAAATACCGGTGGCTCAAACATTAGCCCATTTAAAACGCTACCAATTAAAGCAGAGATTCAGCACGCTATTTTAAAAGCCAAGGGGCAGGTTTAATTTGGCCATCGATAACTTTCTTGATATTGCCTCTTCTGGTGAAGAGCCTAGGTAAGAAGCGTATTAAAGCTTGCTATATATAGCGGTGGCGGCTTTCTGGCATTTCGTGGCGGGTAATTGACGTAGTAAATATCACTAAACCCTAGATACTAGATTCCTCTTTTAAACCTTTAGGGGAAACAAAAATGGAAACGGAATTAATGGTAAATTCGACGTTAATTAAACAATTACGAAAAAAGGCAGGATGGTCACAAGAGCAGCTTGCCGTAGCATCTGGCCTAAGCCTGAGAACGATTCAACGAGTCGAGTCTGAAGGTAAGGCGTCGGTGGAAACAAAAAAATGTTTATCTGCTACCTTACAAATTTCAATGCAAGAATTGGAGCTGTCATCTACTCATTCGCCAGCAAAGAGTAAAAAGTTTAATCGCGTATTTTTACTTTTGATTGCTGCCTCAACGGGTATTTCTCTTACGGGCTATTTTTTTGATGTATCGAACCCAATAACCTTCGTCGCTAACTTACTTACTGTATTTGGTATTGTTTACTGTGTATTTAACTGGTTTTTCGATGCGGGTTTACCCATCGAGACCACTGCAAAGTCACAGTTTAGGGCGAGCTTCATTTACGTTTCAGTGTTCTCTATTTTTGCAGTGCTAGGAAATTTTGGTGAAGCAATGATTTTACCTATGCTGATAACCCTCTCAGTATTTAGTTCTGTTATCTTTTTAGTGAGCAAAAGCCCTCAGCTGTTTAGGAAAAAAACCTAAAATTAAATAAAGGGGAAACCTAAACCATTGATAATAATACTTTTATCAATGATAAATAAAAAGTATTTCGACCGATAGCAAATTATAACTTTGATATTTTTACTTAAGCTTCCGCGGTGGTCATTGTTGGAGCGTTGTAGCTTGACTGGAGCTTCAAACAGAATGTTAAAAAGGACGTTTTCATTTGTAAGCATCGCTTTTATTTATTTTATTATTACTGTTTTAATTCATGAAGCTGGCCATGCATTCATTGGTCAGGTTTATGGATTAGGAACGGCTAGTATTCACGTATGGCCTGGTATAGAAGTGCCGCTAGATATAAGCGCATGGTCATTCTCTTCTTATTGGCCTGAACATGCCTTAGCGTATGTAACTTTCATACCGGAAACTACCAGCCTTGTAGTCGAATATCCCGAAAACCCGCATTATATAAGCGTAAACCCGCAGCTTAGAATAATGTTAGAACACCCAAACAATAACAATTACTTGCCACCAATAGTTGGCGTCATGGGGAGTGGCATCACATTCGCTGTTTCGCTGCTCTGTACTCTTTTCCTGTGGTTTTGTAAGCCAATAGGTATTGTTCGCACTTTTTCTGTATTTGGCGCGTTCTTATTTTACGACATACTTAGTTATACAATATTTCCCGTTTTCTTTGGTCTGCAACATCTTATCTTTATAGGAGGGAATTATGCAGAGCCAATTTTTTTTCTTGCCGAAATGGGTATCCCCTCTTCTGTCTCAATATCTATGGTTTGCGTTTTGTGTATTCTTCAGATGATTGCACTTGGCTACATATCTAAAAGTGAAGGACTGATTTACACTGATAATAGGTAAGCCGCATACGATGAATAGCTTTTGTGCGCCTAACCGCAATATCAACTAAACGAGTAATTCAATGGAAAACAATAGCGCGTTAGATCTAGTTTCACTTGCCAATGAACTTGAAGCTTTTATTCAAGTTTGCGTACCGGATAGTAAAACAGTCAATAAATACGGCGGCACCCTATTTACCTTGAAGCCAGATGAAAAAGAGGGTCAGTTTTGCGGTGTTTTCATTTATTCGGCCCATGTACAGCTGTCATTCAGTCATGGCCCTCAACTGGTAGATGAACGCAATATGTTATGTGGCACTGGAAAATATAGGCGACATATTAATTTTAAACGTGTAGATGAAATTGACTACCCCTACATTGAATCGCTTTTATGCCAGGCATCCGCATTTTAAGGTCAATACCAAAGTCGTAAGTGTGCTGCAACACAATGTTATGATACTGTTAACAGTATATTAAATATAACATTTTTGAGTGAGCACACATGACTGTAGATATACATTTGCCAAGCATTATGAAAGTGGGTGGAGGCGCTATTTCACAGCTACAGGATATGCTTGCTACCTTGGGTGTAAAACGGCCGTGTATTATTGCCGACCCAATTATGGTGACCCTAGGCAAAGTGGAAAATATAACATCATCGCTTTCAGATTATGCCAACGACATCCATGTTTTTAGTGATGTAAAGCCCGAGCCCGACGATAGGTCTATCGATGGTGCGGTAGCCCTAGTTAAACAGCAGCAGTGTGATGGCTTAATTGCACTTGGTGGTGGTAGCGCAATTGATAGTGCCAAGGCTATTGCACTTTTGGCAACCCACGGCGGGCACATGAGAGACTACAAAGTACCCCGTGTAGTTTCAGAGCAAAGTATTCCAATTGTCGCCATTCCAACCACAGCAGGTACAGGGTCTGAGTGTACGCGAGTAACGGTGATCAGCGACTCACAATCTGCGGAAAAAATGCTGTGTATGGGCCCGGGGTTAATGCCCAAGGCGGCCATTCTTGACTATGAACTTACGCTGTCAGTACCTTATCGGGTGGCGGCAGATACGGGGTTAGATGCCCTTACTCACGCAATTGAAGCTTATGTGAGTAGAAAATCCAACCCGTTTAGCGATCAACAGGCCATTGCCGCTATGCGATTGATAGCCCCACACCTTATTGCCGCATGCAAAAACCCAGATGATATTAAAGCCAAAGAGGCCATGATGCTGGGCGCAAGCTTGGCTGGCTTAGCATTCTCAAACGCGTCAGTTGCATTGGTGCATGGTATGAGCAGGCCGCTTGGCGTGCATTTTCATGTACCCCACGGCATGAGTAACGCAATGCTTCTGCCTCTGGTTACAGCGTATTCGCTTTCGGGAAGTCCATCTAAGTATGCTGAGGTTGCTCATCATTTAGGCTTAACTGGAGAGCCAGGTAGTACTGGTACTCACGAAGATGCGCATGAAAAGCTCATCGACTTTTTGCACCATTTAAATCGTGAGCTTGACGTACCTACCATGTCTTCATTTGGCATCGAAAAAGCGCCCTACGACAACATAATCGAATTGATGGCGTCACAAGCACTGGCTTCCGGCTCACCGGCTAATAATCCCAAAGTGCCTGAGCCTGAAGAATTAGAGCAGCTTTACCGCGATGCGTATGCCTAGCACGTGTCGATAGCAACAATAGTTGTAACAGCAGGCAGTGAGGTTAGTTTTTTGCTGCCCTAATTCCCTGCATAAGCAGTCTATCTAGTGCGTTGGCGAAATTTTGCTTATCGCGTTGAGAAAACGCTTTTGGCCCGCCCGTGTGCTCACCGCTAGAACGCATGGTATCCATGAAATCGCGCATTGTCAGCGCAGCCCGTATTGATGATTTATCAAATTCATCACCGCGGGTATTCACTGCACTGGCGCCTTTAGCCAGTATGTCCGCTGCCAGTGGAATATCGTTGGTAATCGCTAAATCACCCGGTTCAATTTTTTCTACAATATAGTCATCTGCCGCATCAAAACCCGAGGGAACTACTGTGAGTGTGATGTGCTTGTCGGGTGGAACTGACATTGAGTGGTTGGCAACTAAAGATAAAGGCAGCCCAGTGCGTCGGGCTGCCTTAAATAAGATTTCTTTAATTGCACCGGGACACGCGTCTGCGTCTACCCATATATGCATTGTGTCACCTTAAAACGCTTTTTAAGCGCTTATACGTTGTTTATATCCTTACGCAAGCATACCACCATCAACCACCACTGTCGTGCCTGTGGTGTAGCTAGACGCATCAGAAACAAGGTATAACACGGTGCCAGCCATTTCGTCAGGATCGGCGACTCTGCCAAGCGGGATCACTTTAAGCGCGTGCTTTAAAATTTGATCGTTAGAAGTCAGCGCAGAAGCAAACTTAGTATCGGTTAACCCTGGTAATAATGCATTTACGCGAATATTTAAGCTGCCGCATTCTTTCGCGAATGATTTAGTCATGCTTATCACCGCTGCTTTGGTAATAGAGTAGATACCTTGCATGTCACCTGGGGTTACACCATTTACCGAGGCCGTATTTAATATTACGCCACCGCCCTGCTCTTTCATCATTTTGCCCGCTTCAATAGACATGAAGAAGTAACCGCGAATGTTGACGTCTACGGTTTTGTTGTAAGCGCCAAGGTCGGTGTCTAGAATATGGCCGAAGTACGGGTTTGCCGCAGCATTATTCACCAAAATATCGAGCTTTCCGAAGTCTTGCTTAATAGTAGCAAATGTTTCAGTAATTTGCTCCATTTCGCCCACATGACAGGCCAATGCTGTTGCTTTACCGCCAGCATCGCGAATAGATGAAGCTACCGCTTCGCAGCCGTCTATTTTGCGGCTTGAAACAATAACGTGAGCGCCATACTGAGCGAGCAAACGTGCAATAGACTCACCAATACCACGGCTTGCGCCAGTTACTAGCGCTACTTTTCCAGTTAAATCGAATAAATCTTTCATTGTTATAATCCTTATTCAGTGTTCTTTGCTGTATTTATTTCTGTGTTGCCTTTTAAGCTAACATACCGCCATCAAGTACTACTGATTGGCCTGTCATAAACGACGATTCATCGCTACATAACCACGCAATAGCATTGGCAATTTCTTCTGGTTTACCCAAGCGCTTCATTGGATTAGCGCCCACTAAGCCTTTTTGACCGCGTTCGTCTAGTTTAGACAGTACGCCTTGAACCATAGGAGTATCGACAAAGCTTGGGCATACTGCATTAATGCGAATGTTAGCTCGGGCATACTCTACAGCTGCCGACTTGGTAAGACCGATAACACCGTGTTTCGACGCGCTATAGGCACTGATCATAGGTGCAGAGCGAAGGCCAGCAACAGAGGCTATGTTAATAATATGGCCGCCGCCGGTTGCAGTCATATGCTTAAGGGCATTTTTCATGCAATACCAGACGCCCGCGAGGTTAACCTGAATGTTTTTCATAAACATGGCATCGTCTACCTCGGTGAGAGGCGCAGGAAAGTGATCGATACCGGCATTGTTAATCACCACGTCTACTTTTTCGTGCTGTGAATACGCCGTTTCAAACATGGCTTTAACTTGCTCAGGGTCGGTGACGTCTACCGCAACTGCGTAGGCTTTACCGCCAGCTTGGCATAGCGCTTCAGCAAGGGCTTTGGCATTGTCTAGATTTAAATCTGCTACCCCAACCAGTGCCCCTCGCTCACACAGCACTTTAGCAGATGCCGCGCCAATTCCCGAGCCGCCGCCTGTAATAACAATATGCTTACCTTGTACATTTGCCGCTACGTTCATTCGCTGTGCTCCACTTTTAATACCAGCTTTCCAAAGTTCTCGCCCTTAAACAGCATCATTAGCGTTTCAGGGAAGTTTTCTAACCCTACTTCAATATGCTCTTTCGCTTTCAGCTTTCCTTCACCAATCCAGGTTGCCATGTCTTTTGCTGCTATTGGGTATTCTTTTACGTTATCGAATACCACAATACCTTCCATGCGCGCTCTGTTGACAAGCAGAGACAAGTAATTAGAAGGGCCTTTCACTGGCGTAGTATTGTTGTACTGACTAATAGCGCCGCAAATCACAATTCGAGCTTTAATATTGATGCGAGTAAGCACGACATCGAGAATGTCGCCACCCACGTTGTCAAAATAAACGTCAATCCCCTTAGGACATGCTGCTTTTAATGCTTTGGGTAAATCATCATTTTTATAATCAACAGCAGCGTCGAACCCTAATTCATTGATTAGGTAATCGCATTTGTCTTTGCCGCCTGCAATACCAACAACTCGACAACCTTTTATTTTGGCTATTTGACCAACCACAGTGCCCACGGCACCGGCAGCGCCTGAAACGACTACCGTTTCTCCTGCTTCAGGAAGCCCAGTTTTCAATAAACCAAAATAGGCTGTCATGCCCGGCATTCCCAGTACGCCAAGGTAGCGTTCCAGTGGCGCTAAATTAGGGTCTACCTTATGAACGCCCTCATCGCTTACTACCGCGTACTCTTGCACACCAAAGTGTCCGTATACATGATCGCCAACGGCAAAATGTGGAGACTGTGAATCTATGACTTCCCCCACAGTGCCCGCACGCATGACGTCGCCAAGCTGAACAGGTTCAATATAGCTTTTTCCATCGTTCATCCAACCACGCATTGCGGGGTCTAGCGAAATGTACTTAATTTTTACCGCTATCTGGCCTTTTTCTAAGGCAGGTAGAGTTACTGTTGCGAGTTGCCAATTCTCAAGTGTTGGCTCTCCAACTGGACGTTTTGCCAGTTGCCATTGCTTATATTCCATTCTCAATTCCTTGTTAGCTGCATTGCCTGCATTTGCGGCCCTTATCAAAAAGGGCCGACATAGCCACGCACTTAAAAATAGGCTGCTTTTACGCTATCGCACGTTGTGTCTTGAGACGATAATACTTCGATGTCTCTTTGCACTAGCGGTAATTCCCAACTTAAAAAGTATTCCGCAGCGGCAAGCTTGCCTTCATAAAAATCTACGTCTTGGCCTTTGGCACCTTGAGTTAACGCCTGCTCTGCCACATTGGCCTGGCGCAACCATATCCAGCTAACTACACAACTAGAAAACACATTAAGGAAACAGCTTGCGTTAGTGAGTAGTATCGACTGTTTGTCTGAACGTAAGTCGCCAGCCGCTTGTTGGATTAACTCGCCTAGCTTATCGAGATAAGGCTTAAGTTTTTTAGCAATGGCCTGAGCACGGGGTGTTTCCGCTCGCTTCATATCAGCGGTAACGCGAGCAAGAAGCACTTGAAGGCCTTTACCGTCGTGTTGCCATAGCTTTCTGCCAAGCAGGTCAAGAGCCTGAATGCCGTTGGTTCCCTCATGAATAGGGTTTAAACGGTTATCACGCCAGCACTGCTCTACTGGATATTCGCGGGTGTACCCTGCTCCACCCAATACTTGTATGGCCAAGTCATTGGCTTTCGGGCCGAATTCTGACGGCCAAGCTTTAAATACAGGAGTCAGCAAATCGAGTAGTTGAGAAAGCTCGGTACGCTTGGCTTCATCTTGTTCTGTTTCTAGCTCGTCTATCAGCATACTTCCGTATAAGCAAAGAGACATACCGCCTTCGCAATACGACTTTTGCGCTAGCAACATACGGCGAACATCACCATGATTAATGATTGGCGTTGGATCATCCTCAGGCGCCAAATTGGGAGCAGAACGGCCTTGGGTTCTGTCTTTTGCATAATCGAGAGAGTAACGATATCCGCGATAGCCAATCATGGCAGCACCATAACCAACCCCAATTCGCGCTTCGTTCATCATCATGAACATATAGCGCAAGCCTTGATGAGGTTCGCCAATTAGATAGCCGTGACAATCATCGTTATCACCAAAAGTAAGCGCCGTAGAGGTAGTACCGCGATAACCCATTTTATGGATTAGGCCAGCGAGTGACACATCGTTTCGATCGCTTGGGTTGCCTTCTGCGTCTAATCGGAACTTAGGCACAGCAATAAGCGATATGCCTTTAACGCCAGCAGGGCCACCAGGAATTTTTGCCAGAACAAGGTGAACAATATTGTCTGAAAGTTCGTGCTCACCGCCTGAAATATAAATTTTACTGCCTTTTACCCGATAGCTACCGTCTTGTTGAGGCTTCGCTGTGGTGCGAATGTCTGCAAGTGCAGAGCCTGCATGTGGCTCTGTCAACGCCATCGTGCCGGTAAAATCACCGGTGAGCATTTTCGGTAAAAACGCATTTTTGATCTCGTCTGAGGCAAAGTGCTTAATTACGTTCGCAGCTGCCGCAGTTAAGAAGGGGTACGACGTGGTTGATGGGTTTGCCGCAAGGAAATAGCCAGCACACGCATTCATTACGGTTACAGGTAGCTGCATACCGCCGTCTTCATAATCAAAATGTCCGGCAATAAAGCCCGATTCTCGGTAGGTATCAAAGGCCACTTTGACATCGTCAATCATGGTTACCTTTTTACCGTCAAACGTAGGCTCGTTTTTATCTGCAATGGCATTATGAGGAAGGAAAAGCTCTTCAGCCATTTTTTCTGCCATATCGACAACGGCATTAAATGTCTCTACGTTATGATCTTCAAATCGTGTTTTTGAGCAAAGCGCTTCTGTGTCTAGCACTTCATATAACTGGAATTGCATTTCTCTGCGGGGAATAATTTGATCGGCCATGTTCGTCTCCACGAATAATTGTTAACGCATTGTGTCATATTCGTTATCGTGCCATTATTGTCATTAATGACACAATAATGGTCAAAACAGCCATCAATCACTTAAACTAATTAAATATCATAAGTCGCATTATCTTCATGAATGAGTTGTATGAATAACGCCCCGTTTACCGTCACCGTTTTTGGTTTTAATCACGCCCTCGCCTCGGCGATTACCGGGGCACTTGATGTATTCGCCTTTGCGGGAATTAGTTGGCAGCGAATTCACAATCTGCCCACCTCACAGAAGTTCAAAGTTCAGCTTGCTAGCGCTCATGGACTGCCTTTTCATTGTTCAAATCAGCTTACTCTCACTCCAAATATTGCCATTGAAGATGTAAGTCATACCGATATATTGCTTATCCCCACTATAGGCGGCGATATTGACGCTGTGCTCACTGAGAATCAGTCACAGCTGGTGCATATTAAACGCTTACACAAAGTAGGCGCTGATATAGCGGCAAACTGCACTGGCACCTTCTTATTAGCAGAGACTGGCTTGTTAGACGAGAAAGTAGCAACCACCCATTGGGGCTATGCCGATAAGTTTACACAGCGATATCACAACGTAGATTTACAACCTGAGAAAATGGTGACGGAGCAGGATAATATTTATTGTGCGGGTGGCGGTATGGCGTGGATAGATTTAGCTATTTTGCTTATAGAGCGTTACTGCGGCCATCAGATTGCCAGTGACACCGCAAAATCCCACGTGCTCGATTTCTCTAGAACCAATCAAACCGCTTATGCAAGCAGTCGGCAACGCCGTTTTCATACTGATGAAGATATTATGGCGGTACAGTCATTCATAGAAGAACACCTCGCTGAAAGTATTACTGTAAGTGCGTTGGCAACTACCCATAACATGACCGAGCGCACATTAACTAGGCGTTTCAAGCTTGCCTGCGGCACAACGCCTGGGCAGTATCTTCAATCGTTGAGAATAGAGCAGGCTCGAAAGCTATTAGAAACCACCGCAATTTCTTTGGAGAAGATTATTAATGCCGTGGGTTACGAAGATTTAAGCTCTTTTACCCGTTTATTTAAAAAAATAACGGGCCTTTCACCATCCCAGTACAGAGCGAAGTTCAAGCGTAATTAGCCGATATAATCATTTCGACTGATATTCAAATTAAGGGTAATTTCGCTAAAAACTGCAGCATTTTCTTATAAATTTAGGTAAACTCGCGCCCGTTGCGCAAATCCAAAAAATAACAAGCGCACGACACTACAAAGAAACTGACACAATCATCTTGGTGAAAACATGAGTTCATATAAAATCGCGACATTGGCGTTAGCTATCAGCGCCGCTTTTAGCACGTCGGCACTAGCTCAAGAAGCTACAACGACTGAAAAGAAAGAATCAGCCCTTGAAAAGATTACTGTAACCGCGCAAAAGCGAACGCAGTCTATTCAGGAAGTTCCTATTTCTGTTGCTACATTAAGCGGCGAGAAGTTCGAAAGCATTTTCTCAGGCGGTGAAGATATTCTTGCACTAGCTGTTCGCGTTCCGGGTCTTTACGCTGAATCATCAAATGGTCGCGTAGCACCACGTTTTTACATTCGTGGTTTAGGTAACACCGACTTCGACCTTGCCGCTTCACAACCTGTTTCTATTATCATGGACGAAGTGGTAATGGAAAACGTGGTTCTAAAAAGCTTCCCACTGTTTGACGTTCAACAAGTAGAAGTACTTCGCGGTCCACAAGGCACACTGTTCGGTCGTAATACCACTGCAGGTATTATCAAATTTGACACCGTTAAGCCTACTCAGGATCTTGAAGGTTATGCCAAAGCTGGCTTCGGCTCTTTTGGTACAATGAACTTTGAAGGCGCAATCAGCGGTGGTTTAACTGACGATCTTTCTGCTCGTTTATCTGTTTTATCGCAAGATCGCGATGACTACATTGATAACGCATTCACAGGCGAAGACGATGCAATTGGTGGCTATGACGAAAAAGCATACCGTTTACAACTTCTTTGGGAACCTTCTGCAGACTTCTCAGCACTACTAAACGTGCATGGTCGCGACCTTGAAGGTACAGCGTCTATTTTCCGTGCGAACGTTTTCGACAAAGGCAGCAACGACCTAAACGGTAACTACGACCGTGAAACTGTATTCTATGACGGTGACCTTGAAGGCGACGGTATCGACAACAACCCACAAGCATACGAAGGTTTTGGTACATCACTAAAACTTGAATATGACATGGACGACGTTACTTTCACGTCAATCTCAGCACTAGAAACGGCTGACGGTTCGAGCCTTGGTGATGTTGACGGCGGCTTTAACAACGCAGACGGCACATCTGGCCCAGGGTTTATTCCATTCTCTGCAGTGACTAAAGATGAGCTGAACGACCTTGAGCAATACACTCAAGAGTTCCGTATCTCTAGTAACACTACAGACGCTATGAACTGGCAACTAGGTGCATTCTATTACGATGCATCATTTAACGTTACCAGTATCGACGGCTTCTTCGGCGCAACCACAGTTTTCCACGAAAACCAAACTTGGGCGGTATTTGGTCAAAGCTCTTACCAAGTAAACGAAAAGCTAAACGTAACAGCCGGCGTACGTTACACGCACGACTCTAAGAGCCTTGTTGTAGGTGATCAAAACGTAAACGGCTTTGCGTTAGTGATTGGCGCTGCAAGCGTTCAAGACTATGACGACGTGAATGTAAGTGACGGTCAAGCGAGCTACGAATTAAGTGCAAACTACCGTATTACTGACGACATGTCTGTATTTGCACGTTATGCAAACGGTTTCAGAGCGCAAACTATTCAAGCTCGTGACGTAGCATTTGAAGCCTCACCTTCTGTAGCTGATTCAGAAACCATTAATTCATTTGAAATTGGTTTCAAATCTGACCTGCTTGATGACTCTGTACGCTTAAACGCTGCTGCTTTCTACTACACGGTTGACGATATGCAGTTCTCTGCAATCGGTGGTGGCAATAACTTCACTGCACTGGTAAACGCAGACCAGGGCGAAGCGTATGGTTTTGAGGTTGACGCGCAATGGTTAGCCACTGATGAGCTTAGCTTTACAGCAGGTTACAGCTACAACCACACAGAAATACAAGATGATTCTCTGACTATTTCGCCGTGTGGTACTAATGCAGATTCAGGGTTTACTGGTAATTGTACAGTAACCGACCCACGCCCTGACGGTTTTGTTGCGTCTATCGACGGCAACCCTTTCCCACAGGCACCTGAGTCAATCTTCAACTTTACAGCTCGCTACACCATTCCTATGGGCGACGACGGTGAGTTCTTCGTATTTACCGATTGGGCATTCCAAGGCGAAACCAACATCTTCTTATACGAATCCGTTGAGTTTACTACCGACAATAACTTTGAAGGTGGCTTGCGCGTAGGTTACGAAAACTTCGCTCATAACTACACAGTAGCCCTATTTGGTCGCAACATTACTGACGAAGATAACGTTAAAGGTGCTATCGACTTCAATAACCTAACTGGTATTGTTAACCAGCCTCGCATCTGGGGTGTAGAGTTTAAATACACATATTACTAAGCCATTTATTAACAAATAGCTTTTGTAATAAATAGCTTTTTATAATAAATAGAAACGGTAGCCAATTGGCTACCGTTTTTTTATGCGGGTTACAAACACTGCGTGGTTCTATCTGCGTAAGTTCTCCAATTATGCCGCTAACTGAACGTCTTGCTTACCACGTCTTACTAACTGTTCTAACTTTCTGCATACTTTCACCCAACGCGCCACACGTTGATAGTAAACCTGTTCTATGAGGTTACCTTTTTCGTCAAATAAAAAACTAGCCAGCTTTCCTTTATGTGAAGGCAAGTAGAAGTGGTGAACATTAAAACACTTCGATAACGGCGCATGCGCTACTTTTTGGTACATGCAAAACGGTAAGTTGTTTGCTCTTTCGTCACCGCCAGTCAGTCGCACCCGACGTTGAAATTCATCTGCACCAGGACTCACTAAAATGCCATATTTAGTAATTAACGTATCTACTGACTTAATACCTGTTTGCATATCGTCTCTCCTGCCAAAGCTTAATCATCATCGGAACACGCTTTCTACATAGTTTTTCTACTTAGTTGCAGAAGTAAGAAAGGGTGAAACCATTTTGATTCGAATTATTTTAAACCACACTGTATATATACAGTATATGTATATTCGTACAAAATGCAAACAAAAAAAAGCCGCTCATAAGAGCGGCTTTCAAATGTAGAGTAAAAAAGGTGAATTTTAGTGGGTCATTAAGGCATAAAAACCTAGTGCAAAGCAGCCTCTAGAAAGGCCCATTGGTCGGCATAGCCCTGAATTCTCATCCATGTGGGTGTGCCAGCGCCATGACCTGCTCTGGTCTCAACTTTTAGCAGTATGGGGTTATCACATCCTTGGTCTGCTTGAAGCTGAGCAGCAAATTTATAACTGTGCCAAGGTACAACCCTATCGTCGTGATCGCCTGTGGTTACCATAGTCGAGGGGTAACAGGTGCCCGCTTTTGTGTTATGTAACGGCGAATAAGCATAAAGCGCCTCAAACTGCTCTTTGTCTTCACTCAATCCATAGTCTGAAGACCATGCCCGGGCATTGGCGCTTGGCGTATGGTAGCGCAGCATGTCTAACACGCCCACTGCCGGTAGGGCTGCTGCAAATAGATCTGGTCGTTGAGTGATAACAGCTCCAACCAATAAGCCTCCGTTTGAACCGCCCTGCACCGCCAGCTTTTCACTTGATGTGTAGCCCTTATCTATCAGAAAGTTAGCCCCTGATATAAAGTCATCAAACACGTTCTGCTTGTTTAATTTAGTGCCAGCTTGGTGCCATTGCTCGCCGTATTCGCCACCACCACGAATGTTCGCGATAGCAAGCACGTTACCCTGCTCTACCCACACCATGCGAGAAATAGAGTAGCTAGGCAGTAAAGAAATATTAAAACCGCCATACCCGTACAATAATGTTTTGTTATTGCCGTCTAGTTCTATGCCTTTTTTATGCACAATAAACATAGGTACTTGGGTGCCATCTTTGCTGGTATAGAATACTTGCTTGGTCACGTAGTTGTCGTAATTGACGCCAGTATCAATGGTTTTAAAAACAGAGCTTGTTCCGGTGTCTAAATCGTATTTAAAAACCTGCCCAGGGTTTGTAAAACCGGTCAGCTTATAAAATGTCGAGTTTGCATTTCTACTGCCATTAAAGCCGGATACATTCCCAATATCTGAAAACGCTAACTCCTCTAGCTTATTGCCTTTGGTGTCAAACACAACAACGTTTGCTTTCACGTCTTTTAAATAACGCACGAACAGTTTACCGCCAAGCAGAGATACACCGCGAAGCGTTGCATCACGGCTTTGTATGATGGTGGTTCTATCACTGACGACTTTGCCCATTGATGACGTATCGCTTGCCGGGCTATCCGTTAGGGAAACTTGAATTACCTTTCCGGTAGGTGCGTTTTCAGTAGATGAGAAAAAGAGCATGTTGCCTTCTTCACCGATAAGCTCGTACCTGCCATCCCATTTATCAAAAATTGGCACCAGAGGCCTTTCTTCGGTAAGGGATTTCGCATAGACACCGTTTGACTGATAGCCTTCGAATACAGAAATAAGCAGCGTTTTGCCATCTTGAATTACCTCAGGATATGGGTTCCATGTTGGTTTATCATCAAACTTAAATACAAGCTTGTCTTCGCCTTGCTCGGTGCCTAATTGATGAAAGTAAATTGAAACGGTTTGGCTATCGTCATACTCACCGTTTTCATCTTGTGGATAGCGAGAGTAGTAAAAACCCGTTTCGTCAGGCAACCAGGCGATATTAGTGAACTTCACACCGCTTACGATATCGTTCATGTCTTGCTTTGTACTCACATCACGTACGTGCACTGTTTTCCAATCGCTGCCGCCGTCAGACAGTGTATAGGCAAGATAACCTGCTTGAGGGCTCACCTCAGTAGAGGCCATAGACACGGTGCCATCGTCACTTAGCGTGTTGGGGTCGATAAGTACGTCGAAGTTTCCTTCTCCTTTCCCTTCGCCTTCTGCATCGCTGGACACATACATGACATACTGATTCTGTAGCCCGTTGTTGTAAGTATAAAACACCTTCGAATTAACCATATAAGGTGTCGAGTACTTCTCGTAATCCCAAAGCGCAGTTAGGCGCTCTGTATAGCGCTCGTGAGATGGAAGCGCACTTAACAGCGGTTTAGCTAACGCATTTTGTGCATTAACCCACGCTTTCACCTCAGGTGTATCCTGCGCTTCTAACCATCGATAAGGGTCGTTTACTTTCACCCCGTGATAATCATCTACTTGAGAAACCGTTTTTGTCGTTGGGTAAGCCCCCGATGTAACAGACAGCGCAGGCATTGAAGTAGCGGTGCCCGTTTCTTGTGGGCTTAGGCTTGAGATGTCTGCACTTTCTTTTAAGGCCGAATCAGATTGGTACGCCGAATTACAGGCAACCACCGCACCGGCCGCTAGCACCACAGCAAATGAACGTATTGATTTAATTTTCAAATTACTCTCCTTAAAAACACGACAGATCTCAGATCAGCCTGCATTTTCAATTTCAGAATTACTGTTTGCCGCGTTATTCTTACCTTTAAAAATCATTCTTATGTCGTTAAGAATTAAGTACAGCGCAGGAACAAGAAGCAGTGTAATGACAGTGGCAAACAAAATACCAAACGCCAGTGAAATGGCCATTGGTATTACAATTTGCGCCTGTAAGCTGCGTTCAAATACGATAGGCATCAAGCCCATAAAGGTAGTCAGTGAAGTCAAGATAATGGCCCTAAAGCGCTGCGTACCCGCACTTATGGCGGCATCCATTAACGACAGTCCCTCTTTACGTGCCCGGTTTACAAAGTCAACCATAATGAGGCTGTCGTTTACCACAACACCCGACAGCGCAATAATTCCGCAGATGGACAGCACGCTTACCGCCATACCAAGCACCAAGTGACCAATAATGGCACCCACCACGCCAAACGGTATCACCGACATAATAATAAGCGGCTGACTGTAAGAGCGAAGCGGAATCGCCAACAGGGCATAAATGGCAAACAGAGCAAACAGCAGTCCTTGCATCAGGCTGAAAATAGCGTCGGCTTGTTCTTTCGAATTACCCTGTAGTTTAAACTCAACGTTGGGATAGCGAGCAAGTAAGTCTGGCATGATGTTATCTACAACATCATACGTCACCTCTGACGGGTCCATTAAGGCCTTATCCACTACACCTGTAATGGTGACCGAGCGTTTACCGTCAACGCGAATGATAGAGTCGAAGCCTTGACCTAAATTGAAGGTCGCAACTTGCTCAAAAGGGATCTCTTGGCCGTTTGGCGCTCGCACGCGCATATTTTCAAGGTGCTCAATAGAGCTGCGTTCAGATTTTGGATAGCGCACCATCACTTTAATTTCTTCATCGTCACGCTGAATACGCTGTACCTGCGCGCCGTAAAAACCAAAGCGAACTTGTTGACCTAACTGCTGCAGCGTAATGCCAAGGGCATCCGCTTGTGGCTTAAGCGCCAGCTGAATTTCATCGCTACCACCAGAGAACGTATCGTTAATGTCGGTAACGCCTTCGTAGGTATCAAGAACTTCTTTTATTTCATCCGTAATGGCGCGAAGCGCATTAATATCGCTAGAACTAAACTCGAAACTGAGGTCTGCACCACCGCCTGGCCCACCTGGCGAGCTAATGCTAAAGGTTTTCACACCGGGAATTTCTGGTACTTCTTCCCGCCAGCGATCTTGAATATCAAAGTCTGACAGTGTGCGAGTTTCCCCTTTGGTGAGCTCTGCAAAAATTTCACCACCCAAGTTTCCGTTATCGAAAGTCATGGCGTGTTTAATAACGTTAGAGCCCGTTTCTTCTTCAATCTTTTTGTCCATTCTACTCATGGCATCTCGAAGGGTATCGAGCACGCGATCGCGCTGAGCAATGGACGAGCCAGGCTCTAATTCAAAGCTTGCCGACATAAAGTCGCTTGGAATACTGGGGAAAAATACAAACCGCACAATCCCGCCACCAAATAAACCAACCGTTAAAATAAGCATGGCAAGGAAAGAGGCTACGGTGGTGTAGCGGTTTCTCACGGCCTTAGCCAAAAATGGGGCATAGGTATTGTGAATAAACTTCTTAATGCCTTCGCTGAAGAAGTCTCTAAAGCGCTGAAATTTATTTGCTTTTGCCGGGTCGTATGGCTTCAGCTTCATGTGCACTAAATGCGCGGGCAATATCAGCTTTGATTCTATTAGAGAGAAGACAAGACAAACAATAACCACCATACCAATGGTTTTCCAAATAATGCCGAAGGGCCCAGATACCATTAGCATTGGCGAGAATGCGGCAATGGTTGTTAACACGCCAAAGGTTGCAGGCATTGCTACCTTTTTAACTCCAGCGATAACATTTTCTGCACTGTGGCCTTTTGCGTCTATTTCGGAATAAGCAGACTCCCCCATAATAATGGCGTCATCTACCACAATCCCCAGAACTAATATAAAAGCAAATAAGCTAAGCATATTAATAGACACGCCAATCATGTCTAAAGGCATTACCAATAAGGTACCTAAGAAGCAAACAGGTAGCCCAATAATGACCCAAAACGCCAGCTTAATTTTAAGAAATAGAGACAACACCAAGAAAACTAACAAGGCACCGAAAAACATGTTTTCTAGCATCATGTTGAGTCTGTCAGCGAGGTAAAACGAGCTGTCTCCCCATGTGTCTGCTGTAATGTGCGCTGGGAAGGACTCTTTTTCTTTGTCGATGTATTGGTTAACTTGCTCAGATATTTCTAAGGCATTTTGATCGCCCACAGCGCGAACACGCAAACTGACCGCAGGCTTTCCATCAAATAAAGCGTACTGATTATTCTCGATAAAACCGTCGTTAATGTAGGCCACATCGCCTAAAGTTACCCGAGTACCGTTGCTGTTTGACACTAAAATAATTTGTGAAAAATCCCAACCGGTATACGCTTGGCCTTTCGTTCTTAATAAAATGTCGCCATTTTCAGTTCTAATTGAACCGCCAGGTAAGTCGATACTTGACTGGCTAAGACGCGCCACAACATCGGCAAAGGTGAGGTTATATTTTTGCAGGTCTGATTCAGAAAGCTCGATTGAAATTTCATAATCGCGAGCACCCACCACCTGAACACTCGATATGCCGGGCAGGTTTGCAATATCATCGCGAAGGTCTTTTGCAAACTCTTTTAACTCGCGCTCGTTAGCATCGCCATACACCGATACCCAGATAACGTCTTGCTGAATCTTTTGTCGATATATAACCGGCTTTTCTGTATCGGCAGGAAAGCTGGGAATTGCATCAACCTGTACCTTAATTTCATCGAGCAAAGACTTTACGTCGTAGCCCTCTTCAACTTGAATACTGACGGTTCCCATGCCCTCAACTGCAGTAGCGTTAAGCTGCTTAATTCCCTCAAGCTCTTTTACTGCTTCTTCTATTTTAAGCAGTACGCCCTCTTCCACTTCTTGTGGCGCAGCGCCCAAATAAGGAACTCGAACATTAACTACATCAATTTCGAAACTTGGAAACACTTGTTTTTGAATTGAAAATGCACCAAATAAGCCACCAACGACCAATAGCCACATCAATAAGTTAGCGGCTACGTTGTTGCGTGCAAACCAAGCAATCAACCCGCTATGTGTATCTATACGACTCATTCGCTGCCACCTTCTGAGGTATCAGTATTAATTTTTTCTTTATCTGAATTATTATCAGTGCTTTTATCTAGATCAGCTTCTTCGGCTAACACTATTTCATCGCCTGGTAGTCTAACTTTCATTCCGTTATAAGGGTTAGGAACTGCACTTGTCACTATCAGAGTGCCTTCGTTTATACCGCCGCTAATAAACACGTCTTCAGCCGTGGTGCGTGTTACATCAACAGGAACAATTTCAAGTTCGCGATTTTCATTCACAGTCAGTACGGTGTTATCTAAACGAAGAATATTGCGGGGAAGTACTATTAAGCTTTCGTCTCTGCCTGAGGTAATCTCGGCCTCAACAAATTGTCCAAATCGAAGTGGAGAGTCTTGCTCGTCATTAATTTGATAAGGCAATGTCACTTCAACAACAGCAAAAACTACACGACTGCCGGTATCCAAAATACCTTCAGAGCGAACTAGACGCCCAGTCCAACTGCGTTTTGCACCGCCCACCGTAGCCCGCAAAGTAACCTCTGCACCGTCTGATGACTGGTCGGCAATGTTGATAAACCTTAGGTCGCCATCGGTAATAGGCAGCCTTACCTCAGCGGTATCAGTTGAATACACTGTACCAATTGGCGTTCCCATTGCTACGAACTGACCTAAATCGATATTTCGCTCAACCACAATACCGTTGTAAGGCGCTTTTATTTTTGTGCGCTCCAAGTTACGTCTTGCACGCTCTAATTTTGCCTCGGAGGCTTTTACATTCGCTTGTTCTTTGGCGAGTTGCGGCTTGCGCAACCCCAACTCGGGAGGCGTTGAGTTGCGTACTGAACGCCATTCTTGTTCAGCAACTTTTCCTCTCGCAATTTCTTCTTGTAGCGCAGCCTGCGCTTGCGCAAGTTCAGCCTCAGCAAGCTTCATATCGGTCATGTAATCTTCTTGCTCTAGCACAGCAAGCACATCGCCTTTTTTAAACGTTCCCCCTACTACAAAATGGTCAGATAGAGAGACGACTTGTCCACTTACCTGAGCACTCAATGCAGTTTGATGTTTTGGGACAACATTACCCTGTGAACTGACGACAAAACTAATAGACTCGGGTGACACCTCTTGCGCGTCTACCAAAAAGGCCGGTATCTCAACGGGAACCTGTTCGGGTGGTTTTTTAGCGCTGATCATGATTGCTGCTGCAACGAATGCAACAACAATAATAATAAGTGGTATACCACTCTTCTTTAGACCGGAGTTCTTCATTTTCTATCCCTAGGAACGTGTTGCGAAGGCCTGTTAAATAAGACCTGATATTTTATTATTGTATGTAACCAGTGTACTGATTTTTCTTTTCTGTTGCTTTACATAGATTGTTAGATTTTATGTATTTTTTTTGAAAACCGCATCGCTACATAAAGCACGGGTAATATAAGGAATTATTGGACTAATAAAAAGTCTGATTGAAAAACTTTCGATAATCGGTGATTATTTATGCGCTCAAGTGAAAAAGAGCGTTAGAAAAGACACTTTTTTCTAAAAATAATATTTTCGCTACGTTGAAGAGAAACACATTATGAGTCTTAAGAAGCAATACCTTAAATCTAAACCAGTGTGCAAAGTGACATTTCGACTGAATGCGGAAGCAGCAGGAGAAGCGAAAAACGCAGAGCTTTGCGGCGACTTTACTGGCTGGGACGAAAAGCCCCTGTCGATGAAAAAGCTAAAAAGCGGTGACTTCACCCTAACAGTTAACCTAGAAAAAGATGCCGAATATCAATTCCGCTACCTTTTAGACGGTAAAACTTGGGAAAATGACTGGGAAGCCGATGCATATAGAACATCACCAGTTAGTTTTGAAGAGAACTCCGTAGTTCGCGTATAAGCCACTTGCAAGCCACACTAAAATAATTACAGATTCCCTACAGAAAGGGCTGCAGAAGCAGCCCTTTTTTATTGCGTGTTATCGCTCTTATTCAAACAGGTATTCAGTCAGCTGTTATACAAACATGCTGCTAATACTTAATTAAATAGCGCCTTCCAATTCTGGAAGTACTTCAAACAAGTCACCCACCAAGCCGTAATCTGCAACTTGGAAAATAGGCGCTTCTTCGTCTTTGTTGATAGCGACGATAACTTTAGAGTCTTTCATACCAGCAAGATGCTGAATGGCACCAGAAATGCCCACTGCAATATAAAGCTGAGGAGCAACAATCTTTCCTGTTTGACCCACTTGCATGTCGTTGGGCACAAAACCGGCATCAACGGCTGCACGAGATGCACCCATAGCTGCGCCTAGTTTGTCAGCAATACCTTCAAGAAGCTTGAAGTTCTCGCCGTTTTGCATACCGCGACCGCCAGAAATAACCACATCGGCAGCAGTAAGCTCAGGACGCTCTGACTCTGTAAGCTCTTCAGATACAAAATCAGACTTCTCGTTTGCTTTTACTACGTCGATAGCAGCAACTTCAGCACTATTACCTGTTGGAGCAGCATCGAAAGACGCAGCTCGCACAGTAATCACTTTCGTTGCATCGCTTGATTGTACAGTCGCTATCGCATTACCCGCGTAGATAGGACGAATAAACGTATCTTCGCTTTCTACGCCAATGATATCGGAAATTTGAGCTACATCGAGAAGTGCCGCAACGCGAGGCATGAAGTTCTTGCCCGTGGTTGTTGCTGCTGCAATGACGTGAGAATAATCGCCCGCTAGTTCAAGTACTAGATCTGCAACATTCTCAGCTAGCTGATATTTATAAACCGCGTTGTCTGCAAGCAATACCTTAGTAACGCCGTCTACTTGCGCCGCTGCATCAGCAACCGCCTGACAGCCTTCACCAGCAACCAATACATGAATGTCGCCACCCATTTGCTTTGCAGCATGCACTAGTTTATTAGTTTCGGTTTTTAGGCTCGCATTGTCGTGTTCTGCGTATACAAGTACTGTCATGAGATCACCTTCGCTTCATTTTTAAGTTTATCTACTAACTCAGCAACGTCTGCTACCTTAATACCACCCTCGCGCTGTGGCGGTGGCGTTACTTTAAGCACTTTCACGTGAGACTCTAGCGCTACACCAAAATCTGCCGCTGCTTTAACATCTAAAGGCTTGCGTTTAGCCTTCATGATATTAGGAAGTGATGCATAACGAGGTTCGTTTAAACGAAGGTCTGTGGTTACTACCGCAGGAAGAGAAAGCGCAATAGTTTGAAGGCCGCCGTCTACTTCACGTGTAACGTGTACTTTTTCACCGTCGATGGCCACTTCAGAAGCGAACGTGCCTTGAGGCATTCCCGTTAATGCTGCTAGCATTTGACCCGTCTGATTATTATCAGAGTCGATGCTTTGCTTGCCAAGAATAACCAGCTGTGGCGCTTCTTCTTCAACAACTTTAGCTAAAAGCTTAGCAACTTGTAAAGAATCTAGGTTTTGATCGGTATCAATCTGAATGCCACGATCAGCACCTAATGCCAATGCCGTGCGAATTTGCTCTTGGCAGCTTTTATCGCCTATTGAAACAACAACGATTTCAGTGGCAATGCCCTTTTCTTTTAATCTTACTGCTTCTTCAACAGCAATTTCACAAAACGGGTTGATGGCCATTTTTGCATTAGTAAGGTCGACGCCAGATTCATCGGCTTTCACTCTTACCTTAACGTTGTAGTCGATCGCGCGTTTGACCGGTACGAGTATTTTCATATTTACCTCAATTATAGAGTTCGTCGGTGTCTACTACGTTTCACTAATAATTAACTATTAAAAATTAAAAACGTATTACTTCACCACGCTTTTTGAAACTTTAATAAAGCACTTTACGTTAAAAAAAAACCGTGGAACGTCCGTTTTTACAAGGCTAGCTCGAAAAAGGCGTTAACACCACGTTTACCAGCGCATAAAATGCGTTGTCAGTTAACGTTAACGTAAACTGCTATGCAATGTACTTACTGTTGACGTAAACGTCAACCTGGATTACCTTGCAGGTCGACATTTAATTTACATGTTTTTGACACATTGCATTATTTGTTTCATCAATAGTGCATTATAAAAATACGAACATAAGGAGCCTCCCGTGGAACGAGAATCGATGGAGTTTGACGTAGTCATCGTCGGTGCCGGCCCAGCTGGACTATCAACTGCTTGTAAGCTCATGCAGCTTGCAAATGAAAATGACCAAGAATTAATGGTTTGCGTAGTCGAAAAAGGCTCCGAAGTAGGTGCACATATCCTTTCGGGTGCTGTTTTTGAGCCTCGAGCCATGAATGAACTCTTCCCCGATTGGAAAGAGAAAGGCGCGCCGCTTAACACGCCTGTTACCGAAGATCACATTTACCTGCTCAACGATGAGAATTCGGCCAAAAAGCTGCCAAACGGTATTACCCCAAAAACCATGCATAATGAAGGCAACTATATTGTCTCTATGGGTAATGTTTGCCGCTGGCTTGCAGAACAAGCTGAACAGTTGGGTGTTGAAGTATTCCCTGGCTTTTCTGCCGCAGAAACAATTTACAATGAAGACGGTAGCGTTGGCGGTGTAGTAACTGGCGACATGGGCGTTGGTGAAAATGGCGAGCATAAAGACGGCTACATGCCGGGTATGGAGCTTCGCGCAAAATACACGATATTTGCAGAGGGTTGTAGAGGCCATCTTGGTAAAGAACTTATTTCTCACTTCAACCTAGATAAAGACAGTTCGCCACAACATTATGCCATCGGCTTTAAAGAAATCTGGGATATCGACCCAGCCAAACACCAGCCAGGTTTAGTGGTGCACAGCGCGGGATGGCCATTAGATGAAGCCACTGGCGGCAGTTATATGTATCACGCCGAAGATAACCAAGTGTTTGTGGGCTTAATTGTTGACCTTAATTATGAGAACCCTTACTTAAGCCCGTTTGATGAGTTCCAACGTCTAAAACATCACTCGGTATTTAAGCAATACCTTGAAGGCGGTAAGCGGGTTTCTTACGGCGCTCGCGCCATTGCTAAGGGTGGATTTAACTCACTGCCTAAAATGACGTTCCCTGGCGGTCTATTAGTAGGTTGTAACGCTGGTACGCTGAACTTTGCGAAAATTAAGGGCAACCATACGGCCATGAAATCTGGCATGCTGGCTGCTGAGAGTATATTTGAAGCAATAAAAGAAAATAATGAAGCACCGGTTAAAGAATTAACCAGTTTCACAGACAAATTTAAATCGTCTTGGGTATACGATGAATTATTCCGTTCGCGTAACTTTGGCCCGGCAATTCATAAATTGGGTAATTTCTGGGGCGGTGCATTTAACACCTTAGAACAAAATTTCTTTAAAGGTAATTTACCCTTTACCATGAAAGACGAGCATAAGGATTATGCGCAGCTTAACGAAGCGGATAAATCACAAGAAATCAGTTATCCCAAACCAGACGGAGTCTTGAGCTTCGATAAACTATCTTCTGTGTTTTTATCCAATACAAACCATGAAGAAGATCAACCCTGTCATTTGCAATTGAAAGATCCTTCTATTCCAATTCAGATAAACTTACCGAAATTTGCAGAGCCTGCTCAACGTTACTGCCCTGCTGGTGTTTATGAAATTATTGAAGATGAAGGTGAAAAGCGTTTTCAGATTAATGCACAAAACTGCGTACACTGTAAAACCTGCGATATCAAAGACCCAAGCCAGAACATTAAATGGGTAGTGCCTGAAGGTACTGGCGGTCCTAATTATCCGAATATGTAAATGTTGAGTCGATTTGTGTAAAGGTTTGCTTTTTAGCGACTGAATTACGCTATATATCGTATTAAATTAAAAAGTGGGCTCTGCCCGCTTTTTTTTTGCCCGTTTATTAATTATTATCATTATGAATTTACACCCAACGTACTAAGGTTAATTAATGAGTGATTTTTTAGATATTTTAACCCATGGAAGACGTTTACAAGGTGCAGTAAAGGAATTAAGCATTGAAGAACTGGAAGAAGTTCAAGAAAAATTAGCAAATATTGTTGATAAGCGAAAAGAAAAAGCGCTAGAGCAAGAAA
The DNA here is from genome assembly GCF_057542855.1 of Alteromonas sp. 4NS20-0143. Taxonomy (NCBI): domain Bacteria; kingdom Pseudomonadati; phylum Pseudomonadota; class Gammaproteobacteria; order Alteromonadales; family Alteromonadaceae; genus Alteromonas; species Alteromonas sp. 4NS20-0143. The sequence continues at coordinate 754,603 of NZ_BAAJLR010000001.1, forward strand.
AAGAAATACAGGAAAAACGGGAAAAACTGGCCGCCATTAAACAACAAATGGAAGAAGCAGGTTTAAATGTTGAAGACCTGCAGGCTTTAAGTAGCGAGACAAGCAAGAAAACAGGTAAAAAACGCCCTGTTAAATATAAGCTTGTAGACGAAAAAGGCGTTGAGCATCCTTGGACCGGTATTGGCAGAATGCCACGGGTTTATAAAGACGCCCTTGATAGTGGTAAATCGTTGGATAGCTTTTCAATTAATTAAGGCACGCCTTAATACATACTGTTATTAATTACATTTATATAGGTCTGCATTGCAGGCCTCTTTTTTTCATCAATTTATTTGGCGACTACGTGGATATAAATTACAAAATATCTCAATGCGATAATTCATCGTCATGGCTTTTTTTAATTCATGGATTATTTGGAAGCGCTGATAATTTAGCAATAATTAAACGGCATTTTGAAAAACAATACAATATTGTAAGCATCGACCTTCCCGACCACGGTGAGTCGAAATGGACAAATGGATTTGACGTCACTAACGCAGCCAGCGCCATTAACGATATTGTCGAAGCACTTTCCCTTTCGAGTGTAGCGCTACTAGGTCATTCCTTAGGTGGCAAAGTCGCAATGCAGTTTGCACTTAACTACCCAGAGAAAGTGAGTCATCTTGTTGTGGCTGATATTGCGCCAGTTGCATACAATCACAGGCATTACAGCATATTTAATGGTTTAAATGCGGTTCCACTAGATGACATACAGGGCAGAAAAGACGCTGAATCGGCAATGTCTGAGTTTATTGAAGAACCTGGTGTACGACAGTTCTTACTTAAAAGCTTGTACAAAACGGACGAAGGTAAATGGTCTTGGCGATTTAATTTAGCAGGACTGATAGAGAGCTACCCTCACATAGTAGATTGGCAACAAACGTCTAAACAATTTAACGGGCCTACCCTATTTATAAAAGGGGGCAATTCCGATTATATCACCGCGGAGCATAAAGCCGCTATCGGTACCTATTTCCCGAATGCGAAGGCGCATATTATTGAAGGTGTCGGGCACTGGCTGCACGCGGAAAAGCCTGCGGCTTTTAACGCAATTGTAGAGAGAATGTTACAAAAAAATTGATTTTTTGTATTGATAAAACAATCTCTTATTAAATTTGCGATGACAGCGAATACTATTACATATTTTTGAATGTTTTGGTCTCTTACACATTCGCATATTGTGATATCATTCGCGCAGATTTTGTAGATTACTGATATTGAATTAACGAAACCATGCTTGCAGAAAACTATGAACTAATAGAGTCCATTATGCTATATGGCGGCCTTGCAATACTTTTTGCATTGATGGGCTTTGCTGTGCACGATGTATTGCGTAAGAACGATGTTCCTCTCATTGGTAAAGTAGTGACCTACGGCGTGCTTGGCTTAGGTGCCGTGGGGTTTCTAGCTAAGGGACTCATCGAATGGTTCTGGCTTAATTCAGGCGTTTAAACAGACAGAAATGATTAATAGAGGTTAGTTATGGCGAGCGTTGGCCTATTTTTCGGCAGTGACACGGGTAATACCGAACACGTAGCGAAGATGATTCAAAAAGAATTAGGTAAGCAACTCATTGACGTAAAAGACATTGCTAAGAGCAGCAAAGAAGATATTGCCGAGTTTGACCTTCTTATCTTTGGAATACCTACGTGGTATTACGGAGAAGCACAATGCGATTGGGACGATTTTTTCCCAGAGCTTGAGGGCATCGACTTTACCGATAAGCTAGTGGCAATTTTCGGCTGTGGCGATCAAGAAGACTACGCTGAGTATTTCCTAGATGCCATGGGTATGGTGCGCGATATCGTTGAAGCGAAAGGCGCAATTCTTGTTGGTCAGTGGTCTACCGATGGCTACGACTTTGAAGCGTCTAAAGGCATGGCTGATGACAATCACTTTGTCGGTCTTGGTATTGACGAAGACAGACAGCCAGAGCTTACTGACTCTCGAGTGAAAGCTTGGTGTAAGCAGATTCACGATGAGCTATGTCTTGCTGAACTGGCATAAGCAGCGCCCGTTTATTAAAGATAATAAAAAACCGCTCATGATGAGCGGTTTTTTTGTGTCTGGTATTTTATCCCTGACATTATGCTTTCGTTTATAATTGAAAACGCTCAACCGCTTTTCGCAAGCTTTCAGTTTGCGCATCTAACTTCATGGTCGATTCGTTAGACTGCCTTGTGCTTTGAGCACTGGAGTCTGCCAAGCTGACAATGGTGTTTAAGCTTTGCGCTACGTCGGCCAACAACACGTCCTGCTGTTCGGTATCGGTGACAATGTGCTCGTTGATGTTGCTTAGCTGCTCGATAATTTCCCGAATACCTTTTACCTGCTCTGCAACCTGGTGGGTAATATCAACGCTGCCCTTTGCCTGCTCTTTCCCAGATTCAATGGCTTTAACCGCTTCAGCAGCATCTTTTTGTAAGTTGCCAATCATCTGCTCAATTTCTTCGGTTGAGTCATGAGTTCGATTTGCTAGGGTTCTTACTTCATCAGCAACAACGGCAAAACCACGTCCTTGCTCCCCTGCTCTGGCAGCCTCTATGGCCGCGTTAAGCGCCAATAGATTAGTTTGTTCTGCAATGGTTTTAATAACGTCAAGTATGCTACCAATGCTGCGAGAGTTATCATCTAACCGGGCGATAATCTCTGCAGATGTTTCAGCCTGTTTAGCTTGGCTATCTACTTGCTGTCTATTTCGCTCTACGAGGTGGCCAATGTCTTGACTCTGATTGGTAATATCCCGTAGCGCAGACATAGCCTGATTAATTTGTTTAAGGTTACTGCGGCTTTTTTCCTGTACATGTTGCGTATTGGTGGACGTAACCTTAACTTGCTCTCGTTGGTCATCCACATCAACGAGGCTCTTATCACCCAATTCGACGCTCTCTTTCGCTATTTCGATTAATCGCGTTTCTTGCTCTAAAATATTCCCAACCAGCTCTCTTAGGCTATCGGTCAGGCTATTCACTTTGGCAGACAGTGCTGAAAACTCATCATTCCCTTCTTCTGGTAGCTTCTGGCTTAAATCCCCCTTACTCAATAAACTCAAACCGCGGTTAATGCGACTAAGTGGTTTTGAGATGCTGCGGGTAACCACAACGGCCAGCACGATAGCGGTAATAAGGCCAAAGATAGCAACAATAGTATTTTTAACTAAGTTAGCTTGTACCGATTCTAATATTGCGTTTTGCCCACTTAACGCTTGAGCTTGAACCCGTTTAAATAACGCGTTGATATCGTCTAAGGCCGTATTGAGCGATGAGGTCGCATTGCTTCTCTCTTTCACCGTGTTTTCAATCATGTCTAGCTTTGCTGTTTGCAGCGCTGTTAGCTTATCAACAGCGACCAGTAAGGCATCGTACTGCTCATTAAACGCACTCACCGTGCCACCGTCGTCTATGCCGCTTGCTAACCTATTTATATAGTCTCTATCTACCTGAAGGTTACTGAGTTGATAACTTAAATCATCAATAATCCCTAGGCTTTCTTCTGAGCGATTAGACTCTGCTAATTCGATAAAAGAGTCATTGATTGTGAGAAGCTTGTTATCTATGGCAGTGCCAGCGCCAATTAATGTTTCTATACCTGGATCGTTAGAGTCGATGTAAGAAAGGTCAAGCATAAGTGCACTGGCCTCATCGGCCACCATTAGCACTTGTTCAAGTTGGCTTTGCAACTGCGCCTCTACTTCCATACGCGATTTTATGGCCGCATACATTTTATTACTGCTATCGACGTAATGAAGACTATCTGCAATTGCTTTTTGGGCGTCGTCATTTGAGGGCATTAACGATTTGAGGTTATCGAGATCTTTTGTGAATTCAGAAGATAAAGAATCAAATAATGCTTTATTTTTTTCGAATGAAGCAGCGTTTTCCACATGGAAGCCGTTTGCTGTGATAACAGATAATGACAAAATTTCTGTTTTCACTCTTACCATGCTGGTTTGCTCAGGCATTTTTCGCTCAACAACATCTTCTGCAGATTTGCGGATATCGTTAAGGCCGAAGTAAGATAAAACACTGGTAAATAAAAGTAAGCATCCGAACAGACCAAAGCCTAACGTTATTTTATTTATTATTGTTAACTGCATAATAGAATCCAACAAGTACGCCCGACAAAAGCAAGGAGTGTCACAATAGTCTTTCAATTCTAGTTTAACAATATGTAAATTCAATGCACCAAAAGTTTATATCTATTTTACATATTCATGTTTCTTATCCTGCACTTAATGAACAATCGCTACCTTTTTACGCTTAATTGAACAAACTCTTATTTTTTGCTCATTATTTAGTCGATGAGTAAAATTCGTTCATAAGGTTAAAGAAACCTTAGTTTTACTTTAAAATCGCTACAAGTTACCTATAATACCAGCAAATGTTTTTCACACTTTCTCAGTAGGTTGTAATGGATCAAAATAAAGAATTGAAAAGAGCAGGGCTTAAAGTCACTCTGCCTCGCCTTAAAATTTTACAAATTCTGCAAGACCCAAATAATCAACACATAAGTGCGGAAGATGTGTACAAGATTCTTATCGAACAAGATGAAGAAATTGGTTTAGCTACGGTATATCGTGTTCTTAACCAATTTGACGACGCCGGCATTTTAAATCGTCATCACTTTGAAGGCGGCAAATCTGTTTTCGAAATAAGCCATAAAGACCATCACGATCATTTAGTATGCCTTAAGTGTGGAAAAGTGATTGAGTTTGAAGACGATATTATCGAGCAGCGACAAGAAATGGTGGCAAAGCAGCACAATATTAAGCTTACTCACCACAGCCTGTACCTTTACGGTGAATGTACCGACGGGAACTGCGATACCCTCGACTAATTTAGGCGTGTTGACCTAAAGTTCAAATGAAAAACCTGCCTTTACTCACGTATCGGCAGGTTTTTTTTCGCTTTTCAAGCGTGGCTTATATGCGCATTAAGCGTCAAATTTATAAGCGTGATACGCCCTTATTGCCCGTTCCCACACTTCGCCTGCCTCGCCCTCACCGATGACATTCCCATCAATTTCAATAACCGGAGACACTTCCTTACTCGATGACGTAAGCCACACCTCATCTGCATCGAGAAGTGACTCTTTAGAAAACCACTCCTCTACAACGTTAAGGTTTGCACGCTTAAACGATTCTAGTGCAATTTGGCGGGTGATCCCTGGCAGCAATTCATTATTTAAGGGCGGCGTTTTAATCATGCCGTTTTTCACCATAAATACATTGCACGAACTTGCCTCAGTTATCAGTCCTTTCTCATTAAACAAAATCGTTTCGTTAACACCAGCTTTCACGCCACTTTGAAAGTGCATGACGTTGCCAAGCAACGATGTGGACTTTATATGGCACCGTTGCCAACGCTTGTCTTCTTCTAGTGCCACTTTAAACACCTTGGCACTGCTTCTTGAATTTGACTGGGGGGCTGCCATTTCAAACGCGAAAGCAAAAACCGTTGGTGTAACGCCAGTTGGGTATGCATGATAACGCTTAGTGTCAGTACCTCGACTCACATGGAAATACACTCCCACGTTACCACTTTCTATATGCTGAGCATTTTCTGTTGCCAGCTGCAGCACAATGGATGTCCACATGGCATCGTCATAAGGATTATCAATTTCAATGGCCGATAGCCCCGAGGCCAACCGCGACAAATGGCCCTTAAGCCCTACCGGTTTTCCCGCATAGGTCGGTATCACTTCATAAATACCATCACCAAATAGGAAGCCCCTATCCATCGGTGAAATTTTTGCTTCACTAAGGGGAAGGTATTCACCGTTTAAAAAAGCGACTGTCATGCAATTTCTCCTCTCAATCGCTGCACGTGTTGCCGAGACAAAAGAATGTCGGCTCGGGCTTCTTCACTATTTTGAAAAATAAAGGAAACACTTTCCCCAGGAACCCGCTGAGCCAAGCGACTCACATCGAGTGGGTTTAAACATCCTAGCTTCGGATAGCCACCTAGGGTTTGTCTATCGCGCATCATAATAATAGGCTGTCCATCTGGAGGTACTTGAATGGCGCCTACATGAATAGCCTCTGAGCGCATTGAAGATAGTGATGAAGCAATATCTGCTCCGGTCAAACGATAGCCCATTCTGTCGATTGATGAACTGACCGTATACTCTGAGCTTTCAAACATGCGCTTCGCTACCTGACTAAAATGCGCTTCTTGATAACCTTTAATAACACGTAAAGGCGCGTCTATGTCATTGGCTACATGCTTTCTGCACTTTATCGACATGCTGTGCTGGATTGGCAGCTGTCGAACAGATAACGTTGCATACGTTTGCTCACCGCAACTACTAATATCAATACAGTCACTGTCGCTAATCACTCGACCATCGCCATGAAGGCCGCCAAGGGATTCTCGAACTACAGTACATGCACTGCCAACGTGATAAGGAACCTTCCACTGACCACAAATAGCAAGATACGCCTTACTTCCAACATATTCACTTTCAAAGCTTAAGCGGTCATTTTTATTGACCTTGATACTGGAATAAGACGGCTGGTCATGCCCGTTTACCTGCACCTTTACCTGCCGCCCAGCAACGGCAACAATAGTAGGCTCACTAAAACAGACCGTCATTTTTCCCATCACTTCTAAACAGGGTGTATTGTCGGGGTTGTGAACAAGAAAATTTGCCCAATGATACGCCATTTCGTCCATAGGGCCGGATTGGGAGAACCCTTGGCGCTGCTTACCTATTCTGCCTTCATCAACAATGAGGCTGAAAAGGCCTTTCGAAATTACTTCAACCTTCATGATAGGCGTTAAACTCACTTTCTGTTATCGACACAAATTTTACGGTATCGCCAGCACTTAGCAAAGGTTGATTGTCTTTATCCAACATGTTTTCAGGGCACAGGCCCATTAAATTCCAGCCGCCGGGAGATTCGCTAGGATAGACGGCGGTTTGTCTATCTGCGATGGCAACCGCTCCCTTCGGCACTTTCTTTCTGGGCGTGCTTAATCGTGGGCACTGTAGTTGTATCGGAATATCTCCCATGTAGCCAAATCCAGGAGCAAACCCCACCGCGTAAACCTTATATTCAGTGCTGGTATGAAGTGAAATTGCCTCTTCAATCGACAGGGATGTTTTTTGACTAATTTCAGCAAGATCGTTAGCGTCTGGCGCACCATACCACACAGGCAATATATGGCATTTTCCTGGGGCTACTTCAGTTTCACCACCTGCCGAGCTGCCAACTTCAGGGCCAATCATGGTGTTTCCACCGTTTTGCCAGCTGCGAAGCGTATTGTATACAAAGTGGCTATCGACTCGCTCAATATCGAATATTATTAATAAGCTATCGTAGGATGGCACACATTCTACAAGCCAAGGCCGCTCGCTATTTCTGGCAGCCCTATCGAGTACACGCAACCATTGCTGACAGGCGGCATTTGCTTGTTCTAGGTTTGAACCTGAAAAATACAACATAATGGCATCTGCTCCCACGGGAACAAACTGCTTAATACTGCCAAAAGGTTGCATGAGCATCTCCTACCTTAAGACCACTTTCAAAATAACGTGTTTTTTGAAACAACATAGTTATAGGTAAGCTCTAATTTGGCGGGCTATCTCTACAGCGCCGGCTGTATCGCCGTGCACACACAAACTGTCTGCTTGAATAGATAACGTGGCGCCTGATGCAGTTGTTACTGTGCCCTGCTCTATAAGTTGCTTGGCTTGTACTAACGCGTCTTGCGAACTGAGTACAGCACCGTCTATTTGACGAGACTGTAGATAGCCTTCATCGGTATAGCGTCTGTCAGAAAAAGCTTCAAACAACAGCGATACGCCATGCTGTTTTGCTTCATCTATGATTTCTTGGTGTTCAGATGTGGCTTGTACCATCAACGGAAGTTTTCCTTGGCACATGGCGGCAACACTTTTCATCACGGTTTGCCTAATGTCCTTATTTTTCATCATGTCGTTATAAAGTGCACCGTGTGGCTTAACATAATCGACCTGCGTGCCCACTATGTCAGCCATCCCTACTAATGCACTTACCTGATATTGAATACAGGCACTAAGCTCATTCGCTTGCATTGCCATACTTCTGCGTCCAAACCCTTGCAAATCAGGGTAAGACGGATGAGCACCAACCGACACACCATGGGCTTTGGCAATATCCAGCGCGGCTTTCATTACCAATGGATCGCCAGCGTGAAAGCCACAGGCAATGTTTGCCTGGTCTATCTCAGACATAATGTCTTTTTCCACAGGCATAGACCAGGCCCCAAAACTTTCACCTAAATCGCAATTTAACTTCATAATGGTTTAGCTCTTAACTCCAATCCGATATTATGTTACCTGTTCTATTAAAAAAGTCAGTGTTAATGATAAATATTGGAAAAATTAATACATTGCGCGTGGTAGCAGAATACCCTTTTGGGTACGCCCTAGCCGCCCTAGACGCTAATGAAAACGAGTTTGAGAGTGGTACTGATAACGAAGGTGCTGCTGTTTTCGATTCAGAGGCCCACACCCTTGGCATCGATGAAACCGTTACTCTTCCTCTTGATGAGGTTGAAACACCCCTTGCAACAAATGCGGAGATAGATGTATTTGTTGCCACAAATCAGCGTGGAGAGCCCTACGCAACGGTGAAAAAACCGCTGATTCAAGTGGGTGAAGTCAAAATATTAAAAGCGGTATCTGCAACCAACTTCGGCGCTTTTTTCGACTGGGGTTTAGATAACGATTTACTTGTTCCAGATGACTATCAAGCCGAGCCTGTTAGTGCGGGTATGAAATACGTTGTTTATACGTTTTTTGATAATAAAACCCAGCGCATCTTAGGTGCGACCAAGCTTCACTACTTTTTACAGGAAAGTAACGCCTATTTGAATGAAGGCGACGATGTTGAATGCCTAGTTTATGCCAAAACTGATCTTGGTTTTAAAGTCGTGATAAACGAAAAGAATCTTGGTCTGATTTTTCACAGCGACGCGTTTAAACCATTGAAAGTAGGTCAAGCTACCTCAGGTGTGATAAAAACAATTCGCGAAGATGGCAAAATTGACGTTGTCCTTCAGCGTATAGATAAAGATGCGCGAAGTGAGCTTCAGCAGGCCATTTTAGACGATTTAGACGCCCACGGCGGCATATCGACACTCACTGATAAGAGTGCACCTGAAGATATTTACACGCATTTTAATGTGAGTAAAGCGGCCTATAAAAAGGCGTTGGGTGCGCTGTATAAACAGAAAAAAATCACTATTAACGCTGATGCAATACGATTGAACACTAACACTTAATCTACACAATTCAGGATATATAATGAAAGCACGTGTTTCATGGGATAAAGACCTTACGTTTACTGGTACTACCGACAGTGGTTACAACACCGTGATGGATGGAAACGGCAACGCTGTTTCACCTATGGAGTCGGTGCTTGTTGCTATTGGTGCCTGTTCAAGTGTGGACGTCGTCGATATTTTGAAAAAAGGGCGCTTTGACATTACAGCGTGTCATTGTGAACTTGAGGCCACCCGCGCTGAAGAGCCACCACGGGTGTTTGAAAAAGTACATGCTCACTACACGGTGTCGGGAAAGGGAATTACCGACAAAGCGTTAGCCCGTGCTGTGCAGTTATCAGCGGAAAAATACTGTTCGGTCATGTTAATGCTTAAGGGCAATGTTGACATTACCACCAGCTACACCTTGGTTGAATAAATAATAGGTGGAATAAGCGTTGTCTAGGCAGGCTTTGGGCTTGTAGACTTTAGTTTAAATCGCTGTAACTTAGCGATATTGGCTAACAGATAGTAAAAAAGGCTAACCATTTCGGTTGGCCTTTTTGTTTTTCACCTTCAAAAAACCCTAACATACTGAAACTTAAAGCGTTTAGTTTACTGGCACGTTATCTGCTGATACTGGTCATTATGATATAACGACAATAAATGTTAGGGCATTGACCATGGAAACAACACATAACACCTCATATCAGAACTCAAACAACGCGTCACTTCGCAGTTCGAACACTAACTCTCCATTTTTACGCTATGCCGTTATCGGTAGCACAATTCTTGCGCTTAGCGCATTTGCAACAGGCTGCACAGATGCTGATGCGATTGATGCAGCGAATGGCCCTGACAAAGTAGAAGAGACGGTATTCGCTATTCCCGTTGAAGCACTGCACTTAAAAACGGGCGACATTACTTCAACGTACGATACTACCGCTATTTTAGAGGCCCGTGAAGAAGCGTTTGTCTCTGCCCGCGCATCAGGAATTATTGAAGCCATATTCGTAGAAGAAGGCGACTACGTAGAAAAAGGACAAGCGTTGGCACAGCTAGATAAGCGCAGGTATGAGCTCAATGTGTCAAAAGCACGCGCTGATTTACAAGGTATCGAAAACGAGCTTGAACGCGTCAACAAGGTATACTCACAAAAACTCATTAGTCACGATACCTACGACAAACTCAACGCACAGTATGAATCAGTTAAAGCCTCGTTGAGCATTGCTGAATTGGATTTAAAAGAAACCACAATAGAAGCACCTATCAGTGGGTTTATTGCATCTCGCAATGCCAAAGTAGGTAACCTCACCGAGTCTTTCCAACGTGAAAGAATGTTTCATATTGTGCAGCAAAAAGATCTTCAGGGCGTGGTATTCCTACCAGAAAACGAATTAACGAATGTGTCTGTAGGCCAAGTTGCTACCCTAAACGTTGCCGCGTTAAACAATCAAGAAATAACCGCACATGTCGAGCGAATCAGCCCCGTTATCGACGCCACTACCGGCACCTTTAAAGTAACCCTGCGAGTGCCCAATGGACAAAACACGTTAAAAGCCGGCATGTTTACCGATGTGTCTCTTGAATATGCCACTCATGCCAATACCACACTAGTGCCCCGCCGTGCCCTGGTTACCATTGATAATACCCACAGCGTTTTTGTAGTTGACGGTGGCGTGGTTAAGAAAGTCAATGTATCTACCGGATTTGAAAATAACGATGTTATTGAAGTGACTCACGGGTTAACCGGTAACGAACAAGTCGTTACTGCGGGACATCAAAACTTAAAAGACAATGCGCCTGTTGAAGTTGTAAACAGCTAAGCGAAGATAAATAAGGAATAGTATTATGCGTATTGTCGATATTGCTGTTAAGCGTCCCGTCGCCGTTTCTATGTTTACTTTCGCGGTGTTGTTATTTGGTATGGTGTCTCTTGGTAGGCTGTCGGTGAATTTATTGCCTGATTTGTCTTACCCCACTTTAACTATACGCACCGATTATGATGGCGCCGCTCCCGCAGAAATAGAACAACTGGTATCTAAACCCATTGAAGAATCCATCGGCGTCGTTAAAGGCGTGCGTAAAGTTACCTCTACCTCACGTGCAGGCCAATCAGACGTAGTCTTATCCTTTGCTTGGGGTACGGACATGGACTTTGCCAGCTTAGAAGTAAGAGAAAAACTAGACGTACTTCGACTTCCTCTGGACATTGAAAAACCTCGACTGCTGCGTTTTAACCCCAGCTTAGATCCCGTTATCAAGTTAGGCCTCACTACTGACATCGAAAACCTTTCCGAAAGCGGTATGAAGCGCTTGCGTTTATATGCCGAACAACAAGTAAAACGAGGCTTAGAGTCTGTTGAAGGTGTTGCGGCCGTGCGATTAGGCGGAGGGCTAGAAAATGAAATTCACATTCTTATTGACCAGCGTAAAGCCAGTCAGCTATCTATTCCCATCACAGATATTGTTGAGCGTATAAAAGCGGAAAATGTTAACGCCGCAGGCGGAAGAATAGACAATGCCGCCCAAGCCTTTTTAGTTCGAACACTAAACCAGTTTGAAACACTAGACGAAATCGAAAACTTATTTATCGGCCGCTCAGGTAATCGAAACATCCAATTAAAAGATGTTGCTGTTGTACAAAGTGCTTATAAAGACAGAAGTGTCATCACGCGCTTTAATGGCACAGAAGGTGTTGAAATAGCCATTTACAAAGAAGGTGACGCTAATGCGGTGGATGTGGCTACAAATGTGTCACGTCGCCTGAAAGAAGTACAAAAAGCCCTCCCCTCAAATTATGCACTTGATCAAACTTATGATCAGAGCGTGTTTATAAAACAGGCCATCGACAACGTGAAGTCAGCAGCCATTGTGGGCGGTATTCTAGCCATGTTGGTGCTGTATTTGTTTCTAAAAGACTTCTGGGCAACGGTCATCATTTCTGTGTCTATTCCTGTGTCTGTTATTGCCACGTTTAATTTAATGTATGCCAACAACATAAGCTTAAATATGATGAGCCTTGGCGGTATAGCCCTTGCTGTTGGGCTATTGGTAGATAACAGCATTGTTGTGCTTGAAAATATTGACCGCCACCGCAAACACAAACGTGGCTTAACAAAGGCTCAACATGGCGAAGACGCTACGCAATTTGAGGCGGCCTCTAAGGGCACCAAAGAAGTATCAGGTGCGATAATCGCCTCTACATTAACCACCATGGCCGTCTTCGTTCCACTTATATTTGTTGAAGGCATTGCTGGTCAGTTATTTCGAGACCAAGCACTAACGGTTTCCTTTGCACTCGCCGCATCTCTCGTGGTAGCGCTCACCATCATTCCGGCGATGGCAAGAAGAAAATCAACGCAACAATTATCTCACCAAGATACATTCGATAACCCGTCAGCCTCTGTAAAAACTGCTCCCACTAGTCTGTTAGGTAAAATAGCGTTTTACGCCACCTGGCCTGTTAGAGCACTGTTTAAATTTGTTTTTGTTTTCTTACCTGCCGCTCTTGTGACCTTGATAATTGGTGCGTGGCACATCATCAGCAAATGTTTATCGGTAGTGTTCACACCCCTTGTTTGGCTGTTTTCCAAAGGGTTTGATGGCCTATCAAAAGCGTATGAAGTGTTACTGAAAGCAAGCCTTCGCGCTCGAACTGCAGTGCTAGGTATTGCAGTAGCCGTATCTGCTGGAGGGGTTTTGCTGTTACCTCAGTTGGGTATGGAACTCATTCCCACCATGTCACAAGGAGAGTTCTCAGTAGAAATCACCTTGCCAGCAGGTTCTCCTTTGCAGAAAACCGATGCCGAACTCAACGCACTAGCGGCCGTTGTATTTAATGAGATGAACAGCGTGGGTAGTGGTCCAGAAGACGAACAACAGAGCGGATCGCACACAAAAGTGCAGCGTACTTATGCGATGTCTGGAACGGGCAGCCTCATTAGTGCTGCGCCAAATCAAGGTGGCGATCATTGGGGTCGCTTAAATGTGGTTATGCACGCCAATGCCACCCAACATGACATGCAGCAGGTTCAGAACACCTTGCGTGATTATCTAAACAACAAACCAAATATCGAATCAGTGTTTTCTGAGCCTGAACTCTTTAGCTTTTCATCGCCAATTCAAGTGGAAATTACGGGATACGATTTAAATCAGCTGCAAGAATATGGTGACGCTATTGCGCTTAAGCTAGCAAGCTTTGCGAATTTTACCGATGTAACCACCAGCATTCGCGATGGCAATCCAGAGCTTAAAATAGTCTTCGACCACGCTAAGCTTGCTCGGCTAAATTTAGATGCAGCCACTGTGTCGCAACTGATCGCAGCCAAAGTGGGCGGGCGCATTGCCACCCAATACAGTGTTGAAGATAGAAAGGTTGATGTACTGGTTCGCACAATTGAAAGCCAGCGCAACGATATAGCGGGCGTAAGGGCAATTGTTATTAACCCTCGTTCAACACAGCCTATTCCCTTAAGCGCAGTAGCCGATGTATACATGAGTGTGGGTCCAAGTGAGATTACCCGTGTGGGGCAGCAGCGTGTCGCTATCGTTACGGCAAATTTAGCGAAAGGAAAGCTAGACGAAGCTGTTGAGGTTGCGAATACTGTTCTTGACGAAACACAACTTCCCCTATCACTCAGCGCCACCATTGCAGGTCAAAGTGAAGATATGCAAAACAGCTTCCGTTCGCTGCAATTTGCTCTCGCCCTGGCAGTATTTATGGTGTACCTGGTTATGGCGTCGCAGTTTGAATCCTTGCTACATCCGCTTCTTATTTTGTTCGCAGTGCCACTTGCAGGCGCAGGCTCAGTGTATGGCTTATGGCTCACCAACACACCGCTTAGTGTGGTGGTGTTTATCGGGCTAATTATGCTGTGCGGTATTGTTGTGAACAACGCCATTGTGCTTGTCGATAGAATAAATCAGCTGCGCAGGGACGGGATGGAAAAACACGCTGCCATTGTTGACGCTGCCCAAACCCGTTTACGACCCATTGTAATGACTACATTGACAACCGTTCTCGGTTTGCTCCCCATGGCATTAGGTTTTGGTGAAGGTGCGGAAATAAGAACACCTATGGCGGTAACGGTTATTTTTGGATTACTGTTTGCCAGCTTACTTACGCTCATTTTACTGCCGGTGCTGTATAGCTTATTCGACAATAAAAAAATACCTGTGGATACCAGTGCAGTGATGACACGCAACGAGTCTATTGCAAAAGGAGGCGCGCTATGAAGCCTTCACAAGAAAAGCCGCCCACTGTAGGCGAGGCGGGTCGCGTAGACAAAGTTGCTGGTGCTGGTGCGGGTGTGGATAAAGGCGCTGGTGCCGATGCTGGTAAAGTAGCAGGTATAGGCGCGGCGTTAGCAAGATTTGCCCTTAACAAACCCGTCACTATAGGCATGCTATTTTTCTCCATGCTGCTGTTTGGATTAGTGTCTTCTAGACTGCTTCCGTTAGAGAAGTTTCCCGGTATTGATATACCCCAAATGGTTATCGAAATCCCCTACCCTGATGCTACCCCAATTGAGGTAGAAACCATGATAACGCGGCCTGTGGAAGCGGCCATTGCCACCATGTCAGGGATTAAGCGCCTGCAAGCCCGTTCTTATGATAATAAAGCAGAAATCGTTGTTGAGTTTGATTGGGAAGAAAATCTTAAAGCCAAAAGTATCGAGGCAAGGGAAAAGGTAGACGCGATAAGAAATGAGCTGCCTTCAGATATTGAACGCATTATGGTGTATAAATTTAACACCAATGACATGCCTATTTTTCAGCTGCGCGTGTCTAGCGATCGGGATCTTTCTAACGCTTACGATTTGCTTGAGCGCAATCTAAAGCACCCGCTCGAGCGAGTCCCCGGCGTGTCGAAAGTTGAGCTTTATGGCACCATGAAACGTCAAATCACTATTCGGCTGAACGCTAAAAAGCTTTCTACCTATCGCATAGACAGTAATGAGCTTGAACGAAAATTACAGGGGGCTAACTTTTCCCTAACTGCAGGCTACATGTATAACGATGGTCAAAAGGTGCTTGTTAACCCAACAGGTGAATTTGACGACATCAACGACTTTAAACAAATGTGGATCAAACCCAATATTCGTTTATCGGATGTGGCTGAAGTGAGCTATGAATTGCCTTTGCGAAACGAAGGACGCCATTTAGACAGAAGCTTTGCTGTAGGTTTCAATGTTTTTCGTGAATCTGGTAGTAACTTGGTCAACGTATCAGACGCCGTAATGGCCGTGATCAATGAAGCAAAAAACGACCCTGAGTTTTCGGGTATCAACCTTTTTGTAATGGACGACACCGCCAAAAGCGTTACGTCTTCTCTAAGCGACTTGTTAAGTGCGGGTTTGCTAGGTGCACTACTGTCAGTCATCGTTTTATACTTATTTTTGCGCCAGCTGGTCACCACACTTATTGTTGTGCTGTCGGTGCCATTTTCAATATGTATCGCCCTGGGCGTCATGTATTTACTGGGTTACACCCTAAATATACTGTCACTGATGGGACTGATGCTGGCCGTTGGTATGCTGGTAGATAATGCGGTGGTAGTGACTGAAAGTATTTTTCAAGAGCGCCAGAAAAACAATGATATTGGTTATGCCACACAAAGCGGAGTCAACAAGGTAAGCTTGGCCGTAATTGCGGGTACCGCAACCACCGCCATTGTATTTTTACCCAATATCATTGGCGTTAAAATTGACGTAACCATCTTCTTAGAGCATGTAGCAGTTGCCATTTGTATTTCGCTATTTGCCTCTCTTTTTATTGCGAAAACCCTCATTCCCTTACTGACCACTAAAGTGAAAATTCCGGTGGTCAAGCAGTCAGCGCCCCCGGCTTACATTTCTCGTTACGGGAAAATACTTCAGTGGGTACTTAACAATCAGGGTAAAACATCACTTATTGCTGTTGGTATTCTGGCATCCACTATTATTCCCATGCAGGCGGTGACGTCAGATGATGATGGTAATAACAACCAAGAACGCATTTGGCTGAATTACCACATTACCGAAAACTACACCCTATCGGAGGTAGAAAATACGGTTGAAAAAATGGAAGCCTATTTGTATGAAAATCAAGAACGCTTTCATATTAAACAGGTATACACCTATTTTACTCCAGGGTATGCCACAAGCGGCCTTACGCTTAATGACGACCTACCTGTGCCGGTTAGCCAGATCAAAGAGGATATCCGTGAGTCTATGCCCTCTTTCGTAAGAGCACGCCCCACATTTCAGTGGGAAAGTGGAAGTGGTGGCGGTATTCGAGTGACATTGCTTGGCGAGTCTTCAGAGCAATTAATGAAAATTTCAGACCAGCTGGTGCCGGTTCTTGCCAAAGTGGAAGGACTTAAAGATGTGAAGGCTGATACAGGCTCAACCCGTGACGAAGTTCAGATTCGAATTGACAGAGAAAAAGCCAATCGATTCGGTATTGCGGTTAATGATGTGGCCAAACTAGTTGCTACCGCCCTTCGCGGTAGTAATCTAAGGACGTTTCGCTACAGCGACGCTGGAGAGGTTAACGTACAGCTCAAGTATGGTAGCGATATTCAGTCCTCACTCAGTGCACTCAAAAATATTAATATCGGCTTTGCCCAAAACCAATCAATTACCCTTAATATGATTGCTGATTTTGAAATAAAGCCTCAGCTGTCGCAAATTAACCGTAGTTATCGCCAAACCGCGTTGGCTATTGGTGCCAACCTTGAGGGTGAAACCACCACCGAACAGGCTAGACAGCAAATAGAGGTAGCCCTCGAGAATATTACCCTGCCTACGGGCTATACTTGGACTTTGGACGGCAGTTTCTCTCGCCAAGATGAAGCTAATGCGGTTATGCAGATGAACATGCTATTGGCGCTTTGCATGATATACGTGGTGATGGCAGCGTTGTTCGAATCGCTGATCTTACCTACATCCGTCATAACATCATTATTGTTTTCCTTCACCGGCGTATTTTGGGCGTTTATGGTAACCGGAACATCAATGTCAGTAATGGGTATGATTGGTATGCTTATACTTATGGGCATTGTAGTAAATAATGGTATTGTGCTGGTAGATAGAATTAATCAGCTGGTCAATGAGGGACTCTCTTTGTATGACGCGGTTGTTGAAGGGTGCGTTACCCGAATAAGACCCATACTCATGACAGTGGCAACCACTGTGCTGGGGCTAATTCCGCTTGCCATAGGCACAACGCGGATAGGCGGCGATGGTCCACCTTATTCCCCAATGGCCATCGCCATTATTGGAGGTTTGCTATTTTCTACACTAACCAGCTTGTTCCTTGTGCCGTTAGCATATGTACTACTCCTCAAGTTGAGATTCCACACTCAGCGACTCTTTATCAACGGACGCAACAGAGTGTCGCGTTGGGTAAGGGTTTGAGCCAAGCATCATTAACCAGTTATGACTTCCTGGCTGGGTGTGTGATGTTCTTTTAAAGAACAGCACCACCCGCCTTCTCATATTAACCATAGTCAACGCTTACCTTAACTACGTGAAGTAAGGTATTCGTGAACCGTATCAGCGCCACGTTCAGCTGAAAACTGAATGAGGTTACTTCCATTACAGGTTAACCCTGTGTCTGAGGTAACTAATCGTAGTACCTGACGCTGGCTATCACCAATACGGCCTACATTGCGTGATATATTTGAACGGAAAGTTTTGATGTCGTCGTTGATAATGGCTTTGCAAAATCCTGCAAATTCAGTTTCACCAACAAAGCGTACTTCTTTTTCTGAAGTAGCAGCACTTGCACTGCATGCTATTGATAACGTTGCTGTAGCAATAATGGTCTTTAGCAATTTCATAATGTTTTCCTCGATGCATAAAAAGGTTTTTAGCACTCAGGTCATTCCTGAGCGCCTATTAGTTATGCATCAAGATTGAAACTTTTTCTGTTGTAATGTTGTGTAAGGTAGGTAAATTTGCAGTAAATTCAATTGTTAATACATAATTAATAGCTTAACCAATTGAAATATAGAGATTTAATTGAAATCAATATTCCAGATTGTTATTACAAATAGGAAATGAGAAACAAAAAACTCTAATACTAAAGTATAAAAAACGTTTTTTTGAACCTCCAATTCTGAAATTTTAACAAAAAAAATGGCATTTCAGATTATTTTTCACACTGAAATGCCATTTTATTTTGTAATAAAACTACATTTTACTCGTATTTTCTTTCGACTTTCGTTTCTATCGCGTCGATATAAGCATGCCAAGACCCATATCCAATAAGCGGCATTAGAATGATAAAACCGACAAACCCAGTGACAAATCCTATGGCAACGGCCGAGAAAATTATTGCCGCCCAAATCAACATGGGAACTTTATTTAACCACACCGCGTTGACACTCGTTAGCACAGCGGTAGCAAGATCGACTTTGCGCTCCATGAGTATTGGTTGAGTGAATGCAGTAATAAACAGCATGATCATGGTAAATGCCGCCCCCACTAAGGTGCCCAACATTAGAAACGGTAGTAAACTCTCAAGATTGTTATCGATATAAGGAGGATAAAGGGCATGGATTAGCGACGCTACACGTAGCCAAAAAATCATCATGACCATGATGAGTAGCGCAAAACCCCACTCATTAAATGCATTTCTTCGCATTGCTCGCAATGAATGTCTTAACGTAGGTTTGTGACCTTTTTCCATTTCCCAGCTTACATCGTAAAGACCTGCGGCTAAAAACGGGCCTATCAACATAAAGCATACGATGGCAGGCAGAATAACCAAGTGCCAACCCGTCATTTCAACTAAATACATAATGAACCATGGAATAACGGCGAACAGTACACCATAGAAAACTGTTAATCCTGGCGCTCGCATGGCGTCTCGCAACGCCAATGACAACCATTTTATGGGGTCGCCAACATCTAATTCTTTACAGGGAATGACACGCGCAATGCCACTTTGAGTAATCGCATTTTCTGGAGTTTCTTTAAAATGGTGCGACATATTAAAATCACCTCTGATGGTAAACTTGCTTTTTCTTGGTGTTTTTATAAACACCTTATTCTTACGATAGGCTTATATGAATAAGTTCACAAGTTATTAACATAAATTTTATAACTTTATAGACAAATGGATAGTCAAAAGGATAGCCATCACCATTATTGTTCGCAATTTGTGCAATGAGGGATAAAAAGTGTCGTCATTCGCTGAATTCATCTAAATTGCCGTCGCATCTCACTGTGGATTGCGATAATCTCAAGGCATGTAAATCAACCAGATAGACCATGAAAACTGTATCTCGCTCACATAAATTAGATAACGTTTGTTATGACATTCGAGGCCCAATAGCAGCACAAGCTAAAAAGATGGAAGACGAAGGTCATCGCATATTGAAATTGAATATCGGTAACCCTGCCCCGTTTGGCTTTGAAGCCCCCGACGACATAGTGAAAGACGTTATTCATAATCTGCCGACTTCCCAAGGGTATTCAGACTCAACGGGAATTTACGCGGCGCGTGTAGCAGTTATGCAGTACTATCAACAGCGAAATATCAAAGATATTCGCGTTGACGATGTTTATATTGGTAACGGGGTCAGCGAACTCATCATGATGGCGATGCAAGCACTGCTTAATCATGGTGACGAAGTGCTTATTCCAAGCCCTGACTATCCACTGTGGACAGCAGCGGTAAGTCTATCGTCAGGCTCTCCGGTTCATTATCATTGCGATGAACAGGCCGATTGGTTTCCTGACCTTGATGATATTAAAAGCAAGATCACCAGCAAAACTCGTGCAATTGTTCTGATTAACCCGAATAACCCTACGGGGGCTGTGTATGATGAAGCGCTTCTGCAAGACATTGTTGAATTAGCGCGGCAACATGGACTTGTTGTATTCAGTGATGAAATTTACGATAAAATTCTTTACGACGATGCGAAACACACCAGTATTGCGTCGCTAGCCGATGACGTGTTTTTTGTTACTTTTAGCGGCTTAAGTAAGAACTACCGTGTCGCCGGATTTCGCGCTGGTTGGCTATTGGTTAGTGGTAATAAGCGACTGGCCTCAGATTATATTGAAGGGCTCAACATTCTCTCTTCAATGAGAATGTGCGCAAACGTACCTTGTCAAAGCGCTATTCAAACTGCACTTGGCGGATACCAAAGTATTAACGACTTGGTAAATGAAAACGGCAGGCTGCGTATACAGCGTGATGTGACCACTGACATGCTTAACGGCATCGATGGCATACACTGCGTTAAACCTAAAGGCGCTATGTACTGCTTTGCCCGAGTGGACGAGAAAAAATTCAACATTCACAACGATGAGCAAATGATTTTAGACTTGCTTAGCTCGGAAAAAATTCTGCTGGTACATGGCAAAGCATTCAACCTTAATAGTGGCATTTACTTCCGCTTGGTATTTTTACCTCACAGTGACGTTTTAGTGCCTGCCCTGCATAGAATTGGAAATTTCTTTAGAACCTACAAGCAGGGAGCTTAATATGTCAGATAGAAGTCATTTCTTTGCTCACTTATCTCGGCTTAAGTTAATTAATCGCTGGCCACTGATGCACAATGTGCGTACCGAAAATGTGCAGGAACACAGCTTACAGGTGGCAATGGTTGCTCATGCCCTTGCGCTTATCAAAAATAAATTTTTCGGTGGCACCGTTAATCCAGAGCGTATAGCCACAATGGCCATGTTTCATGACGTATCTGAGGTGTTGACTGGTGACCTTCCCACGCCGGTTAAGTACTTCAACCCGGCGATAAAAGAAGAATATAAAAAGATAGAAAAGATAGCGGAAAATAAGCTCATTGAAATGGCGCCTGAATCCTTTCGCGATGACTATGCCGCGCTGATAGATTCACAAAACCATAACCCAGAAGATGCTTTCATTGTGAAAGCAGCGGATGTGCTGTGTGCTTATCTAAAAACGTTAGAAGAAATTGCCGCTGGAAATCGCGAGTTTACGCTAGCAAAGAAACGCTTGGATAAGATATTGAAAGAGTATCACTCTGAAGAAGTGGATTACTTTCTCACTCAATATGTACCGAGCTTTTCGTTGAGTCTTGATGAAATAACCCAAGACGAAATGTAACATTCAAAAAGGAGTTACTGTGACGATATCTCAATGGGAATTAGATTTACACGAGCGTCGCCTTCCTCGCAGCGAATCGAGAGACGGCGATCACAGAAATCCTTACCAAAGAGATAAAGCAAGAGTACTCCACAGCGCCGCTTTTCGACGGCTTCAAGCAAAAACACAAGTATTGGGCGTTGGTTTAAGTGATTTTTACCGAACTCGACTGACGCACTCGCTAGAGGCCGCTCAAATAGGTACGGGGATCACCGCGCAGCTTTGGAACAAATTTCCCGATATAGCCAAAGACTTAGTGCTCGACCCAACCTTAATTGAAACCATCTGTTTAGCTCATGACATTGGCCACCCTCCTTTTGGTCATGGTGGAGAAATTGCGCTCAACTACATGATGCATGAACACGGTGGTTTTGAAGGTAACGGTCAAACGTTTCGTATTGTTACTCAGTTGGAGCCGTACACGGCCGACCATGGCATGAATTTATGCCGACGCAGTATTTTGGGATTAGTCAAATACCCCAACTTCATAAATACACTGCATACTAAAGAGGCTGCCGGCGCTCGGCCCCAATCATTGCGCCAAGTTAAAGCCGATGATTGGCACCCGCCTAAAGGGTTATTTCAATGTGATAAGCCCTTGTTCGATTGGCTACTTGCTCCGCTAAACAATGACGATAAACAGTTGTTTATGCAATTTACTGGCAGTACAAGCGCTCACAGTAAAACCTGCTTCAAGTCATTTGATTGTTCTATTATGGAGCTGGCCGATGATATTGCCTACGGAATCCACGATTTAGAAGATGCCATTGTCATGGATATGGTGCAAAAAGCGCATTTCATAGAAGATGTGACGACCCCATTAAAAGCTCTGTCTATTCCATGGCTTTCAGATAATATCGAATCGCTGACCACAAAATTGTTCAGTCATGCCCACCACGAGCGTAAAAATGCTATTGGCGCGCTGGTAAACAGCTTTATCACTGCTATCGAAATTCAAAAGGTAGACGGCTTTTCTCATCCGCTATTAGCCTTTAATGCCACCATGCCCCAAGGCTTTGGCGAAGCATTGGCGCTATTTAAGCGATTTGTGTTTAGAAAGGTAATACGTCGCCCTGATGTTCAGCTGTTAGAATATAAAGGGCAATTGGTGGTGATGGTGCTCTTTGAAGCCTTTGCCTCAGATCCTGCCCGCTTGCTGCCAGAGAACACACAAGAGCGCTGGCGTAAAGCAGAGGAAGCGGGAAACGGAATGCGTGTGATCGCCGACTATATATCAGGTATGACCGACGAATTTGCATCTCGCCTTTACAGCAGTATATTTTCCCCTAAACAAGGCGGTATTCAAGACAGCTTCCATATCTAGCGCTAGGTGTAGAACAAGATTATTAGGTTCAGTTGCGCAAGGCTAATCGTTAACCGCATCCGCAACAGTTGTTGCATTCACAACTTGGTTCACACTCCCCTGAATAACCACGGTGGCTGATATTTTATCCTGAATAGCCTGTCTGTTTGGATCCCAGTAAACCTGTAAAAAGCCTAATAACCCTGTCGCAAAACCTGCTCCGTAACCGCCGTAGCGGCCAAAGCAATCAAGCATGCCCAGTGGCTCACCGCTTAGTGAAACCACGCGAATATTACACACTTTTTTACCTGGAGTTTGCCCGCGCCAAAGTAACGAGAACAAGGTAAAGTAAACAGCAGCCCAACCAAAACCTAAACCTAGGTCTTGTATAATACCTTTGCCCCACTGCAAGATACTGGTTACAGGTGTTGTATTGTTTTCGTTTGTATTTTCGTTTGTATCTTGGCCCGCAATACTCTCTGGCGCTGAATCTACATTTTCAACATCATCTGCTGCCATAGGTTCATCATCAGCTATAACCATTAAGTGCAATAGCGCTCGAGCAGCTTGACTATTTCCAGTGTCTTCAATTTCAGCAAGTTCAGGCAATTGAGCAACTAAATTAGCGCTAGCAGCACTTTGGCAAATATCATCGCAATTTTTATCATCGTCTGTTTGCGCTAAATATGTGCGAATTATTGATTTATCATGCTCACTTAACTCATCTTTTTGTTCTGCTTTGTTTATTTGTATTCCTTGCAGAGTGCTGCCGTCTTCAAAGAAGTCTATGGCTAACGAGAGTACCGTTAGCGAGCTTACAAATAAAAAGCCTGCTGCAAAAAGCTTAAGGGCTCTGCGCCAAAACGACGACATTTTAGGAAGGTATTGTTGTGCTGTGCCTTTATAAAAAGCCATAGCAGCGACAAAGGCAATTAACGTTGCGCTAAGCTTTGCAGCCATAAATATTAGAATGACATCAATGATCATTGCCATTGCGCGTTTAATAGGTGGAGCCAAAGGAATGCCTAATAGCGCTTGGTCAACTTTAAAGGCATACGGGGTTATAACATTTCTGGTTTCTGAGCCAGACAGCGCTAATTGCTCTATTTCGTTGGCTTTCATTTTTATACTTGTTATTAAAATATGTAAATCATTCAAGTTACGCGCTTTTCATTTTCAGAACAAGCTAAAGCTATTGATTACTATGCATAAAAAAGCATTGTGGGTTTATTTAGGGCGTGTTCTTTTTAATTCATGAAATTTTATTCTTATTAAATGGGTCTTATTTTATACGTGTTAAATCTGTAGTGACTTTTTATAAAATTCGCGTGTGTAATTTCATGTAATAAAACGCGTGTAAAACAAGGCGTGTAATACAAGGCATTTAATACAGGTGCAATCCTAAAGCCTTGTCTTCACGTAAGTAATGTAACCTTGGTGCCTCCGCGCGCAGTCGACGTTAGCTGCTTTTCAGTTTTTAATATCTAAGCGCGCTCAATAATTATGGTGTAAGTATGTCTAAACCTTTTAAGCCTTCAGTAAGGCTAACCGACAATCATGTTACCGATGAAAGTGTTTATATGAACCGGAGATCATTGCTTAAGTCTCTTGGGTTTGTCGGCGCGTCAACGCTACTTGCACAATCTGCAAGTGCGGCTGACTGGTTTTGGGAAGACGAGAAAGAGAAAGCAACCTTTCAAAGTAAGTC
The DNA here is from genome assembly GCF_057542855.1 of Alteromonas sp. 4NS20-0143. NCBI lineage: Bacteria > Pseudomonadati > Pseudomonadota > Gammaproteobacteria > Alteromonadales > Alteromonadaceae > Alteromonas > Alteromonas sp. 4NS20-0143. The sequence continues at coordinate 779,024 of NZ_BAAJLR010000001.1, forward strand.
GCTGGATTTTACCAAACCTAGTCAGTATCAAATTAATGAGACTCGAACCCCAGAAAAGAAAGTCACGTCTTACAATAATTTTTATGAGTTTGGCACATCAAAAGATGCGCCAGCAGAAAACGCCAGTGAATTTAAAACCGACCCATGGACATTGAAAATAGATGGTTTAGTTAAAAAGCCATTAGTTCTCGACCATGACTCATTGACAAAGCGATTTCCACTGCAAGAACGCATTTATCGTTTGCGCTGTGTAGAAGCGTGGTCGATGGTGGTGCCTTGGATAGGGTTTGAATTAGCAGCACTTATCAAACAAGCCGATCCATTAATGTCAGCAAAGTACGTGGCATTTGAGACCCTGTACGAACCAGAACAAATGCCAGGGCAAAGTAATCGATTTTTGGGTGGCGGCATTGAGTACCCCTATGTTGAGGGCTTACGCTTAGATGAGGCTATGCATCCATTAACGCTGATGTCGGTTGGCTTATACGGGAAAACCCTGCCCCCACAAAATGGAGCCCCCATTCGATTGGTTGTACCTTGGAAGTATGGGTTTAAAAGTATTAAGTCTGTGGTGCGTATCCGTTTGACAGATAAACAACCTCCGACAACGTGGAATCGACTTGCCTCAAATGAATACGGTTTTTATGCCAACGTGAATCCTAAGGTCTCTCATCCTCGTTGGAGCCAGGCGAGCGAACGTCGAATTACCTCTGGTGGTCTTTTATCTCGAAACCGAATAGAAACGCAGCTGTTCAATGGGTATTCAGAAGTGGCTCCTCTTTATTCGGATATGAACTTGGCAAAGTTTTACTAATATGGCACCTAGGAAAGCTCCCCTGCGCCTGTCTCCATGGCTCAGACGTTCAATTAAATCAGTCATTCACATAGTCGCTCTCGGTTACTTAGTGTGGCTGTTCTACGCTGGAATTACCGACACGCTAGGGCCAGACCCAGTGGATACACTCTTAAACGAGACCGGCATCTGGGCAATTCATCTTTTATTCATTACCCTATTGCTCAGCCCGCTGGCTAAGCAGATGCGTAGCCCAGCTCCCATTCAGTTCAGAAGAATGCTTGGTGTGTATGTGTTCGTCTACGCATTGGCTCATTTGAGTACCTACGTTTTGTTTGAGCTTCAACTTGATATGGCGCTAGTGCTAAGTGAACTCGTTAGTCGCCCTTACATTGTGGTTGGCATGGTGGCGTTATTGCTACTATTAGCTCTTACTGCGACTTCTTTTAAGGTAATACAAAGAAAAATGGGGAAGCGTTGGCAGCAGCTGCACAATGCAATTTACCTCATATTACCACTGACTCTTTTGCACTTTAGCTGGTCACAAAAAACCTTTTGGCAAGAGCCCATTTGGTATTGGTTAGCGGGAATCATTCTCTTAGCACCGAGAGCAAAACAGTGGCTAATGACATATAAAAAGAAAAGAAGTCGTAAGCAGGCAAAAAAATCAGCGGCTAAAGCAAATAGCCCTCAATACCCTTAATTATTTACTTTCAGCGTATGATTCTTCAATAAGCGCATTGAACGATTTATGACAGTATGAATAGTAGCAGTGAATAGCGAGCGGTTTTCGCCATAGTAACAACACAAAGGAAAAACCAAAAATTACTGCGAAGCACTCCTGCTACTAGCGTGATTGGGTCGCCAATAATTGGCACCCAACACAAAAGCAGGCTCCACTTTCCCCAACGGGTAAAAAAGTGAGAAGCGCGGAGAAACGCTTTTTCGCCTATTCTTAAAAGCTTTGTAGCGACCACCCTGCCGTATTTAAAACCCAGTGCGTAGTTCACCAGAGCACCTAGAATATTTCCACTGGACGCCACTAACAATAAACCCCAACCAGAGAGTCCATTGCTATACAGTGCTGTGATAACTATTTCTGAACTAAAGGGCAATATTGTGGCAGCCAAAAATGCACTGACAAACATGCCCGCATAACCAAGATTAACAAAGAAGTTCATTATGCTCTCTTTTTATAATTGCTTTGTCCTCACTGCCTTATCACTTTGCCTTAAACTCACTGCCCGAGCACTTTGCCTTAAACTCACTGCCAAATGTATGTGAGGTTATCAATAAAGGTGCAGCTCAATTTCTAAAAAGCCCGTGGTTACTTTAAATGTACACACAAGAAATAACGGGTATTTCCTATCTCTAGTTTCTTTACTTGTACTGACACCTGTACTGATACCTGTACTAATACCTTCAACTGCAAACAGTACCAGATTCAAATTTTACGGCGTAATAAAAATTCCTTTTATTTAAAAGCACTTAGATAGATTTCTCGCAGTTGTTCGAAAAAAACACAATCTACTGCTTGCAAAAGGGATTCATCACAACTACTGTATACACATACACACTGTATACTTAAACAGTTAAAATGGTTTTATAAAAATAAGGTATGTCCTATGAGTAATTCACCAGTTTGTCGATTCAATGCACTTCGCAACGCAGTATCTAATACCGCGGTTGAAAATGTAGTTCAGCTTCCATTACCCATTGAAGGTTACCCCGGTGAAGGAAAAGGAAGCTTTGAAGAAAGAAACGACAAGGGGTGGAGTTATCTTCTCTCTGACTCAGTAGCGTTTTCTAAAGACGTTGTAAATGCTATTCGCATTCAAAAGCCTGAGAAAGAGAAAGTACCAGAGTGGATAAGTAAGCTCATCACTGGCGGCCAATGTAAAACGCTGTATGTTGAAAATATAGATTTAGATTTACAACCCACAGACAGCGACATGATCCGCAAGCTCTGTGAACTTTACTCTGTGAGTTTAGTTAACGTAAAAGTAGACAATACTCAGCAGAGCAAAAATGTTGCGATTGGCCCCTGGTGAAACACAGAAGAAATAGAGAAGAAACACAGAAGAAGTAAAAAAAATGGAGAGAAAATAGAGAGGAAACAGGCAATATAGCAGTCTTATTTGGCTACGCTTTCAATATGCACTCTCGCAGTGCTTCCTCGCAATTCACTCTGGTAATGCGATACACTACCCCGTCATGAAACCCTAAGTGTAGATGAGTGTTATGCGTTGCTATTGTTGTTCTTCCGCTTCTTTTGAACGTTGTTGTGAGCCCTTTTTAAATGGTACCGAATCGCCGAAAAGTGCAGAGCAACTTATGCGTTCTCGATTTTCAGCGTATGCGACAAAACAGTACGATTACGTACTGAATACCTACACTCGTGAAAAACAAGAAGGCTTGACCTTAGAAAACCTTAAACAAAGTGCTGATGGCACCTTGTGGTTTGCTCTTCAGGTAACGCCCCACTCCGCTCAAGAAACAACATCTGATACCGTTGAATTTACGGCATTCTATTACGAAAACAAAAGCCTATTTCAGCTGCATGAAACATCAAATTTCCTTATTGAGGATAACCAATGGCGTTATCACGATGGCACGCTTCACGATGACTGTGGAAAAATAAAATACGGTCGGAATTTGCCATGTCTTTGTGGCAGCAATAAGAAGTTTAAGCAGTGCTGTGCAACAAAATTGCGGTAGTGAGTGTCGTCTTGGAATGTGCATGTGCATGTGCATGTGCATGTGGGCAAAGTGTAGGCCTGTGATATACATCACAGGCAAATAGGTATAGGTAACAAGCAGATGCTGAGCTTCTATACTTTAAAGAACTTGATACTCAATGGGTAATGCCACAGCTCGCCACCGTTGGCTTTTAACGCTGCAACAATCGCAAAAATTAAGTTTAGAATGCCCAGAATCATTAATCCGAATGCACCAATAAATATCAACAGCAGAATTCCGCAGATTATTGAATAGATAACCAAGCTTATAAGCCAGTTTGCCGTTACTTTACCGTGTTTATCTATGTCTTCATTTTGGTCTTTGTGGGCTATCCACATTACAATAGGCAAAATAAGCCCCAGCCCAGGTATAACGATACTCGCTAGTTGGCTTACATGTATGAGCGTGCAGTATGTTCGTGCTGTAAGCCCCCAATATAATTTTTCTTCCGTTGTCATTACTACTCCCTTAATTATGTTTTTAGAATGAGGTGTACATTGAATTTAGTTTTTCAACAGTTCATGGTTATTGAATGTTGTTTATAGTATCGCTGTTAAATTCGATACATCGTGAAAGCTTTGGCGCATTCCTACGGTGTAATTATTAGCAGCAATGGAAATATTAGTACCACTAATTTACCTCATTGGGTAGTCAACATACTGGCTGTTAGACAAGTTTTTCAACGTTACCCCAACAAACAATGCCCGATGCTATCTCTAAAACGCAATTCGGCACTCAGCATTCAATTTGTAGCATTCAGTATTCAGTCTGTCCAAACACTATTACGCCCTCGTCCTCAGTCAGCGAAAGTGATGTGCGGGTTGCATAATCAGCCAACCACTTCTCAGTAAGGTGTTTGTACTGGCTTGATTGTTTAAAAGCAGTTGACGCTTCAATAAGTTTTTCCACAAGTTCAGGGGTGGTGCCCTTTTTTGATACCGCTAAATACGTTGTTGCTTTTTGATAGGTAAAAAGTTTAGTGATGCTATTGCACTTATCACCTAAATCATCACAAATGATGTCCATTCCGCCATCGGAGAAAAACAGGTAGTCTGCACGACCGCTTTCAAGGGCTAACACAGCACTCTTCCAGCTGTTTTTAGGTACAGCCCAATAACCTGCCTTTTTAATAATCTCCTGTCTAAAGTCTCCCTTAAGCACCGCAATTCGGCTACTTGCAGGCAATTCGTTCAGTGAGGAAATGTCGGTATTACTTCCACGTTTGGAAAATATAGAATAGGCGTTTTGAGTTATGGGAGTGATCCAATGAAATAGATCCTCTCGTTCTACGGTTCTCGCTAGTGAAAATACGAGAACATCTTGTTTCATTGCACTTTCAATTAAAATACGCTGCCAGGGTGCACTTAAAATATCAGTTTTGATACCTGCTTCAACCAAAATGCTCTGAACCAAATCAACGGCGTATCCTGTAAGCTCTCCTCGCTTGTTTCGTTCACTAAACAACGGCTCCTCATTGGTAATAACCCAAGGTTTTGGCTGGCTATTGTCATCTACCAGGGTTTTGCCAAGAACGATGACTCCTTCTATTTCAGACACATTGGGCGAGTAATCTTCTAATACTGGCAGCCATCGACGTTTAATTTCCGCATACTCTGGACGCTTTAAAAGCCGACTGACTTCTTTGACTAAATCAGTGGCGTACTCTCTATTTTTATCTGTCTTTGGCATCGCCACGTAGCTGTACAACACGTTATGGGAATATTGTCTGCTGACGGTGGAGCAATCTAAGTCGTTTTGCTGACAAAAAATAGCCATACCAAGATCAGAGAAAAATATGGCGTCTACCCGGTCTTTTAGTACAGCATCTACCGCTTGATTCCAGGTATTGAACTGGTGCAAAACAAACTGGGGGTATTCACTCCCTAACTCAACTCGATAATCTCCCCGCATTACAGCAACAGAAATGGTTTTGTTTTGCGCCGTCAGTAAATCAAGATCAATGGCCTTTTTGCCATACAACCCCACTACGTTTGCCGTTAATGGTGCTATCCAAAAATATTTGTCTTCTCGTTCTGCGGTTCGACCAATGCCAGTCGCTAACATGAGTTCGCCGGTATCGAGCTCTTGAATTAACCGCGCGAAAGGCAATGGCGTCACATCAGCTTGAATACCCGCTAAATCGAGTAATGCGGTGGCAAAGTCCACTGAATAGCCTTTAACACTTCCATCGCTTTGAAACTCGCTAAATACAGGCGTATTTGCCGAAAGAACTTTCATAGTTTCAACAGCACTAACGTGCTTCATTTGAAAACAAAAAGTGGAAACAAGCGTAAGAAGTATCAACTTTACTTTGGGCACATTAAATTCTCGTAAGCATGTGTATACTAATTGTACAACAAACATCATTGCTTATGCCATTTACAGAAATTGAATTATTAACGTAAAGCAGGTGATAAAACGCGAGCATTTACTTTTATGTATATAAAACAGGTATTTTATCGCTTTGAACCGCAGTTACGTGCAATTTATCGACGTAACTGATCGTTTTTGATTGTGTGGACTATCAATAGGTACACACAATCAAGGAGGTATATTTATGGCGAAAGTACTCGTAATTGGCGCATCTGGTCAAATTGGTAAACAAGCGACAGGAAAACTCTTAGAGCTTGGTCATCATGTTATTGCACCAGTCAGAAGCCCAGAAAAATTGTCTGATCTTGATAACAGCAACCTAAGCGTTATTGAGCAAGATTTAGAAAAAGACTTTTCTTCCCACTTCGAAGGCGTGGACGTTGTCGTATTTACCGCAGGTTCAGGTGGTAATACTGGTGCAGACAAGACGATTATGATTGATCTGTGGGCTGCGCAAAAAGCCGTCGACTACACTAAGCGCGCAAAAGTCCCTAAGTTTATTATGGTGAGCTCTATCGGCGCCGGTGATCCTGACTCAATACAGGGCGAAATGAGACCCTATTTAGTTGCCAAACACGTGGCGGATGAATACTTAATAAATAGCGGTGTGAATCACATTATTTTACGTCCGGGAACATTACTCAATGAGCCTGGCACGCATCTAGTGAGAACTGACATGCCAGACAACCAAGATGAAGCAGTGATCCCAAGAGAAGACGTGGCTACTGCAATCGTGGAAAGCGTGGGACGTACAAGTGAGGATAACTTAATTACCTACCTGTTCAAAGGCGACGAGCCAATTTCTAAAGTATTGGGTTAACCACCTGCTAGGCTATCTGCTGAGCCGCCTGTGATTCTATATGGCGGCTCTGCTTCCTATTCCCCTCTTTTTAACCCTCTCTCATTTACTCCCTTCCAGCCTAAGTGGCAGTTGAGCTCTTTAAGAACGCTTCTTCAAGCTGGTTTTTCGGGCACATTTTTCAATCGAACTTTTTAATCGCGGTTTCAACCACTCGTGGCTAGCTAAAACCTCAAATTCGAGCCATTGCCTTAAGTCCTAGCCTTAAGTCCCAGCCTTAAGTCTCAATCGCTCAATCGTGAGTCTTAACCGTAAGTGGCATTACGGAATGAGCGACTGACTCACCCAGTTGTCATTTTCATCTTTTTCGTGCCATTCCCTATGCTGTGGATTACCACGTAAATTAAGGTAGTCCACATTTTCAATGTTAAGGGATAGTACACAAAAATGTGCGGGAACGATTGAATAATCCCCTTCGATGTTCAATGCAGACTCATCTTGCCTAGGCGTTCCCGGCCGGCCCCACAGAAACTGCTTTTTACCCGCATCAGAAAGCTTTTCCCACTGCGCTTCCACCAAATCAGGCTGTTCAACCTTAGTTACCATTGAAGCTATACAGTTAAAACGATACTGCTCGCGAGTTTTAGCAAAGTACCACGACACGTGACATCGGTTGTTTTCACTCAGCTGCTGATACTTGTCTGTACGTGTATCTGAAATCACCAACAGCTTGTTATCATCGGTTATTCCACGATGAACAACCGTTCTACAAAAAGGCACGCCCTCGCGATTAGCCGTGGCTATTTGAAAATATCGGCTTTCAGGTATGCTTCGCGTTTTATGTAAACTTTTCACTAAGCTTTGGCGCCATGATGGCATAGTCAGTCCTTACGCAGCGCTCTTCTTCGCTAATGCGAAAAGAGTATAAAAATTTTCAGTAGTAATACGTGCTAATTCTTTCACCGATATACCCTTAAGGTCTGCAATAAACTCAGCCACTTCAACAACATATCCAGGCTGGTTTTGCTTTCCTCTATGGGGCACCGGCGCTAACCAGGGTGAATCAGTTTCAATTAACAAACGCTCTAAAGGGATTTCCTTCACCACCTCACGTAATTCATCTGCTGAATTGAACGTAACGATCCCTGAAATAGAAATATAAAAGTCCATCTCTATCGCAGCTTGGGCCATTTCCAAAGATTCAGTAAAGCAGTGCAACACCCCTTTAGTACTCGGGTCTTTATGCTCTTTCAGTAAATTGATTGTATCTTCACGGGCGTCTCGAGTGTGAATGATAAGTGGTTTATTGGTGACGTTCGCCACTTTTATATGGTCGATGAACGAAGTTAACTGAACATCTTTACTTTCAGGGCTATAAAAATAATCAAGGCCCGTCTCGCCCACTGCCACTACGTCACTCTGCTGTGCTTTTTCTAGCAATTCATCGTAAGTGCATGCTTCATCTTGATGAAGAGGATGTACACCACAGGACACGGAGACATCATCAAATTCGGCAACGGCCTCTCGCATGCTGTCAAAATCGGCAACCGAAACGCAAACACATAAAAAGTGCTCAACGCCACGAGTGCGCGCAAAATTAAGGGTTTCAGCCAAGGCCTCAGGGCCCTGCTTTAATCTGTCTAAATGACAATGAGAATCTACAAACAAGTTACACCTTTACTCATATTAGTCGTTATTCGTTGGCCACTATTTATCGCTGAAATAACTTTAAAAGCCCAAATAGTACCATCGACCTATTCACCCCAGGATGTTGCAATGTTTTCACTACATCTACGCACTGTGCGTAACGGGAATAATCTGACGGCTGTTGGCTAGCCATATAATCGCCATGGGCTTTTTGCATGCACCACTGGGACGCTAGCACCGCTTTATCTTGCCATTTTTTTGCCAAGCGATGTGCTTGACTGTCGGCATCGCCCGCAAGCAATGCCTGAAAATCATCATTAAACGTGCGAAAGCTAAATTCTTCCTCACCTTTTAAAGCCGCTTCAGCGCGTAACGGCGCGTTACCATACGCTGCTAATAATGCTTCACTGGCATCTTCTACGCCACATTCGCGCAGGTAGTTCAAACTTAACGCTAGACTAGGTAGCGGCAGCGCGTGCTTTTCACATCGACTCAATATGGTAGGCATTAATTTTGTTATGCTACTGGTAATAAGCACGAGATAGGTATTCGCCGTTGGCTCTTCCAACGTTTTTAGCAGCGCGTTGGCCGCGGCTTCAGTCATTGTATCGGCATTGGGGATAAGCAGCACTTTATTACCACTCATCTGAGCTGTACCACTTAGTTTAGCAATGCCTTCGCGTATTTTATCAACACCTAACTGCTTTTCACTTTCTAAAATATACAGGTCGGGATGATTACCCGCTATACGCAGCAAGCAAGATGAGCATGTTCCACACGCGCCTTGCGCTGTAGGTGTTTTGCATAGAAGTGCGTTACCTAACTCTTGTGCCAACCTGTATTTACCGATACCACTTGCACCACTTAGCAATAAAGCGTGATGAAGCTTGTTCGCTAAGTATCGGGAAGTAAATGAATGAAAGACATCATTAAACCAAGGATACATTGGTTACACACCTACCACATAGTTATTGATTAAGGCCTTAACGGCACTGTGAACGCTTTCCATTGGCTGCATAGCATCAACAACTCGAATACTGTCATCGTTATTGGCAAGCGCTAGGTAACGCTCTCGGGTACGCTCGAAAAATGCGATCCCCGATTGTTCAATTCTATCAAGCTCTCCCCTTCCGCGGGCGCGCTCCAGACCAATAGCAGGCTCAACATCTAGGTAAATGGTAAGATCGGGCTTAAATCCTTTAAGGGCGATATGACTTATTGCGCTCATCGTATCGGGCGATACGCCCCTGCCACCGCCTTGATATGCTTGTGATGACAAGTCGTGCCTATCTCCAACTACCCAAACACCGCTCTCTAACGCTGGATAAATGCGATTTGTTAAAAGCTGAACTCTGGCGGCGTACATCAACAAAAGCTCTGTTTCTTCAGAAACCTGTTCATCCCAGTCGTGTTTTACACAATCACGAATAGCTTCTGCCATGGGTGTGCCGCCTGGCTCCCGTGTTTGCTCAACGGATTTTCCTGCGTTCTTTAAGGCATCCACGATAAGTCCAATGACCGAACTTTTGCCCGCGCCCTCAAGGCCTTCAACGACTATAAACTTTCCATTCATGGTTTCAAAAACATCTCTTTAATTGATTGCTATTCGACGAATAAGTACGGCTATTGTCCGGCCTCTACTAAGTTATTTTTAGCTATTACTTAAACTTAGCGTCGCAATTGGTACTGTCGTACGGCTGCATTATGTTCACTTAACGTATTTGAGAATTGATGACTTCCATCGCCTTTAGCTACAAAATAAAGTGCATCCGTCGTTCTCGGGTTTAAGGCCGCGCGAATGGCCGCCTTGCCTGCCATTGCTATAGGGGTCGGCGGAAGGCCTTTTATGACATAGGTGTTATAAGGCGTTCGCGTACGTAAATGCTTACGCGTTATATTACCATCAAATGAAGGTCCAATACCGTAGATTACCGTTGGATCGGTTTGTAGGCGCATGTTCTTGTGTAGTCGATTTACGAAGACACCGGCTATCAGATCCCGCTCCTCTGGTACTGCCGTTTCTTTTTCAATAATGCTGGCCAAAATAAGTGCATCGTAGGGCGTTGCTAGTGGCAAATCTACTTCTCGGGCTTCCCATTCAGAGTTAAGAAAATCAACAAGGGCGATATGTGCCCGGGTCAATATTTCGCTGGCTTTAGTGCCTTTAGTGAAAAAGTAAGTATCAGCAAGATAGAGCCCTTCGGTATTGTCGAGTTTTTCGCTCTTACTTACCCCTAATTGAGCTAACGTATTGGTTTGCGACAACAGAATAGACGTCATGTCTGGTGCTAACGCCTCAGCCTTTGATGATGAACTTGCAACGCCCGATAGCGAAGACGCACTGTCATTGGCTGCTTGTTGGCCCAAATCAAATTCAATTTCGCCAATGCCCTTTAGTGTATTGTGCCATTGAGCCAACGTTAACCCTTCAACCAGACTGACAGAAAAGAAGTACTCATCACCTTGTGTGAATATAGTGAAAATATCGGCCAGCGACTGCCCGGGAAGCAACATATAAGTGCCCGATTTAATATCTGTACTGGCGGCAAAGAACTTAAGCCACACTTTGGCAACAGTAGGGCTAATGTCAGTCATTTCTTTATTGCGAAGCTGCTTTATAGTTCTGTACGCGCTGCCCCCTTTTTCGATAGAAAACAGCGTATTCTGCTTTAACTCAAGAGGCGTGGTAACCATGTTAGAGATGTAATAAACGCCTGCTGCAGCGCAGAGCGAGGCGAATACCATCAAAAAAGTAATTACGTATAAAACACGTTTCACAATCATGACTCCTGTCTTTTCGATTGATAGCGAAGGGGCTCAACACCTGTTTTATTACTAAGCTCGTTTTTATACAGGCGTTTAAGCAACAGTGTTTGAAGAGTGTCGATGTTGTTGTGATTCACCGGATATAATGACGTACTACCATCAGCAAAAGTAATACTTTTTATTGGAGCGACCTTCATTAGGGCATTTGTAATAACCACGCAATCTGCCCGCATAACGTCGTTAAACGTAAACTCTCCTACCTTGTGCGGTACATTTTCTTCATTCAGTGCATTAAGTAAACATTGCCTGACTACACCATTTACACCGCTACCTGTCAGCGAGGGGGTGCACCACGTATTATTAGTGAAAAAGAAAATATTACCTGCACTGCATTCAATAACGTTACCTTGTGTGTCGCACACAAGCGCATCGTCAGCATCGGCTTGGTTAATTTCTCTTTTAATCAGTACTTGCTCTAAACGGTTCATGTGCTTGATGCCGGCTAACGCAGGCTGAATAGCCAATGCTGTTTGCGCACACATTAGGGTAACGCCCGTGGCAGAAAGAGAGTCGTAATGAGTAGGATATGGATGTTGAGTGAATCGAACTAACGGTGGATTTGCTTCATCACGACTGTATCCTCGCCCGGCCTCTCCGCCAGATACATGCACTTTTAATACGTACTTAACTTCTGACTTATCCTGTTGTGGCGGGTTTGATTCTCCCTCTGATAGCGCGTCTTTTCCATCGCCTATCTGTGAGGCTTCTTTTCTTTTTAGACAGGCGCTAGCTTGAAGTGCCTCTATCTTAGACCCTATAGCGCGTTCTAAGATGTGAGTATCAATAGACAGACCAATTGCCGCACAATCGTGGGATAGCCGAGACAGATGAAGAGACAGTAATTCAGGATGGTCGTTTACCACACATAGGGTAGTAAATACGCCGTCACCATAATTAAAAGCCCTGTCGCTTGACGCTATGGGCGTGTCACTGGAAATTATTTTCACTGCCTGCTCGGTATCTCAAGTGCTAATGTTAGTAGTGGGGAGTATACCAAGTTGTAGTGGGGAGTATACCAAGTTGTTGAGTGCAAACAACAAAGGGTGATACATAAGATGCATCACCCTTTGATTTATAAAAGCTCAGTGTAAAAGCGCATTATGACAAGGCACTGTAAAAACTCAGCTAAGCCTAACTATGTCGTGTGCTTACAAACGCTTGAAGATTAACGAGCCGTTCGTACCGCCAAAACCAAATGAGTTGCATAACGCATGGTCAGCAGTAAACATTTTTGCTTTATTAGCTACAAAGTCTAAATCGCACCCTTCGCCCGGCTCATCAAGGTTGATGGTGGGTGGCGCCATTTTATCTCTCAACGCTAATATCGTGAAAATGGCCTCTACAGAACCCGCAGCACCTAACAAGTGGCCTGTCATTGATTTAGTAGAACTCACCAACAAATCGTAGGCGTGTTCGTTAAATACTCGCTTAACCGCTGCAACCTCGGCGACATCTCCGGCTGGCGTGGATGTACCGTGAGCATTTACGTATCCAATTTCGGTGGGGTCGATTTTCGCGTCTCGAATTGCGTTTTCCATCGACGTTGCCGCACCTTCACCGTCTGCTGGTGGAGAAGTCATGTGATAAGCGTCACCACTCATACCAAACCCAACAAGTTCTGCATAAATAGTCGCGCCGCGTGCTTTCGCCGCTTCGTACTCTTCTAGCATTACCACACCAGCACCCTCGCCCATTACAAAGCCATCTCTGTCTTTGTCCCACGGACGACTTGCAGCTTTAGGATCGTCGTTACGAGACGACAACGCGCGAGCAGCAGCGAAACCTGCAATACCTAGCGGCGTAATAGTTGCCTCGGCACCGCCGGCTAACATTGCATCTGCATCGTCATAGGCTATTGTTCTTGCGGCGATACCTATGTTGTGAACCCCTGTGGTACAGGCTGTTACAACATTGATATTAGGCCCTTTCAACCCTTCCATAATGGAAAGAAAGCCAGAAATCATATTCGTTATCGTGGATGGCACAAAGAAAGGAGATACACGCTTTGGCCCACTGTTGAGCAATTTTGAATGATTTTGTTCAATTTGCTCTAAACCACCAATTCCCGAACCTATTGCTACACCTACGCGGTGAGCATTATCACCAGTAATTGGCAGCCCTGAATCGGCTAGTGCTTGTTTACCCGCTGCAACACCTAACTGGATAAAGCGGTCCATTTTTTTCGTTTCTTTCTTATCGATATAATCCAGGGGATCAAAATCGTTAATTTGGCCTGCGAAACGGGTTGAATAGTTACTACAATCGAAATGAGTGATTTCACCTATGCCGCTCTCGCCTGCGAGCAGTTTGCGCCATGTGTCTTCACTGTTAAGACCCAATGGTGAAAGCATCCCAATACCGGTAACCACTACGCGACGTTTTGTCACAAAAAGTCCTCGCTTTGGAACTAAGGAAGGAGAAACAAAAACGGCTCTAAAAAAGAGCCGTTTCGTAACTTAATAAAGACTTATGCGTCTTTATTTGCATTAATGTAATCAACCGCTGACTGAACAGTAGTGATTTTTTCAGCTTCTTCATCAGGAATTTCAGTATCGAATTCTTCTTCCAAAGCCATTACCAACTCAACAGTGTCAAGTGAATCAGCGCCTAAATCGTCAACGAATGAAGCTTCTGCTTTTACTTCTTCTTCTTTAACGCCAAGCTGTTCAATGATGATTTTCTTAACGCGTTCTTCAATGTTACTCATAATTCTAGGTTTCCCTTAAACGTCACTAGATAACAAAAGTGTCGCTAGTTTATTTTGCTAGGTCGTTCCTTGCAAGCACCAGTGTAAACTAATTTTCTGGTCAAACCAGCGACATTCGAAATTGTTTAAATACTATTTTTACATCCAAGTTTGGGTAAATACCACCCTAAACTCAACAAAATTCGCAAAAATTGCGAATTTACCCCATATACATTCCACCGTTAACGTGGATTGTTTCACCTGTAATATAGGCGGCACCGTCGCTTACTAAAAACGCAACAGTGGAGGCAACTTCATCCGGCGAGCCTAATCGGCTTGCTGGAATATCTTTAAAAATGGCTTCTTTTTGGTCATCAGACAATGACTTTGTCATATCTGTATCGATGAAACCAGGCGCAACAACGTTAATTGTTATGCCTCGTGACGCCACTTCTCTCGCCATAGACTTAGAAAAACCGATTACGCCTGCTTTCGCAGCGGCATAATTAGCTTGGCCAGCGTTACCGGCACTGCCTACAACAGAGCCAATATTGACAATACGGCCAAAGCGTTTCTTCATCATACCGCGAAGTACCGCTTTTGACAGCGTAAATATTGACGTCAAGTTAGTATCAATGATGTCCTGCCACTCGTCGTCTTTCATTCGAAGCAAGAGATTATCACGAGTAATACCCGCATTATTGATAAGAATATCAATGCCGCCGTCGGCGCTACTAATCGCTTTTATGGCTTCATCTACGCTGGCTTTATCGGTTACATTGAGTGCCAAGCCTCTACCGCCAAACGCTTCGAGATACGCCGATATAGCAGCTGCACCATTGTCACTTGTTGCTGTACCGATTACCGTTGCGCCTTGACTAGCAAGTGCAGTAGCAATGGCTTTTCCAATACCTCTGCTCGCACCAGTAACAAGGGCAACTTTACCGTCTAACTGACTCATTGCATTTCCTTATTGTTGTAATGCTTCCACACCCTCGGGTGTATTAACAGCAAGAGACTCAAGGCTCTTGTTAATTCGTTTATTCAAACCGGTAAGCACTTTACCAGGTCCTATTTCTATGACGCGAACAACACCTGCCGCGGCTAAATATTCAACCGTGCGAGTCCATTGAACGGGACAATATAATTGACGCACTAATGCGTTTTTAATTGCCTCACCTTGCGTTTCAATGGTTACATCCACATTGTTTACAATGTTAATGGCCGGTTCTTTTACCAATAGTGAAGTTAATGCGTCTTCTAGTTTGTCTGCAGCTGGGCGCATAAGTTCACAATGTGAAGGCACGCTTACCGCCAAAGGCAACGCACGTTTTGCACCTGCCTCTTTACACGCATTAGCAGCTTGTTCCGCTGCATTTTTTTCACCGGCAATAACCACTTGCCCAGGAGAATTAAAATTAACTGGAGCAACCACATCACCCGTTGCAATAGCGGTTTGCTGACACACGTTAGCGATAGATGAATCATCTAAACCAATAATGGCAAACATTGCACCTGCGCCAGCTGGTACAGCTTCTTGCATATACTTACCACGAGCTTCAACCAGTTTGACCGCGTCGGTAAAGTCCATAGCGCCACCGCACACCAAAGCGGAATACTCACCTAAACTGTGACCGGCAAGATAATCTACCTCTATGCCCTGCTCACGAATAACGCGCCATGTCGCCACGCTTGCGGCTAATAATGCAGGTTGGGTAATGTGAGTCTCGTTAAGTTGACCGTCAGAGTCGTTCTGAACAAGGCTCCAGAGGTCGTAACCTAGTGCGTCAGACGCTTCTTTGAACGTTGCCTCAACCACTGGGTACTGAGCTGCTAACTCTTTTAGCATGCCCACACTCTGAGACCCCTGACCTGGAAATACACAGGCTGTTCTAGTCATTCTTCTTCCTTATTATTGTATAAATCATTAGAAGTGAAAAATGGCGTGGTTTACGTTCGCTTAGTAGCGAACTAACGCAGACGCCCACGCAAAACCGCCACCAAATGCTTCTAATAGCAAATGTTGACCGCGCTGGATTCTACCGTCTCGTATCGCAGTGTCTAACGCTGTAGGAACCGTAGCGGCTGACGTATTGCCGTAATGCTCTAACGTTAGCACCACTTGATCAAGAGACATATTCAGCTTTTTAGCTGTCGCTTTGATAATTCTGAAGTTGGCTTGGTGCGGCACTAACCAATCTAAATCTGTCTTTTCCATACCGTTGGCAGACAGAGTCTGCTCAACTACCTGAGATAATTTGTTCACGGCTACTTTGAACACTTCATTGCCGCGCATTACGCCCCAGTTTTCGTGTACCGACTTTTCGTCGCCCCGAGTTGGGTTGCCTACGTAAAGAAGGTCGCCATATGAACCTGCCGCATGAATATGCGTTGATAAAATTCCAGGCTCGTCGCTTGCTTCAATGATTGTGGCCCCTGCCGCATCACCAAATAAAATGACCATGGTTCTATCAGCGGGGTCAATAAGGCGGCTTAAGCAATCAGTGCCAATAACCAGAATGCGTTTCGCCATACCTGACTTAATATACTGATCGGCCACACTCAATGCGTAGCAATATCCTGCACAGGCTGCTGCAACATCAAAGGCGGGAATGCCGTCTAAATCGAGCATGCGCTGAATTTCGCACGCCGTGCTAGGTAAAGCATAACGACCACTTGTGGTGGCACACACTATCATATCAATGGTTTTAGGATCGATACCCGCCATTTCAATGGCTTTCTTGCTGGCCTCTACACCCATGGTCGCAGCAGTTTCATCTGCACCAATTATGCGACGTTCTTTGATACCTGTGCGATCAGTAATCCACTCGTCACTGGTATCAACCATGACTTCTAAATCTGCGTTTGTGCGCACGTCATTGGGGTAATAACTGCCTGTTCCTATAAAGCGAGAATATTTGCTCAAAGTTGCTCCAACAATACCGTTTCTATCTTTGTTTTTATCTTATCCGGCAAATGCATTTCTGCTTCTTTCATTGCTTGAACAATGGCGTAATAAAAAGCATCTTTTTGTGCATTTCCGTGACTCTTGATAACAATGCCGCGCAATCCTATCAGACTCGCACCATTATACTGGTCGGGGTTCACGCTATTGTAGATAGATTTCAGTAATGGGAAGGCAATTCTAGCTAATAAACGGGTGTATAAATTCTTTTGAGACTGGCGTTTTACTTCATTAATCACTAGCTTAGCCAAACCTTCGCTCGACTTTAGCGCGATGTTACCAGTGAAGCCATCGGTGACTACAACGTCAGCATAGTCGGTGAATATATCATCACCTTCGACATAACCAATGTAATTAATGCCAGGGGCATCTCTAAAAAGCTGATCGGCAGACTTCACTTGTGCGTTGCCTTTTATATCCTCTTCGCCGACATTGAGCAGCGCGACTCTGGGAGATGAAATACCAGAGACTTCTTGAGCCAGCACTGAGCCCATCACTCCGTATTGAAAGAGAATTTCAGGCGTGCAATTAACGTTAGCCCCCAAATCGAGTAGAAAAACATTATGGTTACTCGTGGTTGGCAACATATTGATCAGTGCGGGTCTATCAATGCCTGATAAGGTTTTAAGTAAATAAAAGGAAAGTGTCAGCAAGGCGCCGGTGTTTCCGGCACTTACGCAAGCATTGGCTTGACCGCTTTTAACGCGCTCAAGTGCTCGTCGCATGGAGGAGTCTTTTTTATTTCGAAGTGCTGACGTCGGCGCTTCTCCCATTTCAACAATTTGGGAGCAATGAACAATGTCGACGCGGTCGCGTTCTTCAGAGGTAAGGGCTGTGATGCCGCTTTCAATAACTGATTCGTCGCCGCAGAGTGTGAAGCGAATATGGGGATGTAGCTGAATAGCCTTTACGGCCGCAGAAAGGATAACAGGGGGACCATGATCGCCCCCCATGATATCTAACGCGATGGTTAGCTCTGACAAAATGTAGTCGCCGTATTACGCGCCGATTACTTTCTTGCCTTTGTAGTATCCATCAGCAGTCACGTGGTGACGAAGGTGAGTTTCACCCGACGTTGAATCGACGGACAAAGTAGCACCTGTCAACGCATCGTGTGAACGACGCATACCGCGCTTAGAACGCGTTTTACGATTTTTTTGTACTGCCATAACTTACTCCTGGTCTCGCTTAAGTTCTTTCAAAACCGCGAAAGGGTTTTGTCGCTCTTGTTCCGGTTCAATCTTTCCGAATGACATCTCATCTCGCTTTATTGCACACTCCGACTCTGCATGAAGGGGTACAATTGGCAACGATAATAGTAACTCGTCTTCAAATATCTGAAGCAGACTAACTTCTCCGTGGTCGTTGACCTCTACCGGTTCGTAAGCCTCGGGAATGATGTCCTCATTTTCTTGCTCTCCTCCCTGCACTGGAGTAAAGCAAAAATCCGAATGAACGGATAAATCGAGTTCACCATTACACCTCTGACAGATAAGTGTAACATCAGTAGATAGGTGGCCGTGAAAAACAGTAAGACCCTGCTCGTCTTTTCTAAACTGTACTTCTGCGTCCACATACTCACTGCATCGGACAACTGCCCCGCTCAATCGTTCCATATCACTAGCCAAAATAACACCCCTATAATCGGAACGTTTGGTGGCGGTTTTAATCGGTTCAACCGAATGGGGTAATTTCACTTTCTGCATAGGGCGCGCATGATATAGCGTCACCCCGCTTCTGTCAAAGCAAAATTGCGATTTAACTTGGGGGGAAACAGGGTAAACTAACCGACATACCTTTATTAAGGCGTATTGACGTAGAACGCCGAAAATAAGAGCTCGAAACAGGAATACTCACCATGACTACACTAATTTTAGCCTCGTCTTCTCAATACCGCAAAAAGTTACTGGCTGATATTGGTCTACATGTAGAGACCATGAGTCCAGATATTGATGAAACGCCCAAGCCTGACGAAACCGCCCTTGAACTGAGTAAACGCTTAGCACAAGAAAAAGCGCTAAAAGTAAGCGCACGTGTGAGCAACGATGAGGCCATCGTTATTGGCAGCGACCAAGTCGCTTTTTTAGCCACAGACGAAGAATCGGTATTACTTGGTAAACCTTTAGATGTCAGTACCGCTGTTGAGCAGCTCAAACGCTGCCAAGGTAAAACTGTGTCTTTTTTTACCGCTATCTGTGTTTATCAAGCAAGTAGCGATACGTTAATAACTGATGTGGAAGAAACACGGGTTCACTTTCGTGAAAACACGACTTCTTTATTACAAGACTATGTTGAAAAAGAACGACCACTAGATTGTGCTGGTAGTTTTAAAAGCGAGGGCATGGGCGTACTTCTATTTAAACGTGTAGAAGGAAGAGACCCAAACAGTCTCATTGGGCTACCCATCATGCTGTTAAACGATATATTGTCTTCCCACTTTAAGACCAACTTGCTAAAGCTAGCTACTCGTTAGTATCATCTTGTTGTCGCTGGCTCTTCACCCAAACGCTGTTCAACTAAAAGCCGTTCTAACAGGAGAGCTCACCTATTACGCTACTTACCCAGTAAATAGTGCTGCAACTCTTTAATCGAATGCACAATCACTTTTGGTTGCAGCGCTTCTAAATGAACTTGTGCGTGAACGCCATACGACACACCTATTCTGTCCATGCCAATAGACTTAGCCATTTGCATATCATAGGTGGTATCACCAATCATCACAGCATCGCTGGCAGGAATAGCCAATTCATCGATGAGTTGCAGCAGCATATCAGGTGATGGCTTCGACTCTGCTTCATCTGCAGTGCGTGAGGCAGAGAAAAAGCTCCCCGTGTCCGTTTGTTTCCAAGCTCTGTCCAAACCTCTACGGGCTTTACCTGTGGCGACGGCAAGTGTACAGCCAGATTCTTTAAGCGCATTAAACAGTGCTTCAGCGCCATCGAATAAAGGGCATGGCGTGGTGTCTTTGGCAATAAACGCTTCTTTATAAGCTAACACTAACTGTTCTGCGAGTGCGTCATCGTCAATACCAAAAAGTTGCTTAATAGCTGGCTTAAGGCTGATACCAATAATGTGCCCCACTTCATCACGACTTGGAATTGGCATACTGCATTGCTTTGCTGCAATCTGCATGCAGTTAACAATTTTGTCTGCAGAGTCCATCACGGTGCCATCCCAATCGAAAATAACGAGTTTGTAGCGAGGCGAAATTGAAGGTATTGGCGACGTTTGTGTTTGAGGCGCTGTTGAAATGTCAGACATAAATCGTTACTACTCGTTATTTCGTGTTTAGGGCGTTTAAGGAATCGGTCAGCGCTTTATCAAGGGGTGCGGTAAACGTCATTCTTTCTTCTGTGGCTGGGTGAATAAACGCAATACTTTGGGCATGAAGAAATAATCGGTCTAATCCTTTTTCTCTCATACTGGCATCGAAGTCACTATCGCCATACTTTGGATCGCAAGCAATAGGATGCCCTGCGTGCAAACAGTGCACGCGTATCTGGTGCGTTCGACCAGTAATCGGTGAGGCTTCAACCAGCGTTGCCCCAGCAAACTGCTTTAATATTCTGTAACGGGTTTCAGAAGGCTTACCATCATCACTGACGCTGACCATTCGCTCACCTGATTGCAGGGTGTTTTTTCTAAGAGGCGCCTTTACCTTAAATCGATTTGCCGGCCACTCACCTGCGACAAGCGCATTATAACGCTTATCCATTTTGCCTGTACGCAGCTGTTCATGCATATGACGCAGTGCTGAGCGCTTCTTGGCGATGAGCATGCAGCCTGATGTATCGCGATCGAGTCGGTGCACAAGTTCCATAAACTTTGCGTCTGGACGTAATGCTCTTAATCCTTCGATTAGACCAAAACTTAAGCCGCTTCCGCCGTGAACTGCAATACCGGTAGGCTTATTCATGACAATGAGACGATCGTCTTCAAATAAAATGTGCGATTCAAGTGCCGCTATCTTATCAAGTTTGGGTGAGGGTGCTGGCGCGCCCTCAGATACTCTGACAGGCGGTATGCGTATTACGTCGTCAGCTTGAAGTTTATATTCAGGTTTTATCCTACCTTTATTAACGCGTACTTCGCCTTTGCGTAAAATGCGATAAATCATACTCTTTGGCACACCCTTCAATTGAGTGCGTAAAAAGTTGTCGATGCGTTGGCCTGCTAAATCGGCCTCTACCGTTATAAAACGGACTTTTTGGGGAGCTTGTTCTTTCATGCCATTGATTATACCGCAATGCTTCGCCGCCAACATTATGAAAATATCTATTTGCTAAAATTTCTTGTTTTTGGCTCTTTTTTGCTCTGAGCTCATCGTTTTATGAAAATATCTCAGTATTAGTTGCTTTTATTCACCGACTTACCTTGCTTAATTTTGCTTATTGGTGCGATAATCGTTAGTGGTTTTTACACGAAACAAACGCGAATAATAACCTTGCGCAAACGCGCTCATTTTGCGAACACAACGCGTAAAAACAACATAGACGATATTGAAGCAAAAACGACGACATATTGCGGTCGATGCTTCACGTCGCAAACGAAAAAGCATGAGTTAGATGTCGGTAGTGTCAGTAAAGAAACAAGACATTTCATACCGAACTCGCTAAGAGGCAACGACAACACTGCCGTAGTAAAGCGAAACCGTGCTTGCGAACATAAAATAAGTTTGCCGTTTAGCCAACAGAATTAAATGACAAACAAGCGAGGCTCATTATTTCGCTTGTTAAAATGAAAATTGAAATAAGGGTTTGTCGCTCCCGACATCCTCAAAGCAGCGTGGCCTTAGATAAGGTCAGTCGTTTAGGTAAAATAGACAAGCAAAAACAACGTTTGTAACCTGTAACGCTGACAGAGATGCATTTAGAAAGTGCATAGGCTACCCACTCGGGATAATGCGATGTAACAACAAAGTCCCCGTCCAACCGTGAGGTTGCGCGGTGAGGGTTTGCACATGTCACTTTAATTTTGTGTCTTAACGGCTGTACAAAAACAGAGTTAGATACAATGAAAAGAATGTTAATTAATGCAACTCAACAAGAAGAGTTGCGTGTTGCTCTAGTAGACGGGCAACGCTTGTACGACCTAGATATTGAAAGTCCTGGGCACGAGCAAAAGAAAGCAAATATTTACAAAGGCAAGATAACCCGCGTAGAGCCAAGCTTAGAAGCGGCTTTCGTCGATTATGGCGCTGACCGCCACGGTTTCCTCCCTCTTAAAGAAATAGCCCGCACTTACTTCCCTAAAGGTTACAAGTTTGAAGGCCGCCCTAACATTAAAGATGTTATCAAGGAAGGTCAGGAAGTTATTATACAAATCGATAAAGAAGAGCGTGGCCAAAAAGGCGCAGCACTGACTACTTTCTTATCGTTAGCAGGCAGTTATTTAGTTCTTATGCCAAACAACCCTCGTGCTGGCGGTATTTCCCGTCGTATCGAAGGTGATGAGCGTACAGAGCTTAAAGAATCATTAGGCAAATTAGACCTTCCAGATGGAATGGGACTTATTGTGCGCACGGCTGGCGTTGGCAAGTCGTATGAAGAATTAGAGTGGGATTTAAAAGTACTTCTTAAGCACTGGGACGCGATATCTGCAGTGGCCCAAGACCGTGAAGCACCGTTCTTAATTCACCAAGAAAGTAACGTTATTGTTCGCGCTATTCGCGATTACCTACGTCGTGATATCGGTGAAATTCTCATCGACAAAACCAGTATATACGAGCAAGCGCTTCAGCATATCGAACTGGTTCGCCCCGACTTTGCAAACCGCGTAAAACTGTATCGCGGTGAAGTACCGTTGTTTAGCCACTACCAAATTGAAAGTCAGATTGAATCAGCATTCCAAAGAGAAGTGCGCTTACCATCGGGCGGTTCAATTGTTATTGACCCAACAGAAGCGTTAACCTCTATTGATATCAACTCTGCCCGTTCAACAAAAGGCGGAGATATTGAAGAAACGGCACTGAACACAAATCTTGAAGCGGCTGATGAAATTGCTCGCCAGTTGCGTTTACGTGACCTCGGTGGGTTAGTGGTTATCGACTTTATTGATATGACTCCAGTTAGACATCAGCGCGATGTGGAAAACCGCATGAAAGACGCGGTACGAAGCGATAGAGCGCGCGTGCAGTTAGGCCGAATTTCACGCTTTGGTCTTCTTGAAATGTCTCGTCAGCGTTTGCGCCCTTCTCTTGGTGAATCTGCCCATCACGTATGTCCACGTTGTTCAGGTCACGGCACTATTCGTGGTACTGAGTCTCTTGCACTTTCTATCCTTCGCATATTAGAAGAAGAAAGTATTAAAGAGAATACGGGACAGATTGAAGCGCAGCTTCCAGTGTCGGTGGCAACTTACCTGTTAAATGAAAAGCGCAAGTCCATTCAGCTTCTTGAAAAGCGTCATGGTGTTGATTTGCTGCTTATTCCAAACGCAAATTTAGAAACGCCTCATTATCAAGTAGAGCGCCGTCGTCCAGATGATGCCCTGCAAGATGCAAGCTATGAAGTTGAGTTAATGCCTGCTGTTGAAACAGAGAAAGTGACGACGACCACTGCCCCTGTTAAACGTGAAGAGCCCGCACTTAAAGGCCTTGTTGCTCCTACTACGGCAGCGCCTGTTGCTCAGCCTAAAGTTCAGGAACAAACGGCGCAGACAAACGAATCTCCATCATTATTCGCTCGCATTGGTAAGTGGATAAACGATGTATTTGGCGATAGCAACAAGCCTGAAGCTAAGCCGAAGGAAAACCAAGAGAAAGACGAGAAAACGTCGTCTAATTACAAAGGTAAAAACCCGCGTAATACTCGCAATAATGACGACCGTCGTCGTAAGCCTCGTAAAAATACCCGTCGCAATGGTCCAACTCAAGCAAAAGACGGTGAGCAGGAACAACGCCCACCACGCAGTGATCAAGACGACAAGCGCAATAACCGTGGCCGCAAGCCTCGTAGAGCGCAGCAGCCTCGTGACGAGCAGCAAAAGCCAAATCACGAAAAGCCTCAACAAGACGCTCCTGTTAATGACAATGTGGAACAACAGGACAATCAAGTTGAGAAGAAACGTGAAGTTGCCGAGCGCAGAAAGCGTCGTGATAAGCGTCGCAGCGTTCGAGTGAACAAAGATGACTCCGCAAATGCTAATGCGCAAAGTGCGCCAAAAGCTGAAACTAAACCAGCTGCACCTAAGAAGCCAGAAAGCGCTGAGAAGCAGCCTGAGGAGCAAATTGTTAACACTGCGCCTGTTACTGAAGACGCAGCAGGAAAGCCGTTAGAGAAGCATCACGCTAAGCAAAAAACGGTTATCGGTTCGACGGCAGAAACCTCTGACGCCAACGAGGAAACTCAAGAAGCAGCAGTGATCTCTGAGCTAACTAATGACGAAAACGGCCAAAAACGTGAAAGCAGAGGACGTTCACGTCGCTCTCCTCGTCACGTTCGCGCTGCAGGTCAACGTCGTAAGAAAGAAGCACAGCAAAATGAGGAAGGTACTACCGAGGGTAGTAACGACAATCATAATAATACTGCGCCAGTAAGCGCTGATGAAACGCAGGCTACACAGCCTGGCGTGCTCGCTTCAGAAGCACAATCGAATGACATTAAAGCAGCGGTTACCGACACTGCTGAGCAAACAACGTCAACCGCTGAAGAGACTAAGTCGCCTGTTACTGACGCTTCTGTTCAGTCTGAAGAGCTAGCGAAAAAATCAGCGACAGCGCCAAGTGTTGAAGCGGTTCAAGATGAATTGCAATTTGAGGCAGCCCCGCAAGCAGATGAAGCAGCAAAAGCAAGTGGTACTCAAGAAGAAGCACCTGTAAAAGCGGCTCAACAAGATGACGCAGAAACAGCAACACCAAAGCAAGTTGAAATAAACTTAGCAGAGGAAGCTGAGGCCGCTACTGTGACAACTACTGAGCAAGCGTCAACAGAGGCAACAGAAGCGCCTGCTGATGAGCAGTCTGTGACTGAAGAGAAGCCTGCAGTGGTTGAAGAGCCTTCAGCGGGTAAGGAGCTTTCAGCGGATAAAGAGCCTTCAGCGCCTTCTAAGCCTGTAGCTGATGAAAAGCCTGTAACGCCTGCAACAGCTAAAAAGGCTGACAAGCCAGCGTCGCCACTAGGTGCTAGCGGAACAGGGAAACGCAGAGCGTCTCACCCAATGACAACCCCTGCATCTGTTGACGATGAGTTTGTCGATGTGAAGCTTACAGCGAAGTCAGATGATTCTCGCCCCGCTATAACGGTTTGCGGTAAAACTGCAAACATGGCTCAGGTATCAGCGCGAGCATCTGCTCCTGCCACACTGCCAGGCAGCGTAGATTAAGCGTTTGCTAGAACCTTTGAGATAAAACGTCTCTAATAATAAAAGCCGCTGTTTAAAGCGGCTTTTTTATGCCTCTCGTCCTAAAATACGTTATAAAAATAAGGAGCTAAGCGATGAGTCAACCCGTTAACCCACACTTCATATCTTGGCTAGAACAACATTGTCAGGCAAACGCAATTGAGACATCGCTTATTCAAACACTATGGAGCGGCTATGGCGCCTGCTTTCGCGCAACGCTGCAACCTGCTGGAAACAGTCACCTTGCTGCGCCTTTATCTGCGGTGGTGAAATGCGCGGTGACACCTGTAACTCAAGAACATCCTCGAGGCTGGAACGGTGATGCTGGCCATCACAGAAAGCTACGCTCATTTGCTATAGAAAATAGTTTTTACCAGCACGTTCAACCTTTTACCACCGAACGCTGTAAAACCCCTCGCTGTATCGCAGCCGCGAACGACGGTGACAGCACGTTATTAGTCATGGAAGACCTTGGAGAGTTAGGTTTTACGCAAACAACCCTCGAACTGTCAGTAGCGCAGGCCGAGGTAGTGCTTACCTGGTTGGCTGAATTTCACAGTCGCTTTATTCACACAAAATCGTACTTTCAAACTAATAATGTATTGCTTTGGGATACGGGTACCTATTGGCATTTAAAAACCCGTGAAGATGAATACCAAGCCATGACTCCCTGCCAATTAAAAGATAGCGCAAGTAAAATAGACAACGCGCTGAACAACGCTAAATATCAAACCTTGGTGCATGGTGATGCCAAGGTCGCCAATTTTTGTTTTACACCTGATTATCAATCTTGCGCGGCAGTAGACTTTCAATACGTTGGGTTTGGTGTAGGTGTAAAAGACGTGGCGTATTTTTTAGGGAGCGCGCTAAGTGAAGATGATCAAGTAACGTATTCTGAGCATTGTTTAGAGGTTTATTTTAATGCGCTAGCGCTCGCCTTACACCAGCGCTGCTCAATGGGTTCTCAAGCATGCGAATCTGTGCCGCCAGCAGCACTGGAAAAGTCAGAAATACCTCTACTCATCAACGAGTGGCGTACACTCTACCCCATCGCTTGTGCTGACTTTCATCGATTTTTAGCAGGGTGGAGTCCACATCATTGGAAAATTGATAAAGCGCTACAGCATCAAACCGCTATTGCGTTATCAATGCTGGAAGGCAGCACTGATTAAGAATTCAGGTTTATTTTAGAATACAATTAATTAGGATATTTGGGATAGCGACATTTGGATTACTGGGTTTATAAGTGACCAATTTACAATAACATAACGTAATAGTTATAAATACCGGAAGCTTACTGCTCTTATGTACAAACGCAAACTATACCTTTTTGGCCTTCTCTCTACCTTTATTCTATTCATCGCTCTTGCTAGCGCTGCGGTAACTGCACATCTTACGCGAACCAATTTAGAACAAAGTCAGCTGGCTCAGTCCTTATTGTCTGAACATCAGCAGCTTTCCAGTACATCCTACCGACTATTTAAACAACTGACTGACGAACTTATCTTCGGTAAAAGTGCAAACCAAGCAAACGTAAGAAATAAACAGGAAAGAATTGACCAATCTATAGCAAGAATAAAACAATTTGAGCTTGCTCAGCGTGACGCTCTTGGCCTTGACGCAACTCAGGGAAGTGTTGAAGACACTGACGAACTAGAGGCATTGATTGGCAGTATTGTCGACGAATTTCGCGCTATAGCCGCGCGCAATGATAGTACACCATTAAAAGAGCAAGAAAGACTGCATACGCTGCTTGAAAGCACCATTGATAATCAATTTCGAGAAGCCATTAATACCGCTGTTGTGCGCCAAAGCAGCGTGGTGTCGGGCATTAATTCAAGTATAGACACACTGAATACCAGTATTGTTTGGTTTACCATTATTTTAGGTGCCATTACATGTCCGTTTATCTTATTAGGATGCTATTGGCTATTTAATGCGTTGTATCATCCGCTCACTGTTATTCGAACGGGAACAGACGCTATTGCCTCCGGTAACTATCATTATAGGCTACCAGAAACTCTCGATAGCGAATTTACCGATTTAGTTAAAGCGTTTAATTCTATGATTGTGCGGCTTGGCGCCCATGAAGACAAAGCGTCTGCACACCGAAAGCAACTTGAGTATGAGGTGGAAACACGAACGCGGGCACTGCAGGAGGTCAATAACAAGCTGACGCAACTCGATACTAAACGCCGTCAATTTATGGCGGATGTCAGCCATGAGCTGCGCACCCCTCTCACTATTATTCGAGGAGAAGCGCAGGTAACCCTTCGTCAACAAACCGCTACTGTGGAAATTTACCAAGAAACGCTTAACACCATTTTAGAGCAATCGGTAAAGCTCAGTAAGCTGGTAGACGATCTGCTTTTATTAGCAAGGGCTGAAATGCACGAATTTACCTTAGACGTTGCTCAGTGCACGCTCGAGAGCGAACTTTCTGAACAAGTGACCAAGTGGCAGAAAGTGATTAAAACACGTGACATTACTTTTCAGAGCCAACTTCAACACAATCAGAGCGTTGTGATAGACAAAGAGCGAATCATTCAGGCATTAACCATTTTGATTGAGAACGCTAATAAATATTCCTCGCCCGGCACCCCCATCGTAGTATCACTAGATGATGATAATAACTGGATACGTATTAATATCATGGATACCAGCGAAGGTATTTCTTCTTCCGACTTGGAGCATATTTTTGAACGCTTTGTTCGCCTTAAGCGACAGGGAGATGGCATGGGTTTAGGTCTTTCAATTGCAAAAGCCATTGCTGAAGCGCATGGCGGAACACTAACGGCAAGCTCAGTGCTATCAAAGGGGTCGGTCTTTACAATATCCTTGAAAAAACCAGCATCGCATTAACGCTAGCGCCGGCTCTTAGGGCTAACAGCGAACAAACAAGAAAGAGAAGAGACAAGCTATAATGAAAATTTTAATTGCCGACGATGAGGCGCCTCTATTGCGATTTTTATCTCGCGGCCTCACTGCCGAGGGATATCAATGCGTAGAAGAGAGTACGTTACACAATCTAATTACACGAATTCGGCAAGAGTCGCCAAGTATTGCTGTGCTAGATAGAATGTTTGGCGATGAGGACAGTGTCGAGCTTTTACCCACGATAAAGGCCATGCCAAATGCACCAATGGTATTACTACTGACTGCCGTGGATGACGTAAAAGAGCGCGTTAATGGCCTTACTTTAGGTGCTGATGACTATTTATGTAAACCTTTCGACTTTGACGAATTATTAGCGCGTATCACTGCACTAAAACGCAGAGCGGGGTCGGCAACTGTGGACGACAGTTTAACAGTGGGCCCCTTGCAAATTGATAAAGATTCTAGAATTGTGACCTTGTGCGGCGATGAGCTATCACTTACAAAGCTAGAGTATGACACCTTGTATTATTTTGCTGAAAATGCGGAGAAAGTGCTCTCGCGAGAACGGATACTGAGTCGAGTTTGGAAAAGCCATAGCGATCCACTCACTAACGTTGTCGATGTGTATATCAGTCGCCTAAGGCAAAAGCTTAGCGCCAATGACTCAATTTCAATAGAAACATTGCGGGGAAATGGTTATCGTTTAACGGTAAAATAAAACCGCAAATAAAAAAAGCCCAACGAAGGGACAACGTTGGGCATAGTTGTAGCGATAATGGCGGTGTTGTCGTTAACACGGTTTATCATTGGCACACACATCAAATCCTTAACCCAAGATATTCCGCCGACATCCCTGATGTCCTTTAAGCATCAGGGCAACTGCACTTGCTACCCTTTGTATAGTAGAGAAAAATTATAACGAAACCTTTTACGCTTGATTAAAAGTAGATGAACAGAAGATTAAAAACCCTCTGCCCTTCTACCTCTGCCCTTCTACCTCCGTCCTTCTACCTCTACCCTTCTACTGTCGCCACTAATACATTCAACCTTCTACCGGTTAACTAAAAGAATCCGAGTGGATCCTCGCTATAACTAACTAACAGGTTTTTGGTTTGTTGATAGTGACTAAGCGCTAGCTTGTGCGTCTCTCGGCCAATGCCTGATTTTTTATATCCTCCAAAAGCGGCATGGGCAGGATACATGTGATAGCAGTTAGTCCATACCCTGCCCGCTTCTATTTTGCGTCCCATGCGATAGGCCAAATTCATATTTCGACTCCACACGCCAGCACCTAAACCAAACTCGGAACTATTGGCCAATTTGAGGGCTTCAGCTTCATCTTTAAACGTAGACATAGAAATAACGGGCCCAAAAATTTCCTCTTGAAACACTCGCATATCGTTGGTGCCTTTCAACAGCGTTGGCTGAATATAAAAACCGCCGTTGAGTTCGTCAGTTAGCTTTTCTATATTGCCGCCGGTAAGCACCTCTGCGCCTTCTTTCTTGCCGATATCAATGTAATTTAAAATTTTATTAAACTGGGCTTCAGATGCCTGAGCACCAACCATGGTTTCGGTATCAAGAGGGTTACCGCGTATAATTTGGGCGGTACGCTCAAGTATTTTCTCCATAAACTTGTCGTATATATCCTCTTGGATGAATAAGCGAGATGGACAGGTACACACTTCCCCTTGGTTAAAGTACGCGAGCACTGCTCCTTCAATCGCTTTTGAAAGAAATGCATCATCGTGGTCCATGACATCGTTGAAGAATATATTAGGTGACTTACCGCCAAGCTCTACGGTAGAGGGAATAATATTATCTGCAGCACATTTCAAAATATGAGAGCCAACAGGGGTAGAGCCTGTAAAGGCAATTTTGGCAATTCGTTTACTGGTTGCTAGCGCTTCTCCGGCTTCTTTGCCAAACCCGTTGACAATGTTGAGTACTCCCGGCGGAAGTAAATCACCCACTATTTCGGCTAACACTAAGATAGATGCAGGCGTTTGCTCGGCAGGCTTAAGCACAACGCAATTCCCAGCGGCCAGCGCAGGTGCTAATTTCCAAGCGGCCATCAGAATAGGAAAATTCCAGGGAATAATTTGCCCCACCACACCCAGAGGCTCGTGAAAATGATAGGCAACCGTTGTTTCATCAATTTCACCAATAGAGCCATCTTGCGAACGCAAGCAACCGGCAAAGTATCTAAAGTGATCTGCTGCTAAAGGAATATCTGCAGCGAGGGTTTCCCGCACTGCTTTACCGTTATCCCACGAATCGGCAACAGCGAGTAGCTCGAGGTTTTCATCAATGCGATCTGCAATTTTAAGGAGGATATTGCTGCGCTCAGTAACCGAAGTGGTTCCCCACTCAGCTTTCACGGCATGGGCTTTATCCAGCGCAAGATTAATGTCAGCACTATCTGAACGGGGTATTTTACAGAATACTTTGCCGTTAACTGGGCTAATATTGTCAAAATAGTTCCCATTGACCGGCTTCACCCACTCTCCTCCAATGTAATTCCCATACTCAGATTTAAAGTTTACGAGGGCACCATCGCTTCCAGGATTTGCATAAATCATATCTTTACTCTCTTTTTGTTGTTTAAAGGGGTAAATCGCTATCGCTATTAGTCGTAACTCTTGACGAAAAAAACATGCTTTATATTTACCATTGCTTTACATTAAACTAACAAATTGGCGTTCTCTTGATTTGCTGTCCAAGAAACTTGTCTGTAATTCCACAATTAACAAGTACAAGAAAAAGTACAGGAAAAAGTAAAGGTTAAAGATGCACACACCAAGATTAGATAAAAAGCGTCAACAGCTTGATGTATTGATTGAAAATAAGGTGACGTTTGCTGCCGACAACAGTGAACTGAGTATTTACGATACCTACGAAAGCGCTCAAAAAGTGGCGCTTCACTCAGATGAACTTCTTTTTTGCGCCATGCTGACTGGCAAAAAAATTATGCATGTGGATAGTAGTCAGTATCACAACGCTTTTTTACCTCATGAGTCTTTTGTCATTGCGCCAAAACAGAAGGTGCTGATTGACTTCCCTCAAGCTTCGTTAAATACCCCTACCACATGCCTTGCGATTGAAATAAGTAAAGATAAGATTAACGCAGTATCTGAGGCGCTGAATATGCAGCAGAGAATAGCGTCAGACGGATTGTTTGAATACACACCAGATTTAGTACATACAAAGCACAATGCTCAAACCCAACAGCTTCTAGAGCGAATGGTACATTTATTCAGTGAGCAGGGCGCAGAGCGTCACTATTTAATTGATTTATCGCTGAATGAACTGATCACTCGTTTGCTTCAGCAACAAAGCCGAGATTTGCTGCTTGCTAGCTCACAGACACTGCAACTTAAAGGGAAAATAAGTAACGCGATTGAATACATAGAAAGCCATTTAGCAGAAGAATTGGATATCAATGAGTTGTGTAAAATAGCGTGTATGAGCAGAAGCAAGTTTTATCAGCAGTTTAGACTGGCCTTTGGCACCACACCAGCGCTGTTTCAAAGGCAGTTAAGATTACAAAAAGCCCGCTCTCAACTGTTAAAAGGCAAGGCAATTAGCAGCGTATGCTTTGATTTAGGCTTTAATAGCGCAAGCCACTTCAGTCGCTTATTCAAACAAGCTTTTGGCATTGCCCCACGGGAATGCCGACACTAGCCTTCGTGCTAATGTGGTATTTGAAATGAGTGAATAGAATAAAAAGATTGATGCACTGAGGGGTTGAAAGCATTGTTCGACTTAAATCGATTCACACCCGTTTCATATCCACATGAGGGATATCATCTTCCAAATACATAGGCGATATAGAAACAAAACCAAAGCTTTCATAGAAAGACAGCAGATACTCCTGTGCGCCTATTTCAATGGCTTCATTAGGCCACAGCATTTCGCACTCTGCTATCGCTTTATTAACTAACGTTTTACCCGCCCCTTTGCCGCGAACGTCTTTATGCGTTGCAATTCGCCCAATACTGACTGACGGAAAGCTAACACCCTTAGACAGCAGTCTCGCACAAGCGACTAAGATACCATCAACAAACCCCATAAGGTGCCGAGTATCAGGGTGCCTGTCTTTTTCGTCAAGTTCAGGGTACGGACAGGTTTGCTCTACCACAAACACATCAACTCTCAACTTTAACAAGTCGAAGAGTTGATTAGTCGTTAGTTCATTGAAAGAACACAGTTGCCAAGTAATGACCAAACCAGTTACCACGTTAAATCATCAGGGATTTCGTAGTCAGCATACCAGTCATCTTCTGCTTCATCTTTACCGTCTGTACCGCTCTTATCTAAATCGGCACGGTAAACAATAACGCTATCGTCGCGCTGGGCTATTTTATCCGCCACAGGCGTCGGCACTAGCTCATACGCATCATCAAGTAACACGACGGTTAAACGACCCTTTGTCACCTGGCGATGAATGTCTGCGCTCACGTACATACGCTTTACTACATTATCGTGGGTAAAGTTGAGCACCGTATCGCCTTTGCGCGCTTGCTTATTAGTTTCAATAAGCTGTTTAACCTGAGCGACAATCGAGCGTTTCTCTCGTTCGTTTTGCTGAAGCTGGTTCAGCTCTCGCGAACGTTCCTTTTTCTCTTCTGCTGCTTTTTGAGCAGCCAGAGTGGCTTCATCCACTACTGGCTTCTTCTGTTTCTGCTTTTTGCGCTTTTCAGCACGGGCTTTTTTAGCCGTGCCTTTGTCCGCTAATCCCGCTTTCAAAAGTTGGTCTTGTAAAGAGGCCATATTTCGTTCAATTACCTATTTAGTTACTTCTTTTTGGCTTTAGATTTTGCCGCTGGCTTCTTTGCAGCTGGCTTTTTCGGTGCCTGCTCTTGCCACTTGCCGTTCTCATACCACGCCGACCATCCAGTCGCTTTGCCCTCTGCATTCTCACTCATCACGTACTGTTGCTTTGTCTTACGACTGTATCGAACAATAGTCTCGTTTCCGTCTGAATCTTTAGCTGGCGCATCGGCAAGATAATAGAACTTAGGCGAAATACGGTCTCTAAAGCGAGCAAGTTCGTGAACTTTAGGCGCACGGGTCTCTCTGGACTTAGGGAAATTGTGGGCCGCTAAGAAAATACCTGAAGCACCATCACGCAGCATAAAGTGTGCGTCGGTTTTCTCGCATGGAAGTTCCGGTAAATCCACTGGATCTTCTTTAGGTGGAGCTGCTTCACCATTTCGAAGTAGTTTACGGGTGTTTTTGCATTCTTCGTTAGTACAACCAAAGTATTTGCCAAATCGACCGTTTTTCAGCTCCATATCACTGCTGCATTTATCGCATTCAATGATAGGGCCGTCGTACCCTTTTATTTTAAAGGTACCGGTTTCAACAACTGTTCCGTCACAGGTAGGCGTGTTACCACACACGTGTAACTTTCTCGTCTCATCCACGAGATAGCTGTCCATCGCTGTGCCGCACTTAGCGCAACGTTTTTTAGAGCGCAGTGCTTCGGTTTCTAGCTCTTCTTCGTCATCAACCTTCACCACCTCATCACCCGATGTTAGGTTCATGGTGTTGGTACAGCGTTCCTTAGGTGGCAGGTTGTAGCCTGAACACCCTAAAAAGACCCCTGTGGAGGCAGTCCTAACGTTCATTTCACGGCCGCACTTCTCGCACTCTATGCCAGCAGGAATAGCCTGGTTTAGGCGCATACCACCGTCTTCTGGATCTTTTTCAGCGTTTAATAATTGACCGTAGAAGTCACTGTAAAAGTCGTTAAGTACGTCTTTCCAATTTTTATTGCCTTCGGCGATATCATCTAAGTGCTGCTCCATATTCGCGGTAAAGTCGAAGCTCATTAAATCGTCGAAGTTTTCCATCAAACGATCGTTCACTATCTCGCCCATTTTTTCAGCGTAGAAGCGTTTATTATCCAGTCTTACATAACCGCGATCTTGAATGGTTGAGATAATACTGGCGTAAGTCGAAGGACGGCCAATTCCACGCTTTTCAAGCTCTTTTACCAAGGAAGCTTCGTTAAAGCGAGCTACAGGCTTAGTGAAATGCTGCTTAGGATCTAATTCGTTTAGCGTAAGTGAATCGCCCTTTTGCACGTCAGGTAGCAATAATTCATCGTCACCTTTTTTGCGCAACTGAGGCTGAACACGTGTCCAACCGTCAAATTTAAGCACTCGGCCTTTTGCGGTGAGTTCATAATCCGCCGCAACCACTTTAATCGTTGTTGCATCGTATTTAGCAGGCGTCATCTGACAGGCTAAGAATTGACGCCAAATTAGCTCGTAAAGACGCTGAGCATCACGCTCCATATCGCCTAGACTTGCCGCACTTATGGTCACGTTTGAAGGACGAATAGCTTCGTGAGCCTCTTGTGCACCCTCTTTACTGCCGTAGCGTATGGCAGAATCGGGGAGATATTTATCACCGAAATTATCGGTAATATAAGCCCTTGCACTTTCAACCGCTTCTTGGCTTAAGTTGGTTGAGTCAGTACGCATATACGTGATGTATCCAGCCTCATAAAGACGCTGAGCCATCATCATCGTTTTCTTAACGCCAAAGCCTAGACGAGTGCTCGCCGCCTGCTGAAGGGTTGATGTAATAAATGGTGCAGAGGGACGGCTTGACGTAGGCTTAGACTCACGACTTTCAACGGTGTAATCGGCACCTTTTAAATCGGCTAATGCCTTATCTGCATCGTCTTTATTTTTTGGCTTAAATGCACTGCCCTGATACTTGGCCACAAGCATTTTTAGCGCGGCTTGTTCCTTGCTGGTAAGGTCTGCGTGAATATCCCAAAACTCTTCGGGGACAAACGCTTTAATCTCTCGCTCACGCTCTACCACCAAACGCACTGCAACAGACTGAACGCGCCCTGCAGACAATCCTCGGGCTACTTTTTTCCAAAGTAGAGGCGATACCATAAAACCAACGACTCTATCGAGGAACCGTCGTGCTTGCTGCGCATTAACACGAGAGATATTAAGCTCACCAGGCGCAGAGAACGCATCCTGAATGGCATTTTTTGTAATTTCGTTAAACACCACACGCTGGTAGGTTTTGCCTTTGCTGCCGAGTAATTCCTGTAGATGCCAGGCAATGGCCTCTCCTTCTCGGTCCAAATCCGTTGCGAGGTAGATGGTGTCGGCATCTTTAGCCAACTTCTTTAGTTCGTTAACAACTTTTTCTTTACCTTGCAGCACTTGATAATGAGCATGCCAATTTTTTTCAGGATCGACGCCCATTCTGTCTACAAGTTTTAAATATTCATGGCGGCGAAGGTATTCTTGACGTGCTTCGTCGCTGTATGTTTTGAGTTCTTTTGCCGGTTTTTTAGGCTCTACGTTACCTAAAGCCTTCGTTGGAAGATCCCGAACATGGCCAACCGAACTTTTTACGATAAAATCTTTACCAAGATATTTATTTATCGTTTTCGCTTTGGCTGGTGACTCGACTATGACCAGTGATTTTGCCATATAATTGAACTAAACCTATTGATTTTAAATG
Organism: Alteromonas sp. 4NS20-0143; assembly: GCF_057542855.1. Classification (NCBI taxonomy): domain Bacteria; kingdom Pseudomonadati; phylum Pseudomonadota; class Gammaproteobacteria; order Alteromonadales; family Alteromonadaceae; genus Alteromonas; species Alteromonas sp. 4NS20-0143. The sequence continues at coordinate 814,572 of NZ_BAAJLR010000001.1, forward strand.
ACTTCTTACGTCAAATACCGAAAATTGATGCAACCTTGCACTATATATAGGGTGCCCGCTCTTTTTTAACATATATCTACAAAGTGAATGGAAAACAAGATCTTCTTCATACTTATTCTTCCACTTGCTTCAATCTCACACAAAAACTGTACAAGAAATAAGCAGCGCGATTGGCAAAGCCTTTAAAAGCCGTATAATGCCAGCCATTCCACTAACACCACTGCGCCCTGTTACAGGTTAAATGCGCATTGGTGGTAAAAAAAGCGCGATTGTTGAACGCCTTGCTGAATGCCTAGAACTATACAGCGTAGCGTTCAAATGCCCAAACACCAAATAGAGGGAAAGTATGAAGCAATTTGAAGTGAATTTTGATGGCCTTGTTGGCCCAACCCACAATTACGCCGGCCTATCATTCGGTAATGTTGCTTCTCTCAACAATGCCAATGCAGTGAGTAGTCCAAAGCAGGCTGCTAAACAGGGATTGGCCAAAGCGAAAGCGCTGTCGGACATGGGAATGATGCAAGGCGTGTTGGCTCCGCAAGAACGACCTGACATTAACGCGCTACGTCGATTAGGCTTCACCGGCACAGATGCGAGGGTACTAGAAAGCGCTGCAAAGCAATCTCGCGAGATATTTTTAGCATGTTGCTCTGCCAGTAGCATGTGGACAGCAAATGCCGCCACTGTGTCTCCTAGTGCCGATACAGCGGACGGACGGGTGCATTTCACCCCTGCAAACTTAACAAACAAGTTTCACAGGTCGTTAGAACCTCAAGTCACAGGCAATATTTTGCGCGGTACGTTTGCAAACGATACCTACTTTGCCCATCACCAACATCTGCCTGACAATGAACATTTTGGCGATGAAGGTGCAGCAAACCATACCCGTTTGTGCAGCGATTATAACGAAGCGGGTGTTGAGTTATTTGTTTACGGTAGACATGCCTTTGACCCCTCAAAGCCTGCACCAACAAAATACCCCGCTAGACAAACACTGGAAGCGTGTCAAGCGGTAGCTCGTTTACATGGTTTGCGTGACGAAGGTGTTGTGTATATGCAGCAAAACCCTGATGTTATTGATCAAGGTGTATTTCACAACGATGTTATCGCGGTAGGTAACCAAAACGTACTGTTCTTCCATGAACAAGCGTTTCATGAAAAAGAGAAAGGGTTTGCCGAATTACAGCGTAAGTTTGGTGAAAAGCCACTGCACTTCATTGAAGTGCCTACGGCACAAGTGTCAGTGCAAGACGCAGTGAAAACCTACTTGTTTAATACGCAAATCATTACTCTGCCAAATGGTGAAATGACGATTATTGCGCCTACGGACTGTGCTGAGAACGATTCTGTTAAAGCCTATTTAGACAACCTTGTCACTCTGGGTACGCCTATAAAGTCGGTTAACTATTTTGATGTTAAACAAAGCATGCGAAACGGTGGCGGCCCGGCGTGTTTACGCTTGCGCGTAGCAATGAGTGAAGATGAGCTAAACGGTGTTAATCAGTCTACTCTGATCAACGACACCCAATTTGCTCGCCTAAATGCGTGGATTGATAAGCATTATCGCGATGAATTAAGTGAAGATGACTTGAGAGATCCGCAGTTACTTATCGAATCTCGCACTGCACTTGATGAACTTACACAGCTGCTTCAAATAGGCTCGGTTTATCCGTTTCAGCAGGGGTAATAGCCTATTAAATGCGCTTTAGCGTAAGTAGCTTTCACAGCATATTAAAAAGCCGGCAATGAAGCCGGCTTTTTATTGTTAACTAGTGTCTCACTACCAATCTAATGGCATTACGGAGTCACCTCAGTACATTGGTCTGTTACGCCAAACGGATTAGCCGGCGGGGATGAACCTTCATCAGTTACATCATCAGCAGAAATGCTCAATGTGTAATGCATCGATGCTTTAGCTTCACTACCTGTCGATTGACCGAATACAGAAATAACCGCATCGTACCAAACCGCATAGCTTGCAGGATAACGATACTCTAGCTCCGCATAGCCATTCTCATCAGTCACCGAGTCCACCGCAAATGTGATTGTGCCAACCGAACCTGGCGTTAACATATCGTCGCCATTGGTATCCTCGTCGCGAGGCGTAGTGTCTAAAATACCGTTGTCATTCACATCTTCAGTTTCACAGTTTTGATTGACGATAGCCTGCCAAATGGATTCATCGTCGTTGTAAAACCAAAAGCCGGTACGATACTCGCCGCCATCCACAAATTTAACAGGGGTAACAGATGCAGTAAGCTCTACGCCGCTAACAGGCTGACCCACAGAGTCTGACACAAATACGCTGAAGCGTTTTAAGTAGGTTGTTGAAGTAGGCTCTTCCAACTCGTTACCGGTACCGATCGAGATATCAAAAGCACGGTTACCAACGGTTAAAACAACATCGTCTTCTATTGCCGGATCATCAGCAACGAATGCTGTAATAACCACCGCGTCAGGCGTAGAAACAGACCCTGACGTAAATACAGTAGTCGCAATGCCTTTACTGTCTGTTGTTGCTTGTGAAGGTGAAACAAAACCGGTTGAAACGTCTGACACCGAGAAATTAATCACACTGTTTTTCACCAAATTGCCATCTACATCTCTCACAACAGCGCTTATAGTACTGGTTTGACCGTCTGGACCCAATAAATCCGGTGACGCATCAGCAATTAACGTGTGTGGAGTGGTAGCAACAAACTCAATTTGCGTGAGCGCAGAAACAAGCACATCGCCATTCACGTCTGTCGCCGTTGCCGTGATAGATGATATGCCGGCATTGGTTGAGCTTATGCTAATTGTAGCCTCACCGTTTGCATCGGTTGCCACCGTTGATGCACCGTTTATTACACCGCGTGAAGCACTAAACGTAATGTCTTCGCCAACGACGGGTGAATTGTTCTGACGCCACTGCACTGTAATCGACTGCTGCTGGCCTACAGGCACTTCTTCAGTAGGGAGATTGACGAAGTTAAATTCATCTTGCTGTACTTGCACAGTAAACGTAGCACTGGCATTAAGCGCGGTCGCCGTAATTGTATTTTCCCCTGACTCTGATGCGGTATAGGATACCGTTGCCTGGCCTGTAGAGCCGGTGTTCACCTCAGAGGTGCCAAGTGTACCGCCGCTGGCTTCAAGCTGGACAGATTGATTCAGTATTGATGTGCCATCAGAGTCTTGAACGCGAATGGTGTAATTTACCGTATCATTTAAAATAACTGATGATGCACCGTTTACCGTTACTTCCGTTCCATCAATTTCGATAGACACGTTTTCTGGGCTAAGGGAACCTGCTTGTGCTGAAACCGTGACAATGCGATTAGCGGCATTGTTTCGAGTAGATAATAGTGCACGGGCGGTACCATCTGCCGCTGTAGTAGTTTGAATAAGCTGTAATTCAACGCCATCTGCGCTCGGCGCTGAAAAGCTCACTTCCACGCCTTCCATCAGCACACTTTGCTCGTTTTTAACCAGTGCGATTAACTCAACTTCATCGCTACCGCTTGATGCTAGTTGAATACTGTCTGCAAAAAGCTCTAACGAGGCAGGCTCTTCACTGACACTTGTGCGCCCTTGAGAACTAAACGTTGTAGAACCAGACTCGCCCGTTGGTAAGGTAACAGTTACTTCTCCATCGCCAGATAAATCGCTTACCGTTATACCAATGGAAGCAATACCGTTTTCATCTGTTAATGCAGTTGCCGTGTCATTTGAAAACTCTGCTAGGTCACTGTTGCTCAGTGAGAACGTAAGCAATACGTCGTCTTGTGGATTCCCATCAGCGTCAGTCACCGTTGCAACTGCGGTAAGTGCGTTATTAGTAGAAAGCTCATTGTCTTCTTCGCCATCACTGTTTTGCAATGTCAGTGTTACGGACGATTCTGTTGACCCGGTTGCTGCGGCTGTTGCCGAAAATGTCGTCGTTCCCGTCTCCCCAGTATTTAAACTGGCGGTGATTTGACCGTCGCCCGACGCGGTGCTGGCATTAAGGCCTATACGCGCGACCCCGCTGTCATTGGTGCGGGCGGTGCCTGTATCATTAGCAAAGGTTGCCAGCGCGGCATTGTCCAGCGCAAAAGTCACTAAGCTATCAGACAGTGCATTACCGTCTTGATCGGTGACTGTGGCTACCACGGTGAGGCTGTTGTTTTCTGATAAGTTGTTATCGCCTTCACCATTGGCATTTTCAAGGGCAAGAGACACCGTGTAGGTCGGTGTAGTCGTCCCACCGTTGCCATTTCCAGCACCATTGTCCGTGTCGTCTCTAGAGACGGAACCGCCTCCCCCACATGCTGTTAGCATAAATATTGCGCTAAATAAGCTTAGCGTCTTCGCTAATGTCCGCATAATTCGTTCCTGAACCTCTATTAATGGCAATTGCGTCGTTTTTTATGTTTAAAAATCAAATGAATCTGGCACACTACGTGAGACTAAAAAAGTATAATAATGCACAGGGAACTTTCATGTCTCAATCTGCACACAAGTATAGTTTAACCGCTCGCATCTTTATCGGCATGGCAACCGGTATCTTGACAGGCGTGTTACTCCAATTATTGTTTGATGATAGCGGAGATTTCACATTTTCGATATTCGGTTTAGAACTCTCTACGTATAACATTCTTGTAGAAGGTATATTTTCAACTTTAGGCCAAATATTCATTGCCAGCTTAAAAATGCTGGTGGTGCCATTGGTATTCGTTTCACTAATATGTGGAACTAGCACACTGTCAGACCCCAGTAAGTTAGGTCGGTTAGGCGCAAAGTCTGTCGGACTTTATGTTGTCACAACCGCCATAGCAATAACACTGGCTATGAGTATAGCGTTAATTGTTGCACCAGGCGACGGGCTAAATTTAGCGACTGAAACCACGTTCCAGGCAAAAGAAGCACCGAGCCTGTCAGACGTTATCGTCAACATGTTCCCCAGTAATCCTATCAATTCTATGGCACAAGGGAATATGCTGCAAATAATTGTTTTTGCAGTGCTATTTGGTATAGCAATGGCAATGACGGGGAATGCAGGTAAACGACTTACCGCCGTATTTGAAGATATCAACACAGTAATAATGCGCTTGGTGACTATTATTATGAACCTAGCACCCTATGGTGTGTATGTGTTGATGGCAAAGCTGTTCTCAACCATTGGCGGCGATACCATTCTCAGCCTTGCCAAGTACTTTTTCTTGGTATTTGGCGTGCTTATTCTTCACGGTTTGGTGACCTACTCGGTACTGCTCAAGGTACTTGCTGGACTAAACCCACTTATATTACTTAAGAAAATGCGCGATGCCGCCCTGTTCGCCTTTAGTACATCAAGCAGCAGTGCAACCCTGCCTGTGACTATGGAAACGGCAAAGAACAAGTTAGGGGTGGGTAACTCGGTGTCTTCATTTACCTTACCTTTAGGCGCAACCATTAATATGGACGGCACCGCTATTATGCAGGGTGTTGCCACGGTATTTATTGCTCAGGTTTACGCTGTCGACTTAAGCTTAGGCGATTACATGATGGTTGTGTTAACCGCCACATTGGCGTCAATCGGTACTGCAGGTGTGCCAGGTGTTGGTCTCATTATGCTTGCCATGGTGCTTCAGCAAGTCAACTTACCCGTTGAGGGAATTGCCCTTATTATCGGTGTAGACAGACTGCTTGATATGACCCGTACTGCCGTTAACATTACTGGCGATTGCATGGTGTCCTGTGTTGTCGCTAAAAGCGAAGGCGCGTTAGATGAAGATATATTTAACGACCCTAACGCGGGTGAAAAACAAGAAGACGTAGACTTTGAGCACTTCGACCGCAACAAATAATGGCAAGGTGAGATAAAACGTCATGGCAAGAATAACTTAGGCGTTTGTCTTGTCTTTATCCCATACATAAAAAGGTAGCTTATACGCTACCTTTTTTATTGGGCTTTCATATCAAACCCTATTCGCTTCAATACGTTTACCCTGCTTCAATGCGTTCACCCTGCTTCAATACGGTAACCCTGCTTCAATGCGTTCACCCTGCTTCAATACGGTAACCCTGCTTCAATACGGTCACCCGTATGTCCTCAACGCCGCATAGTCATGATGCTGGCAACGAATAACGCACCCGCAATGATACTGGCGGTCATCTTGGGGTACTTATTAGCGATCATATTAGTTTTCTTATTAGTGCTCTTATTAGTGCTCTTATTAGTAGCAGGGCAATTAATGAAGCGCTGAGGACGGTGATATTTTTACCGCCTTTTGGGCTGGGTACAGCGTAGCCAACACACATAATGTTAAGGCCACAGTGATTGTTATGCCAACGTCTCCCCAGTGTAGCTCAGACGGTAAAAAGTCAATAAAGTAGATATCGCCTGAGAGCACCTCAATACCTAAAGCGTTTTCTATAAACAGCACGATTGCAGACAAGTTAGGTGCGACTAACAACGCTAATAAGACACCTGTTGTGATACCCACCACCCCATTAATGATCCCTTGTAAGATAAAAATAGTCCGTATCAGCGAATCTGTAGCGCCCATTGTCTTTAAAATTGCAATGGCGGCTTGTTTTTCCCTTACTGCCATCACCAGAGAAGACACAATATTAAAGCAGGCAACACCAATCACAAGCACAAGGGCGATGTAAACCACTGCCCTTACCAGTTGAATATCGTTGTACAGGTGCCCCTGAGTGCGAGTCCAATCAGACATATACACGGCTTGTGGGTAGCTATAGCCTATCTCTCGCATAATCTCATTGGCAGAGTACGCATCGTTAAACGTGAATTGCATGCCCTGAGCCTTTGACGTTATTTCGGCCGCATTCGATGCCATATCAAGGTGCATCAACCCTACTAGGTTGTCCAACTCTCCACCTATAGATAAAAACCCACTCACCGTCAGGGTAATTGTTTTAGGCGCTTTAAACGTTAGGTCATTCGTTGCTACAGGAACTAATACCTGCACGGCATCGCCTGGCTGCACGCCAAGCTTTTCAGCAATACCTTGACCAATTAACACCCCTTTATCGTTGGCTTGAAACGATAACCACTGAGGCTGTGATACCCGTTCTTCAAAATGCTGCTGATTGTCTTTTGCAATAATACCCGTTAGTTCTATTGCTTTTAGCTCTCCCTTGTATTGCAACATTCCTGTTAGCTTTGTATAGGGCGTAACCCGCGCTATTCTCTCGTCTTGCTCCAAACGATAGCGCTGGGCGTCAAGGTTATCGATTCCTCTCTTATCAACGCTGTAAAGCTCTCCGTGGGGAATAACACTGAGTATTCTATTAGTGAGCTCTTTTTCAAATCCGTTCATAACACTTAATAGCAATATAAGTACAAAACAACCAAGCGCTATACCTACCGTTGACGACATAGAGATAAAGGAAATAAAGCGCTGCTGCGAGCGCGTTTTACGAAACTGCCTTGCAAGTTCTAATGCGAACATTATGACTGCATCCCAACAGCGTCAGACTGAACCAGCTTTCCATCTTTAATACGCAGTACTCTATCCATTCTGTTTGCTAGCGCTAAATCGTGGGTTACCACCACAAATGCGGTGTGCTTTTTCTCACTTAACGAGGTTAGCAGCTTATATATTTGCTCACCCGTGCTGTCGTCTAAATTACCGGTGGGCTCATCGGCCAGCACAACGGAAGGCTCTGTCACAAGCGCTCGGGCAATTGCAACCCGCTGACGTTCACCGCCAGAGAGGGCCGCAGGCAGATGAGAGATACGGTGTGATAAGCCAACTTCTTCAAGCATGGCTTTGGCTTTATCTTGGGCTGCCTTTGCTGAAAGCCCTCTTATTCTTAGAGGCATAGCCACATTTTCTAGTGCCGAAAATTCACCCAGTAAGTGATGAAACTGGTAAATGAACCCCATCTCTTCGTTGCGTAACGCAGCAAGAGTATTCGCGTTTAGGGAGGATAAGGTTTTGCCTTTAAATTGTACTTCCCCACTGCTTGGCTTATCGAGCCCACCAAGCAAATGAAGCAAGGTACTTTTGCCTGAGCCTGAGCTACCTAAAATGGCAACATGCTCACCGGCTTTAATTGACAGTGATATGTCTTGAAGAACGGGAGTTTCATTACTGCCGTCGTGATAACTTTTATGAATGTTGTGGCAACAAAGCACGTCCTGCATGCGGTTTTTCTTCTCTATTTATCCGTGTGCGAATGGTAGCGTTAAACACTACCAACACCAAATAGAAAATAACAGGGGCATGTTATTTTGGCGGTTTATACTTTTTCTTGTTAAAAACCCGTTATTTAAGCGCTCTGTTGTACACTTTCTGCAAGGCTTTCTACTGATTGTGGTTTTCCATATAGCCAACCCTGACCGAAACCAACGGACAGGTTGCGCAGTTCACTGGCCTGTTCACTGTTTTCTACGCCTTCAGCAATTAACTTAATTTCAAGGCCGTTGGCAATACCAACAATGTGAGGAATAAGGGATGAACGAATACTGTTCTCTTCCATTTCCATAACAAAGCTTCTATCAATTTTTAAGAAATCGCAGTTCATCGTCTTCAACTGACTAAGATTTGAGTAGCCTACACCAAAATCATCAATAGCAAACAGGAACCCTTTACTCTTCAATGATTTAATATGCTTGATGGCACTGTGCGTTGAAATTTGCTCATCTTCAGTAATTTCCAGCACTAGCTTAAAATCTTTTGTATTGAGTGTAAGTGCAAAATCGAGATCGAGGCAGTAGTCTTGGTTAAAATCCATGGGAAATAAGTTAAATGAAACCTTAAACCCTTTAGGAATACCCTCACAGTTAGTAAGTTCAAGCATAGATTTTTTGATCATGTCTTCTGTGAACTCTCGGGTAATTCCTAGCGCTTTAATTTGTGGAATAAACTCATCAGGATAAATCGCGCCTAATTCATCCTCAAAGCGACTTAACACCTCACAGCCAATAACCTCTCCGGTATCAAGGTCTACAAAGGGCTGATACACGCAATAAAAACTAGATTTTGCCAAGCCTCTTTTTATTCTCGACTCAAGAGAATGTTTATGGCGAAGGTAGTTAAACGTAAACATATGAGAAAACGCTGCAGTCATTAGCATGATAAGAAACAAAAGAAACAGCTTGCCAATATGTAGCTCGAATAAACGATTCATATCCGGCTTTACTTTTAGGCAGGTGAGATAATAAACGTCATGGCATAGAGTAAAATCTAAAGACAGACGTGAGCTGTCTGACAATTCATGTTCAGCGATGGAACTTTCAATCAGCGTTTCGTTACCCGCCATGTGGTAAAACTTATCGCCGTTGTAAAAAAGCTGCCAGTCTTGAGAGCGACTGAAACCTATGGTGCTCTCCATGTCGAGAACGGCATTGTAACGGCCTCTTCTAACAATAGTGCCAGCCGCTTTTTCGTCGAATAGCGCAAGAGGAGTATTTATCCAGAAGATGTCGTCTTGCACCGTCACAAAATCAGGCTCAGCATCGGAAAAGGGCACATCAAGAATACCTAAGTAGGTACTACAACTTAGCGCATCGTTTTCATAAAACCCTATTTCTTTGACGAAGCGAGAGCGAAACAAAACTTTTCTCATCTCAAAAAGGTGAGCATCGTCGCAGACCAAAAAAGGTAAATCATTGACTCTGTCAAGAGTAGCCGCGGCATCTTGAAACACCATACCCACGCCATCTAAGATGCCTACGGCACGCTTTTCTTCCTGCGATCTCACGAATGAAAACATAAGCAGCATAAGAAGGAATGTGACCATTACAACACTGAGTAAAGCGACAAGCGTCGCTTTCGCTTTATCAGCGAGAATATAATTATTGGTGGTTTCCTGAGGCATTCGAGAACATGTGTTTAATAGTGTTAGACCGTATAAAGAGTAAACTATTTTGCAAAAAAAACACTTGGACTTTCGTTCAAATACAACGAGGGAAATTATGGATGTAGACTGGTGGTGATTGTAAAAGCTGAGAAAAACAGATGGGATGAAATGTGTTGAAGTATAAGGACCATTGATGGCGGAGCGGACGGGACTCGAACCCGCGACCCCCGGCGTGACAGGCCGGTATTCTAACCAACTGAACTACCGCTCCACACAATGGGCTTACAAATATAACGTTAGCTTTACTTCAATGCATAACTTGCAGTTAATGGCGGAGCGGACGGGACTCGAACCCGCGACCCCCGGCGTGACAGGCCGGTATTCTAACCAACTGAACTACCGCTCCACATAACCGAGCTTACATTGTAAAACTAAATAATAACTAAATGGCGGAGCGGACGGGACTCGAACCCGCGACCCCCGGCGTGACAGGCCGGTATTCTAACCAACTGAACTACCGCTCCGAAGACCTTTTAGTTATTTCATTGAAAGTGGCGGAGCGGACGGGACTCGAACCCGCGACCCCCGGCGTGACAGGCCGGTATTCTAACCAACTGAACTACCGCTCCACAATCTCAATGTTATCAGTGAGTTAAAAAGGTTGCTGTAACCCTGTGCCCTCACTGCGGCGCAGATAATACGTATTCCCCAATGTGGAGTCAATGCTTTTTATTAATAAAATTGTCATCTGCAGTTTGTTTGCCTGTTAAATAAACACAATGTCGAAATAAAATCCAAGATGGGCAATTTTACGCCATGAGTGAGAACTACAGGCCTAGCTTTCATCCTGTTTTTTCTTTTTAAACATCGCAAACAATTTCTTTATCCCTTTAGGGCTGTCATCTAGGGTCAGATTAGACTCATCAGCAGCATTGTCTTTCGCTTTTTTCTTAAGCCCTGCTTTTGATGGCTTAGCCTTTCCACTACTTCCCTTTTTTCGTTTTAAGATAATAATAACAGCGACAATAAGGCCAATGAGAATGATTGAACCGTTAATGGCGATGATCAGAAGCGTCAGTGTGGCAGAATCCATATCGCCCTCAGACGACTGTTCGGTATCAAGGGGCATTTCAGTGTTGCTGGTAACCAATGGGGCGCTTCCATCTACAATAGGGTCTTCGCCGTACACGAGAGGGTCTTCTACCTCAGGCTCTGCAGGGCCCTGACCTAAAAAGGTGTATTCTGGTACATCGAGAATAAAGTCTCGGCCATCGGTAGTGGTGCCATAAGCCGTAAGCTTTATGCGAAATACGCCTTTTTCATAAGCAACAATCTGGTATTCCCTTGCGTCTGGTCCGCCTTCGGTAAGGGAAAAATTTTGTGTATCCCCATTGGGAAAGCGCACCTTTCCATCTACTAACAAGGAATCAATTTGCACGAGCTCTCGGTCTACATCAATAAGCAGGTTATGGTAGCCGGAATCGTTTTCATTCATTACCACCGAAATGTCTACGGGGTTTTCATGCAGTACGATTGGCAAGCCCTCTTGCTCGCGAGTCATCATTGGCGTTGCGACAGAAAAAACGGGTTTCCACTCTCCAGACGCTATTTTTAAATTGAACTGGCCGGTGAAAATACCATCTCCAGGCCGCTCATCCATACCTAGGCCATCGTCTTCAAACGTGGCAACTAACTCGTCTACTGCGCCAAAGTTGTTGTAGTTTGCATTATTGGTGCTTATAAATTCTATTTCCACATCCACAACGTTTCTAAATTCGTTGTTTTTTATTTCTTCTCCACCATTTGTGAGATAGGCCGTAGACTTTAAAATCTCGCCAGAAAAAAGAATGTTTGGAAGTGGGTCGGCGGTTAGCTCTATATCAGAAACAACCATTATTCGGCTTTCTGGCAGCACTTGCCCTACTGCTTGCCACGGGCCGGGGACAGGGTTTTTAATTGTGATCATGTCGAAGGAATCGGAATCGAACCACTCAACTTTTTCTTCGTCTACCCTTCCTTGAAATAACTTAGAGCCATCGGGGCGAACCAGCACTACGGGTGCAGAACCGTATTTGCGAAAGAACACCATGGTGATTTCTTCAACATTGTAGTCCACACGAAAACGATTCTTCAGCAATTCTATGGAATTGGTGTAATCATCTCCAAGCTCAGAGATAACAGAGGTGTCTACCGACTGCTTTGTATCTTCCTCTGGCGTTACCGCACCATCAGCAGTTTGTAGTGCAAAATCTTGCTGCTCCCGCAACGATTGTGAAGACGCGTTTGTACACCATGTGCCCAAAAGGACAATTACGCAATAAATCCACACTCTCACGTTGCTATGCTCCTGCATTTAATTATGTCGGCTATCTACAGCTGGCTCGTTTTGATCACTGAGGTCGCCATATACAGCTACCACCCGCTTCCTGGACAATATTCAGGCGAGCTTCATGCTGTTCTAATTCATCGGCGCTGGCCTTGATAACCTTTAATTTATTTGCCGAACGCTCGATACGACGAAGTGCTGTAGCATCTGCATCACTGGTGCCGCTAGACGCCAATTTCAGTTTGGTCTGCCCACCTGTCATCAACAGGTAAACATCGGCAAGAATTTCGGCATCGAGCAATGCACCGTGCAACGTTCGATGACTGTTATCTATACCGTAACGCTTACACAAAGCATCAAGATTATTTTTCTGCCCTGGGTGCATTTTTCTGGCAAGAGTGAGCGTATCCAACACATCGCAGATTTTATTGGTAACCACACCTTTAGTTCGCGCTTCCATTTTGAATTCATGGTCCATGAACCCAACGTCAAAGGGCGCGTTGTGAATCACCAACTGTGCACCTTTGATAAAATTCACGAAATCATTCGCCACAGTTGAAAACACCGGTTTATCTGCCAGAAATTCATTGGTAATACCATGTACTTCTATCGCTTCTTGCTCTATGTGACGACCGGGGTTGATGTAAGCGTGAAAGTGATTACCGGTTAAACGACGGTTTACGACTTCAACACAGCCAATTTCAATGATTCTATGGCCTTCTTTAGGGTCAATACCCGTCGTCTCAGTATCTAAAACAATTTGGCGCATACATCCTCTGCTATTAATGTGTTTCTATTTTTTGATAGTATATCAAGGCCTTCACTACAGGCTAAGGGAAATAGTTAAAATAAATGTATCAGTACCTTATAAAAGAGCTAACAACAGCCGAATAAAAGCTGTAGGCGCCTAACACATAAAGGATACTTCTTGCCAAAAGCTGCGTTTACCAATGCTGCAATAAGCGAGTGCGTGAATAAAAAGCTGCAGTTACAAAGCGTGCGGTGAAAACATATGGGAAAAGAAGACATGACACAGAAAACCATAGATATTTTTACCGATGGCTCCTGTCTAGGTAATCCAGGGCCAGGGGGATATGGCGCCGTACTTATCTATAAAGGTCATAGGAAAGAATTAAGCGATGGCTTTGCGCATACCACCAACAATAGAATGGAGCTACTGGCTCCCATTGAAGCACTAAACTCTTTAACAGAAACCTGCAAAGTGGAACTCACCACCGATAGCCAATATGTTAAAAATGGGATTAATCAGTGGATCCATAACTGGCGCAAAAACGGCTGGAAAACATCAGACAAAAAACCTGTGAAAAATGCAGATTTATGGAAGCGTCTAGACGAAGCAGTGAAAAAACATTCCGTTAATTGGCACTGGGTGAAGGGACATTCAGGACACCCAGAAAATGAACGATGCGACGTATTAGCAAGAACTGCGGCTGAATCTAAGCCAACGAAACCAGACGATGGCTTCGTTGCCAAATAGACTGCTTTAGGTTCAATTTACCAAGACACCACTATCTTGCCCTTTGTATCATTGCTTTCTAAACGAGCATGGGGCTTACTTATGTCTTTAATGTTGTAATGCGTGTCTAAATTCACCATCAGCTCACCTGTTTCAAACGCTGGCAAACAAACTGTGGCAAAGTCACTAATAAGATTTGCTTTGTACCCATCGCTGCGATTGCGAAGAGTCGTTCCCGTGATAGTGGCGCGTTTACCGAGTAATAGTGCCATATCTAAATTATCAGCATAGCGCCCGGCTAACATGGCAAGGTTAACGATAATGCCATCTTGTTTTATTACGCTGAGGTTTTTATTGAGATAGTCTCCCCCAACCATATCAAGCACCATATCAATGCCTTCAGGCCATTCCCGTTTAATTTCATCGGCAAATGATTGTGTTTTATAGTTTATCAGTAGCTCTGCCCCATTCTCTTGGCACAATTTCAACTTTTCCTGAGCTGACGCCGTCACTGCACTGTGTACCCCCCAATAGCGACATAGCTGTGTAGCGGCCAGACCCACTCCGCTCGCGCCTCCATGGATAAGGGCATGCTGAGCGGGCTTCACATGAGCTATGGTTCGCAAACATTGAAAGGCGGTTAAAAAGACCTCAGCAAGCCCCGCTGCTTCAACAAAAGGCATGCCTTCAGGAATAGCCATTAAATGGGAAGGGTTAACGATAGCTTCTGTTGCGTATCCACCACCGGCGACGAGTCCAAACACGCGATCACCCTCTTTTACATTGGTGATGCCTGATGCCACTTCCGTTACCGTACCTGCAACTTCTAATCCTAGTATTGGGCTTTCTCCCGGTGGAGCCGGGTAGTGTCCTTGACGTTGTAACGTATCTGCGCGATTAACGCCAAAAGCGTTTACCGCCACTCTAACCATTCCATCGGGCAGTTCATAGGACTCTCTTTCTTTTACAACGAGTTCTGATGGCGAACATCCTTTTTCAAAGTCTACGTAATACATTTTGCTCTCCTGTCGGTAACCGCATTTGCGGATGTGACTTGTTTACGGGACTGCCAAGGTTAAAGTTTAGTAAGCGCTTGGCCTGCTGGCGTTGTCATCTCAATTTTTTTCACAACAGATACCAACACAAAGTAAGCTAAATTTCGGTATAATATTGCTTGCGTGGTCGTTCGAGTGGTCGTTGCGTAGTTATTCGCGGAAGCACCCATGTGGCTTTCCACGCATTTTCATCCTCTTTAAACCGTTTTATATCTACTTTATTTAGTAAGAGAGCCTTCATGTCAGCACAAGTCATCCTTCAGCCCAATCGAGATAAATCGTTGCGTCGGCGCCACCCGTGGATTTTTGAAAGCGCGGTAGCTGAAGTAAAAGGTCGAGCAAAGCTTGGCGATACGGTAGATGTTTTCGACTCTGAAGGTGAATGGTTAGGACGCGGGGCTTATTCTCCAGAATCGAAAATTCGAATTCGTATGTGGACATTTAAAAAAGATGAAAGCATCGACAACGGCTTTTTTATGCGCAAATTAGAAACTGCACTAGCCCTTCGTAAACGCTTATTCAATCCCGCAACAACTAACGCGTTTAGATGGATAGCGTCAGAGAGTGATGGCCTGCCTGGCATTACTATCGACTTATACGACAACGTGGCCGTGGTTCAACTGCTCAGTGCTGGTGGAGAAAAACACAGAAGCAAAATAGTGTGGGCAATTACTAAACTACTTCCTGATGTGCATATCTATGAGCGCAGCGATGTAGATGTGCGCAAAAAAGAAGGGCTAGAGCCAGTGATGGGCGTATTACACGGTACACCGCCTAGCCAAGTTACCGTTTTAGAAAACGGCCTCAAGATTGTTGTTGATATTGAAAATGGCCACAAAACAGGGTTCTACCTCGACCAAAGAGACAGCCGAGCTGCCGCCGGCTATTATGCAAAAGACGCCGACGTATTAAACTGCTTTAGTTATACCGGCACCTTTTCATGTTATGCGCTTAAAGGTGGTGCAAATTCAGTTACCAACGTCGATGTGTCTCAACCCGCTTTAGACTTAGCAAAACACCACGTTACTATTAACGAACTTGACGAAGATAAAGCGCAATACATCAATAAAGACGTTTTTAAAGCATTACGAGAGTATCAAAGTGAAGGAAAACAGTTTGATATGGTTATTCTCGACCCACCAAAGTTTGTCGATAACAAGGCTACTCTCAATCGCGCTGCCCGTGGTTACAAAGACATTAATATGTACGGCATTCATGCGGTGAGATCAGGGGGGCTTCTACTGACGTTTAGTTGCTCTGGCTTGATGCCTGCAGATCTATTTCAAAAGATTGTTGCCGATGCCGCCCTTGATGCAGGTCGTACCATAAAGATTATTGCTAGGCTTAATCAAGCCTCTGACCACCCTATCATTGGTAGCTACCCTGAAGGATATTACTTGAAAGGCCTGGTTTGTGAGGTCACTGACGACTAGCGTAAAACGCGCTAGTCGTCTAACTTGACAAGCGTTTGCAAACGCTTGTCAAACGCCACTAAATTGTGTGAGGAAGCAGTTGTATGAGGTAGCTGTTGGCACTACGAAGGTTATGGTTTACCTTACGCTACTTTTACCTTAAAGTGCCACCTGAGACATACCACTGTCACTCTCAGGCTTTTCCTCTAGCTTTCTCCACACCATTTCGTGAAAGTAAAAAGCCACCGTATTCACTGCTGGCTCAACGAGTGCCACCAGACCACCAACAACCATACTGCCCGTTAGTAAATAGGCAACGGTAAATGCTACCGCAAAGTGCATAATGGCGAATGTTATTGTCTTTTTCACAATGAGCTCCTCAAATTCGCTTCAATTGGTTTCACTTAATTCGTGATAATTTATCGTAATGAGAATTATTATCAATTGCAAGCTAGATTACTAATTCTTTTTCTATAACAAAGTAATCGCTTTTTTAAATCCAGACATAAAAAAACGGCGTAAGACCCAAAGTGACCTACGCCGTTTTTAAATATCAAATAATAGCCCACAGCTGTTGCGTGACAGCAGTACGTACAAGCAGCGCCTATACGCCTCTCGCTATGCGGTGCCAGATTCGTGCTACCTAATTCGCACTATTTCATTTGCGTAATTTCGACACCGATAATGCAGCTTGAATCGGTTTCCGGTTCACATCGCACTACATTAGCAAGGGCTGCTAGTGATGGTATTTGTGAACTAGAGGATTCTATAGCAACACTAATCTGCGTTCCCACCTCAATAGCAGGTTCATCAACTTCTAAAGACATGCCCGTTGCGCTTATATCCCTACACATCGCCTGCATCGTGCGGCTAGACTCATCGTCTGTAACCTGTAACTGACACGGCGAGTTGACCATCATCCTGAAAAAATTACGCTTATCGTCGTATCCTAGCATGCCTACTTCCTCTGATTTTTAGCTCACGCTTACTACCCTCTTTCTGTTATAGATTGAGGATAATCACTTGTCAAACCAAGCGATTAAATTACGTACAATTATGTGTACATACAGTGTGTAATAGCAAGAATTAAAAATCGTCTAAGAACAAGGAAATACGTTTTGCCGATATGGGATACGCAGTACCAAGCTGTTGTGCGAATAAAGATACTCTTAGCTCTTCAATCATCCACCGCGCGTCATCAAGGGCCTCTGGTACCTTTCCCTTCGGGTATTTACTGCGAGCCTTCTCCCATTCTTTAATACTCTTTTCAATGGTCAGTTGATGCATTCTGTCTTTATTAGGATCGATGGGCAGTTTTTCCAACCTACGTGAGAGGCCTTTTATATATCGGTTCCAATCCTCTAGCCTTCCCTCACCAATTTGCGAGGCAAACCCAGGATAGACCAACGACGCTAAGTGAGACTTACAATCGCCTAATGCGTTAATCATCGTCAGTGGCACATTGCCCTTCATTTGCTTTTGACATTGATGGGCAAGCGTAAGCCCCTGCTCTACTTGCTTAGCAATATCGAGCACTCTGTCATTAATGTCAGCCCTGACTTTATCAACACAGGCTTCAAAGTCTGCCTTATTTCTAATATCAGTATTATGCGCTTTGCAATAGTCAGACACCAAGGCATCGATCCCCGCAAAAATACAGTCATCGATGAGCGCTTTAACATGACCAAAAGGATTAAAGTAAAGACCCAGCTTTGCTTTATTCGGCAGCTTATTTTGTAAGTAATTCAATGGAGAAGGCATGGCGTTTTTAATTAAAACGTTAACGCCTTGTCGATGTTCAAGTACGGCCTTATCGGCTTCATCAACAAGGGCAATATCTACTTTGTCCCCCCGTCTTACCAGCGCTGGAAATGCCTGTACTTCAAAGCCACCCACCTTTTGCACAAAGGTTTCAGGAATGCTTTCAAAATCCCACTGCTCAATATCATTTCGTTCTAAATCAGGGGTAGCCGCTTTCTCGAACGTCTTTTGCACTTGTCCTGCACACTGCTGTTTCAGAGCGTGCAAATCGTCACCAACCGCAATATTTTCGTTGTTGTCATTGGTCACAGCAAAATGCATCTTTAAATGCTTGTCTAGCTGATCGAAATTCCAATCCTCTGGCTCAATCACAACCCCTGTCATTTTGCGCAATTTATCAGCCACTGCATCTACCATCACCACAGGGCGATTGTTTTTGTCAGTTTCACTGATATCGGCAAGGCAAGCATCTGCAAAATTAGGCGCAGGAACAAAGTTTCGACGCAAACGTTTGGGCAAGGTTTTTATCATTCCCACAATAAGCTCGTGCCTTAACCCCGGTACTAACCAATCAAAACCAACATCATCAACTTGGTTAAGTACGGGCAGCGGAATAAGAACAGTGACACCATCATCTTCAGCGTTCGGTTCAAAGTTATAACGAAGAGGCAGCGTGACGTTACCTTGTCGCCAAATATCAGGAAACGCATTGGCGACCGACTGCCCTGGCTGTTGACGATAGACATCCTCTTCACTAAACGTGAGGTTTTCATTACTACCGTGCTGCTTAAACCACTTTTTAAAGGCAGCGTCGTTATTTGCCTCAATGGGAACACGCTGAGCATAAAAATGTGCAAGCTCTTCATCGTCGACCAGCAAATCTCGGCGTCGAGTTTTTTGCTCAAATTCGTCTGCCTGCTCAAGCAATGCTTGGTTTTCCTGCAGAAATTGATAATTGATTTTCGTATTGCCCGCCACCAGCGCTTCGCGAATAAATAGCTCATGGCAAATAGCGGGGTCGATAAGGCTGTACACTTTCGCTCGTTTCATCACAATTGGCAGCCCAAAAAGCGTTACCTTTTCAAAGGCAATAACAGCGCCTCTCTTTTTGGACCAGTGGGGCTCTGAATAGCTACTTTGCGTCACGTGCGTGGCAAGGGGCTCTATCCAAGACGGCTCGATTTTGGCAACCATACGGCCAAACAGCTTTGATGTTTCTACTAGCTCCGCCGCCATTATCCATTTAGGTTGTGCTTTCGACAAACCCGAGCCTGGAAAGATCATGAACTTGGTATTTCGAGAGCCTAAATACTCTCTGTCTTTGTCCTTGAAGCCCAAATGAGAAAGAAGACCACTGGCAATTGCTTGGTGGATAGCTTGATAGTCGGCCTCTTGACTGCTGATCCCAAACCCTAATTCGGCAATGGATTTTTTCAGTTGGCTGACAATGTCCTGCCACTCTCTCATACGCAGGTAATTGATAAACCGAGTTTTACACCATTTCCTAAGCTGGTTTTGAGTAAGGTTATTTTGCTGCTCTTTAAAACCTAACCACAGGTTAAGAAGGCTAATAAAATCTGAGTCTTTATCTGCAAACTCACTGTGACTCTCATCCGCTTGTTGACGCTTTTCTTGTGGCCGCTCTCGTGGGTCTTGTATAGAAAGGCCTGCAGCGATAACCATGACTTCGCTAAGCGCGTTGGTACTGTCTGCTTCAATAACCATTCGCGCATAGCGAGGGTCGATAGGAAGTCGCGCAATGCTTCTTCCCATTTTCGTCAGCTGCATCTTGTCTTTGTGTTTTGCAATTGCTTGAATTTCTTCTAGCAGCCTAAAGCCGTCATTGATATTGCGGTTATCTGGGGGCTGTACAAAGGGAAAAGCGGCAATATCCCCTAAACCTAAGGCCAGCATTTGCAAAATGACTGACGCTAAGTTGGTTCGCAATATTTCTGGGTCCGTAAACTCCGGGCGGCCCAAGTAATCGTCTTCACTGTACAGTCTAATACAGATACCGTCAGATACACGACCGCAGCGCCCTGCCCGTTGATTCGCCGATGCTTGAGAAATTGGCTCTATGGGTAATCGCTGCACTTTACTGCGGGCGCTATAGCGAGAAATACGTGCAAAGCCAGGGTCAATAACATATTTAATGCCGGGCACAGTAAGAGAGGTTTCCGCTACGTTGGTAGCGAGTACAATCCGCCGACCGCTGTGAGACTGGAATATTCGATTTTGCTCTGAAGCCGATAAGCGCGCATAAAGGGGAACCACTTCGGTGTTGCGGTAATGTTGTTTACTCAGGGCATCTTGAGTGTCGCGTATTTCCCGCTCACCGCTGAGAAACACCAATATATCACCTGGCGCTTCGCCCATAAGCTCATCGACAGCGTGGATAATTGCATCAGTTTGCTCCACTTCGTTGTCAGCGTCTTCATTGGAGCGATAGCGAACCTCAACAGGATATGTTCTGCCGCTTACCTCGATAATGGGCGCATTATTAAAGTGCTCAGAGAAGCGCTCAGGATCGATGGTTGCAGAGGTAATGATAAGCTTTAAATCTGGGCGTTTATCTAGCAGCTGACGTAAATACCCCAGTAGAAAGTCAATATTGAGGCTTCGCTCATGGGCTTCATCAATAATAATGGTGTCATACTGGTTTAAAAATCTGTCTTGCTGCATTTCAGCTAGCAGCATGCCGTCGGTCATCAGCTTTACATAGCTGCGTTCGCTGACTTGGTCGCTGAAGCGAATTTTAAACCCTACTTTTTCCCCAAGAGGCGTGTTCAATTCCTCAGCGATACGCGTAGCTACGCTTCGCGCGGCAAGTCGTCTTGGCTGCGTGTGAGCAATCATTCCGTCTACGCCGCGGCCTAACTCCAAACAAATTTTTGGCAGCTGTGTGGTCTTTCCTGAGCCGGTTTCACCTGCAACGATAACAACTTGGTTATTCGCAATGGCTTCTTTTATATCCCCTCTTTTGTCGCTGACGGGCAGCGGTGGATAGTCGACCTCGGGTAAATTGGCTTTTCGCTGGGCTTTTTTCTCGGCAGAGCGTGCAATGTCATTCTCTAGTTTTTCAAATTGCTGCCGCAGTTTTTCATTATTGTGTTCATTGCCTTTTGAAACGACCTTACCGTCAGATGCAGCCTTGGTTTCAGGAGCGGCTTTGCCGTCAGGTACAGTATTGGCTTTAGAAGAGGCCTTGGTTTCAGATGCTTTGGTTTCAGAAGCTTTGGTTTCAGAAGCTTTGAGGGCTTGAACGAGCTGAGTAAGACGTCGCTTCAATCGAAATTTATCAGCGGTAAGGCAAGCGTCAAGTTTTTGATAAAGCGGTTTTATTGCAATGGGTGAAGACAAAGTAACATCCTACGGAAAATGACTTTAGAGCGTTAAATTCAAATATTGGCAACTAGTACGGAGATTTAGCGCGACTGGGTTAACTCATCGCCCTGTGGTTCACTGAATCGAGGGAAACCAAAGCTAATTGCCGCTATCCCGAAAACGAAAATCAACATGGGATACCAACAATAAGGGGTAATGGCTAGGGGAGAAATCCCCACTACTGCCGCAGCACTAAGAAGCTGTGCGCCATAGGGCACGAGTCCCTGAAAGCTGCATGAAAAAATATCCAGTAACGAAGCAGTTCGGCGAGGATCAACTCCGTACTTTTCGTTCAAATCTTTGGCGATAGGCCCAGCGGTTACAATAGCAATGGTATTATTCGCAGTGGTTATATCTAAAAAGCTGACTAAACCTGCAATACTAAACTCAGCGCCTCTTTTAGTGGTGACGCGTCGTGTTAGCCTTTGTATTAGCCACGTAATACCGCCATTAGCATGCATTAACGCCACAATGCCGCCAATAGTGATAGCAATCATCGCTAAGTCCTGCATCCACCCCATTCCTTTTTGAATGCTTTGCATCATCGACAGTAAACTAAAACTATCTTGGGCAAGACCTACTATGCATGCACTGGCAATACCAATAGCCAGAACGCTGATAACGTTAAAACCACCAAGCGCAAAAGCTATAATGCACAAGTACGGTAAAATTCGCCAAAAATCATAGCTTTCTGCTTGCACAATTCCCGATGTATCCACATCAACAAATAAAAGCAAAATCATGGTCACGATGCACGCAGGTAGAGCAACCATCAGATTCGCGCGAAACTTATCTTTAAGCTGAACCCCTTGGGTTCTAGTTGCAGCAATAGTGGTGTCTGACACAAATGAGAGATTATCACCAAACATCGCTCCACCAACAACAATTCCCAGTGCCATTTCAATAGGAAGCCCGAGATTAGTAGCAAGGCCCGCGCCTATAGGCGATAGCGCGGTTATCGTTCCCATCGACGTACCCATTGCAAAAGAAATAAAACAACAAATTAGGAATAAGCCCGGCAAAATGAGTGACGACGGGACAAACTGCAGCGCCATGTTTACTGTTGCATCACGGGCACCAATATCAATCGTGACCGCATAGAACGCCCCCGCAAGGAGAAAGATGAGCACCAGCAGGATGATGTTCTTATCACCACCGCCTTTACAGAAGGTTTGGACTTTTTCAGAAAAGCTCACTTTTTCGTTCTTAGGGTTTAGACAAAGGCCGTATCCCGCGCTGATAAAAAACGCAACTAAAATAGGCATTGAAGTGATGTCATTGGTAGTCACACCGGTCACAACAACAAGAACAACGAAAAGAAGAATGGGCGTTAGCCCTATTGGATTTGGCGCGACAGAATTAGTTGGATGCACAGGAACTCGTTTATGTTTCGTCAAATTTCATTAGGTGGAGAGGATAAAAGGTTTTGATTATATTGCAAAAGAAAATTAAAAACCTGATGGGCTCTCAATTTATCACGCACGTGTTCTGTGCATTAAAAAAGTGACACGTCCAAATGAGGGTAGAAATACAAAGCTTAATGTAAACGCTGCTTCGAATTTTCACCGCGCCCAATGCATTTAAGGGGGCGCAATGAAAAAGAGGGAATTAGACAGATTGCAGTGTTACTTGGCGTGTTGACCTTGTCCCTTTCAGATAACCTCGCAACTATCGGTAAAAAGAGACAAAGCCAATGCATTTGGTTAAACCGCGTGTCGATAGCCATCATTTAACTGAACATCAATAGCTTTTAACACGGACGTTCTATTAATGCATCCCAACAATATGCCGTCATCATCTACCACTGGGTATACTTTGGGCTTTTGTTTCAAAAACAACTCCCCTAATTCAATCACAGACATATAGGGTTTTACGGAGAGCACCGGGGTTTTCATAATATCGCCCACCCGACATATCTGCTCTCGGTAATAGCTAGACGCAATCATTGTAGCAATACAATCTTGCTCGGATAAAAACCCGATGACTCTACCTTTTATATCGAGTACCGGACCTCCGCTTTGTTGGGTGGATAGTAGTGCTTCTACAGCCTGCGCAACGGGCATCTCAGCACTCAACTTTACTGGATGCGTATTCATATAATCACTGACTTGCAACGATTCCATTTTTGTTCTCCAGTCGACGCGCCTATTAGCAGTTAAATCGTAAAAAGAATAAGCGATGCGACATTTTCATTATTATAAAAACCCGTGAAAGCGACATTCCCTCACTGTTTTAGCGTAGACCGAGAAATTAGCTCAAGCCAGTTGATTTAACAAAATTTTTACAGTGATGATGTGCAACCGTTAAAAATATGGACAAACACCTTGTTTCTCACCTTGTTTAACGCTTTTTACAAACAGAATGGTGCCACTGATAAAAGGTTAAAATGTGGCAGGATAGAAATTTGGCGCTGGCTGTATCCCAGTGTAAACTGGACCGCAAATTTAAGGGAACATTTCGGTGGTTATGCAAACACCTACTTTTTTATGGCACGATTTTGAAACCTTTGGCACAAACACCCATAAGGACTTACCCTGCCAATTTGCAGCGGTGCGCACGGACGAAAACTTAAACATCGTGGGAAAGCCCATTAATATAATGAGCGCCATAGCCAATGACTATCTTCCCCACCCGGAAGCCTGCTTAGTAACAGGAATTACACCGCAGCAAACATTGCGTGATGGTTCTAATGAAGCTGACTTTGCTGCAAAAATTTATCAGGAAATGTCCATGCCCAACACATGTAGCGTTGGGTACAACAGTATTCGGTTTGATGACGAAGTTGCCCGCTTTTTGTTTTATCGCAATTTTTACGATCCGTACTCAAGAGAATGGAGAAACGGCAATAGCCGCTGGGACATCATCGATCTGGCCCGGGCGTGTTATGCACTTCGCCCTGAAGGTATTGTATGGCCTGAACGGGATGACGGCTCGCCAAGCTTTAAACTAGAACTACTCACCAAGGCCAATGGACTTGAGCACGGTAACGCCCACGACGCATTAAGTGATGTGTACGCTACCATTGCCCTTGCAAAGCTAATAAAAGAAAAGCAGCCAAGATTGTTCGATTACGCCTTTTCTCTTCGCAGTAAACACGCGGTAATGCAGCAAATCGATCTCTCAAAGCGATCGGTATTGCTTCACATTTCTTCCAAGCTACCTGCTTCACAAGGCTGTTGTACATGGATAATGCCTATTGCCAAGCATCCAAAAAACGGTAATGGATTCATTACCGTCGATTTATCTCACGACGTTGATAGCTTACTGAACGACACACCTGAAGAGATAAAACAAAAGCTCTATGCCCCAGCGGAGCAATTTGCTAGCAAGCAAGAACGACCCGGTATTAAGGTTATCCATGCAAATCGTTCCCCATTCATTACCACTGCGAAAGCCATGTCTGAAGATAATGCACAACGATTAGGACTTGATCGCGAGCGCTGTCTAGATAACTACAGAAAAATTGCGGCAAACCCCGAAATAGCGCAAAAGCTAGTGGCACTGTATGACATTGAGGAAGAGCATGGTGAACAGGATATCGACCATGCGCTGTATAGTGGTGGCTTTCTAAGCGAGGAAGACAGGCGCTGGTGCGAGCAAGTCATTGAGTCTCGTCCAGAAAACTTGATAGCTATTGCTGACAATACCCAACATCAGGGGTTACGAGCACTACTTTTCAGATATCGCGCTAGAAACTTTCCAAATACCCTTACCGCTGATGAGATGACACGATGGCAGCGTCATCGCCACGCCCGTTTAACCGATGCTTCGTCTAATGGTTCTATCACCTTAGATACCTATTTGGTTAAACTCGAACAGCTTGCCCACGAGTATAGTGATAACCCTGACAAGCAGGCAATTTTGCGAGCGCTGTATCAATACGCTGAAAACCTCTGATACGCTGAAAACCTTTGACGCAAAGCCAGTATCAGAATAAATTGTTGGATATAAGGAAATAGTGGCCGATTGTCGCAATAGGTACGTTTTGTACTAACGATACGTCAGACAGTGACAATAGTCATAGAAAGTACCATTAAGTAACAATACGAGCGGCCGATAACACATCAAGGTGTGCTCAGAGGATTATGTTGTCATGAATGGCGTTACAATTAGTTTCGATAAATCTAGAACGTATATAAATATTCAGCTCGACCCTTCTTTATTTGATGCCGATATTGATATCAGTAGCATTCGCGCCGAGCTTGAACGCGGCGAAACATCCGGTCTATACGTTTCAGAAAAATCGCTAAAGTCTGCATGTGATACTGCCAACCATTATTTTAAAACTGGCGACAGTACAATAGTAAGAGAGCGTATTGGCGAGCGAAAAAATGCCGAAGTAGAGTTTCGTATTCCCGAAGACAATATGTCGGCAAATTTAGTGTTAACAGCACCTTATGGCGGCAAACTCCCCTCAATGGGTGCAATAATGTCTCTTGCAATGAAAAGTAAGATTGTTAAGGGCATTAGCACTAAGCGCATTAAGGCGTTGCTGATACAGGCGAAACACGCCACAAGCGGCGAAATCCTTGAAGACACCATAGCAAAGGGCCTTCCCCCAAGAAATGGTAAAAATTCTAAATTCATCCCCCTCGTTCCTAACGCATTAGAACGAATTTTAAAACCGCAAACCCAGGTGGGTGAGCGAGTTGATATGCGTAATTTGGGCGAGGTAATTTGCGTTAAAGTAGACACACCAGTCTTGAAACGCACGGCACCTACAAAGGGCCGCACTGGATTTGACATCAAAGGCAACAAGCTTCCATCCGTGCCAGGCGAATGGCTTGATTTCAAAATGGGAAGCGGTACCGTCGTATCAGACAGCGATTCAAATCTGCTTGTATCAAGCATATCCGGCATGCCGAAATATCGCGATCAAATAATGAATATAGACGACACCTTTATTTGCACAGGCGTAAATGTGGGCTCCGGGCATGTTAATTATGAAGGTGCAGTACTGGTTAACGGTGATGTTACCGAAAAAATGCAAATTAAAGCGTCAGGCGATGTCACCATCAATGGCTTTGTAGAATCGGCTCTTATCGAATCAGGCGGCGATATCATTATTACTGAAGGAGCCATGGGCAAGGTTAACGATAACGATGGTGAATACCATTGTAAATTGATTGCTGCAGGCAGCATTCACGTTCAGCACGGACAAGGTGTTGAGGTGCAGTGCAAAGGCGATGTCACTGTTGGCAGACAGCTAGCCTACAGCAGGTTGCGCTGTGGCGGCGCTGTTATCGTTGGTCAGTTAGATAACCCCATGGGGAATTTGTTTGCCTGCGACATCATCAGCCAAGGGCGTGTTGAAGCGGGCACACTAGGGGCGGTATCAGGCAGTACGTTAAAAATAGATTTTAGCCCGGGCTTTAACTTATTATTGGAACGAAAAGACGGCTTAGATGAACTGCTTAAGCAAATTCGGGAAAATAACTCAAAGCACAAAGAAAAAATCGATTTACTGAAAAGTAAAAAAGTCCCTAAAGAGCTCAAACAAAAAATGACTGATGCTCTTGAGCTATTTAACAACGAAACTGCGTTACTTGAATGGATTGAAGGAAAAGCGTCTGAAGTGAAAGGCGCCAAAGAATCCTATCAATCAGACGTTAAGCTGATAGCGAATAAGCGACTTTACCCTGGGGTTACTGCCAAACTTAACAACAGAAACTGGCGTTCAGAGCGCGAGTACAATCGCTCCCAGATTCGTTACGACGCACATCAGTGGCACTACGACCCTATTGTTTAGACGTTTTGTTTACCTGAAGTGATAGGCCTGCTTTTGATTGTGAGTGAGGCTTTTTGTGGGGGGTATAAGCTAAGTCTCTGTATTGACCGAGCTAAGCGCAAGCGCTTAGCTCGTACCCCCAGCCCTTTAGCCCAACTTATGAGCCTGAATTATTTCTCGGCCACAGAGATGCTGTCTACACCTTCGCGCTTTGTTTTATTTAAAGCTTTGAGTGTTCGCTCGTACCAATCGGAAAACTCTTCTTCATCTTTCAGTTCAGCTAACCCCATAGACACACTCATTAGCGATGAAATTGCGTCTTCTTGCTTCATTCGTTCTAACAACCGATGAGCAAGCGTGGTTGCCGCATCCAGTTCTGTTTGAGGGCACAGAATAATAAACAACTGTTCGTTGAAACGAGACACCACATCCACTTCTCGTATTGTGCTTAAACAGCTTGCCGCTGTTTTTCTCAACAAATCCTCACGCACAAAGTCGTCGATAGCTCTCGCTTTAACATCTCGCTGTGCTAAATCAATAAGAATGAGCGTTGCGGTTGTGTGAAAGCGCTGGAAACGAGAAATTTCCTCTTCAGCTCGCTGTATCATATGGTTTCGGTTATACAGCCCGGTTGTTTTGTCGTGGGCAGATAAGAAAGCGAGCGTACGGTTCTTTTCTAACAGCGTTGCCTGAAGCGCTCCTATTTCTACATCTTTTTGCGCCACGATATGTTGGTATTTTCGCACATATCGATTGCGGTAAATTAACCATAGCAACACAAGCAATACGATAGTTACCCAAAGCATTAATTGAGAATAGCTGCGGCTATAGCGCATTTTAACGTTATTCCAGCGCTTATAGATTTCTACTTTCTTTTCTTCAGGAATGCGCTCTATGGCGAAATTCAGCTTTGGTATTAGGTGGCTCGACGATTTGTTCACGCCAAACGCTAGAGAGTCGTGTGGCTCTGCATACCCTACTATGCTTAAGTCTTTTAGGTTTTGATTATTGATATGCATGTTCACGCTAAGCAGTGAACCAACCATTACGTCGAACTTATCTTCACCGAGAAGATTAAGTCCTTCTTGCTCAGACGGCACCATCGCTAAACGTACATTGGGGTAATGACGATAAATGTATTCAAGCTGGCGATAGCCATCAACGATACCAACCGTTCGGTTACCTACCCCTGCATACCCTTGTAACATCGGAGTTCCCTCTTTTGCAATCAGCACATTCGGGGCTTCAAAGTAAGGGAGACTAAAATCGAGAAATTGCCGGCGATAGTCTGAAGTATTCAGCATAGGAATGACTTGGCAACGCCCTTGTTGAACAAACTCTAAGCTTTGCTGCCAGCTCTCTGTAGGAACTAATGTAAAAGAGAGGTTGCCGATGTCGGCGATAATGTCGAGGTATTCAGCAGATATACCAACATGAAGGTTATTGCGGATGGCTTCGTAGGGCGCCCAATTAGGATCGACGCAGTAGGTCACATTCTCAATAGTATTGTCGAGTATTTCGCTCTCAAACTCATTTTCAATTTGAGCGGATGCCGCGCAAATAAGCATATTTACGCTCAAGAAAACTGTCCACCCGACATAGCTAAATAATTTCAAAGCCTTACCATTAACACTACTTGCAAAAACAGCGAGAAAGTGTTCATTCTTCACCGCCATTTTGCAATGTTTTCAAGAACGTTTTTCTGTGAATTTCTGTGATTTTGCAGTTAACTGGTTACGTAACGTGCTGTTTGCGTTGAAACTCGGCCTTTTCATATGTCTTTTTTTGCATGATATCGGCCAGTTTAGACACCGCGACTTCAATATCCTCAAATGATAAATAAAGTGGTGCAAAGCCTATTCGCAAAATATTGGGGGCCCGAAAATCTGCAATAACCCCCTTAGCAATCCACGCCTGGCATATTGCATAGGCTTCTGGGTGCGACAGTGCCACCTGACTACCTCTGTTTTCGATAGGAGGGCTGACAATATCCATATAGTCGCAAAGGCCTGCGCGCTTTCCTTCTGCGGCGAAAAAAGCTTGAAGCTTTTTGGATTTTTCATCTATCGCTTTCAAGCTTATATCGTCAAACACTGACAAAGCGGCATCAAGCACACTCATGCTCAAAATACCCGGGGTGCCGCATAGGTTCTGACTCACTGAATCATCAGCTTCGTAATCGGGCGTAAATGCAAATGGAGATTGATGACCCATCCATCCTGACAAAGGCTGCCTATATTGCTGTTGATGTCTTTGCGCTACATACACAAACGCCGGCGCGCCCGGACCACCGTTAAGATATTTGTAGGTACAACCTACCGCAAAATCCACGTTACACTTGTCTAATTCTACTGGAAACGCCCCTGCACTGTGCGCTAAATCCCATAATGTAAGAATACCAAGCTTCTGTGCTTGGCAAGTTATCGTCTCCATATTCAATTTAAAGCCGGAGCGAAAGTTTACCTGAGTCAGCATAAGTACCGCTATGTCGTCAGACAACTGGCCTTCTATATCGCCTTCATCTATGTAACGAATAGTGTAGTCATCACCAAGCAACGTGAGCAGTCCTTGGACCATATAAATATCGGTTGGGAAATTGTCACGGGTGGTTGCTATCACCTTTTTATCAGGCTGCATATTGAGCGCCGCGCTTAGCACTTTAAACAGATTAATGGATATTGAGTCACAAGAAACGACTTGTCCTGCCTCTGCTCCTATTAGCGAGCCTATTTTATCACCTACCTTTTGAGGAAGTCTTATCCAATCGTGGCAGTTCCAGCTTTTTATTAAATCCTTACCCCACTGGTTAGTTACCACGTCGCGAGCTCGCTCCTCAGCGGCCTTTGGTAGTGGCCCCAGTGAATTCCCGTCTAAGTAAATGGTATCGGGAGGCAGTGCAAATTGACTGACAACGTGGCGTAAGGGATCTTTATCGTCTAACTGCTTGGCGGAAAAAACCTTGTTAATCATTTGCTGTCACTACCTTTACGAGTGCTTTGTAGGAGTCTGATTTAGGATGTAGCCAATCAAAATGGCCACCGTTTACAATAGAGATTGTTTTGGCATGCTCGCTCTCGCTGTGCAAAGCGGGCACTATGGCGTCCGCATCACCCTGCATCAGCACTACCGGATACCCAATACGCTCTAAATGTGGTGTTGCTTGTTTATACGCCTCAACACGTGCTTCGGGCTTGCCGCCCATAAAATCAGGCGTTGCGGTTTGACAACTATTTGTACCCTTGGCGTACTCGGTTATATTGGTAATCGCTGCAAGGCCGATAACGGCTTTTATATTTATGCTCTTCGGTATATTTAGCTGAGAAGCGGCAGCAAGCAGGGCCAAGTGACCTCCCGCCGAGTGGCCTACAATGTAGACATTTTTTTCTTTATTTGTTTGGGAAAGTGAGCGCGTTACTGTGTTTATCGCGTTTTGAATATCGTGAAAACTGCCGGGCCAACCTCCACCCTCATCGCCGGTTCTTCTGTATTCCACCGCGTAAGTATCGATGCCTGTGTTAGCCAAAGCTGAATAGAAGCCAGCGCCATGGGAAGCATCGTATGCATTTAGCCAGCAGCCACCGTGGATAAAAATAATGGCAGAATGAGATGCGCTTACTCCCCCGCTATCTCTTTGTGCTTCATATACTGACACCGTTTGAAGCGCATCGCTGCCGTAAGCTATTGTGCGTGTCGGCACAGTTTTAGGCAGCAATAAGAGTGAGCTGTAGGGAACTTGGTCGAAGGAAGTTAATGTCTCTGGCGTCTTTGTCTCGCTGTGTTTTTCATCCACAGCTGTCAGTGATGAACACCCGGCCAAAGTCAACATGGTAACAACTAGCAAAAGTAATTTATTCGGTAGCCTGATCATTACAGGCCAGGCTTTCTTATGCCAATCCGTAGCAGCCCAGTTCATGACAGCGCTAATTTTGAAGATGCGTTTTTGTAGGCGCTTACGTTTTCACAGATGTTTGCGTTTGCGCTTGCATTTGCGCTTGTTTTTGCATTAGTACCGACGTTTAAATTGGCGCCTAAGTAAATAAAAACTGTATTGGCAGAAAAAGCTTTAAACTTCATATAACGTTCTTATTATGTATTTTTTTATTTATTTAAACATAAATGGCACCACAAACGGTGCCATTTATGCTATTAAAATTATGTAACTATTTATGTACTTACTTATGTATCTACTTATGTACTTACATAGTGATTTATCTACCTAGCTACATAATCGCTGTTAAGCGCGTTTAGTTGCACTTGATTACTTTTTATAAAGTGAAAATCGTAGTCTTTATGTAACCTACAGCATCTCTACAGCAAGTGCTACACCTTCACCACCGCCGATACACAGTGAGGCAATGCCACGCTTTTTATTGCGCTGTTTAAGCGCATGAAGCAATGTAACAAGTAAACGAGCACCCGAAGCGCCAATTGGATGGCCAAGAGCACAAGCGCCACCTTTAACGTTTACTTTACTCTCATCGAGGCCTAACTTTTTAATGGCAAGCATAGTGACCATGGCAAAT
Organism: Alteromonas sp. 4NS20-0143; assembly: GCF_057542855.1. NCBI lineage: Bacteria > Pseudomonadati > Pseudomonadota > Gammaproteobacteria > Alteromonadales > Alteromonadaceae > Alteromonas > Alteromonas sp. 4NS20-0143. The sequence goes on from NZ_BAAJLR010000001.1 coordinate 846,015, forward strand.
GCTTCGTTTATTTCAAACAGGTCTACTTCTTCTTTTGTCCAACCTGCTTTGCTTAATACTTTTTCCATTGCACCTACTGGGGCTACGGTAAAGTTTTCTGGCTCAATAGAATGTGTTGCGTGGGCCACTACTTTGGCTAGCGGCGTTAGCCCCATTTCTTTTGCTTTTTCTTCGCTCATTACCACTAGCGCTGCTGCACCGTCCGAAATTGAGCTGGAGTTTGCGGCTGTAACGGTGCCGTCTTTTTTGAAAGCAGGTCGAAGTGATGGAATTTTTTCTGGACGGGCTGAGCCAGGACCTTCATCGGTATCGACAACTATATCGCCCTTGCGACCAGAAATCGTAACTTTTGCAATTTCGTCACCAAAGGTCCCGCTATTAATGGCTTCATGAGCCTTTGACAGAGAGCTTAATGCGAACTCATCCATTTCTTCTCGAGTAATGTTTTCACTGTCGGCGGTGTCTTGGGCGAAACAACCCATTGCTTTTCCGTCGTAGGCGTTTTCAAGTCCATCCAGCATCATGTGATCGAGCACTTGGCCGTGCCCCATTCGATAACCAGAACGGGCCTTAGGCAGCATGTATGGTGCGTTACTCATACTTTCCATACCGCCGGCAACAACCGTGTCTGCACTTCCCGCTTTAATTAAATCATGGGCAAGCATGACGGCCTTCAGCCCTGAACCACAAACTTTATTGATTGTGGTAACACCTGCACTTAGCGGTAAACCGGCACCTAGCGACGCTTGACGCGCAGGTGATTGACCTAGACCCGCTGGCAATACACAGCCCATTACCACTTCGTCTATTTGAGAAACATCCATGCTCTCACACACGGCTTTAATCGCCACATTACCCAAATCTGTTGCACTCACTGGCGCTAGGCTACCGTTAAAACCGCCCATTGGCGTACGTTTAGCTGCAACAATTACTACTGTTTTATCACTCATAATTCCACCCTTAATATATAATATTTTCAATTACTTAAATGTGTTCGCTTTACGTCATGTATACAAAAGTAAACACCTTGAACCGTGCTAAACAAAGACCGTCATCATGAAAAATTGACGTTAGCAAAATGTTACTTTACCTTTACGTAAAATGTAATTAACGTTAACGTAAACCTGTAACAAGGAACTGTCAACCAAACGCAACATTCTTACTTCATACAGAAAGTAAGCACAGCCGTAGCGTGATCAAAAGGATGGCAGTGAATTATGCGCACATAAAGTATACGCGCAACGTTAAGGACATGAGTCCACGTTTAATTTTGGACAGCAAGAAAATGCTATACGACAAGGTACATGTAATGAGTCAGTCGGACAATGAAACTACTTTCGCCATTGGTGAGCTTGCGAGAGAGTTCGATATTACGCCCCGCTCCATTCGTTTTTACGAAGAGCAAGGGCTTCTATCTCCCACTCGCACTGGGCAAAACCGCGTTTATTTAAATAAAGACCGGGTTCGCCTAAAGCTAATATTGCGCGGCAAGCGCCTTGGCTTTTCACTTGCCGAAGTAAAGACGCTATTCGACATGTACGACAGTAATCCAAACTCGGCCGTTCAGTTAGAAGCGATGCTAGAAATGTCCGAGCAAAAGCGTGCAGTGCTTAATCAACAATTAGAAGACATACAAATGTTGATGACAGAGCTGGACGACGTTGAAACCAGATGTAGAGAAGAACTCGCAGAACTTAAACGAGGAAAAATTGCATGAACACCTCCTACCCTACGATGAATTTTGGACTTGGCGAAGAAATCGATATGCTTCGAGATCAGGTCTATCAGTTTGCTCAAAACGAAATTGCACCACTTGCTGCACAGGCTGACGAAGACAATCAGTTCCCTAACCAGTTATGGACGAAGTTAGGCGACATGGGCCTTAACGGCGTGACTGTTTCAGAGCAGTATGGCGGCTCAGGAATGGGTTATCTAGCTCATACTATTGCCATGGAAGAAGTAAGCCGTGCCTCTGGCGGCATCGGTCTAAGCTATGGCGCTCACTCAAATTTGTGCATCAACCAAATATACCGTAACGGCAACGAAGCCCAACGAGAAAAGTACCTTCCAAAACTCGTTTCTGGTGAGCATATCGGCGCCCTTGCGATGAGTGAGCCAAACGCTGGTTCTGACGTGGTAAGCATGAAGCTGCGCGCAGAGAAACGAGGCGATAAATACATCTTAAACGGTAACAAAATGTGGATCACTAACGGTCCAGATGCGCATACCTTTGTCATCTACGCGAAGACCGACCCAGCAGCTGGTCCAAGAGGCATAACAGCATTTATCGTTGAGCGCGACTTCCCAGGGTTTAGCCGTGCACAGAAGCTAGATAAACTCGGCATGCGCTCGTCAAATACATGTGAACTTGTGTTTGAAGACTGTGAAGTGCCAGCTGAGAACATCTTAGGTAACGAAGGCGAAGGCGTTCGCGTGTTAATGAGTGGCTTAGACTACGAGAGACTTGTGCTATCTGGCGGCCCCCTTGGGATCATGCAAGCATGTATGGATATTGTGGTTCCTTATGTGCACGACCGAGAGCAGTTTGGCCAATCAATTGGACAGTTTCAGCTAGTACAGGGCAAAGTTGCCGACATGTATACGCAAATGAATGCATCAAGAGCCTATGTTTACGCGGTAGCACAGTCTTGCGATCGCGGCGAAACCACGCGTAAAGATGCAGCGGGTGCCATTCTTTATTCTGCTGAGCTAGCAACGAAAATAGCATTAGACGCCATTCAATTGCTTGGTGGTAACGGCTATATCAACGAATATCCTACGGGTCGTCTTTTACGCGATGCCAAGCTGTATGAAATTGGCGCAGGTACCTCTGAAATTAGACGTATGCTAATAGGCCGAGAGCTATTTAACGAATCTAAATAAGGTTTTTGAACTAAATACGCAAGGCAGAGCGTCGGTAAAGGCTTAGCTATAGCGCAGTTAACGCGCAGCAGTAGCTTAATGTATGAAGCGATTGGAAAGCAGAGAAGCTAGAGACTGTACTTAAGAGACATTTATATTCAGTGACCTACTGGTATGGGTGTCTCTCGCATTTGCATCTTAAGATTCAAGCCCCTGCCAGAAGCTTTGCCTGCTTGCAGATCTTAATTTTACGTTTGAAGCTTCGGGTTAATAATAAAACGAAATACAACAACACCGACTATCCTTTTAGCTTCAAGATAATTTGAATAATAAATTAACAGCGCCGCTATCAAGTGCTAATACACAGGAGGGGGTATGCCCGTTCTACGTTCAAGTGTAAATACCAAATCTGAAACGTTCGCAGCAAACCGCGAACATATGCAGGCGCAAGTCGATGACTTGCACGAAAAAATAATGAAAATCGCACAGGGCGGCGGAGAGAAAGCTGCCGAACGTCATATCTCACGCGGAAAGCTTCTCCCAAGAGATCGTATAAACGCCCTTCTCGATAAAGACACCCCATTTCTTGAAATTGGCCAACTTGCAGCATGGGAAGTCTACGACGACTACGTGCCGTGTGCAGGTGTAGTGGCAGGTATCGGTATGGTTGCCGGCACTGAATGCATGATTGTGGCCAACGACGCCACAGTAAAAGGCGGCACCTATTACCCGCTCACTGTTAAAAAGCATTTACGAGCCCAAACGATTGCCGAGCAGAACAATCTTCCTTGTATCTACCTTGTAGACTCAGGTGGCGCAAACTTACCTCGCCAAGATGAAGTATTTCCTGACAGAGAACACTTTGGTCGAATCTTTTTCAATCAAGCGAATATGTCGGCTAAAAATATTCCGCAAATTGCGGTAGTGATGGGGTCGTGCACCGCGGGTGGTGCCTACGTTCCCGCCATGGCTGATGAAAGCATCATTGTGAAAGAACAGGCAACTATCTTTCTGGGTGGTCCACCGCTGGTAAAAGCGGCCACCGGTGAAGTGGTTACCGCTGAAGAACTGGGTGGCGGAGACGTTCATACCCGTATTTCCGGCGTTGCTGATCAATTAGCCAATAATGATCATCACGCTTTATCGCTTGCTCGAAATGCAGTGTCGCGCCTTAACAGAGAAAAGCCAAAGCTGCTTGATGTTAAAGAGCCTAAGCCACCTAAATTCGATCCAAAAGAAATTTATGGAATTGTGCCTAAAGACAGCAGACAGACTTTTGATGTGAGAGAGATTATCGCTCGCATAGTCGATGATTCTGACTTTGATGAGTTTAAGCCACTTTACGGCACCACACTTGTGTGCGGTTTCGCCCGCCTTTTCGGAAACCCCGTTGGCATAGTTGCTAATAACGGCATCCTATTTGGCGAGAGCGCCATGAAGGGCGCGCACTTTGTTGAGCTTTGCGCTCAACGGAAAATTCCTCTTATATTCTTACAAAACATCACCGGCTTTATGGTGGGTAAACAGTACGAGCATGGCGGCATTGCGAAACACGGCGCCAAAATGGTAACGGCTGTAGCCTGTGCTAACGTACCTAAACTAACGGTGCTCATTGGCGGTAGTTTTGGTGCTGGTAACTACGGTATGTGCGGCAGAGCATACGACCCGCGCTTTATGTTTATGTGGCCCAATGCACGTATCTCTGTGATGGGCGGTGAACAAGCTGCTGGCGTATTGGCGCAGGTTAAGCGCGATCAAAAAGAGCGTGCTGGCGAAAGCTGGAGCGAAGAAGAAGAAAAGCAATTCAAACAACCTGTTGTTGATAAATACGAAGAGCAAGGACATCCCTACTTCGCGTCAGCGAGATTATGGGACGATGGCGTGATTGACCCCGCAGACACTCGCTTAGTATTGGGTTTGTCATTATCTGCAGCACTTAATAAGCCAATTGAAGAAACGCAATTCGGCATATTTAGAATGTAGGAGCATCACGAATGGACGACACCCAAAGAAATAATCCCCAAAAAGAAACTATAGTATCCGACGCAGTAACGTATCACGTAGACGATAATCATATAGCTACCGTCACATTGAACCGTGCTGAAAAGCACAATGCGTTTAATGATGACATGATTGCCGAGCTAGAAAGGCTTTTTAAAAAAGCAGGCCTTGATGACTCTGTTCGCGCTGTTGTTTTACGCGCTGAAGGTAAGAGTTTTAGTGCCGGTGCCGACCTCAACTGGATGAAAAAAATGGCCAGTTACACCGAGGCACAAAATCGTGAAGATGCCATGGGGCTTGCCTCAATGCTTCATACGCTTTACACCCTACCAAAACCTACCATTGCAAGGGTTCAAGGTGCTGCCTTTGGCGGCGCGGTAGGTCTTATCGCCTGCTGTGATATTGCCATCGGCAGTAAACTGACCAACTTTTGCTTAAGCGAAGTGAAAATTGGTTTAGTGCCCGCTACCATCAGCCCTTACGTTATTGAGGCAATGGGCGCGCGCGTATGCAGACGCTATTTCCAAACTGCTGAGGTGTTTTCTGCAAGACGAGCCAGACGTTTGGGCTTGCTAAGCGAAGCGGTCAATGAAGAAGACTTAGACAGCACGGTTGACGATATCATCGCTAGCATTTTGAAGAATGGTCCGCAGGCCGTATCACAATCAAAGGCCCTGGTTCAGTGGGTATCACATAAACCAATAGACAGCGACATGTTAAACGATACCAGCAAACTCATCGCCAAAGTAAGAACTTCTGAAGAAGGCCAAGAGGGCCTAAGTGCGTTTCTTGAAAAGCGCAAAGCAGCTTGGTTGGAGGCAAAATAATGATAAATAAACTCTTAGTGGCAAACCGCGGTGAAATAGCATGCCGAGTAATGAAAACGGCTAAGCACTTAGGTGTAAAAACCGTCGCCGTTTATTCTGATGCCGACGTTAATGCACGTCATGTTGCCATGGCCGACGAAGCCATTCACCTTGGACCATCCCCCTCTAAGGATAGCTATTTACGCAGCGACCTTATTATTGAGCACGCCAAAGCACTGGGCGTTGACGCGATTCATCCTGGCTACGGTTTCTTATCTGAAAATGCCGAATTTGCCAATCTTTGTAAGTCTAATGACATTATTTTTGTGGGGCCGCCGGCGTCTGCCATTGAAGCCATGGGCTCGAAATCTGCTGCTAAGCGGATTATGGAGGAAGCTGGCGTACCGCTAGTACCAGGCTATCACGGTGATGACCAGCAAGAGTCTACGCTTAAACAAGCGGCAGATGACATGGGCTACCCAGTATTACTGAAAGCGGCCGCAGGTGGCGGCGGTAAAGGTATGCGTCAAGTGTGGAACGAAGGCGAATTCACTCAGGCGCTTAACGCGGCAAAACGCGAGTCTATGGCAAGCTTTGGCGACGACCATATGCTTGTAGAAAAGTACCTCACTCGCCCTCGCCATGTGGAAATACAAGTATTTTGTGATAGCCATGGCAACGGTGTGTACCTATTTGAGCGCGACTGCTCGGTACAGCGTCGCCACCAAAAAATCATAGAGGAAGCGCCTGCGCCAAACATGACCCAGAGCATTCGGGAAAGCATGGGTGAAGCGGCAATCTTGGCGGCAAAAGCGATTAATTATGAAGGTGCTGGTACCGTCGAGTTCTTATTAGATGAGGACGGCTCGTTTTACTTCATGGAAATGAATACCCGCCTTCAGGTAGAACACCCTGTTACGGAGATGATCACTGGCGAAGATTTGGTCCAGTGGCAGCTGAGTGTGGCAGAAGGCAATACGCTTCCTAAAACCCAGCAGCAACTTACTCTTAATGGGCACGCATTTGAAGCCCGTATTTACGCTGAAGATCCAGCCAATAACTTCTTACCGTCCACCGGTGTTCTGCATTTGTTGCAACCACCTGAAGAGTCTTCACTTATACGGGTAGACACGGGTGTTGTGCAAGGTGACGAGGTGAGTGTTTATTACGACCCTATGATTGCAAAGCTTGTGGTATGGGGCGAGTCTCGTGATATCGCGCTTAAAAGATTACTGCATGCCCTTGGCGATTATCATATTGCGGGTGTGACAACCAATATCGATTTTCTCAAGCGCGTAGCAAGCAATAGCGCATTTAAGGCTGCAGAATTAACCACAACCTTTGTTGAAAAGCACAACGACGCATTGTTTGCTGAGGCTACGCGCGATATTCAGGCAAAGTTACCGGTAATGGCGATACTAGCCGTATTACGTCGCCGTTTTGAAAAAGGCTTAGCTGCTGACAGAGCAAGCTCTTCCCCTTGGTTTACAGCCGGTGCATGGCGGGCAAACGCGTCTCACAAAGAGCAGCTTACGCTATTAGTTGGCGAAGAAGAGTTCTCGGTAACGGTGTGTCATGTGTTTAATGCCGATGCATCTGCGGCGTGGGAAATTACAACGGCAAATTCCACGGTGAAAGTCAGTGGCGCCATTAATGATCATCAGCTAAGCGTTGAAGTAGCAGGTATTAAATCGAAATACACCTTCGCAGTAAGCGATGGTGATTTTGGTTTATACAACCAAGATACGCATATCAACTTCACTGTTGTTGCCCCATCTGAGGGTGATGATGATGAAAATAGTGGTAACACTAACTTCGATGCCCCAATGAACGGCACCATAGTGGCTCACTTAGTGAAATGCGGTGAAAAGGTTAAAAAAGGCGAGCCAATTCTCGTTATGGAAGCCATGAAAATGGAACACAGCATTGTAGCGCCTAGCGATGGTGTTGTGGACAGCTTTTACTTTGAACCAGGTGAATTGGTAGACGGCGGCGCAGCCTTGCTTGAATTCACAAGTGCCGACGCACAGGGAGCTTAGTCGCCATGGGTATACCACAGCACGTCAGTATTGTTGAAGTTGGGGCAAGAGATGGTCTTCAAAATGAAAAGTCCATCGTTACTGTTGATGACAAAATTGCGTTTATCAACTTACTGTCTGAAACAGGCCTGAAGCGCATTGAGGCTGGCAGTTTTGTTTCGCCCAAGTGGGTGCCACAAATGGCTGATTCTGGCAGTGTGTTAACGGGCATCAACAAAGCCAACGCTATTGTCTATTCAGCCCTAACCCCAAACGTTAAGGGGTTAGATGCTGCCATAGAGGCTGGAGTAACAGAGGTAGCGGTATTTGGCGCCGCCTCTGAGTCGTTTTCTAAGAAAAATATAAACTGCTCAATTGACGAGAGTTTGCAAAAATTTGAACCCGTTATTGAGAAAGCCCATGCCCATAACATGAGAGTACGTGGGTATGTGTCATGTGTTATGGGTTGCCCTTATGAAGGCGAAATAGCACCTAGTGCGGTTTCAAAAGTATCTAAGCAGCTGCTTGACATGGGCTGCTATGAAATTTCATTAGGCGACACCATAGGCACTGGTACACCTGCGGCGACTCAGCGCTTACTAGATAGTGTGTTAACTGTTTTGTCCGTCGACGATGTTGCCGTTCACTTTCACGATACCTATGGACAGGCGCTTGTGAATATTTACGCGGCGTTGCAATACGGAGTGGCGTCTGTTGACTCTGCTGTAGCCGGCTTAGGCGGTTGCCCTTACGCTAAAGGTGCAAGCGGTAATGTGGCGACTGAAGATGTGCTTTATATGCTAAACGGCATGGGCATCGAGACAAACATCGACATGCAAAAGCTGCTTTTAGCGACAGACTTTATCTCGAAGGTGATCAACAAGTCTCCAGCTTCTAAGGTAGCCAACGCGCTTTTGGCTGGCTAGTTTGTGTTTTTAGCCTAGGTGTTTTTAGCCTAGGCCTTGTTGAGCTTAGGCTAATTTAGCAAAGGCTGTTTTAACCTAGTTTTAAAGTAGTTTTAAAGTAGTTTTAAAATACTGGGGCTGCTGACTTAAACATAGTAGGGTGCTGATTTATCAGCACCCTTTTTTTGTCGTTATCAAAACAAGCCTGTCGTTATCGAGACAGGCTCTAGTCTGGCTTAATAAAATAATTTTTTACGTACTTTTATTTTTCGTTCGGCAGTATCACTGTGGAAATTGTAGCCACAACCATCATGGCGGTCATAATATACACCACCGAGAACGACAAAAATGGGCCGATGGCGGCATACACCGCCCCGAAAGTGAGTAGGATAATGCCAATAGCCGTGTTTGAAAACCCCACTAGTTCGGTGCGCTCTTGCCCTTCTTTAACATCAAGGCTGTATGTCTTTCGTCCCGTTCTCACCCCAGAGTGAGCAATAGACAAAACGAAGAACAAAATGGCAGAAATGATAAGCGTGTCAGAGTTTATAATCAGTAACCCTACGCAAGCGGCAATAGTAAGCACGCCTGCTATTTGCAGCGTAAGCTTAGCGCTATAGTCTGCAACTTTTCCCCAAAGTAACGACGAGCACATAGATGCTAATGCTTGTGCGGCAATATAAATAGGTAATAATTTCTGCGCATTTTCACCATTTTCCAGCATGAAGTATGGGGCAACCAGCGCAGAGTGAACAAAGAGACCGCGCACAAAGACAAACTGATAAACCGTTTTATCGAAACGGATAGAAAACATTTTGCCTTTATCATCGCCGTTGTCTTCTACCTTTGTTTTCAAATTGAACATGCATAAAAGCGTAATAGTGAACGATACCGCCGCGCATACTAGTACGCCCAGCAAAGCGTTATCTTTAAACGTGTCATCAAAAATGAGTAGAGGAACCGCAACCAGCAGCGTCATTACACCTGAAATAGTAGACGCCAATCCAACAAGATTACCCCGCTCGCCCTTGGGTACCACATCTGCTTCAATGTCTTTAACGGTTAACGAACATGCAGAACGACCTAAGCTCAGCAGTATGAGAAAACCTAGTATGCACAGTCCCGCATTAAAGCCATCAAGTAAGACTGCTGAGCACAATATGCCCACCACTGACGAGATTTGAATACAAATACCCACACGCCACACTTTATACCGGGCGGCATTGTTACGTAGATACATGCTAATGAGCACTTGAGGCAAGAGTGCACCAGATTCGCGTATTGGCACCAGCCACCCTACCATCCAAGCCGGAGCGCCCAGAATAATGAGTAAAGCAGGAAGCGTGGTTTTCGCAGAAATAAGTAAGTCAGCTAATTTATTAAACGATAACCCAGTGACTAAAAGGTGCTTCTTGTTGGCCATGATGTAGATTCGTTTTTTATTATATGTAAAGTTTTACGAGGTCTTATGTTTAAGGATCATGTTAAGAGACTATGTAAAAGATCATGTTAAACGAACAAGATAAACGCTTACGTTACTAGCCTATCGGTAAGCGCTTTGTGGAGAAATGCATTAGGGCGTGTTGATCTTTGTTGTACGAGTTTTGGGCTAAATGAAAGCATTTTAATCGCGAAACAGTCCTGTAGGCCTAGTGGGCTAAGTCAAAGGGCCCAAATAAAAAAGCGGCGACAAAGAGTAAAATGCTTCCATAACGCCCCCTTCGGGCAGCGCCTGTGAGCTATTTATCCTGCGTTAAATGGTTTCGATTTAGCCCGCTAGACCTTCAACCATTCGCCTTGTCTAAATAGCTCACAGACCGCTGCAAAAATGTACAGAAAAGATCAATACGCCCTAGATTTAGGCGTTATTTTCCACCACGGTTTTTAAATTCTCTAAACCCATTGCGAAATCTGGGCCTATCATGTCGTCTATAAATAAAACAAACAGCTTATTAATCGGGTTGTTATCCACCGTGCCCTCATCGCGCCAAGTCACGCGGCTACCATTGTCTGTGGCTTCAATTTCTACAACACCGCTCGACCCCATATCCATTTCTGGAAAATAAAGCGTGTAACCCACCTTGCTGTTGTGCTCTAGTTGAACAATCTCCATTTCACCATCGCCTTCGGTATCGCTTTTCCACTCAAGTCGCATGCCGATAGCACGATCCGGTCCTGTATAGGAAAGTTCCATATTGGGGTCTCGTTTAAACCACACTCCCCATTTTTCCCATTGCTTTAAATTTACTACGTATGGGTATACGTCTGACGTTTCGGCATCAATGATGATACTGCGTTCCACGGTATATTGTTGAGGCATAAAGAAACTGCTGACAATCACAAGGACAATTAGCCCGCTCACAGTAAACAATAACTTTTTTAACACACCCATGTTTTACTCCTCTTTAATCACCGGCACCAAAATATAACATTTAATTAACAAATGTCATTGTGCATTTGTATAAAAACCCTTTTTAACGAAAAAGTAATTCGTCTCTGTTGGTAAACCAATCATCTATTCGCACTGAGGAACCTGCATAGGGCGCGTTTGCTTAGTATGGTCTATAAAATGATTTTTTTTAAAAACAGCACCTGTTAATTCAACCGCCACCTACGTGCAGCTCTCTATGAAATGCGTTGAGCAGAGAGAATAAATGTGAACCCTTAGCGGGATTCTAGAGTCTCTTGGTCAAAATAAAATTGCATTGTTCTTGCTGTAGAGGCGCGGCACAGGCAGCGGGTACTTAACGTATTATTTTATAAATATGCTCTTTTTGGCGAACACATTTTTCTTATATGCTCAACGAAACAAAAGAAAGCGCTATCATTGTCCTAAATGTTAATAAAAAAGTGATGTAAAGTTATGAAATCAACCTATTATTTTTACAGGTGTTCTGTAATATGAGACTAAGAAAGTCCACGTATCTATCAAGACGTGAGAACAAGGGATTTAATAATCAAAGAGCGCATTCAGCCGTGTTAATAGCGATATTACGTAGTCCAAGAGATTTATCATCGTGTTAAGTCGGCACCATTTATAAACAGGAGTTGTTAAGAAATGACTGATCGGAGTTCTCGTTACATAAGCAACCTTACTCGTGATACTTATGCGTTGATTCTAGCTGGTGGTAAAGGCTCTAGGTTACACGAGCTCACAGAATGGAGAGCAAAACCTGCACTGTATTTTGGTGGTAAATTCAGAATTATTGATTTTCCTTTATCAAATTGTATTAACTCAGGAATAAAGCGCGTTGGCGTAGTAACGCAATACAAATCACACTCTCTTATTCGCCATCTTGTTCGCGGTTGGGGTCATTTCAAAAGAGAGTTAGGTGAATCTGTAGAAATTCTTCCAGCTTCTCAGCGCTTTTCAGATAATTGGTATGAAGGTACCGCAGACGCGGTGTTTCAAAATATCGACATCATAAGGGATGAACTTCCTAAGTATGTCATGATTTTATCTGGTGACCATATTTATCGCATGGACTACGGCGATATGCTGGCTAAACACGTTGAGTCTGGCGCAAAAATGACCGTGTCGTGCATGTCTGTGCCTATTGAGGAGGCTGCTGGCTCGTTCGGTGTTATGTCGGTAGACGAGTCATACCGTATAAACGGATTTGAAGAAAAACCGGAACACCCTACTCCGCTTCCTCACGACGATACTCGCTGCCTGGCATCAATGGGCAATTATGTTTTTGATACTGAGTTTTTATTCGAACAGCTGCGTGTAGATTCTAAGAACAGAGGCTCTCAGCGAGACTTTGGTAAAGATATCATTCCTTCCATTATTGAAGAGCACTTGGTTCATGCGTTTCCCTTTGAAGCCGATAACGGTGAGAAAGCGTATTGGCGAGATGTGGGTACACTTGACTCATTCTGGGACGCTAACATGGAAATGGTATCACCGGTTCCGCAGCTAAACCTTTATGACAAAAAATGGCCTATCTGGACTTATCAAGAACAATTGCCACCTGCGAAGTTTGTGTGGGAAGACGAAGATAGACGAGGCGAAGCCATCAACTCAGTGGTGTCTGGCGGCTGTATTATCTCTGGTTCCACCCTGCGAAACTCAATCTGCTTTTCAAATGTTCGCGTGCACTCATACGGACTGATTGAAGATGCAGTCATACTGCCTGGCGTTGAAATTATGCGCGGGTGCAAATTGAGAAAGGTAATCATAGACAGAGGCTGTGTTATCCCTGAAGGCACTGTCATTGGCTATGACCATGACGAGGACCGTGCCAGAGGATTCCGAGTATCAGAAAAAGGCGTAGTCCTTGTTACTCGTGAAATGTTAGGTCAACACGTAGGCGCGTACTAAGCGCCTAGCAATTTAACTATACCCTCGTTTACGAAGCATTCCATTGTTGTAAGGTGGTAGCAATAAATTTAGCTACCGCCTCTGGATGCTCTAGCGGAAACATGTGCCCCCCTTCAAGCTCGGTGTGCGTTATTGCGTTATGCTGAAGTAATCGAGAATACATTTCTGGTCTGCATACCTTACTTTTTGAACCAGTTACTAACACTGCTGGACACTTAAGCTTACCCCTGTACTTTCCAAGGTTATGGGGCACGTTTCTAAATAACGCCGCTTCCACATCTGCTTTGAATGTTAATGAGATACCGCCCGACTTATTTGCTGTTACAGCATTAACGTAATCTCTTACACAGCGTTTATCCATATCTCTAAATAAGGCTTTTCCATGAAAGTAAGCCACCATATCGGTATTAGCGGGCCACTGTGTGTTTCTTGTTTGAGCTAACTTAGCCGGGGTTAATTTGTTGATTAATGGCGTGTACTTGGCCAACCTAAAAAAGTGGCTCATTGGCCCTACAACAAGAGGAGGGTCTAATAATATTAGGCCTCTAAATAATTCCGGCGCCTCACACGCAGCCATGTACGATATTACCGCGCCGAAAGAATGCCCAACTGCAAATACACCACGCTCGTCCTTATTCTCAGCCCTTATGTGGCGAATAAGTTCTTGTACCTGATTGCGCCAGTTACCATTTACGGGAAGCTTTGGATCGTGACCGAAGCGCTCAACATGTAAACGATTAAAGTTGTTTGGCAATTCTGAAAATAGGGTATTGTAGCTTCCCGCTGGAAAGCCATTGGCATGGGCGAAGTGAAAACTTAACTCTGCTGATGACACCGTGTCACTCCTGAACCTGATAAAAAGACTTCAAAATAAAAGGGGCCTATAGCCCCTTAATCATACAGTATTGTGATCGTTGGCGAGATAGTACTATAACCCTCTCGATTCTGCCATTTCCCAGTCTTTTACAATCTTTGTGCTTGTCCACAAGAATACCGCAATTGACAATGCGTACGGTACAACGAGATAAAGCAGTGCTTGTCTTAATGCTTCCGTCTCACCTAGTGTTGGCACGAGGGATTGACTGATGATACCGGTTAGCGTTGGTCCGCCACCAAGAGCAATAATGTTAAGCACGAAGAAGAACAAGGCGGTAGACATTGCTCGCACGTTGATAGGTGCTAGCGTCTGCGCCATTGCGAAGCTTGGGCCTAAATAGGAACCACTGGTGAACAAAAGAAGCGCCATCAATCCTACCGATAACCATAAATCTTGTACTTGTAAAGAGATGTAAAACGCGGGTAAACCCACAATAAGCATAATAGCTGGCAACAGAGCATAGGCTTTTTTATTGTGTTTGCCCCATCTATCAGCGATGTAGCCGCCTAACCATACGCCTAGTGCATAAGCAGTACCGTTAATGATGCCGAAGACTACCAGCAGTTGGGTAATGTCTAATCCAGCAAAGGCACGCACATAGTAATCAATGATCCAGGTCGAAATTGCGTAGTTACCGAAAGAGCCAAAGGAAATACCCAAGGCCATTCCCCACCACGTAGGAATTTTGAGCAACTGCTTCAACGACTTCTTAACGCTTGGCTTATTAGCACTTTCTGTTTGCGAAGGAGCGGTAACAGAGCGAGTGGGCTCTTTAACCGTAAATTTAAGCAGCAAGGCAAGCAAAACGCCAGGTATGCCTACGCTGTACATAACCGTTCGCCAATCGGCCGAGCCGCCTTGTAAGAAAAACGCCGAGGCAAAAAACGCGAGCATTATGCCAAACGGGATCCCCAGTGAGTAAATAGACAATGCACCTGCTCGTTTTTCTTTTGGGAACAAGTCAGAGATAATACTGTGCGAAGGCGGGCTTCCGCCGGCTTCTCCAATACCTACCCCAATGCGAGCTATTGCCAACTGAACATAATTGCCTGCAAGCCCTGAAGCTGCCGTAAAACCGCTCCATAGGGTAAGTGAAATGGCAATGATGTTGACCCTGCTATATCGGTCGGCAAGCCAAGCGATAGGAATTCCCATCACGGTGTACAGCAAAGCAAAGTATATACCTTTGAGCCACCCTAATTGCGCATCATCAAGACCCAAGTCGGCTTTTATGAAGGGAGAGAGAATACCTATTATCTGACGGTCAATAAAATTGAATGCATAGACAAGTGTGAGAATAAAGAGTACGTAGTTGCGGTAACTTCGAGATACACCCGCTTCTTGTGCGGGTAAACCTTCAACGCTTGTATGGGCCATAACAGTCCTTTTAAATGAAGATAGGACAGTCTAGGCATGAGGTAAATTATTTGGCAACTAATTGTTACTTATTTGTAAACATAACGAAAATTTGTAACTGAGGCTTTTTGTTCCATACGGCTTAGGGTAGGATATTTAGCCTAAGACTCATCAGACCAGATAGGCAGTTATGACAGTAGATGAACTGTTAGATATCCCTTCCCTAACCCAAACTTCTGAAAATACCTGGAAGGTAGAAAACCTTGTTATTCCGAAAACATGGGGACAAGGTAGAACCGCATTCGGCGGTATTTCGGCAGGCATGTTGTACACCGCGGTAAAGCAACAGATTACTGATGACAGGGTATTACGCTCATTCACCACCAACTTTGTTGGACCTCTCATGCTCGACACGCCCTTTTCAATAGAAGTTACCTTGTTGAGAATGGGAAAAAACGTGTCTCAATACACAGCGCACGCAATGCAAGATGGTAAAAGCTGTGTGTTTTCTCAAGCGTGTTTTGGCATTGGCCGAGAATCAGGCATACGGGTTGAAAATACCGAAACGCATCAGATGTCTACGCCTAACAAAGCGAAGTTTATTCCTCAAATTCCTAAAATAACGCCGAAGTTTTTACGCTATTTCGATCTAGCGATAGAAGATGGCGGTATTCCGTTTACTCGCAAGAAAACCAGCATTTATCACGGGTTTATGCGCTTTAAGCAGCCACCAGCGCAAATAACTGACGCTCATATCATCACAATGATCGATGCTTGGCCACCTACGCTACTGCAAATGATGAAGCTCCCTGCCCCAGCAAGTACCGTAAGCTGGAACTTAGAGTTTATTCATCCGCATAAACCAGTATCACCCAGTGATTGGTTTGCCTATAAGGCACATACACGTCAAGCTGCAGATGGGTATGGCCACACAGAGGCAACCATTTGGGACAAAGATAACGAGGTTATTGCAATAAGCAGACAGACTGTGGCGGTGTTCGACTAGTCTTTTGGCACCAAGCTTTTTTAACACCTGAGGTTTGGCGCCTGAGATTTAAGGGCCAGCGCCATGCTGGCCGCTGTTGTTTCTCACAACCTCAATAAAGCATAAATGCGTTGGGGTTAAACAACGATATTACTGAAATACACTGAAGATTGGTGATATCTAAGGCATCCTCCAAGTCGTCTCTTTTCAATGTCAGTTGCTCGTGCAGCTCTGGTTTTAAATTATGATAGCTAGGGTAAATTTCAGGATTGACATTATCCAGTGACAGAACGTAAGAAAGTTGAAGTATGCGGTTTGAGTCTGATTGCGGCTCATCTTGTACATTATGAATGTTCGCTATTGGCTCTGAAATACTATCTGGTATACCCCATTTCTTTATAAGGCCAGCAGACACTTGGCTGTACGTATAGCCTAACACGCCGTACTGAAGTTCAGCAGGTGTAACCTGCTGGCTAAAGTTTAAACAGCGCTTGGCGGCATCTGGCAATGTAGACACTACAACAAGCTCGCCGATATTGTGCAGTAATCCTGCAACAAAAAATCGCTCAGGCTCTCTGATCCCTTTAATTTCAGCAAAATATTTCGCTAGCAATCCGCAGGATACGCTGTGCTCCCAAAATTTATCTAAATCAATAATTTGGGCATCGACTTTGCCGAATGCTTGACTCACGCCATAGGCTAATGCGAGGTCGTACGTTGAGCGTGTACCAACCACTTGGACCGCTCTGGATACCGTATCTATCTTGTTAGGGAATTGATACAGCGCAGAGTTTGCTACACGCAACAGCTGCGTGGCTAAGGACGGATCGAAAGCGATAATCTCACTGATGTCATCTATGCTTGACGCTTCATCATCCATACAGCTTTTCAAGCGTAATACTGAATCTGGCAATACGAATAAGTCTTCGGCGGTCGAAACTAATTCATCTATGTTCATGTGTGCACTCACTCCAATGCAACCAATGTGGTGTTTGTGTTGTTAGAGAGGTCCGATTCTCCGTCAATACTGTAGGTATAGGCGTATTTATCTTGCTGGTCAACAGACGCCGCATCATCAAAAAGTATGATTTCTTTTTATATCAGAAGCTTAAAATTACAAAAATAGACTAAAAGATAAAGCGCTCTGCTAAATAAGTTAATACCTTTCACAGACTTAGCAAAGCGTACTGTGTTCATTATAGCGCTGTACGAGCTTAAATACTTTCCAATCCTCTTTGATTAATACTTTTTTATAAAAAGAAGCGTTTTTCCCCTACTCTTTTTGTTCAACCCACTTTGATGCAGCAGTGACGAGCTTATACGCCTCGTTCAGCCCTGTAATTCTCAACATCACCTGATTGTTTTGGTATAGTCCGCGCACATTCGTTGTAATAAGAAATTTTAATATGCTTAACATAGTGGTGATTGGTTACGTATGGCCTGAGCCTAATTCGTCTGCTGCGGGGCAGAACATGCTTTCGTTGATAAGACAACATTGCGACGCTGGCAATAAAGTAACCTTTCTTACCGCTGCTGCCGACAGTATTCACAAAGCTGATCTGGCAAAACTTGATGTTACAAGCGAGGCGATTGCCCTTAACTGCAGTAGTTTCGATGAACGTATTCGTGAAATAAGCCCAGACGTGGTTATCTTTGACCGCTACATGACAGAAGAACAATTTTCCTGGCGGGTAAAAGACGCATGCCCACATGCATTGAGAGTGTTGAATACGGAAGACTTACATAGCCTTCGACAGGCGCGTCACGATGCGGTAAAAAGCTCAGGTGACGCATCTAATGCACAGCTCAACACTGAGCTAGCGCTACGAGAAATTGCCTCTATTTTGCGTAGCGACTTAACGTTGGTTATTTCACAATATGAAAAGCAATTGCTGGAAAACCACTACAACGTGCCGCGTGCTCAACTTCGATTACATCCCCTTTTTGTTGAGGACGCATCCACAAGCACATTAGACTACTCACAGCGTCAACACTTTGTGCACATTGGTAACTTTCGTCATGCGCCAAATTGGGACGCTGTGCTGCAGTTAAAGCAGCATATTTGGCCAGCTATTCGCAAACAAATTCCTGATGCCCAACTACACATTTACGGCGCCTATCTGCCGAAGAAAGCCTCTCAACTACACAACGTTGCACAAGGGTTTATTGTAAAAGGCTGGGCAGATAATGCAGAGGAAGTGATTTCAAAAGCTCGCGTCCTCATCGCTCCCATTCGATTTGGCGCAGGTATCAAAGGAAAACTGCTTGATGCCATGCGTACACACACCCCAAGCGTGACTACTTGGCTAGGCTCTGAAGGTATTAGCTCTGAAGGTATAAGCTTGGAAGATAAAAGCTCAAAAGGCGATTTGCTAGATACACACACCAACAATGAAAAAGAAGTAACGCCAATATCTACCCAGTGGCCGGGCGCTATTTGCTCACCCATTATGGATAAGACTGCTGTCGATAACTTTGTTGAGCATGCAGTGTCACTTTATCAAAACGAAGCAAAGTGGCAGAAAGCGAGCTTGCAGTGCGAAGAGATGCTTAAGGCTTACAGAGCACAGGCTGACGACATGACGCTACCTGAACAGCTGCAGTTGCTATTCAACGGGCTAAAAACCCATCGAGGATCGCTCTTTTTACAAAGCTTGCTGTGGCACCAGAGTTTGAATGCGACAAAGTATATGTCGCAGTGGATAGAAGAAAAGAATAAATAGCGGGCTATAGCGTAAAGGCCTAGATTAAAGAGATTAAAAAGAATAAAAGAGGGTTAAGGGATTTAAAGCTCTTTTAATTGGTTCACCACTGATTTTATTCCGTTTCCTCGAGACTCGCTCATGTAACGCTGCAGCTGGCACTCATTTAAGTAAGCCCCAAAATCAAAATTAGCGCGCTCTTGGTGTTCTAAACTATTGGCTTTTTCAAGCAGAACCGCGAGCACGCCTCGAATGACTTTACTGGGTGAATAGGCGACAAATTTGGCGCTGGGCCCACCGCCTTCAGCACTCTCGCTGCTCTTGCTGCTCTCAGCGTCGAGTAACGCCAACCACACCGGGCTCTCACAGCCCTCTACTGAGTTAGCATCGCGCTGCAAATGCTCAGGCATTGCCGGTAATTTTTTACCTGCAAGCATTATGGTTCGAGTAAACTCATCCCAACTTTTAGCCTGTGATAGCTGCTGTGCAAGAGGAAGTAATTGCATATTCGCCAGTGTCATTTCTTTAAACCCGCTTCACTGTTTAGTTAACTACTTACTTTCGTCATCACCGAGCTCTGAAGTTTTATCCTCACTTGGCTGATCATTTAGCTCTGAGCCTAGCTCTTCACTCAGCTCTGACGCCGTCATCACCAAGTTTTCTACGTCGCTTTGCGTTGGAAACATAACCAGTTCAACGCCATTTGTTTCCAGACCAGGCAGCCATGTAGATACAAATTCGTTTAACGGCGTGCTAACACACATACCGTCAAGGCCATTTGACGTAACAAAGGCATTCGCCAAGTCGCGATGGGGGAAAATAGGAAGACGCACTGCACCATCATCTTCAAGCATCACGAAACCTTCAGAGCCTTGTACTAACCACACCTCTTTGGCTTTACTCACATAACTGATAACCAACATCTGTCTTTCTTCTGCAGACAACTTCATTGCTTGGTCTATTACTGTATCACTTAATTTTTCACTAATAGTATTTGGAAACACGGCGGTTCTCGTCTTAAAATTTTCGGCAAGTATACCTGTGCCAGTTGTGTGTGCAACGGCAATTAGACCAATGTTGAGATGCCGCTTTTCAAACGTCTGTGATACCATTTACACGTGGTCTATTTATGACAGCATTTACGGCGTTTTACCAAATCGTTTTGTTTGTCTCTAGTCAGGTATCTTTAACGTGCTTTTAAGTGTTATCCGAGTCTAAATAAATTGCCCAGAACACATACAAATGATGAGACAGGACAAAAGATTACCTCCATGCACACACTATTTACGGCGTTAAAACAAGATACCCTCAATAAACACACCACATTAGAAGAAACGCCCCCTTTTTCGCTATTTCACAACCTATCCGAGTTTAATATTTCAACGTATAGCGATGTTCTTAGCGTAATGTCAGTATTTCATAGCACGACATCGTCTCATGTTTCAAAAGCGCTAAACGAAACACCGAGTCTTAATAGGCTTGCAGAGATGTTAAACACTGATGAAGTTTCTGCTGCACTACATTGTGATACCAACGCATTGCAATCTAATTTTACCGAAAGCTTTGATACTCAGACAAACGTTGAGACTCAGGCACAAACTAGCCAAAATCTAGATAGTCATACAGTCAACGCGCTTGAGAACCAACTCAGCTTTCGCGGGCAAAACTCAGCGGCTATCGCAGCCATATATGTGTGGCTAGGCTCTTCAATGGGAGCCAACATGATTAGCAGGCGTCTTGAAAAGCTCAATAACGATATTCCAACAGCGTATTATTCAGCAATGGCAGGATGCGCTAAAGCGTGGGTCCCGTTTAAGCAAACCGCTGAACATATATTGGCTGAATTAAAGCTTGATGATGACAAGGGTATTCGAGATATTGTGGAAGATGCAAACTCGTGGTTTTCATTTTTAATCTCCCTAGGCAAGGCCCAGACAGGTAAGTAAGCCCTGAATCCCTCCTTTTATTTCACAACGTATAAATTATCTTAATCAACCCTCTTTGCTTGTTGGTATATTATTCTTAAAGAATTTATGAATAGCGGCAAGCGCCGAACAATAGCGCCGATATACATCAAGCCCGTTAAGCGTGTCGCAAGTTTCTGGTATTCTAGGCCCATCATTGAATTGTTAGAAAAGAAAATATGAAAGTTGTATCGTTTAATATAAATGGGATCCGTGCCCGTCTTCATCAGCTACAAGCATTAATAGATGCTCACCAACCCGACGTTATTGGTTTGCAGGAAATAAAGGTTCACGATGAACAGTTTCCTGTAAAAGCTGTTAAGGACATGGGTTATGAGGTCTTTTTTCATGGCCAAAAAAGCCATTATGGTGTGGCGTTTTTAGCGAAAAAATCGCCAACTGCTGTCATTAAGGGCTTCCCTACAGACGATGAGGATGCCCAACGCCGCATGATAATTCTCAAAACTACCGACGATGCAGGCGACCCCGTTACCATTTTAAACGGGTACTTTCCGCAGGGTGAGAATCAAAAGCACGAAACCAAATACCCCGCTAAGAAAAAATATTATCAAGATTTAATGACATACCTTAACGACAACCATACGCCTGACGAGAAAGTGATTGTTATGGGAGACGTTAACGTGTCGCACACCGATTTAGACATTGGTATTGGCGAAGAAAACAAAAAGCGCTGGTTAAGAACGGGAAAATGTAGCTTCCTACCAGAAGAGCGTGAGTGGCTAAATACACTTATGTCTTGGGGTTTTGAGGACAGTTACCGAAGCCTAAACCCACAAAGAGACGATGAGTATTCGTGGTTCGACTACCGCTCTAAAGGTTTTAACGATAACCGAGGCCTGCGAATAGATTTGATCCTCGCTACGCCATCGTTACACAGCGCGCTTAAAGACGCAGGTATAGATTACGAATTACGGGGAATTGAAAAGCCCTCTGATCACGCCCCTATTTGGGCAACGTATGAGTAAATTAGTGACTCATACTCATTGGTAAACGTTAAACGCTCTTAAGTGCACAAACGCGTAGCGCTTAGCTAACACTACACGCAGGAGAAACAGTGAGTACATTGCAAACGTTGGCGATGGTTGTTTATGGGCTTTTCGTTTTAGGCTCGCTTAAAAACATAGACCTCGTACATTTCGCAAAGACCAAACATCAGCAACATCTGGTGTTTGGTACTGCTGCTGCACTTTTTGTGCTGTGGTTGCTAAAGGCAGGTATCTTTGAAGGGTTAGACGTACACTTCCTTGGCCTGTCTGTACTCACGCTCATGCTCGGCTTTCGCTACGCGGTTATTTCATCTTTTATTGCACTTATTGGCGCTCACATCATTGGATACGGAACCTGGCAGAGTTTTGGGGTAAATGGCCTGCTCGGCACCGTACTTCCCATCGCCGTTACGTACTTTTTCTTTATGCTGTCGTTTCACCGTATTCCAAGGCAGCTCTTTGTTTACATATTTGTATGCGCTTTTTTCCCAGCCGCAGTGGGTATTGCGCTAAAAACCTTTGCCTTAGGCGGTTATTTCTTTATTGAAGGCGTCTACTCCTGGGATATTGTTTTCTCAAACTACGTGGTGCTTATTCCACTGCTTATTTTTCCTGAGGCATTGCTTAACGGCATGGCAATTACTTTACTTGTTATTTATCAGCCCACATGGGTTTATACCTTCCACGATAAGTTTTACCTCGATAACTGAGAATAGATAAACATGCTCTGGCAGCCGAATATCTATAACTAATTGTTAATGAGATTTTAATTATTTTTAATCTACACTATGTCTAACAGCCATTAAGTAGTTAATTTTATGCGCATAAAAACCTATTCATCAGATGAAAAAGACACAGTAGCGGCCGCAAAAGAAGTGTGCGATGCACTTCAAAACGATGGACCAACCTCATTAGTGATTGCGTTTACTAACGCCGAGCACGATGCCAATTCCCTGGTAGCGTCACTCAACGAATCTGGCGCCCCTTATCTATTGGCCACCTCGTGCTTGG
This sequence comes from Alteromonas sp. 4NS20-0143, assembly GCF_057542855.1. NCBI lineage: Bacteria > Pseudomonadati > Pseudomonadota > Gammaproteobacteria > Alteromonadales > Alteromonadaceae > Alteromonas > Alteromonas sp. 4NS20-0143. The sequence continues at coordinate 868,833 of NZ_BAAJLR010000001.1, forward strand.
GAAGCTTATTGTGCGATGAGTCACGCGCACAGGCAGACGCAGGTTTAAGTGTGCTGTCAATTTTTGATGAAGCTGGCGCATTTGGTGTTGGAAGCGCCGATTGCTCAGAAACTGACGCCTTTAGTGCAGGTGCTAGCGCCCTTGAGAATGCGCTTATGAGTGCAGGCCGCCCGTTTGAAAGCCCCTCTCTTATATGGTGCGCGCTTCCACCCGGTGAGGAAGAAGCCATACTCAATGGTTTTACCAGCGTTGTAGGCGAGCAAGTACCTATTTTTGGCGGCTCGGCCGCAGACAATACCGTAGAGGGCAATTGGTATATCAGTACATCATCGCACAGCGGCGCCAATTGCTTAGCAGTGGCAGTGATGTATCCTTCCTCGCCGCTAGGGCTTAGCTACAGCTCGGGTTACAAACCAACTGAAACCGTTTTTAAAGCGTCGAGTGCTCAAAACAGGCACATACTAGAGCTTGATGGCGTGCCTGCTGCAAAGGCGTATAACGAAGCTACAAATGGGTTGATAGCTAAAGAATTGGCCGGAGGTCAAATTCTAGGACTTACCTCTACCGTCCCATTAGGCAAGCCAGTGCAGCTAGAAAATGGCGCACTCAATTATCTTTTGTGTCATCCCGATGAGGTATGTAATGATGGTGGCCTTAACGTGTTCTCTGAGGTTATTGAAGGGGAAGAACTGGTGTTGATGGAAGGAAGCATTGCCAGTTTAACGGCGCGAGCAGAACGGGTTATCAATAACGCCATCATGCTACTGCCAGATGATAGCAAGCCCGTTGGCGTGCTGTTGGTCTACTGTGCAGGCTGTCGATTAACGGTTGGCGATGAAATTCACCCCATGCTGACATCCCTTCAAGAAAAATTTGAGAGCCTGCCTATTTGCGGTACTTACACCTTCGGTGAACAAGGTCGATTTTTAGACGGTAAAAGCAGGCACGGTAATTTAATGATATCAGCCGTCGTTTTTTCTCAATGAACGTTTTTCGTGATGGTAGGTTTGTGAACGTCAGTTTTTTAATAACTATTGTTAATGGCAGCGTTTAGATGAGTAAGGATTACGAAAACGTTCTTGAAGACTTAGCCCTCGTATATCGGCTGAAAGAACAGGCAGAAGCCCACAAAAAAGAAAGTGATGCGCTGCTCGCTGGCACACGGGCTTTGCTTACTGCAAGAAACGAAAAAGAGCTGTATACCAAAATGTTTGGTATTTTTCGCAGCCTTTACAGTTACGACGTTTGCTTTGTTTTAGAAAACGACAGCAAAGGCAAAATGCGCTGCACCAATACCACACACCCTGCGTTATTAGATACCATGTGGGACGTGGACGAAACACTTTCTCGGGCCATAAAAAGCTCTCCAGTGGCGCTTTTTAATGTAAAGCTACAGCCAACATGGCGCGAGCACCTTCACCTTTTTGATACTCCGGTAACCTCTGCATTACTGTGCCCATTTAGAGTGCACCACCAGCAGGCGGTTATGGTGTTTTGTCATCAAACCTTGGGATTCTATACCCAAGAGTTTGTGGATATGGCAAACCGCTACCGCACCTTTACTCAACAAATGTCTATGAGCGTTCAGGCCAAACTAATGGCCCTTGAAACCATTAAATTAAAAGAAGAAAAAGCCCAAGTTGAAAAGAGCCTCATCTCATCAGAAAAGATGGCGTCTCTTGGTCTGCTAGCCGCGGGTGTGGCTCACGAAATTAATAACCCCATCGCGTTTGTAAATAGCAACATGATGTTTATTAAAGAGGTATTACCGTCGTTAACAAGTATGCAAGATATTGTGCAAGAGCTTGCGGAGGCCGCAACTGATGAAGAGCGCACTGCTGTGGCTGAAAAAGCGAAGCAGTGGACAAGCAACAACAAAATAGGCCCCATTGTGGATGAAATTGCCGATATCTGTGAGGAGTCTGGAGAAGGGTTAAATCGCGTGACTGAAATTATCACTAGCCTGCGCTCATTTTCACACAGCTCAGATGTATTAGACGATGATACCGTCAATATAAACGACTGCATCACTAACGGCCTTAGACTGGTTAATAGCGAACTTAAACACAAAGTGACCATTAATACCGAGCTTGCAGATATCCCCTTAATTCGGGGGAAAACCGGTAAAATAAATCAGGTGTTAGTGAACTTGTTCGTTAACGCAGCGCAGGCTATGGACAACGGCGACACGCTTACCGTTTCAACACAATGCGACTATCTAGATGATAATGAAATAGTGATAGTGACCGTGCAAGACACAGGTAGTGGTATTGAAAAAGACGATTTAGAAAAACTATTCGACCCCTTTTATACAACAAAACCCACAGGCAAAGGCACTGGTCTGGGCCTATATATTTCGTTTTCAATCATCGAATCTATGGGCGGAAAAATAGAGGTAAGTAGCGAAGTCAATGTAGGCACTACCTTCACGCTTCAACTTCCTGTAGCAAGCCGTGATAGTGAAACTGGCGATATTGAAAGCGGTGATAGTGAAACTGGCGCTGGCAATGCTGATAGCGCTAACACTAATAAAGCGCCTTAAACAAAAAAGCCGCATCGATGTAATGATCAATACGGCTTTAATATTTAATAGAAAACAGAATGTTGACGCTTTACTTCTTGAAAAGAATATCCATCACTTCAGACAATTCGCCTTTTCCAGCACGAATTTCTTCTTCCGATAAACCGGCAATCTCATGCGGGAACACAAGCCATTCGTCGCTTTCGTTAATATGATAGTCAGGCACTATGTCTGTTTTGTTGTTTTGCGGCTTATACCAAGGACAAGCAATGCGAATGTCTGTAGGTGTGTTTAAACGCATCAGCTTGTTGATTTGTTTAATCAGTGCATCAACGCTGCGACCTGAATCAAACACATCATCAACAATAAGAAGCTTGTCGCCCGCATTGGCTTTTTCTACTAAGTAGTGCAAACCATGCACACGAATTTCTTTTGCCTGCTGATTAATGCCGTAATAAGACGACGTGCGCACGGCAATGTGATCGGTTGACGTATCTTTGAATTCAAAGAACTCCTGCACGGCGATACCTATCGGTGCACCACCACGCCAAATACCTATAATAAAATCTGGACGGAAACCATCGTCATATACCTTTGCAGCTAAACGAAAGGAGTCCTGTAATAGGGATTGCGAAGTGATAAAATTCTTGTTCATAACGTCTCATTCGGCGAAATTTAAAAGACCGCGAGTATAGTGAACTTCACGGTGTTTTGCACGGAAAACTCGGTTTATTCCTGTGTGACTTACTTAACCACACACGGTTTCTTTCGATTTGTTATTCACTTACTTTGCTGGAGGCTTGGTCAGTAAGTCATTCATTTTGCAGCACTTGAGAAGGCTGGGTTTTCATGGCCTTGAAGGCAGGGTAAATACTGGCCAATACGCATAGCAACACAGAAATACCGGTTATGCTGACAATTTGCATGATGTCCATGTCAATTGGCAGCCCGCTTCCATCGGCCGCCAGAGCAAGTGGAGAGTTAACCAGCGCTAACACGTTATTAAGCTGACTGGTTATAATACAACCCAAGACTAGTCCAATTCCCGCGCCTTTAATTCCGTTAAACAGGCCATTTAAGACAAAAATCCACATGACCGTTTTAGGCATCATGCCTTGGGTTTGCAATACGGCAATATCGCCCTGTTTTTCAGACACCACCATCACAAGGGCAGAGATAATATTAAACGCCGCCACTGCAATAATAAGCAGCAGCATTAACATCATCATGTTCTTTTCCATTTTTACCGCATCAAACAAAGGCCCTTGCCGCTCTCGCCATGTCTTTATATAGGCAATATCAATACCCAATTCATTTTGCAGAGTATTAACCGTGGTTAAATAATCGAATGCGTCGTTTAAAAACAGCCGTACCGATTCGCCCTGCCCTTTAGTGTCGCGAAGCAAGCGATTAACGTCGTTGATATTCATGTACATCACTTTATCGTCCATTTGCGAGCCCATATCAAAAACCCCTGATACTGTTACCAGGCGTTGGCTCGGCATTCTGCCAAATGGAGTATAAACGCTAGCACCGGCTACCATGATGCGAAGTCGATTGCCTACGCGCACATCTAACTTTTGCGCTAATGCCCGACCTATGATGACTCTAAAGCTTCCCGCTTCTAAATCGGTAAAACGTCCCTGCTCCATGTTATTCGCTACCATGGTGTGTTGCTTCATTTGGTCAGGATGGATTCCGTGAACCTGCACACCTCTTAAATCTCGCTTAGACTGCACCACCGCTTCCGTTTCTCGGTACGGCATAACCGCAATCACATCATTAATGGGCGATGTTGCGAGCGCGCTCGTTGTATTATTTGTGGCTTCTGAGGTTATTTCAATATGGGGAACAATGCCTAAAATGCGCTGTTTAAGCTGCCCTTCTAGCCCATTCATTACCGACACAACGATAATGAGCGCCGTAAGCCCCAAGGCAATACCTGCAACTGAAAAGCGATTGATAAACGATACAAAGCTGGTTTGGTTGGCCTTGCTAGATTTGGCATATCGATAGGCTATTGATGCTGAAAGAGGATAGGACATGGCGCCTTGCTTTAAAAAAAGAAATTAACGTCTCGCACCCCATTGGCGTGGCCACCTCTTTAGCGTGGTCTCCCATTAGCGAGGACCAGGCTTTAATTAGTCAAAAGGTGAGATGACGAGATACACCCAAAATAGTAAAGTGGGTATACTACGTGTAAGCTACTGGCTGCACAAGAATTAGTGGCAGGGGAATGTCGTGAATAAACTTAGCCTAGATGAAAAGAAAGCCCAATTCGACGAATACTTTTCAATTGCCTCTGGCATTAACGTCAATGTTAGGCCGCTAGAGGACAATGAAGCCGTTCCAGATGAAGAAGGTATTGAAGAAGCAATGCCCTATGCATTTCGTATTGCTAGTGAAATGGCAACCATCGAGGCGCAGGCAATTAGGCCACTACGCAATTTAGGCGATCACGCCGAATCGTTGGCCGACTTTCTTAACCATCAATCTAGAAAAATAGATCTCATGATGTCTTTTGTACTGCATCAGCAAGACGAAGAGGCACAGCGCTATCGCTCAGTAAAATATGGAGGCGGAGGCGTTATTATTGAATCAGCATCGCCGTTAGACATTGGCACCACCGCTGAACTAAAACTTTTTCTAGACGCCGAAGCGGCAGCCATATTCTGCTACGGTGAAGTTATTACTTGCGAGAGCGTGGAAGATAGCTACCATATAGCCTTTATTTTCAGTGCCATTAGAGAGCAAGATCAAGAATTACTGGTGCGAGCTAGCCTGCATGTTCAAACCCAGCAGCTTAGAAAACGCGCGAAAGAGAAAAAATCTGGATCCTAATTGGCACCATAAGCAGTACTCATTGCCATCTTACATTGGTATAAATTGTATTAAACAGTTATAGGACGTCATGACAGCCACCTTATTATCGCTGCCTCTTCCGGCGCAGAAGAAAGACGCATCGTCTCAGGATCATAAGCAATGGGGGCAATTACAGGGTAGCAGTACTGCGCTTTGTATTAGCCAAGCTCAGGAACAGTACAACGGCCCAATAGTGCTGATTACTGCCGATACGCCATCGGCGATGAAGTTAGAAAAAGAACTCGCGTTCTTTATGGCAAACAAGCCCTCGGCCAAAGATGTCCCTATTACGTTATTTCCTGATTGGGAAACCCTGCCCTACGACTCATTTTCTCCTCATCAAGACATTGTTTCTCAGCGATTAGAAACCCTATTTAGATTTACCCAGCAAGTTGACGGTATTTTTATTGTTCCCGTTAACACCCTGATGCAGCGTCTGGCGCCTACAGATTATCTCGCCAAATATCTATTAATGCTAAATAAAGGCGAAACCCTAGACAGAGATCAGTTCAGACGCAATTTAGAACAGGCCGGCTACTTGCACGTTAGTCAGGTAATGAGTCACAGCGAATTTTCGGTGCGCGGCAGCATCATAGATCTATTCCCAATGGGTAGCGAACAGCCGTTTAGAATAGATTTATTCGATGACGAAATAGACTCTATTCGCTATTTCGACACCGAAACCCAGCGCTCAGGCGATGCCGTTGATAAGATTCGCTTGCTCCCCGCTCGTGAATTTCCAACGGACAAAGACGCGATCACGCTGTTTCGACAGCAGTTTCTTGAAAAGTTTGATGCCAACAACGCCTCAGAGAGTATTTTCTCTCAAGTGAGTAAAGGCACCATGCCTAGCGGCGTAGAATATTACTTACCGCTGTTTTTTGAAAAAACAGCCACGCTATTCGATTATCTTCACCCTAAAAGCATGCTACTGCTTCATGGCGATGTGCAAGATGCCAGTGAGTTTTTCTGGGCCGATGTAAAAGAGCGTTACGAACAATACCGGTATAACCTAGCTCGCCCACTGCTAGCACCGGATGATTTATTTCTGCCTATTAATGAATTGTTTGGCCAAATAAAGCAGTGGCCTCGCGCCTCTATGCGCAGTGAAGTACTAGAAGATAAAGCGGGCAGCACTAATATGCTGTGCGAAAAGCTAGACGACATTGCCATTAACTCGCAGAAAAAAGTGCCTGCCGAACGCTTAATTGCCACCGTTAATGAGGCAACCAAGCAAGGCGCAAAAGTACTGTTTTGTGCAGAAACTCAAGGCCGACGTGAAGGGTTAATGACTGTACTGGCAAAAGCAGGCATTAAGCCTAAGCCAGTTAACTCATTTAACGAATTTTTGTCAAATCACGATACCATTGGCATTACCGTAGGCTTGGTAGAACATAGCTTTCGTTGGAAAAGCAAAGAAGGCGAGCTGCTTTTTATTACTGAAACCGAGCTTCTCGGACACAAGGTAAGTCAGCGCCGTCTTCGCGATAAGCGCACTGCAACCGACGAAAGCGCCATTATTCGCAACCTAGCGGAGCTGTCTGTTGGGCAACCGGTGGTGCACCTCGACCACGGTGTTGGCCGTTACCTTGGCATGCAAACCCTCGATGCCGGTGGCGTCACTACCGAATATTTATGTATTGAGTATGCTAAACAGTCGAAGCTGTACGTACCCGTTGCCTCATTGCATTTAATTTCTCGCTACACTGGCGGCGATGCGGATAGCGCCCCGGTTAACTACTTGGGCTCAGATGCATGGTCGCGAGCCAAGCAAAAAGCCGCTGAAAAAGTGCGCGATGTAGCTGCCGAGCTACTCGATGTGTATGCCCGCCGCGCCGCTAAACCAGGCTTTGCTTACAACATAAACTGGGACGACTACCAAAAGTTCTCTGATAGCTTTCCATTTGAAGAAACACCAGATCAAGCACAGGCCATTGCCGCAGTAATGTATGATATGGGCAACCCATTAGCCATGGACCGTTTAGTGTGTGGTGACGTGGGCTTTGGTAAAACAGAAGTGGCTATGCGAGCAGCCTTCTTGGCGGCCAACCACGGTAAGCAAGTGGCTATTTTGGTGCCTACTACCCTACTTGCTCAACAGCACTATGAAAACTTTAAAGACCGTTTTGCCGACTGGGCCTTTGAAATAGAAGTCATGAGCCGCTTTGTAAGCGGTAAAGCACAAAAAGACGTCACCCAGCGCATTGGCGAAGGCAAGGTCGATATTGTGGTGGGAACCCACAAACTGCTATCAAGCGATATAAAATACAAAGATTTGGGCTTAGTCATTATTGATGAGGAACACCGGTTCGGCGTTCGTCAAAAAGAAAAGCTAAAATCCCTTCGCGCCGATGTGGATATACTCACCCTTACCGCCACCCCTATTCCCCGTACGCTGAATATGGCACTTTCTGGCATGCGCGATTTGTCTATTATTGCTACACCGCCAGCCCGACGACTTTCTATAAAAACCTTTGTGCAGCAGCGTAATAAAGCCACTATTCGCGAAGCCATTATGCGTGAAATTTTACGGGGTGGTCAGGTTTACTTCCTGCACAATGAGGTAGACAGTATTGCGCGCACCGCCGAGGAAATAGCTGAAATTGTGCCTGAAGCCCGTATTGCCGTAGGTCATGGGCAAATGCGCGAACGGGACTTGGAAGGCGTAATGAGCGACTTCTATCACCAGCGTTATAATGTACTGGTGTGTACTACCATTATCGAAACCGGTATAGATGTGCCAAGTGCTAACACCATTATTATGGATAGAGCCGATCACTTAGGCTTAGCGCAGCTGCATCAGTTACGGGGCCGAGTGGGTCGTTCTCACCACCAGGCTTACGCATACTTGTTAACGCCGCATCCTAAGCGTATGACCAAAGACGCCGGCAAGCGCCTAGACGCCATTGCGCAGTTAGAAGATTTAGGTGCGGGTTTTGCACTCGCGACTCACGATTTGGAAATTCGCGGTGCAGGTGAGTTGCTTGGCGACGATCAGTCTGGGCAAATAGCGAGCATTGGTTTCAGCCTCTACATGGATATGCTGGATAAAGCAGTAAATGCACTAAAAGATGGCAGAGAGCCGTCGCTTGACGACGCGTTGTCTGGTCACACCGAAGTAGAATTGCGAATTCCAGCGCTACTGCCAGAAGATTACATTGCCGATGTAAATACTCGATTGTCGCTTTATAAGCGTCTCGCCAGCTGCATGACGCAGGATGATATTGACGAATTCCAAGTGGAATGTATCGACCGCTTTGGCCTTTTGCCAGAGCCTGCTAAAAATCTTGTGGATGTGGCTGAAATAAAGATAAGAGCCGCCGCTATAGGCATACTTAAAGTGGACTTGTCTGCTACAGGCGGTACCATGGAGTTTAAAGAGACCACCACGGTTAACCCTGCCTACATTATTAAGCAGGTTCAAACCAAGCCAAACACCTTTAAGTTTGAAGGTAGCCAAAAGCTTCGCTTGGTGAAGAAAACCGAAACAGCTAAAGAGCGCATTGCGTTTATTAGCGATATCATTGCCGATTTTGCAAAGGAGTCGCGATAACATGACGTTATTTCGCAGGTGCACATTAACTGCTGTGTTGGCCGCTTTTATAGCGTCATCGTTGTTGGCCAAAGCAAATGCCAACGACGACTGGTGGTTCGATGTAGAGGTTGTCGCATTTAAACGCAACAAGGCACTGACTGAGCTAGAAGAGCAGTTTAATTTGGCTGAGTCTTTTGCGGTCCCCCAGAGTGAGGCGGATGTGATCAGTGCGGTAATCATGCCTGACATTCGATTCATCAAGCAAAACTTGGCCACTTGCGATATAAACGGCTTGCCTAAAAAGAAGCCCTTACCTGCCTGGCCTAACGACCTGAGTTTGCTTGTACCCGCTTTTGATACTGACTTTTTAGCGTTAAATACGCCTAACGCGCTTAATCAGACAAGCCTGCTTGATAATTCAGCTTCTATCGAAAGCCCGGAGTCTTTAGAATCTACTGGCAGTGCTTTTGATGAAGATGATAAAAGCCGCGATGTTGAAGGCACTGTTCTTGAAGAGACGACTTATAACGGCAGCGACGTTGAAGGGACTGACTTTAAAGAGAATGACTTTGAAACAAACAGTGAGCGTAGTGAGCCTACTGGCGATGCCCTAGCACCTTCTCTAGAAACCATTACATCGTATTGGGTAGACGCAAATTGGACTGATTTTTTTGGTACTCACTCAAAGCCAACAGTCTCAGCACCTCAATTTACCTACTGCGAAACCGAGGAGCCTTGGATTAGCGTTAACCAACAACCCAATGGTATTAAGTGGGTGCGACATAGCGTTGATAACAGTATGCCTGCGCCAGCACAGCTTCCCGTTGTTATAGAAGGCAATGACTGGCCATTAGCAACAAAAACTCACTTGCTATCTAGCGATATGCAAGAACTAACCTCTATCTCTCGTCAAATACGCTCTAATCGCCAGTTAGAGCGCCTGCTACATGTAGCGTGGCGACAGCCGGTTAAGTTTGGCAAAAGTAAGGCGTTTAACGTGCGTCTTTTCGGTGGCACTAATTACGCAAGTCGCTTTAATAAAGATGGCGAACAAATTCAAGATAAACGCCCTGCAGTTACCGACACTGCAGACACGATGCAAGCATCGAAAGAAGCGACAATAGGTGTTACCAATGAGGATGAACACACGGCCATCGTTAGCGACGCTTTTTTCACGTCGCTAGAACAGCGTTTGTCACAACCAGAGCCTGTTTCGTTTAAAACCCTTCAGCGGTTAGAAACAGAGGGCGATTTAAGCGACGAAGCCACAAACGATAGTAGTGCTTTCCGCGAGCCAATTTGGGAAATTGATGGCCGAATGAAGGTATTTCTTAAATACATTAACCGAGTGCCCTACCTACATATCGACAGTGAGATGTTTTATCGACATCAGGTACCTACACAGTATTTCACTGCTAGCGACCTAAACACAGAGCTTGCTTCATCAAATAGTGGCGCATTTGTGAATGATGAAGGTGAAAACAGCGTATTGGAAAATAGCTTATCAGAGACCAGCGCGCAAACAGTAGAATATCAGCTGATATCCATACCTCTTGCCGAGCAACGCCGCGTGATCAGTAAGCAACTGCACTATTTTGACCATCCGCTGTATGGATTTATTGTACAAATTCGTCGCTATGAGCGCCCTTTACAGGCCGATACACAAAACGAAAAACAAAACGACACCCAAAAATAGGATTGCTGTTAAATGAAAATTTATACTCGTACTGGCGACAAAGGCAGCACGCAAATATACGCCGACAAAGCTATCCGCGTAGATAAAGATGATTTAGTGGTACAAAGTTACGGTGACATTGACGAACTCAATAGCCACATTGGTTTACTGGCCGCCTCTGTGCCTAAGAAACATCGTGCACAGCTTCACACCATTCAGCGCAATCTCTTTCAGGCAGGCTTTGCCATATCGGCCAGCTCAACGTTAACGCTGTCAGACATCGAGTCACTTGAAAGCCTTATCGATGAGTTAACCAATCAAATGCCGCCGAACACGTCGTTTGTATTGCCAGGTGGCAGTGAAGATGCGGCGCAAGCCCATGTTTGTCGTGCAGTATGCCGTCGTGCAGAGCGCGCGGTAATAAGCTTGGCCAAGCACTACGACGTGCCCGAGGTGGTTCATGCTTACCTGAACCGCTTAAGTGACTTCTTATTCACCTTTGCACGCTTTTTAAATATCGAAGCTGGTGTAGACGAAGTAGCGGTCTAAATTCCGTTTAGCGCTAGCGGCTTTATAACCGCTGCTGCGACTTTAAACCCCCTGCTGCGACTTTAAAACCCCTGCTGCGACTGTATAACTGCTGCGGCGCTATAAGCACCGCGGTATCTCTGTAAAGCTCAGTTTCTATACGTGCAGTAGCTTCTCTATAAGCGCCATTGCGCTTTCGTACTGCTCACGCAGGCCCGCAGGCAATACTCGCCCGTGTAACTTCATCACACGCTCGCGCTTTTGACTATCTTCCTGAGACTGCTGCGCAATACGCCCTTCTAGCCCATCTAGGATTTGCTCGGCCCCTTTAGCATTGTTACAAGCCAACACCATATCGCAGCCTGCACTTAATGCCGCATCTGCCCGCTCGACATAGCCGCCGGCAACAGACGCTCCGTGCATAGACAAGTCATCAGAAAAAACAGCGCCGCTAAAACCAAGGTCTTTCTTTAATATCTGCTTAAGCCAACGGGAAGAAAACCCGGCGGGCTCAGCACATACCTGATTGTAAATTACGTGGGCAGGCATAACGCCATCTAGCAACTCCCGCTCTATTAACCGTTTAAACACCACCATATCGGTGTGTTTAATCTCGTCAAAATCTCGCTCATCAAGGGGCAATGCAACATGTGAGTCTGGGGCAACGCTGCCATGACCAGGAAAATGCTTACCAATAGCAGGCATGTTTGCCGTTTTAAGCCCGTCGATAAGAGACGTGGCTAACCGCACTACATCTTTGGCATTATCAGCAAAAGCGCGGTCACCTATTACCTGCGACACGCCGTTTATATCTAATACAGGGGCAAAGCTAAAGTCGATATCAAGTGTTTTAAGCTCTACTGCCAACGCAAGTCCGCACGCGTGAGCAAGAGCAGCACTTTCGCCTTCGCTTTTCGTATGGCGCAAGATATCGCCCATGGCAGGAATGGCGGTAAACCCTTCACGAAAGCGCTGTACTCGCCCCCCTTCGTGGTCGACTGCGATAAGCAAAGGCTTATTCGCATACCGGCGAATATCTTTTATCAATGCCGCAAGTTGAGGCTTATCATGGTAATTACGAGAAAATAAAATAACCCCGCCGACGACTGGATGCGCCAACTTTTCTTTTTCCTCAGGCAGCAACTCTTCGGCCTGACAATCGAGCATTAATGGGCCCACAGCACATCCTTATTTTTATCAAGAATTGTGCGTTTAATTAGTCTCATAAAACATCACTTCTCATTGTTGAGTTTGTTGGGGTAGGATAGAGAAAAAAGCGGAGTAATTCACGTGATAAATTGGATCAAGTGGCTTGTTGTTGGTGCTGTACTGTTGTTGTCGATTGCCGCAGCGGCTGTGTACACCACATTATATTTAAGTTTACCCAAATTAGAGGGAAACAGTGCCACTTATCACGTAACCCAGCCTACCCAGCTTTCGAGAGACTCGCTAGGCCATGCTGTTGTAAACGCTGATAACCTATTTGATGCTGCCTATGCATTGGGGTTTGCTCACGGTCAAGATCGCTTTTTTCAAATGGACTTACAGCGCAGAGCAGCCTCTGGCAATTTGTCAGCCTGGGTAGGAAGTGCAGCATTAGACATAGATAAAAACGCCCGTTTCCATCAATTTGAACAGCGAGCACAGGCCGTTTTCGAAAACTTACCCAGTAAACAACAAGAACTGCTTATTCGCTATGCTCATGGCGTCAATGAAGCAATTAATGAATACACCACTCTTCCCTTCGAATACATTGCAGCCGGTATGGAGATAACGCAGTGGCGCCCTACCGACAGTATTTTGGTTATTTACAGCATGTATCTAGATTTGCAGGACGGGCAGGTAAAGTTAGATCTTGCAAGAACCGCTCTTAAAGACACCTTTGGCGATGAAATTTATCACTTTATAACCCAGCAAAGTCATTTTCAGGCCGCCCTTGATGGCAGCGAGCTGCCTTTATCCGACGCCCCTATTCCTGAATACCCTAGCCAGTTTAAAGCCGCAGACGAAAGTGAAAATTCAGATATTCGAGCTTATAACAACCGTATCATTAATGACGTATTGCCTAATGACTTAGCTCGTTATACCGACCCTCGTTATAACCGCGCTCGTTACAACTACAGTGGCACCGAACTTCCCGATATAGGCAGTAATAACTATGCGGTGTCGGGCGCTATTACGCCGACAGGCGCGGGGCTGCTGGCGAACGATATGCATCTAAGCCTTCGTGTACCCGTTATCTGGTATCGCACCCAACTTAATTACAGTGACGCAGGTCAAGACGTTTCTATTACAGGTGTGTCGCTACCTGGTTTACCCGGCATTGTTGTGGGTACCAATGGCAATATAGCCTGGGGCTTTACTAACGCTAACTTAGACAACGTAGATTGGGTAGCGCTTAATAGCGATACAGAAACCACGACAGTGACAGAAACAATTCCCCTTCCCTCAGGCAGTCACGAATACACGATTGAAGTCAGTGAATTTGGCCCCGTTAAAATACTCAACGGAAAACGCTATGCCCTTAATTGGGTTGCCCATCACGAATTTGCTGCCAACTTAGCTATTGTAGATTTTGGCAATGCTAAGTCTGTGGATGAGGCTATCGATATAGGAAAGCGAATTGCCAATCCAACGCAAAACTTGGTGATGGTTGATATCGAAGGTAATACGGCGTGGATGCCAGGCGGCGCAGTGCTTCACAGAGAAAACGCATCGTACACCGCAATATCTGAACAAGAAATGCGAAACAATCCCACTCGCCCTGCAACCATGCTGCCTTTGGTAAAAAACCCTGTTTCAAATAGACTATGGACCGCCAATGCTCGAGTTATTGCAGCGAAAGACTTATCTCGACTAGGCGATGGTGGATACGCGCTTGGGGCAAGAGGCAGACAGATAAGAGACCGCTTATTTGAAAAAGACACGTTCACCGAAACTGATTTTTACGCCATCCAGTTAGACAACCATGCTCAGTTCCTTATTCCTTGGCATAATTTACTCAGTGGCTTACTCACCATGCAAAATGTCGAGTTTAAGCCAGATCTAACCTATTTAAACACATGGGGAGCCTGTGCATGTGACGACTCCGTGGGGTACACCCTGGTAAAGCATTTTCGTCGTGAAGTAGTACAAACGCTGTTTGGTGAAATTTTATCATCCCTTGATAAACAAGGCGTACAAAGCCGCACGCTGCTACGTGGCATTGAGCCTGCCACGTGGCAACTCATACAAAGCCAGCCAAACAGCTGGCTACCCGATGGAACCGATACTTTCGATGAGTTGTTGGTAGATGCCTACAGGCGAGCCAAGCATAAGCTTCTTGATAAATATTCTCCTCTTGAAGCGAATATGGACATGCTTAACTGGGGAAGTGTAAACACGTTAACAGTGAAACACCCTTTCTCAGCACAAATACCGTTAATAGGCGATAAGTTAAACATGGCCCCAGTTGCAGGTTTTGGTGATACCTACATGCCCGCCGTGCAGTCTACTGGGTTTGGAGCATCAGAACGTTTCTTTGTAAGCCCAGGGCATTTAGACAATGCTATTCTCACCTTACCTGGCGGGCAGTCTGGCCACCCACTGTCAGAATTTTTTACAGTAGGTTTTAATGACTATGCCACTCAAGCAGCTACGCCTCTTTTGCCTGGCGAAATTATTTATTCACGTACATTTTATAAGAAAGAAGAAGAATGACGCCAGCCATTACGCTGCTTTCCAAAAAGCGAATAAGGCACAGCGTGCTCAAGTACGAACACGAACCCAACGCTTCATCTTATGGGTTAGAGGCCGTTGAAAAATTAGGATTGCCTGCTGAAAGCGTGTTTAAAACATTGGTAGTGAGTTATGTGAATAAGGAGAACAAGGAAAATAAAGAACACAAAGAGTTAGCTGTAGCCGTTGTACCGGTTACTACCAAACTCAGCGAAAAGAAAATGGCAAAAGTGCTAGGCACAAAGAAAGTGACCATGGCCAGTGCCGATGCAGTAATCGCATCAACAGGTTATGTACTTGGTGGGGTAAGCCCTTTGGGACAAAAAAAACGACTTGTTACCGTTATTCACGAAAGTGCCCTGCAACTCGAACTCATTCATGTAAGTGCAGGTAAGCGTGGCTTAGAGGTCGCGCTAAGTGCAACCGACCTCGGTGCACTAACTAATGCAAAATTTGCCGACATATCAGTATGAGCTACCTGTATGAGCTATCAGTATAAGCTATAAATATGAGCTTTCGGTATGAGCGCTTGGGATAAGCTTTTCGAATGGGCGCTCGACGTGAGCTATTCATATGAGCACTCGGTAAAAGCTATCGATATTAGTGTTTAAAAGCCTGCTTTACCGAGTACTTACAATGAGTACTAACGAGTACTATCGGGCACTGCATTGGCCTGTTGAAGCCACTGCTCTCTCGCCTCTTTTATTACCGCATCACTGGGTGAGTCGTTACCCGCAATGGTAACGGCAATTTGTTGAATAATAGCATCTCGCTTTTCAAGCAGCGCATCAGCACGGGCGAACAGGTCCTGCGCTTCTGGGTATTTAGCCTTAAGGCCTTCTATGCTCTTTAGTGCATAGTAGTGGGTTTCAAATTCTTCGTTAAAAAGCTGGCGCTTAGCATTAAAAACCACGTAGTCTTTCGCTGCGCGAGAGCGTAAGTACTCAAGGTCGTCAGCCGCTAAGTTAGCCGCTTCACCAACCTCTGAAGCTTGCTGAAGCCAGTATTGAATTTCTTCATCGTTGTTTTGATTTACCGCCTGCTTAACGCCCTCTTGCAGGTCGCTTGCATGCAATACTTCCATTACGGTAATAACGGGTACGCTCGACGCTTCTTGGTCGCGATTATCAGCATCAACAGATAAGAAAACAAACCATGCCGCTATGGCGAAGAACACAATAGAAAGAACGACAAGTGCTTTTTTCACACTATCCTCCGAAAAAATAACATAAGAAAGTCAGTGCGGGCGCACTGTAAAAAGAAGAAACACAAAAGAGCGAGGGTGCTCCCCGCTCTTTTCATGTTTTACAACGTCATAATTGCAGCAGTGTGCGAATTACTCGTCGACAGGTGCTGAGTTTTCAACTCGGCTTTTAAGTTTTTGACCAGGGCGGAATGTCACCACCCTGCGCGCTTTGATAGGAATATCTTCACCCGTTTTAGGATTACGTCCAGGACGTTCATTCTTATCACGCAGGTCGAAATTGCCAAAACCTGACAGTTTTACTTGCTCACCAGATTCCAGAGCGCCTTTAATTTCTTCGAAAAAAAGCTCTACCAGATCTTTAGCATCACGCTTGTTAATGCCTAGTTTCTCGAATAGGTGTTCAGCCATCTCGGCTTTGGTCAATGCCATAGTTTACTCTCTTAACGCGGCCCCAAACTCAGATTCCAAACCTTTTACCACAGTATCGACAGCGTGCTGAATCTCAGCTTCTTCTAAGGTTTTTTCTGGATCTTGTAAATGAAGTGACAATGCAAGGCTCTTGTACCCAGGTTCAATTCCCTTGCCTTTGTATTCATCAAACAAGTTTAGAGCAACTAGTTGATTTACGCCAATTTTTTCTATGTAAGAAAGAACATTTCCTACACGCACTTCATCTTTCACTGTAATAGCTATATCACGACGATTAGATGGAAAACGCGATACAGGTGCAGCAGACGGTAATTTACGTTCACTAATAGCGTCTACCGCTAGTTCAAACACAAATACACGACCGTTTACGCCCAACAATTTTGTAAATTGTGGGTGAACAGCACCAATATAGCCAACTTCTTCATCGTTAAGCAAAATTTTTGCAGTCATACCAGGATGCAACGCACTGTGTTCGCCAGTAACAAATTGAAACTCACCGTGCTTACCGGTAAGTGCCAATAACGCTTCCACATCTGCTTTTGCATCAAAGAAATCTACTGGGCTATCGCCTAAGTCCCAGTGCTCTTCGTTACGACGCCCTGCTACTACACCACCAATTACCTGCTGTTGCAATACACCATTTGGCGCATCTTGTTGAGGTATAAAGCGTAATCCGGTTTCAAACAGTCGAATTCGCTGTTGCTGACGCTTCTGATTGTACGCCGAAGCGCCTAACAAACCTGGCCATAAACTTACGCGCATTACCGACATATCAGATGATATTGGGTGCGGTAACACCATGCCTTTTACATCAGGGAACAATGCGTTTTGTATTTTCGGGTCGACAAACGAATACGTAATAGCTTCGTTATAGCCTCTGCTTAATAACAACGACTTCATTGTACCTAACGGCAGCTGCGCTTCTTGGGAAGGCAACATGGCAAGCGTTGCGGCAGGCGCAACATTAGGAATGTTGTTGTAGCCGTAAACGCGGGCAATTTCTTCAATTAAATCTTCTTCAATTGAAATATCAAAACGATAGCTAGGTGCAACCGCTTTCCAACCCTCAATGGTAGCGGTAACGTCTAAGCCTAAACGAGAAAGCATCTCGCTTACCTTTGCGTCATCAATACTAATACCGAGCACGCGAGTTAAGCGGTCGCGACGAAGTGTAACCGTAGCTTGTTTCGGCAGTTTATCTTCTGAAACCGCTTCAACAACTGGGCCCGCTTCACCACCACAAATTTCAAGAACAAGCGCGGTAGCGCGTTCCATTGCTTTGCGCTGTAGCTGTGGATCCACGCCACGCTCGTAACGATGTGATGCATCGGTGTGCAAACCGTACTGACGAGCACGGCCCATAATCACATCACGACTGAAAAACGCGCTTTCAAGCAAAATGTCTTTAGTTTCAGTGGTAACACCTGAATGCAAGCCACCGAAAATACCGGCCATGGCTAACGCATTGTTATCGTCGGCAATTACCAGCGTGTTTTCTTTAAGTGTTGCTTCTGTTTCATCAAGCAGAGTAAGCTTTTCGCCCTCTTTTGCCATGCGAACATTCACATTGCCTTCAATACTAGCAAGGTTGAATGCGTGCATAGGTTGACCAAGCTCAAGCAACACAAAGTTTGTAACATCAACAATGGGGTCGATACTTCTTATACCGCAGCGACGAAGCTTTTCAACCAGCCACAGTGGTGAAGCTGCAGATACATCGACGCCTTTAACAACGCGGCCTAAATAACGTGGGCATGCATCGTCTGCGCTAAGAGTAATAGCAAGCTTGTCATCAATAGACGGTGCAACGTCTTCAACTACCGGTTCGCAGACGTCTAGGTTGTTAAGCACGCCTACTTCACGGGCAATACCACGAATACCTAAGCAGTCGGCGCGGTTAGGCGTTAAATCTACTTCAATAGCGTTATCGTCTAACCCAAGGTATTCACGAATATCTGTACCTATTGGCGCATCTTCAGGAAGTTCGATAATTCCGTCGTGATCGTCACTTATGCCTAGCTCAGAAAAACTGCACAGCATACCGAATGACGGCTCGCCGCGAAGCTTGGCTTTTTTAATTTTAAAGTTGCCTGGCAGTACCGCGCCAACACAGGCTACCGCTACTTTTATGCCTTGGCGGCAGTTAGGTGCGCCACAAACGATATCTAGCAGCTCATCGCCACCTACGTTAATTTTGGTAACGCGAAGCTTGTCGGCATTAGGGTGCTGACCGCACTCTACCACTTCACCCACTAGTACGCCGGTGAACTCGCCTGCAACAGGCTCTACGCCGTCTACTTCTAGGCCAGCCATGCTCAACTGTTCAGACAGCTCATGTGCCGACAGCGACGGGTTAACCCACTCTCTTAACCATTTTTCACTGAATTTCATGTGTACTCTCTGCCTTAATTGAACTGCTTGAGGAAACGAAGATCGTTTTCAAAGAACGCGCGTAAGTCGTTAACGCCATAACGCAGCATAGTTAAACGCTCTACGCCCATACCAAAGGCAAAACCAGTGTATTCTTCTGGGTCTATTCCAACCGACTTGAGTACATTAGGGTGCACCATGCCGCAGCCAAGCACTTCTAGCCACTGACCGTTTTTACCCATTACGTCTACTTCAGCTGAAGGCTCTGTAAACGGGAAATAAGACGGACGGAAACGCACTTCTAAAGACTCTTCAAAGAAGTGATGTAAGAAATCGTGCAAAATGCCTTTAAGCTCGGTAAAGCTCACGTTTTTATCAACCATCAAGCCTTCTACTTGGTGGAACATTGGCGTGTGAGTTTGGTCGTAATCGTTACGATAAACGCGCCCTGGTGAGATAATACGTAGCGGCGGCTTTTCTGCTTCCATAGTACGAATTTGAACGCCAGAAGTTTGCGTACGAAGCATCATGTCTGGGTTAAAGTAAAACGTATCGTGGTCAGCACGCGCCGGGTGATTAGCCGGAATATTTAACGCATCGAAGTTGTGGAAACCATCTTCAATTTCAGGGCCTGTTTTTACCGAAAAGCCTAACTCACCAAAAAACGACTCTATGCGCGCAATAGTGCGGCTAACCGGGTGCAAATTACCTGGCTTTTCAGTACGACCTGGTAGCGTAACGTCTACTGCTTCTTCCGAAAGCTTTTTATTGAGCTCTTCAGTGCGTAAATGTTCGCCTTTGGCAGAAATAGCCTGCTGAATAACCTGTTTCGCTTGGTTAATTTTTTGGCCAGCGGCAGGACGTTCTTCGTTAGATAACTTTCCTAAGCCTTTAAGTAAGTCGGTAAGTTTACCTTTCTTACCCATAAATTCGACCCTAACTTGGTCTAATGTGGCTGCATCTTCGGCAGCGTCAATCTGGCTCTGCGCCTGATTGATAATCGCGTCAAGCTCCATGGTTTCCTCAATGTGCATGATGACTGCATGGCCCTCGCATAAGTAGAATAAATCTACGGGCAAAGGCTTGCTTGAAATAAAAACGATAGTTTACACGAGTGACAGACATTACCGCTACCCTATATAGCTGATATTGGCAGAATTCGTTTGAAAGTTGGAAATTTTACATGCTGTAACGCGCAATACGTTGTTGAACAAATGAGTGTTTTGTATATTTTTCCGTCGAACGATTAAGGATTCGCACAAACAGCTTGAACATTTGTTCATACTCGTAAATCATGAAAGCACAAATAAAAATAAACATATTAAATAAATATTTACAGGGATAGTAATATGCAGTTAAGGAAACCTCTTCCATCAAATCGTTCGTTCGAGCAAGTATCAAATCACTACAAAGTTGAGAAAAAGCTGGCCACGCAGTTAAAAAAGGCTGATAGAACATCACGAAAAGATATTTATAGTTCTATGTATGACGAGCTATTTAGTAAAGTACCTGATCACCCTCGCCTTACAAAAAGAAATGACAAGTCAGAAAGCCTAAAAAAAGTTGGCCATAGAATGGCGTTTATCAAACGCTTTCTAAAGCGCGAACAATTATTCGTCGAGTTCGCATGTGGTGATGGTAGACTTCTTAAAGAGGCAGCAAAATACTGTAAGCAAGCAATAGGTGTAGATATTTCAGACCAGAGGGATAAAAACGAAGCTTTTCCACAAAATACTTCTGTTGTGGTTTATGACGGATATGACCTATCGCAAATAACCGACGAAAGTATAGATTTCGTTTTTAGCGATCAACTTATTGAACACTTACATGATGAAGATGTTGAACATCACTTTGCAATAGTTAAACAAACCTTGAAAAAAGGTGGTGCGTACGCATTTAGAACACCCCATGCTTACTGCGGCCCTCACGATGTATCTCAGTACTTTTCAAATATGCCAGAGTGTTTTCACTTAAAAGAGTGGACTTTTAAAGATTTGAAAGACGTTGAAAAAATAGGTTTTAGGAAAGTGAATTACTATTGGAGCGCAAAAAACATTCACATTCGAATGCCCCGTTTCTACTTTTCTTTTGTTGAAGCAATATTTGAAAAAAGTGACTCGTATAAACTTCGTAAGGTTGCTCAGCTATTTTTGCCTTCTGTTACTTGTGTACTTATTAAGTAGACTGAAGTTACTAAATTCATATTTGGGTATTTGCAAAACTAGCTTTGCCCGGTTCTCGCTAACGCTTTTTATTCTATTTAGTTACGGTGAAAAGTGCGAAAGCTTAGTCTAAAGCTAGGCTTTTCTTTATCTGTCTTGTCTTTAGTTGATAAAGGGTTACTAAAAATTTTAAGAAATTTGCGCACATAAATTTATAGGTTAAATCAGAGCAGATTATCACCAAAAAAGTGCAAACCGCTTTGTTTACTCAATCTAGAGCCGCTCTTGGC